>NZ_CP118607.1:0-673750 GCF_028898945.1 Pseudomonas sp. PSKL.D1
GTGTCAGTGGAACTTTGGCAGCAGTGCGTGGAGCTTCTGCGCGATGAACTGCCTGCCCAGCAATTCAACACCTGGATCCGTCCGCTACAGGTCGAAGCCGAAGGCGACGAGTTGCGTGTATACGCACCCAATCGCTTCGTACTCGATTGGGTGAATGAAAAGTACCTCGGTCGCCTGCTCGAACTGTTGGGTGAACATGGCAACGGCATTGCGCCCGCCCTTTCCTTATTAATAGGCAGCCGTCGTAGTTCGGCCCCTCGCGCCGCGCCTAATGCACCGGTAAGCGCTGCTGTGGCTGCATCTCTTGCTCAGAGCAGCCAGGCTCAGCCTGTTGCTGCTCCCGCTCTTGCGATTGCAGAACCGGTGATATCCACAGTGGCCGAGCCTGTACTGGTTCATGACGCGGCTGAAGCAGCCTCGCGTGACAGTTTCGACGCGATGGCAGACAGCGCCTCGACACCTGCATCAACCGGCCGGACCGAACAACGCACTGTCCAGGTTGAAGGTGCTCTCAAGCACACCAGCTACCTTAACCGGACCTTTACCTTCGAAACCTTTGTCGAAGGTAAGTCGAACCAATTGGCTCGCGCGGCTGCCTGGCAGGTTGCCGACAACCCCAAGCATGGTTACAACCCGCTATTCCTCTATGGTGGTGTTGGCTTGGGTAAGACCCACTTGATGCATGCTGTGGGTAACCACTTACTGAAGAAAAACCCGAATGCCAAGGTGGTGTACCTGCATTCGGAGCGATTCGTGGCCGACATGGTCAAGGCGTTGCAACTGAACGCCATCAACGAGTTCAAGCGTTTCTACCGTTCGGTCGATGCCTTGTTGATCGATGACATTCAGTTTTTCGCGCGCAAGGAACGTTCGCAGGAAGAGTTTTTCCACACCTTCAACGCGTTGCTCGAAGGTGGCCAGCAAGTCATTCTCACCAGTGACCGCTACCCCAAGGAAATCGAGGGCCTGGAAGAGCGCCTGAAGTCACGTTTTGGCTGGGGCCTGACGGTGGCCGTCGAGCCGCCGGAACTGGAAACCAGGGTCGCGATCCTGATGAAGAAGGCCGACCAGGCCAAAGTGGAACTGCCGCATGATGCCGCGTTCTTCATCGCCCAGCGCATTCGCTCCAACGTGCGTGAACTGGAAGGTGCATTGAAGCGTGTGATTGCTCATTCGCACTTCATGGGCCGTGACATCACCATTGAGCTGATTCGTGAGTCGCTCAAGGATCTGCTGGCGCTGCAAGACAAGCTGGTGAGTGTGGATAACATTCAGCGTACTGTCGCCGAATACTACAAGATCAAGATCTCTGATCTGTTGTCCAAGCGTCGGTCGCGTTCTGTAGCGCGTCCGCGTCAGGTAGCCATGGCGTTGTCCAAGGAACTGACCAACCACAGCTTGCCGGAAATCGGCGACATGTTTGGTGGCCGTGACCACACTACCGTGCTGCACGCCTGTCGCAAGATCAATGAATTGAAGGAATCCGACGCGGACATCCGCGAGGACTACAAGAACCTGCTGCGGACGCTGACGACCTGATGGTTGTCTGCGCAGCTAATTGAAGGCAAGGGACTAGACCATGCATTTCACCATTCAACGCGAAGCCCTGTTGAAACCACTGCAACTGGTCGCCGGTGTCGTCGAGCGCCGTCAGACCTTGCCGGTGCTGTCCAACGTATTGCTGGTCGTGCAAGGGCAGCAGTTGTCGTTGACCGGCACCGACCTTGAGGTCGAACTGGTTGGCCGTGTGCAACTGGAAGAACCAGCCGAACCCGGCGAGATCACTGTCCCGGCGCGTAAGCTGATGGACATCTGCAAAAGCCTGCCAAACGACGTTCTCATTGATATCAAGGTCGATGAGCAAAAACTGTTGGTCAAGGCCGGCCGAAGCCGTTTCACCTTGTCCACGTTGCCTGCCAATGATTTCCCTACTGTGGAAGAAGGCCCAGGCTCGCTGACCTGCAACCTGGAGCAAAGCAAGCTGCGTCGTTTGATCGAACGCACCAGTTTTGCGATGGCCCAGCAGGACGTGCGCTACTACCTGAACGGTATGCTGCTTGAAGTTTCTACCGACACACTTCGCGCTGTTTCTACCGACGGCCATCGCCTGGCCCTGTGTTCGATGCATGCTGCAATCGGGCAGGCTGACCGCCACCAGGTTATCGTGCCACGCAAAGGTATTCTTGAGCTTGCACGTCTGCTCACTGATCCAGAAGGCATGGTCAGTATTGTTCTTGGGCAGCACCACATCCGCGCCACCACAGGTGAGTTCACTTTCACCTCTAAACTGGTCGACGGAAAATTCCCTGATTACGAACGCGTTCTGCCCAAAGGCGGTGACAAGCTTGTAGTCGGCGACCGCCAAGCGCTGCGTGAAGCCTTCAGCCGGACTGCGATTCTCTCCAACGAGAAGTACCGTGGTATTCGCCTGCAACTGGCTGCTGGTCAGCTGAAAATCCAGGCCAACAACCCTGAGCAGGAAGAAGCCGAAGAAGAGATCAGCGTGGATTACGAAGGTAGTTCGCTGGAGATCGGTTTTAACGTGAGCTATCTGCTGGACGTGTTGGGCGTCATGACCACTGAGCAAGTTCGTCTGATTCTGTCTGACTCCAACAGCAGCGCGCTGCTGCAGGAAGCGGGCAATGACGATTCTTCCTACGTTGTCATGCCGATGCGTCTGTAATCCGTAGCAGGCCAAATGTCCCTTCGACGGATCATGGTCACCGCGGTGCGTAATTTGCACCCGGTGACCCTCTCACCCTCCCCCCGCATCAACATTCTCTACGGCGCCAACGGCAGTGGTAAAACCAGTGTGTTGGAAGCCGTGCATCTGCTTGGCTTAGCCAGATCGTTTCGAAGTACCCGCCTTAATCCGGTAATTCAATACGAACAGCCCGCCTGCACTGTTTTTGGTGAAGTGCAGCTAGCAGAGGGCGGTACAAGTGCCTTGGGCGTATCGCGCGAGCGACAGGGAGAATTTACCATCCGCATTGACGGGCAGAACGCCAGAAGCGCTGCGCAACTGGCCGAATTGCTTCCACTGCAGTTGATCAACCCGGATAGTTTTAGGCTCCTGGAAGGCGCGCCCAAAATCCGCCGGCAGTTTCTGGATTGGGGCGTGTTCCACGTGGAACCTCGGTTCATGCCTGCCTGGCAACGGCTGCAGAAGGCGCTGCGACAGCGGAACTCATGGTTGCGGCGTGGTACACTTGACCCCGCTTCGCAAGCCGCCTGGGACCGGGAATTATGCCTGGCCAGCGCGGAAATAGATGAATACCGTCGCAATTACATCACGGCCTTGAAGCCCGTCTTCGAGCGTACCCTGAGCGAACTGGTCGAGTTGGACGGGTTGACCCTGAGCTACTACCGAGGCTGGGACAAGGATCGGGAACTGCAAGAAGTCCTCGCCTCCTCCGTCCTTCGCGATCAGCAGATGGGCCATACCCAAGCCGGTCCTCAGCGTGCTGATTTACGCCTTCGTCTTGCTGCCAATAATGCAGCAGACATTCTGTCGCGTGGTCAGCAAAAGCTGGTGGTGTGCGCACTACGCATAGCCCAAGGCCACCTCGTCAGCCAGGCTCGCCGCGGTCACTGTATTTATCTGGTGGATGACTTGCCGTCCGAGTTGGACGACCAGCATCGTCGCGCGCTGTGCCGCTTGCTAGAAGAATTACGCTGCCAGGTGTTTATCACCTGTGTAGATCACGAATTACTGAGGGAAGGCTGGCAGACGGAAACGCCAGTTGCTTTGTTCCACGTGGAACAAGGCCGTATCACCCAGACCCACGACCATCGGGAGTGAAGGCATGAGCGAAAATCAAACGTACGACTCCTCCAGCATCAAGGTGCTGAAAGGTTTGGATGCCGTGCGCAAGCGTCCCGGCATGTACATTGGCGACACCGATGATGGTAGCGGCCTGCACCATATGGTTTTCGAAGTGGTCGACAACTCGATCGACGAAGCCCTTGCTGGCCACTGCGACGACATTACCGTAATTATTCATCCGGACGAATCCATCAGTGTGCGCGATAACGGTCGCGGCATTCCGGTCGATGTGCATAAGGAAGAAGGCGTTTCCGCAGCTGAGGTCATCATGACCGTACTGCACGCCGGTGGTAAGTTTGACGATAACTCCTACAAAGTTTCCGGCGGCCTTCACGGTGTAGGTGTTTCGGTGGTGAACGCGCTGTCCGAAAAACTGGTGCTGACGGTTCGCCGCAGCGGCAAGATCTGGGAGCAGACTTACGTTCATGGCGTTCCACAAGAGCCTATGGCTGTGGTGGGCGACAGTGAAACCACCGGTACTCACATTCACTTCAAGCCTTCGGCTGAAACCTTCAAGAATATCCACTTCAGCTGGGACATCCTGGCCAAGCGGATTCGTGAACTGTCTTTCCTTAACTCCGGTGTCGGTATCCTGTTGAAGGATGAGCGCTCTGGCAAAGAAGAGTTCTTCAAGTACGAAGGTGGTCTGCGAGCTTTCGTGGAGTACCTGAACACCAACAAGACGCCGGTCAACTCGCAAGTATTCCACTTCAACGTCCAGCGTGATGACGGTGTGGGTGTTGAAGTCGCGCTGCAGTGGAACGACAGCTTCAACGAGAACCTGCTTTGCTTCACCAACAACATTCCGCAGCGTGACGGCGGTACTCACTTGGTGGGCTTCCGCTCCTCCCTGACCCGCAGCCTGAACAGCTACATCGAACAGGAAGGCTTGGCCAAGAAGAACAAGGTCGCAACTACTGGTGATGATGCGCGTGAAGGCTTGACCGCGATCATTTCCGTTAAGGTGCCGGACCCTAAGTTCAGCTCCCAGACCAAGGACAAACTGGTTTCCTCGGAGGTGAAAACCGCCGTGGAACAAGAGATGAACAAGTACTTCGCCGACTTCCTTCTCGAGAACCCGAACGAAGCCAAGGCCGTTGTCGGCAAGATGATCGACGCCGCTCGCGCCCGTGAAGCAGCGCGCAAGGCGCGTGAAATGACCCGCCGTAAAGGCGCACTGGATATCGCCGGCCTGCCAGGCAAGCTCGCGGACTGCCAGGAAAAAGACCCTGCCTTGTCCGAACTGTACCTGGTGGAGGGTGACTCTGCGGGTGGCTCCGCCAAGCAAGGTCGCAACCGTCGCACCCAGGCAATCCTGCCGCTCAAGGGCAAGATCCTCAACGTCGAGAAAGCACGTTTCGACAAGATGATCTCGTCCCAGGAAGTCGGCACGCTGATCACTGCATTGGGCTGTGGTATCGGCCGTGAAGAGTACAACATCGACAAGCTGCGTTATCACAACATCATCATCATGACCGATGCTGACGTTGACGGTTCGCACATCCGTACGCTGTTGCTGACCTTCTTCTTCCGTCAGTTGCCGGAGCTGGTCGAGCGCGGCTACATCTACATTGCCCAGCCACCGCTGTATAAAGTGAAGAAGGGCAAGCAGGAGCAGTACATCAAGGACGACGAGGCCATGGAAGAATACATGACCCAGTCCGCCCTTGAAGACGCCAGCCTGCACCTGGACGAATCGGCGCCAGCCGTTTCCGGCGTACAGCTGGAAGCTTTGGTGAATGAATTCCGTGCAGTCATCAAGACGCTCAAGCGCCTGTCTCGCCTCTACCCGGAAGACATCACCGAGCACTTCATCTACCTGCCGGAAGTCACCTTGGAGCAGTTGGCCGATCACGCTGCCATGCAGGCTTGGCTGGTCAAGTTCCAGGCGCGCTTGAGCAATGCCCAGAAGTCGGGCCTGGTTTATCAAGCCAGCCTGCGCGAAGACAAAGAGCGCAATGTCTGGCTGCCAGAAGTGGAAGTAACCTCCCACGGCCTGGCCAGCTACGTCACCTTCAACCGTGATTTCTTCGGCAGTAATGACTACCGTTCGGTGGTTAACCTGGGCACCAAGCTCTCTACACTGCTGGGTGAAGGCGCGTACGTGCAGCGTGGTGAACGTCGCAAGGCGATCAATGAGTTCAAGGAAGCGCTGGACTGGCTGATGAACGAGACCACCAAGCGCCACACCATTCAGCGATACAAAGGGCTGGGTGAAATGAACCCGGACCAGCTGTGGGAAACCACCATGGACCCAACCGTGCGTCGCATGCTCAAAGTGACGATCGAGGACGCAATTGCTGCTGACCAGATCTTCAACACCCTGATGGGGGATGCGGTGGAGCCACGCCGTGACTTCATCGAGAGCAATGCGCTGTCGGTATCGAACCTGGACTTCTGATCAGGTACAGCCTCAAAAACAAAGCCCGCTTTCGCGGGCTTTGTTTTTTGTGGAGCCTCTGCCATTCAAGATCAATGCACCTTGATGGGCCCTTGGTTCAATCCGTTGATTGCCTGCTGGGCAACCTCACGCGCCTGGCGCAATACGTCGTCCTTCCACTGTGGTTCGTCGATGTAGAACGCATCACGTAATTGCTGTTTGATTTGCTGGCGCCTGGGCTCACCGATACGAGGGTTGTTGTGCAACCATTGCTCGGCTCGCAGCGCATCCAGTACCTGTGAACCTGGCAAGGTCCCGAACTCCAGCGTCAGCGCCGTGAAATCTGCAGGCGTGCATTCACCCGCCGCGCCGTACACCATCAGCCCGCTGAGCGGCACCGATACGGACTGCCCCTCTTGTGACGAACGAACACCCTCCCCCCACCAACGCCTTGCGCGTTCAAGCATGGGGGAGTCGGCCGGCCCGGAGTAGATGCGTTCACCGTAACCCTTCGGCCCGAGCCCTGTGTGGATATCGAGCCAGACCAGATGCTGGCATTGGCTGGCATGTTGGCGGACGACTGTGCGTATCGCATCGTTGCTCCACGTTGGTGATGTGCCGGTGTAGAACAAGCCGTCGGGATGACTGTGCTGCCCGCTGGATACTGCTTTCTGCAATCGCTTGCGCCCAAATCTCACCAGTTGTGAAAGCAGGTGCAGCCGATTAGCCAACGTCCCCGGCCAGCGTCTTGGAATCATCACAGAGTGCAGCGCTGAATAGTCAGGGTTGTGCGCCCGGGCCTGGCTGAAGTCACGAAAGTTGCGGTTCAGGTCGACGTTCTCGTGAGTCCAGCGGCGAAGCCAGGAAAACCCGTAAGGGTTGGCCGCATGCAGGTACACCACCGCACATCCGGCGTCTTTGGCCTGGCGCTGGAACTCTTCATCTCGCAACAACGCTATCTGAACGGCTGACCCGCAAAAGCCCTCAACGCCATGGCATCCACTGCTGATCAACACCACGTGCTCGGCGTCGAGTGAGCCACTGCGCGCCACATCGATGGCCAGCTCTTCATTTTCGGCACCCCGCAATGGGTGCACGTGAGACTCGACTGGCAAACCGAGATCGGCGCAGGCTTTCAGGAACTTGTGTCGCGCTTGCGCGTACGTCTGTGAAAAGCAGGCAGCAGAGTTCATTGCAGCTCCGGGTTTTTTTATGAGTTGACCCGGCCAGCGCGCAGCCGCATGCCGGCCTGAGTTCAGGAAAATTGAAAAGGGGGAAAAGGCCGCGAGACCGCGGCCAGGCAATCAGCTGGTATGCAGCGCGTGTTGCAGTGAAGATTCGTGGGTTTGCAGGTGGTCACGGGTGCGCTCTGGCCGCACGAGCCAGAAAGCACTTAACGTGCAGACGATGATGAGTGCGCCGATCAGCGCCAGCGCAGACTCAAAGCCATGCGCGATATCACCACCGCGCAATGCCACCATTTGCCCCACCAGCCAAGGCGCAAGCATGCCGGCGCTGGTCACCCCACCAATATGAATCGACAGCATTGAACCTCGGCGCTCGCTGGGTGCAATAAAGGCGACGATGGTATTTGCAAACGTAGGCAACACATTGATCAGCACCGCGCCAATCGCGTAAAGCGCAAGCGTTGCCATCATGTGCCCGTGGGCCTGCGTGATCAGCAGGAAAGCCAGGCCGGCAATCAGGCAGCAGGCCAGCGGCAATACCACCATTGCCGATTGCGGTTTGGTGCCTCGCTTGAGTGCCCTCTGGGAGAGTGCCGAGACGCCCAGGTTACAGAGGATGACCGCCAGGGTAACGCCCATGACCACGTACCCCGATTGCATCGCGGTCATGCTCAGCCCTTTTTGCAGATAAACAGGCACCCAGCTGTAAACCAGCGCGTTGGGCAAAAAGCCCATGAAGCCAACCAAAGTAATACCGAGGAAGGTGCGGTTGAGCAGCAACCGGCGGTAGCCCGGCAAGGGTTGCCCGGCGTTGTTGCTCACCTCATCCACCTGGGTTCCTTCGCGCCCGAAGACCAACCACAGCAGCATCCACGCCAGCCCGATCAGCGCCAGCGCCAGGTAGGCCATGCGCCAGCCGACCTGGGCAATCAGAAACGGCAGGCTGACCGCGGCAAGTACAGCGCCGAGCATGATTGAAACCTGAATCAGCGATGCCGGCATTACCCGTTCGGTGGGGCCGAACCATTTGAAGCAGGCGTGTTGAGTAACGGCCGTGCCTGGGCCGGTACCGGCACCCAGCATCAAGCGGCTGAGAACCAACGCGGCGAAACTGCTGCTGATGCTTACAAGCAGCTGCGAAACCATCCACACCAGCGACATGCCCACCAGGATCCAGCGGCTGGGAAAGCGGTTGGCAAGGAAGCCCACCGCCACACCGGAGATTGAATAGAGAAAAAAGAACGCGCTGCCGACGAAGCCGAATTCAGCAGGCGTAAGCTTTAACTCATCAATGATCTGGGCGCCGGCGAAGGCAAAGATACTTTTGTCCAGCACGCTGATGATCATCACTGCCATCAGCATCACCAGCACGAGATTACGACGGGAGAACGGCATACAGGGCTACTCCAGGTTTCATGCAGGCAGGATGCCGCAGCCGCGGATCGCTGAATAATGATCTATCGGCATGCTTATCAGGGTTGGTTATGGAGCGGTGAACGCAACACTTGCGGGTTTTTGAAGGCATAGACGATGTCGTCGACGAGCATCTGTGTTTCACGGGTCATCAGTTCCGCAGGCCGGCAAACCAGGGAGATATCGGTGCCAGGCACGCGCTCTGCAATCGGCAGCATGTCGAGGTTGCCAGACACTACGGGCAAGTCGAACACTCGACGTGACCAGATACTCACGGCATCGGTGGTGGCCGCGAGCTCGGCATACAGCACCACTGATGCGCAGACAATCGTTCGCTCTGGCGGCTTGACGCCGTACTCTTCAAACATGCGACCGGCCAGTGAGGTATCCAGCGCATCGGGCAGTAGCCATTCCTGGTCGAGCAACTCGCTTAAGGAGCGGACCTTCGACAGCGGGTGGCCTTTGCGCACGGCCAGGGTGGTCGGTTGGGCGTACAGCTCATGCCATTCGAAGCCTTCGACGCTGCGCACAGGCGGGTGTGATGTCAATGCCAAGTCCAGCTGACCCTCACGCAAACCTTCCAGCAGCTTGGCCGGGCGCAGTTCGTGGATCTGCAGTTGCACTTTCGGGTAACGCTTGCGATAGCTCTGGATGCAGCTGACAAACTGTTGGCTAGGTGTTACGGGTGAAACGCCGATGGTCACCTTGCCGTCCATGGTGCCCTTAAGCGTCTCGATCTCGTCCCGCGCTCGGCGCACTTCCTCGACGACCAGGCGTGCGCGGCGGACCAGGTGTTCACCGTAGAGGGTGGCGGTGATGCCACGATTGGATCGCACCAGCAGGGGCACGCCCAGTTCCGACTCCAGTTCCTTGATGCTCTTGGAAAGCGCCGGCTGAGAGATATGCAGTAACCGTGATGCCTCCTGGATACTGCCACTTTCGCAGATCGCAACGATTGCGCGCAGTTGATGCAATTTCATGGGCACACACCTGAAGCTGGGGGAAGCGAACTAGAGCATAAAACGCAGTGACCGACGAGTCCGCGCCCACGGGTGCCTTGCGAGCCCGTGGGCGTAGCGGGTTGTTAGCGAATGCCGGTAGCACGCAAGGCGTTCGGGGTGAACTCTTTGCTCGACGCGTTCAGCGAGAAGTCGTAGCTGCCCTTCTGCTCTTCGTTACGCAGGCCCGAAACGGTGTAGCGGCCGTTCGTTACGTCGTAGTGCGTCTCGGCCGTCAACCAAGGGAACTGCTGGTCATAAAAGAACCGTGCATGCCCTTCAGAAACCCGCCACAAGTTGCCGCGTCCGTCGTAGGCATCGGCTTCGGCAACCTGCCAGCTGTCCTCGTCGATGTACAGGTCGCGCTTGCTGTAGATATGGCGCTGGCCTGGCTTCAGCGTGGCGACCACATGCCAGACCCGGTGCAGTTCATAACGGGTATGGTCGGGGTTGAGATGGCCGGGGCGAATGATGTCGTCGTACTTGAGCTTCGGCGAGTCCAGGGCATAGCTGTTGTAGGGGATGTAGACCTCCTTCTTGCCCACCAGCTTCCAGTCATAGCGATCTGGCGCACCGTTGAACATGTCGAAGTCGTCGTAAGTACGCATGCCCTCAGCACCTGGGCTGTCATAGCCAACCTGAGGCGCGCGACGCACCCTGCGCTGGCCGGCGTTATACATCCACGCCATGCGCGGCTCGGCGACCTGGTCGAGGGTTTCCAGTACCAGCATCACGCTGCCCGCCCGCCGGGGTGGCGAGAGGATTTCCTGGCGGAAGTAGAACAGGATGTTGGCCATTTTCTGCGGGTCGTAATCCTTCAGCCCGAACGGGAAGGCAAACTGTTCCTTCATCATGCTGACGGTATAAGTGCCGTTTTCTTGCGGGTTCATCTGCGCGGTGTTGCGCAGGATCGAATCGCCCCGATAACGGGTGATGTGGTTCCAGATCACTTCCAGCCCGTTTTGGGGGATCGGGAACGGAATCGACATTTTGAAATTCTGCAGGCCGTTACCGCCTTCTGCGAGCGTGGTGCGTGTGGCGTTTTCCTTCACGGCGGCAAACACTTTTGGCGGCAGTGTGACGCTGCGATGCGTGGTGTACACCGGTATGCGATAGGTGTCCGGGAAGCGCTCGAACATTGCCAGCTGACCGGGTGTCAGGCGTGCCTTGTACTGTGCGGCGTTCTGCGCGGTGATGACGAACAGTGGTTTTTCGCCAGCGTAGGGGTTGGGGATAAAACCGCCAGCGTCCACTGCACCGGTGCTGGCCGGAAGGCCTCCGGTCCATGCCGGGATGCTGCCGTCGGCGTTGCCGGCTTTCTCGGCGCCGATGGGGGTCAGGTCACTGCCCAAGCGCGCGGCTTCCTGCTCGGATACCGCCGCCATCACCTGGCTGGCCAACAGGCTCAGGGCCAGGCAGCTGTTGCGAATCAAGGCTTTGCGAATCATGGTCTACCTCCAGAAACAAAGGGACGTTAGAAACTCACGCCCATGCTGACGGCGAGGAAGTCGCGGTCGGTATTGGTGTTGAAGTCACCGCCGAAGTAATCGGTGTAACTGATGGCGAGGTTGTAGCGGGTCATGTACTCGGCATCCAGGCCAACGCTTATCGACTTGTCCCCTTCGTTGAAGGTCGGGCCAAAACCCTCTACGTCGTGGGCGAAGGACAGGCTTGGGCGAAGTACGACGCCGCCGATCAGGTCGGCGTATTCCAGCGTGGCCCGCAACCGGTAGCCCCAAGAGTCGGCGGTGTAGAAGCCTTTGCTGTTGCATTGGTCAGGGTTGGCGGAGTTGGCTACCTGGCGGCACAGGTTGTTGCCGGAAATGCCACCTAGCAGCGGAGCGCTGCCAGCCCCCGCCAATTCGCCATTGCCATACACGCTGCTGCGGCCAAAGCGCAGGTCCGAACCATCGGTCGCACCCAAGTCGGCGATGTGGCTGTAGCCGAATTCGCTCACCAGCGTCAGCCGGTCTGCACCGATGAAGGTCAGTTGGTCGATGGTGCGGGTCAGCGTGACCTGCGCCTGAGTGAAGGGCTTGCGTACATAGCCGTTGATCAGCGAGCCATAAGCGGAGCTGGCGAAACCAGTCTGGAAGACGGGCAGGCCTGCATTGACCAGTGGGTTGGTGGCGGCGGAACCGAGAGTGGCGGCTGCCGAAACATCACTGGCGTTCAGAGACATGGGCATGTTTGGCCGGTAGCTGATTTCGCCCGCTACGGCGGTGGCGCCGACAGTCGTGCTGAAGCTCAGGCCGTACAGGCGAATGTCTTCCGGGTATTCAAGGTAATACCGCGCTGTACTCACACCACCCCGCCCCGCAAGCCCGCCAACAGGGTCGACCAATGCGCCACGGCCCACCGACCAGGTGCTGGTTGGGGTGCGGCTGTGATAGTTCATGGCGTAGAAGCCAAACTCAGTGTCGTTGAGCTCCGGCACCATCCAGCGCAGGGCCACGCCGAACTGGCCGCTGTTGCGCGGATCCTTGTCCGACAGCCTTGGCACATAACCGTAACCACCGAGCACTCCGGTGCCGTCAGTGTCCCGGTCGAAGTCACTGCCGTTGATTGCCATATTGATGTCGCAGCCCTTGGCGGCCACATCGCTGCTGAAAAAGGTGCCGCAGTTGTCTGCGACGGATTTTTCCCACTGCAACTGGTAAAACGCTTCGACGGACAGGTTGTCGGTCAGGCCCTGGTTGAAATAGAGCATGTTGACCGGAATCAGCGCTTCCTTGACCTCCGAGCCAGGGCGGCGCAAGGCTGAGACATCGACCGGGTTGATGCTGTTGATACCGTTCTGGATAAACGTGCTTTCACCCCAGCTGACTACTTGGCGGCCTGCGCGCACGGTGCCGGGCAGGTCGTTGAGGTTGTAGTTGTGATAGACGAAGGCATCCAGCAACTCGACGCCCGACGCTTTGGCAGCGTTGTCCCGGTGGCTGTCGTCGATGTCATAGAGTGGGCGACTTTCGTCTTTCAGCTCGAAGTCATACCAATACTTGCCACGTACGAACACGCCGGTATCGCCGTACTTGAGCTCAAGGTCGTGCACGCCTTTGAAGATCTTCGAAAAGGTTTCGCCCTTCTTGAAATTCAGACGGCCGTCGTCGGAAGTCTGGGTGGACGCGGTCCCCCCATTGCGACTGCCGATGAATGCGCGGTCCGGGCTGTCCATCGCCCAGCTCGCCCCGATGGACAGGCTGGAGTCGAAACGCCCTTCGATTTCCCCAATGTTGAACGTAACGGCCTGCGCGCTGGTTGCCGCGAGTGCCAGGCTGACTGCCAGCGGTAGTGCGCGAAGCCCAAGGCCCGCGACGCCGGTTGTTATTTTTTTCATAGTGCTCTGCGCCTTGAACTTGCTGTTCATGAGAAAGCCTCCCCTTCGGCGGGGCGGTTGCATGGTAAGCAGCGAGTCACATCGACGGCTTCTGAAAAAAAGTGATGCCCATAGCCAAATGAGAGGGTGGCCGGTGTTGATAACCGGCGGCTATCGGGATGAACCGTATTCAATCTGATGCCGTGCAGGCTTGCCCTATAGTCCGGTCGTTTCTCACCCCTTCCGAGGTTGACCATGAAGATTGCCCTGACCGGCGACAGTATCCTGCAGCGACGCCTGCACAGCCGGGATGACCAAACGCTGAGCCCCTTGTTTGACCTGATCCGCGCGGCAGATGTGAGCTTTACCAACCTTGAGGTGCTGCCCAACGACTTTGCCGGTGACCCGGCACTGGAAAGCGGTGGCTCACATTTTGGTGCTCCGGCCTGGGTGCTCGATGAGTTGGTCGAGGGTGGTTTCGACCTGTTCTCAACCGCCAATAATCACAGCCTGGACTACGGCATCAGCGGCCTGCACGCTGCTCACGAACAGTTGCGTAAACGTGAACTGCTGTTCGCTGGCACCGGGCGCAACCTCGAGGAAGCCCGCCGCCCGGTGTACTGCAGCACACCGGCTGGTACCGTTGCGTTGCTGGCCTGTAGTTCGACCTACGGCAAGGGCCAGGAAGCCAGCGACCAAAGCCGTGATATGCCGGGGCGCCCGGGCCTTAACCCTTTGGGCTACGACACCCTGCATGAAGTCAGTACCGAGCAGATGGCCCAAGTGCGCCAGCTGATTGCTGACCTTGGTCTGGATCGTCTTTACCAAGGGGCGGTGGATTTGGGCTTTGCTCATCCCCTGCCTGACCCTTCGCTTCAGGTGTTCGGGCCGTTTACCCCGTTGTTGTTCCGTGAAGGCGCCAGCACCCGGCTACGCACGCTCGCGCGCAAGAAAGACTTGGATGGCATTTTGCGCTGGGTCGAGGAAGCACGGTTGACCTCGGACATTGTGATGGTCAGCCTGCATGCCCACGAACTGGGCTACAACGATGAGGGCGAATGGGACCTTGAGGTGCCTGCTGAATTTATCCAGCCGGTGGCGCGCAAGCTGATCGATGCGGGCGTTGATATCGTTGTTGGCCATGGCCCGCACTTGCTGCGTGGCATGGAAATTTACCAGGGCAAACCAATCTTTTACAGCCTGGGCAATTTCATCGGCCAGAACGAATTGGTAGAGCGGCTGCCGGTGGATAGCTACGACCAATTCCGGGTCGACCGACAGCAGACGCCATCCAAGGTGTTTTTGCAACGCACCCGTAACGATACGCGTAGCTTCCCGTCTGACGCGCGATTGTGGGAGAGTATTGTGCCGATCTGCACTTTTGACGGCCGCACGCTGACAGGTATTGAATTGCACCCGGTGCACCTGGGGCTTGGTGAAGCCATCCACCGTCGAGGTCGACCAAGGCTGGCGGCAGGTGAACAGGCCAGAGCCATTCTGCAACGCTTTGCGGCATTGTGTGCGGGCTATGAAACCACGCTGGAAATAAACGCAAACACGGCTCGCGTGGTGCTCTGAAAGTATTTGCACCCTACCAATGTCAGCCCCGTTAGTGAGCTGACATTGGCGTTTTGATATTTCACAGCCAGCGATAACTTGGCCATGTTCCACGTGGAACCTTGGTTTTGCAGGTGCCTCAATATCCGCTGAGGATGTTGACGATCACACCGCTGGCGATGGCGACCAACACGTAGTCACCGTTTACATACAACCAACGATGGTCGTGAGGTGGTGCGTACAGGTGGCGTGAACGCCAGTCAGTCACCCAATACCGGTCACCCCGATAGATCGGCTCTACCACCCTGCCCCGCTGCCACTGTTGATGCGGTACCGGCATGCCGGGTTGCGGGCGGAAGTTTGGGTTGTGGTAAGCCGGTGCGCGGCCATTGTCGTGCCTGCCATTTTGTTTGGGTTGCCCATGCGGCGGGTTGCCCTGGTGTGAAGGCCCGCCATCGTATCGGTCGGGAGGGCCAGGCTGCGCGAAGCTGGCCAGTGGAGCGCCGAGCATCAGTGTGGCGCAGAGCACGGTTAGGGTTTTCTTCATGAATGCTGTTCCTATGCAGGTTAACGCTCGGCGCAAGTGGCCATCGCGCCAGGTGCGGTTAACTGATCTGACAGCGGTTTCTGCGTTGTGCTGCAGGCACTGAGGTAAAGGTCAGGTAAAGGTGGGTAACCGCTAGCCTTTACACTGCACCCAGCCCCAGCGCCTTCAAACGTCGATACAGTGTGCGTTCACTCAAGCCCAGATGACGCGCCAAATCACTGCGTGAGCCTTTGAACTGTTCCAGTGCCTGAGCCAGCTCGCCAAGATCGTGGGCCTTACCAAATGCCTTGGAAACAGACGGCGGGTGCGCAACGTCTTCCGGCAGATGCTCCGGCCGAATCAACCCATCGTCTGCAAACAGCCGAGCCCTCTCAAGCATGTTGCGCAATTCTCGGATGTTGCCCGGGAACGGATGCAGCCGCATGTGCGCGAGCGCTTGTTCGGTCAGCGTAGAGATCGGCTTGCCCGGCATACGCTTGAGCAGGCTTTCGGCGAGCAACGGAAGGTCTTCCAGACGCTCGCGCAAGGCAGGCAGACGGATAGGAAACCCACTGATTCGGTAATACAGGTCTTCGCGGAATGTGCCTGCTGCCACCATTTGTTTCAGCGGCTTATGGGTTGCTGAAACCAGCCGGAAATCTGCGTGAACCGTGCGCAGGCTGCCCACAGGGCGGAAACTGCCGGACTCGATCAGCCGCAGTAACTTGACCTGCATCGCCAAGGGTACTTCTCCAATTTCATCGAGGAACAACGTGCCACCATGTGCCGCCTCGGCCAAACCGATCTTGCGCTGATTGGCGCCCGTAAACGCCCCCTTCTCATAGCCGAACAGCTCACTTTCGAACAACGACTCCGTCAGCCCCGTGCAGTCGACCACCACCAGCGGCCCATTGGCGCGCGGGCTGCCCATATGGATTGCACGGGCAAACAACTCTTTGCCCGTGCCTGATTCACCCTGCAGCAACACCGGAATTTGCGCGGGTGCCGCCCGTTGCAGGCTGGCCAGTGCGGACTTGAAAGCAGGTGCTCGCCCGACCAGGCCTTGTTGTTGAGGCTGGGCTGAAGCCAGCGTGATACTGGTCAGGCGCTCGACAAAGGCAACCACCGCACCCTGCTTGTCCAGAATCGGCCGAAGCTCCACATCCACATGTTCGGGGCCACGGGGGGTGTGATGAATGTGCAGCACCCGCTCTGGCACCTTGCTGTCCCAGGCCTTGCGCATCGGGCAGTGCTCCCCGGCTTGATCGCATGGCATAGCGTAATGATGGGAAACCCGATGGCACTTTTGCCCGATCGGCGCTTGGTCGTTGTGGCCAAACTGCCGCCTGTATGCGGCATTGGCAGCAAGGATGTTGTAGTCGGTGTCCAGCACGATGGCAGGCAGCGCATCGTGTTCGAGGTACGAAACCAAGGCTAGGATTAGGGTATGGGGTTCAGGCATGACAGCACCGGATTGAAGACGCGCCCGAGAGTAACAAGGACTGCCACTCACTGCCATTGACTGTCAGTCGACTGCCAAGCGGACTGCCATTTCGCCATGCCGTTGTCACCGTTGCCCCGATTTCATGCGCTGTTGCGAGCGAGAACGCCTGGCATGCATCTTGATAAACCTCCTTTCACTGCCTGGAGCCTTTGACGGAACAGGCGGACAATCTGGAGAACGCGATGATCATCGGCAACAACCTGCAAGTGGAAGCCTTTTTCGACAAGGCAACCTCGACTATCAGCTACCTGGTGTTGGACCGTGAGACCAGCCACTGCGTGCTGATAGACAGCGTGCTGGATTACGACCCCAAGTCCGGCCGTACTGGCACCGAGTCGGCTGATCGATTGATCGGGCGGGTAGCTGAGCTGGGCGCCAAGGTGCAGTGGATTCTTGAAACACATGTTCACGCCGATCACTTGTCTGCTGCTGCCTACCTAAAATCCAAGGTTGGTGGGCATACCGCCATTGGTGCGCGAATCACCCAGGTCCAGAAAGTCTTCGGCGCGCTGTTCAATGCTGAGCCGGACTTTGCGCGGGACGGCAGCCAGTTCGATGTGCTGCTCGAAGATGAGGAAGGCTTCCGTATCGGTAACTTGCGAGCTCGCGCCCTGCACACGCCCGGCCATACGCCGGCCTGCATGAGTTACGTAGTGGAGGATGCAGGTGAAAAAGCGGTGTTCGTAGGCGACACCTTGTTTATGCCCGACTACGGCACTGCCCGCTGCGACTTCCCTGGCGCTGACGCCCGAACCTTGTACCGCTCGATACGACGATTGCTGGCCTACCCCGATCAAACTCAGCTGTTCATGTGCCACGACTACCTGCCAGGTGGGCGTGAAATGAAGTACGTCACCACCGTAGCCGAGCAGCGCGCCAACAATATCCACATCCATCAGGGCATCGACGAAGACAGCTTCGTGGCCATGCGTGAGGCGCGCGACAAAAGCCTCGACATGCCCGTGCTGATTTTGCCATCGGTGCAGGTGAACATGCGCAGTGGTCAGCTACCCAAGCCGGAAGAGAACGGAGTGCGCTACCTGAAGATCCCGTTGAACAAGTTCTGAGCGCACTGCCCCGCCATAAGATTTAAGGAAGTAACATCCCATGCCTGCCTTGCAACCCCCCGCCAGCGCCAACCATCACAAGGTGGTTGTCGTCGGTGCTGGCGCCGCCGGAATTGCCACCGTTGCCAGTTTGATTGCTCGTGAACCGTCGCTGGACATCGCCCTCATCGATCCCGCCGAAGTGCATTACTACCAGCCCGGTTGGACCATGGTTGGTGCGGGTGTATTCGATGCGCCAAGTACTGCTCGCGCCATGGCCTCAGTCATCCCGCGCGGCGTGCGCTGGGTGAAGGCGAAGGTGCGAACCTTTGACCCATCCGGCCAATCGGTAACCCTCGAAGACGGCCGCGTCATCTCCTATGAACAGTTGGTGGTCTGCTCTGGCCTCAAGCTTGACTGGGAGGCCATCGACGGCCTTGTCGACACGCTTGGGCGTAACGGAGTGACCTCCAACTATCGTTTTGACCTGGCGCCCTACACCTGGGAACTGGTGCGCAAGCTGAAGCAAGGACGCGCCCTGTTCTGCCAGCCACCCATGCCGATCAAATGTGCTGGCGCGCCCCAGAAAGCACTCTATCTGTCTTGTGACCACTGGTTACGCAGCGGCCGATTGGGCGCCGTCAAGGCTAGCTTCTTCAATGCAGGCGCTGTGCTGTTCGGTGTGCCTGACTATGTGCCAGCCCTGATGGGTTACATCGACAAGTACGGCGTTAACCTCAGTTACAGCCACCGGCTGACAGCGGTAGATGGCCCCAACCAACGTGCCACGTTCATTTGCACGCTGCCTGACGGCAGCACGCAAACGCGTACCGAGCCCTTCGACATGCTCCATGTGGTGCCACCGCAGTCAGCCCCCGACTTCATCCGCCAAAGCCCGCTGGCGGACGCTGCCGGATGGGTTGATGTCGACCCGCACACCCTGCGCCACCGCCGCTTTGGCAACATTCATGCACTGGGTGATGTGGCCAGCACCAGCAATGCCAAGACTGCCGCGGCGGCACGCAAGCAGGCACCGGTGGTGGCCAATAACGTGCTGGTGGCTTTAGGCAGGTTGCAATCGCTTGCCCACTACGACGGCTATGGTTCCTGCCCACTGACTGTCGAGCGAGGCAAGATTGTCCTGGCTGAGTTCACCTATGGGGGCAAGGTGGCACCGAGTTTTCCGCACTGGCTACTCGATGGTTGCAAGCCCACTCGTTTGGCGTGGTTGCTAAAGGCAAAGCTGCTGCCGCCGCTGTATTGGTATGGGATGCTCAAGGGGCGTGAATGGCTGGTGCGGCCCAAGCCGTTGGCGAACGAGGCAAGCCAGTGATTGAACATCAATTGTTGGGCGCCGGCTTAGGCGCGATCATTGGCGCGGTGTTGGCACTGACCGGCGCGGGTGGCGGCATTCTGGCTGTGCCACTATTGGTGTTTGGGCTCGGGCTTTCGATGGTCGAAGCCGCCCCCATCGGTTTGCTTGCAGTGGGCCTGGCCGCTTCGGTAGGTGCCGTGCTTGGCTTGCGTGAGGGGTTGGTGCGCTACCGTGCTGCATTGTTTATTGCGCTCATTGGTATAGCTGCCGCACCTTTGGGGTTGATGCTCGCGCATCGTTTGCCTAATACGCCATTGGCACTGATTTTTGCCGCCGTGCTGGTTTATGCCTGCTTGCGGATTTGGCGCAAAGCGGCCAAGGCATTGCGCGGGGAAGGCAACGAGGCCCATCGCTACATTGAGCCTTGTGTGCTCAATCCGCTGCAGGGGCGGCTGCGCTGGACCTTGCCGTGCGCACGCGCACTGGCCTTCACGGGAGCGATGGCGGGGCTGCTGTCAGGGTTGCTCGGTG
This sequence comes from Pseudomonas sp. PSKL.D1, assembly GCF_028898945.1. Lineage (NCBI taxonomy): Bacteria > Pseudomonadati > Pseudomonadota > Gammaproteobacteria > Pseudomonadales > Pseudomonadaceae > Pseudomonas > Pseudomonas sp. PSKL.D1. The sequence continues at coordinate 19,600 of NZ_CP118607.1, forward strand.
TAGGGGGCGGCTTTGTCATCATCCCTGCGTTAAACCGTTACACCAACCTGCGCATGACGAGCATTGTTTCGACATCATTGGCGGTTATTGCACTGGTTTCCACGGGTAGCGTGGTCAGCGCCAGCATCGCTGGGCTGATGCACTGGCGTATTGGTGCGACTTTCGCTGTTGGCGCGGTGGTGGGTTTATTGCTGGCGCGGCCAATGGCCACCCGTTTGGCCGGGCCACGCCTGCAGCAGATGTTTGCCGTGGCGGGCTGGTTGGCGGCTGTGCTGCTGGCTGGCAAGGCGCTACTCGGCCAGTAAGTCCGCCTGTTCGGCAGCGCACAGGGCCAGCAGGTAGTCCCAGACAACCCGAAGGCGCACCGACTTGTGCAGCTCGCGCCGTGTGCAAATCCAATAGCTGCGCTGGATGGTTTCGTTGGGCAGTACGCGTACCAGCGTGGGGTCGTGGCGGGCCATGTAGTTGGGTAGCACAGCAATTCCCAGCCCGGTTCGGGCGGCGGTTTGCTGGGCGATCACGCTGGTACTGCGAAACACCACGTTAGGTGCCCGGCAGAAACTGTTGAGAAACAGTAGCTCCTGGCTGAACAACAAATCGTCCACGTAGCCAATCCAGCTGTGGCGGGCCAAATCCTCCCGGTTGCGCAGCGGTGGCGAGCGGTCCAGGTAGGCTTGGCTGGCATACAGTGCCAAGCGGTAATCGGTGAGCTTGCGGGTAATCAGCAGGTCCGCATTCGGCCGTTCCAGATGAATGCTGATTTCCGCTTCGCGATTAAGGATGCTCACGAACCGCGGCACGGCCACCAACTCCACTTCCAGCCCCGGGTAGCGAGCAAAAAGCTCACTCATGCGAGGCGTGAAGAACATGATGCCAATGCCTTCTGTCACGCCCAGCCTGATTTTGCCCAGCGGGGTAATGGCCTGGGTAATTTCTTCCTGCGCCAGCAGGGCGACATTCTCCATGGCTTCTGCATGTTTGAGCAGTGCCTGGCCCGAAGGCGTCAGCTCGTAACCCTGGGCATGTTGCACAAACAACGGCGTACCCAGGCTCTTCTCGATGCTTTCGATATGCCGGGCGACGGTGCTGTGAGTGGTATTGAGGCGCTTCGCTGCAGTCAGCAGGCGACCGCTGCGCTGCAATTCGAGGAAAAACCGCAGATCGTTCCAGTCGAACATGCTGATCCTTGTGGCTGTGCTAAAACGCACAACAGCTGCGCGAAATCTCGTGTTTCCACAGCGAAAATAATCAATAAGATGTAGGACGACAAGAACAATAATCAGGCGCGAGGTTGCACATGCCGTCAGCCGATTCTGTCTTTGATTACGTGGTCGTAGGTGCCGGTCCCGCCGGCTGCCTGTTGGCCAATCGCCTCTCCGCCGACCCTTCCTGCCGCGTCCTGCTGCTCGAAGCCGGTGGCCGTGACAACTATCCCTGGATTCACATTCCTGTCGGATACCTCTACTGCATTGGCAACCCACGAACCGATTGGTGCTTCAAAACCGAAGCACAGCCGGGGTTGGGCGGTCGCAGCCTGGGTTATCCAAGGGGCAAGGTGCTGGGTGGTTGTTCCTCAATCAACGGCATGATCTACATGCGTGGCCAGGCCGCCGACTACGATCAATGGGCCGAACAAGGTAATGAGGGGTGGGCCTGGAAAGACGTGCTGCCGTTGTTCAAGGCAAGCGAAAACCACTTTGCCGGCGCCAGCGAGCACCATGGCAGTACCGGAGAATGGCGCGTTGAGCGCCAGCGCTACAGCTGGCCGATACTCGATGCCTTCCGCGATGCCGCCGAGCAGAGCGGCATTGGCAAGGTTGATGACTTCAACACTGGTGACAACCAAGGCTGTGGATATTTTCAGGTCAACCAGCGAAGCGGTGTGCGCTGGAACGCTTCCAAGGCTTTTTTACGCCCCATCAAGAATCGCCCCAACCTTACCGTCCTGACGGGTGTGCAGGTTGATCAGGTATTGCTCAACAATACCCGTGCGCGTGCTGTGAAAGCCCTGTGGCAAGGCGCGTGGCATGAGTTCGGTGCGCGTCGCGAAATCATTCTGTGCGCGGGTGCCGTGGGTTCGCCCGGCATCCTCCAGCGCTCAGGCATTGGCCCGCGCAAGCTTCTCGAAAGCCTCGGGATTGGCGTGCGTCACGACATGCCCGGCGTGGGTGGCAACCTGCAGGACCACCTGCAACTGCGGCTGATCTACCAAATTCGCAACACTCGTACCCTCAACCAGATGGCCAACAGCCTGTGGGGCAAGGTGGGCATGGGCCTGCGCTACCTCTACGACCGCAGCGGCCCGCTGGCCATGGCGCCGAGCCAGCTGGGCGCTTTTGTGCGTTCAGGCCCGGAGTACGCCACCCCTAACCTGCAATACCATGTGCAACCCCTGTCGCTGGAGCGATTCGGCGAGCCGTTGCACCGCTTCCCGGCCTTTACCGCTTCAGTATGCAACCTGCGCCCTGCCAGCCGAGGGCGCATCGATATTTGCAGCACGGACATCAACAGTGCGCCGCGGATCGACCCGAACTACCTCAGTGACCCGCAAGATTTGCGTGTGGCCGCCGCCGCCATTAGCCTCACCCGTCGCATCGTTCAGGCCCCTGCCCTTGCCGCATTCGAACCTAAGGAGTACCTGCCAGGCCCTGCGCTGCAAACCGAGCAAGACCTGTTCGACGCTGCCGGCAAGATCGGTACAACCATCTTCCACCCGGTCGGTACGTGCCGCATGGGCAATGGTGATACGGACGTTGTGGATAACCAGCTGCGTGTGCATGGCATCCCTGGCCTGCGCGTGGCGGATGCTTCGATCATGCCGCAGATCACTTCCGGCAATACCTGCTCACCCACTCTCATGATTGCCGAAAAAGCGGCACAACTGATCCTTAAAGGAGCTGCCACCCAGACCTACTTAAACGAAGACGCGATACCGACGCCCTGACCCGGGTGCGTGCAGTAGCGGCAGCTTGCGGTCGAAGGCTGCCGACAGTGGAACAACAAGAATAATCACTGTGGCCTGCGGGCCGAGGACAGCAACGATGTCGGATTACATCCAGGAGCAGGGTGCGGCTGCGAGCAGTTCCAGCCGTCGTGAAGAACGCAAGATCATTTTCGCGTCATCCCTCGGGACAGTGTTCGAGTGGTATGACTTTTTTCTCTACGGCGCGCTGGCCGCGGTCATCAGCAAGCAGTTCTTTGCTGGTGTGAACGACACCACCGCCTTCATTTTCGCACTCATGGCCTTTGCTGCCGGCTTCCTGGTGCGGCCCTTCGGCGCGCTGGTATTCGGCCGCCTGGGTGACATGATCGGGCGCAAATACACCTTCCTTATCACCATCGTGCTGATGGGTCTGTCGACCTTTGCGGTTGGTCTTTTACCTACTTACGCCAGCATTGGTATTGCCGCACCGATCATCTTGGTGATCCTGCGCATGCTTCAAGGGCTGGCGCTGGGCGGTGAATACGGCGGCGCTGCTACTTATGTGGCGGAGCATGCCCCACCAGGAAAACGTGGTTTCCATACGGGCTTCATCCAGTCCACGGCAACACTCGGCCTGCTGCTGTCGCTGCTCGTGGTATTGGGCAGCCGCTATATCAGTGGGGATCAGTTCGAAACGTGGGGCTGGCGCCTGCCCTTCCTGCTGTCGATCGTGCTGCTGGCGATTTCCACCTGGATCCGCATGAGCATGCACGAGTCGCCAGCCTTCGTGAAAATGAAGGCTCAGGGCAAGGTCAGCAAGTCGCCTATACGTGAATCGTTCACTTCCTGGCCCAACCTCAAGGTCGTGCTCACTGCCCTTTTCAGCATCAACGCAGGGCAAGCTGTCACCTTCTACACAGCGCAGTTCTATGTGCTGTTCTTCATGACCCAGATGCTCAAGATGGACCCGGCCCAGGCCAACACCCTGTTGATCATCAGCGTGGTGATTGGCGCCCCGTTCTTCGTATTCTTTGGCTGGCTATCGGACCGAATCGGGCGCAAGCCGATCCTCATGCTTGGCCTGTTGCTGGCCACGGTACTGTACTTCCCGATGTTCAAGGCCTTGAGCCATTACGCCAACCCGCAAATCGATGCAGCCAGCCGTCAGGCGCCCATTGTGGTCACCGCTGATCCGCAAACCTGCACCTTCCAGTTCGACCCGGTTGGCAAGGCGCGCTTCGACAGCCCGTGCGACAAGGTCAAGACGTTCCTGGTCAAACAGGGTCTGCCTTACAGCTCGGTGAATGTGGCGGGCAGCGCGGTGGTGGTGAACATCGGTGACAAGTCCATCAACGGGTTTGATGAAGCGGCCATGCGAACCGCAATTGAACAGGCTGGCTACCCGGCGAAGGCGGACCCGGCGCAGGTCAATCAAGTGATGGTAGTGGTGCTGATCGTGGCGATGATCCTGATCGCGACCATGACCTACGGCCCGCTGGCAGCGGTGATGGTCGAGCTGTTCCCGACCCGCATCCGCTACACCTCGATGTCCCTGCCCTATCACATCGGCAATGGCTGGTTCGGTGGTTTCCTGCCGACGGTATCGTTTGCGCTTGTGGTGTACACAGGGGACATTTTCTATGGGCTTTGGTACCCAGTGTTAGTGACCGGGATCAGCCTGGTGGTGGGGATCTTCTGCCTCAAGGAAACCAGAGACGTGGATATCGACAAGGTCTGAGATAGCCATAAAAAAACCGGCTGTAAAAGCCGGTTTTTTTATGCCCCGAAAAAACTTATGCACGATTTTCAGAAAAATGTCATACAAGGAAATAAATAGCTAATTCATGCACTTAGCATCGACTTCAAGCATTTCATCCAAAAATTGCACACAAGTTATCCACAGATGGTCAGGCAATTTGCTCTTGCGGTTTTTCGTCCACCGGAGGCAGTGACCCCATTGCCCGCTGAGTGGCTTCGTTCCACGCTGCCGCGCGATCATTAAGCTCGGCAATGGCGCGTGGCCCTGTCCCTTCTGCGTACATTGGCTTGCCAATCACCACTTCGATGGTGCCCGGGCGCTTGCCCCACCCAGCCTTGGGCCAGAACTTGCCAGCGTTGTGGGCGATCGGCAGAACCGGCAGCCCGGCGTTCACCGCCAGCGCTGTACCGCCTCGGGAAAACTTGCCCACCGTACCGAATGGCACGCGAGTGCCTTCCGGGAAGATCAATACCCACACCTTCTGCTTGAGCAGCTCGTCACCCTTGCTGGCCACCTGGCGCAGGGCTTCCTTGGGGTTGTCGCGATTGATGGCGATCGGCCGCAACATAGCCATGGCCCAGCCAAAGAATGGCACATACAGCAGTTCACGCTTGAGCACCTGGCTCAGTGGCGAAAAGTACTGGGAAAGGAAGAAGGTTTCCCAGGTGCTCTGATGGTTCGACAGGATCACGCAAGGCTCATTCGGCACGTTCTCGGCGCCGGTGACCTTGTAATCAATGCCAAGAACAGTGCGGCTCAGAAACACCGCACAGCGGCACCAGTAAACGTTGATGAACTTGTAGCGCTTGGGGAACGACAGAAAAGGCGCGACAAAAAAGCTCAGGGAGCACCACAGCAGCGAACTGGTGCCCAGCAGCAGGTAAAAAAGAAAGATTCTGATCGCCTGCAGGATCGACATAGTGGCATGTACCGTTGCGGGCTTGCCCGCCTAAGAAAAATGCGCCAACGAAGGCGCATCGTTTAAATTAGTTCTCTGGCGATAGCTGCCAGATCGTCGAAAATGAGTGTAGTTTCAGGGACACCTTTTTCCAGGGTCCGCTCGCCCTTGCCGGTTTTCACCAACACGGGTTGTGCACCGACGGCCAGGGCGGCCTCCAGGTCACCTTTGCTGTCGCCGACGAACCATACACCGCGCAGGTCGGCCTGGTAATGGTCGGCGATTGCCCGCAGCATGCCGGGTTTGGGCTTACGGCAATCGCAGCCTTCGTCCGGCCCGTGCGGGCAATACACGATATGGCCCACTTCGCCGCCCAGTTCGGCCACCAGCACGCGCAAACGCGCATGCATGGCGTCTAGGGTTTCCAGCGGGTAATAGCCGCGTGCAATGCCGGACTGGTTGGTGGCAACGGCCACCGTCCAGCCAGCTTTGCTCAACTGCGCGATTGCCTCGATCGAGCCGGGGATCGGGATCCACTCCTCCAGCGACTTGATGTAGGCGTCGGAGTCTTGGTTGATCACCCCGTCACGATCGAGAATCAGCAGTTTCAAGGCTTACCCCAGCAGCGAAATGTCGGCAACGCCCAGGAACAGGCCGCGCAGGCGGCTGAGCAGGGCATAACGGTTGGCACGTACCTTGGCGTCCTCGGCGTTGACCATCACCGCCTCGAAGAAGGCGTCGACCGGGTCACGCAGGGCTGCCAGGCGGGCCAGCGACTCACTGTACTGGCGTGCGGCAGCCATCGGCTGCACGGCCTGGTCGGCCTGCTGGATGGCCGAGTACAGGGAGAACTCGTTGGCGTTGTCGAAGTACTTGGGCTCCACCTGCTCGGCGATGGCACCTTCGGCTTTGCTCAGCAGGTTCGACACGCGCTTGTTCACCGCCGCCAAGGCTTCGGCTTCCGGCAGCTTGCGGAATGCCTGCACGGCCTGTACGCGCTGGTCGAAGTCCAGGGCAGAGCCCGGCTTCAGGGCACGGACCGACAGATAGGTCGCCACGTCGATGCCTTCGTCTTCATAACGCGCACGCAGACGGTCGAAGATGAACTCCAGCACCTGATCGGCCAGGCCGGCAGCCTTGACCTTGGCACCGAACTGCTTGACCGCGAACTCGACCGCGGTGGTCAGGTCCAGGTCCAGTTGCTTCTCGATCAGAATGCGCAGCACGCCCAGGGCGGCACGGCGCAGGGCGTACGGGTCTTTGCTGCCGGTGGGAAGCATGCCGATGCCGAAAATGCCGACCAAAGTGTCGAGCTTGTCGGCAATGGCCACGGCAGCACCGGTCAGGGTCTGCGGCAGCTCGGCGCCAGCACCACGCGGCATGTACTGCTCGTTCAGGGCCAGGGCGACGTCTTCCGGCTCGCCGTCGTTCAGTGCGTAGTAGTAGCCGGCAACGCCCTGCATTTCAGGGAATTCGCCGACCATTTCGGTGGCCAGGTCGCACTTCGACAGCAGGCCGGCACGGCCAGCGCGCTGGGCGTCGCCGCCGATCAGCGGGGCGATGAAGGCAGCCAGTTTGGAAACACGCTCGGCCTTGTCATAGACAGTGCCCAACTGAGCCTGGAAGACCACGTTTTTCAGGCGCTCGTTGAAGGTTTCCAGCGGCTGCTTCTTGTCTTGCTTGAAGAAGAACTCGGCGTCGGTCAGGCGTGGGCGCACGACCTTCTCGTTACCCTGCACGATCTGCTTGGGGTCACGGCTTTCAACGTTGGCCACGGTGATGAAGCGTGGCAGCAGCTTGCCTTCGCTGTCCAGCAGGCAGAAGTACTTCTGGTTGTCCTGCATGGTGGTGATCAGGGCTTCTTGCGGCACCTCGAGGAAACGTTCCTCGAACGAGCACACCAGCGGCACCGGCCACTCGACCAGCGCGGTCACCTCGTCCAGTAGCGCCGGCGGCACGATGGCAGTGCCTTCCTGCTGCATGGCCAGCTCGGCGGTACGCTTGCTGATCAGCTCGCGGCGCTCGGCGAAGTCTGCCAGCACGTAGGCTTTGCGCAGGTCTTCGGCGTAGTTGGCCGGGGTGGTGATGACCACGTTTTCCGGGTGGTGGAAACGGTGCCCACGGGATTCACGGCCAGCTTTCTGCGACAGGATGGTGCAATCCACAACCTGGTCGCCGAGCAGCATCACCAACCACTGGGTTGGGCGCACGAACTCTTCACGGCTGGCAGCCCAGCGCATGCGCTTGGGAATCGGCAGGTCGTTAAGCGAGTCTTCGATGATGGTCGGCAGCAGGCTGGCGGTGGCTTTACCCGGGATGTGCTGGGAGAAGCGCAGCTTCGGGCCGCTCTGGTCGATTTCGGACAGCTCAACGCCACACTTCTTGGCAAAGCCCAGCGCAGCCTGAGTCGGTTGGCCTTCTGCGTTGAACGCCGCCTGCATGGGCGGGCCGTCGATATTGATGCTGCGGTCTGGCTGCTGCACATCGAGCTGGCGGATCAGTACGGCCAGGCGACGTGGCGCGGCGTAGACCTGCTTGCCGGTGTAGTTCAGGCCAGCGGCCTGCAAGCCTTTCTCGATACCGGCCAGGAAGGCGTCACCCAGCGAAGCCAGGGCCTTGGGTGGCAGCTCTTCGGTGCCCAGTTCTACCAGGAAATCTTGAGCACTCATTGTGCAGCCTCCAGCTTCGCCAACACTTCGTCACGCAGTTCAGGGGTGGCCATCGGGAAGCCCAGGCGTGCACGGGCTTGCAGATAGCTTTGCGCCACGTCCCGGGCCAGGGTACGTACGCGCAGGATGTAACGCTGGCGCTCGGTTACCGAGATGGCGCGGCGGGCGTCCAGCAAGTTGAAGGTGTGCGAGGCCTTCAGGACCATTTCGTAGGTCGGCAGCGGCAGTTCCAGCTTGATCAGGCGGTTGGCTTCGCTTTCGTAGAAGTCGAACAGTTCGAACAGCTTCTCGACGTTGGCGTGCTCGAAGTTGTAGGTCGACTGCTCCACCTCGTTCTGGTGGAACACATCGCCATAGGTCACCTTGCCGAACGGGCCGTCAGCCCATACCAGGTCGTACACCGAGTCGACGCCTTGGATGTACATGGCCAGGCGTTCCAGGCCGTAGGTGATTTCACCGGTAACCGGGTAGCACTCGATGCCGCCAACCTGCTGGAAGTAGGTGAACTGAGTCACCTCCATGCCGTTGAGCCAGATTTCCCAGCCCAGGCCCCAGGCGCCCAGCGTCGGCGATTCCCAGTTGTCTTCGACGAAGCGGATGTCGTGGACCAGCGGGTCCAGGCCGATGGCTTTCAGCGAGCCGAGGTACAGCTCCTGGAAGTTGGCCGGGTTTGGCTTGAGCACCACCTGGAACTGGTAGTAGTGCTGAAGGCGGTTGGGGTTTTCGCCATACCGCCCGTCGGCAGGGCGACGGCTAGGCTGCACGTAGGCGGCGTTCCAGGTTTCTGGACCCACCGCGCGCAGGAATGTAGCGGTGTGGAAAGTGCCGGCGCCTACTTCCATATCGTAGGGCTGAAGCACCACACAACCTTGAGCTGCCCAGTAGTTTTGCAGGGCGAGGATCAGGTCTTGGAAGGTACGCACGGCTGGCGTAGGCTGGCTCACGAAATTCACCTGTATCTGGGGATGCGGATGTAAAGAGCGGGAGTATAACCTGATTCGCCTCGCCCTCTACTCATTGGAGCCTTATGCCACGCTGCTTTTGGTGTACCGACGATCCGTTGTACCAGGCCTACCACGACCAGGAATGGGGAACGCCACAGCGTGACCCGGCGTTGCTCTTCGAGATGCTTTTGCTCGAAGGGTTCCAGGCGGGGTTGTCGTGGATCACCGTTTTGAAGAAACGCGAGCGTTACCGGGAGGTGCTGCATGGCTTCGACCCGGTGAAACTGGCGCAGATGAGTGACGAGCGGATCGAGGAATTGATGCTCGACGCCGGCATCATCCGCAACCGCCTCAAGCTCAAGGCTGCCCGGCGCAACGCGCAGGCCTGGCTGGCTGTGGATAACCCGGGCGAGTGGCTTTGGTCGTTCGTCGGCGGTAAGCCGAAGATCAATCACTTCAATGATCGCAGCCAGGTCCCAGCCGTTACCGACGAAGCCAAGGCCATGAGCAAAGCATTGCAGAAGGCCGGCTTCACCTTTGTGGGCCCGACCATTTGCTACGCCTTCATGCAAGCCACCGGCATGGTCATGGACCACACCACCGATTGCGATCGCTACGCCGCCTTGTTGCGCTGAGGGGTTACAATGCCCGCCTTGCTGAAATAAGGAATTCGCCTGTGGAAAAGTTCAAGGGCGCCCTGATGGTCGGGGTGCTGCGTCTGTTTGCCAAGCTGCCCTGGGGCGCGGTGCAGCGCGTCGGCGCCGGGATAGGCTGGCTGATGTGGAAAGTCCCCAATGGCTCGCGCAATGTCGTGCGCATCAACCTGGCCAAGTGTTTCCCGGAGATGGACCCTGCCGAGCGTGAGCAGTTGGTGGGCCGTGCACTCAAGGACATCGGCAAGTCTTTTGTCGAAAGCGCCTGTGCCTGGATCTGGCCACCGCAGCGTTCGCTGGAGCTGGTCAAGGAAGTGCATGGCCTGGAAGTGCTGGAGCAGGCCTTGGCCTCGGGCAAGGGCGTGGTCGGCATCACCAGCCATCTGGGTAACTGGGAAGTGCTCAACCACTTCTATTGCAACCAGTGCAAACCGATCATTTTCTATCGCCCGCCAAAGCTCAAAGCCGTGGATGACCTGTTGCGCGAACAGCGCGTGCAGATGGGCAACCGCGTGGCGCCTTCGACCAAGGAAGGCATTCTCAGTGTGATCAAGGAAGTGCGCCGTGGTGGCCAGGTGGGTATTCCGGCTGACCCGGAGCCGGCTGAATCGGCTGGGGTGTTCGTGCCTTTCCTGGGTACACAGGCGCTGACCAGCAAGTTTGTGCCGAACATGTTGGCGGGTGGCAAGGCGGTAGGCGTTTTCCTGCATGCCCTGCGGTTGCCGGATGGCTCGGGCTTCAGAGTGATTCTGGAAGCGGCGCCTGAAGCGATGTACAGCACGGATGTGACCGAGTCGGCGGCGGCCATGAGCAAGGTGGTTGAGCGCTATGTGCGCGAGTACCCAAGCCAGTACATGTGGAGCATGAAGCGCTTCAAAAAGCGCCCGGCTGGCGAGCCGCGCTGGTATTGAGCATTTCACCGTTCCTTGTAGGAGCGGCTTTAGCCGCGAACACCGGCGAAGCCGGTGCCATGCACCGCGTTGCCTGCTTCGCGGCTGAAGCCGCTCCTACAGGGGCCGCGTCAGCTTGAAGCTTTGTTGAGCTTCTTCAGGAACACGGTCATCTCTTTCTCGGCCTGCTTGTCCCCATGCGCCTGCGCCGCTGCAATCCCCTCCTCCCAAGCCTTGCGCGCCGCCGCAAGGTCACCCTGCTGCTGATGCGCCTTGCCCAACAGCTTCCAGGCTGCCGAATACTTCGGGTCCTGCTCCACGCACCGCGCCAGGTGCACGGCCGCCTCGGCACCATTGCCCTCATCCAGCCAGGCTTTGCCCAGGCCAAACCGCAACAGCGGGTTGTCCACACCCTTGGCCAGCATCTTTTCCAGCGACTCGCGCATGCCGTTTTTCCTTAGAAGAAGGTCAAGCCGACGTGGAACAGTTTTTCCACATCGCGGATCTGCTTTTTATCCACAACGAACAGGATCACATGGTCACCCGTCTCGATCACCGTATCGTCATGGGCGATCATCACTTCTTCTTCGCGAATGATTGCGCCAATGGTGGTGCCCGGTGGCAGGTTGATGTTCTCGATGGCCTTGCCCACCACCTTGCTCGATTTCGCATCGCCATGGGCCACCGCTTCGATCGCCTCTGCCGCACCACGACGCAGCGAGTGCACGCTGACGATATCGCCACGGCGCACATGCGCCAGCAGTGTACCGATGGTGGCCAGCTGCGGGCTGATGGCGATGTCGATATCGCCACCCTGCACCAGGTCGACATAGGCCGGGTTGTTGATGATGGTCATCACCTTGCGGGCACCCAGCCGCTTGGCAAGCAGCGACGACATGATGTTGGCCTCGTCGTCGTTGGTCAGGGCCAGGAAGATATCGGCGTCGGCGATATTTTCTTCCAGCATCAGGTCCTTGTCCGAGGCGCTACCCTGCAGCACCACGGTACTTTCCAGGGTGTCGGACAGATGACGGCAGCGGGCCGGGCTCATCTCGATGATCTTCACCTGGTAGCGGCTTTCGATGGCCTCGGCCAGGCGTTCGCCGATCTGGCCACCACCGGCGATGACCACGCGCTTGTTGGTTTCGTCGATGCGGCGTAGCTCACCCATCACGGCGCGAATGTCTTTTTTCGCGGCAATGAAGAACACTTCGTCGTCCGCCTCGATCACCGTATCACCGCGCGGGGTAATCGGCCGGTCGCGGCGGAAGATGGCCGCCACGCGGGTGTCGACGTTTGGCATGTGCGCACGGATCTGGCGCAGTTGCTGGCCTACCAGGGGGCCGCCGTAATAGGCCTTTACTGCCACCAGCTGCGCTTTGCCTTCGGCAAAGTCGATCACCTGTAATGAGCCCGGGTGCTCGATCAGGCGTTTTATGTAGTTGGTAACCACCTGTTCGGGGCTGATCAGCACGTCCACCGGAATGTGGTCGTTGTCGAACAGCTCTTCGCGGGTAAGGTAGGCCGATTCACGCACCCGGGCGATCTTGGTTGGGGTATGGAACAGCGAGTAGGCCACCTGGCAGGCCACCATGTTGGTTTCGTCGCTGTTGGTAACGGCCACCAGCATGTCGGCATCGTCGGCGCCGGCTTGGCGCAGCACGGTCGGCAGCGAGCCGCGGCCCTGTACGGTGCGGATGTCCAGACGGTCGCCCAGATCCCGCAGGCGCTCGCCGTCGGTGTCGACCACAGTGATGTCGTTGGCTTCGCTGGCCAAGTGCTCTGCCAGCGTGCCGCCGACCTGCCCTGCGCCGAGGATGATGATCTTCATCCGCTAGTTCCTACCCTTCTTGTTCTTAACCGCGCGAGGCGGCGATTTTGATCAGCTTGGCATAGTAGAAGCCGTCGTGGCCGCCTTCCTGGGCCAGCAACTGGCGGCCGTGAGGTTGGCGGATACCGGCTTCGGTAGCCAGGTCCAGCTCACGGGCGCTCGGGGTGCGGGCGAGGAAGGCGTCGATCACTTCGGTGTTCTCGGTCGGCAGGCTGGAGCAGGTGGCGTATAGCAGCATGCCGCCTACTTCCAGTGTCGGCCACAGGGCATCGAGCAGTTCGCCTTGCAGGGCAGCCAAGGCAGGGATGTCGTCTGCCTGGCGAGTCAGCTTGATGTCCGGGTGACGGCGGATTACACCGGTGGCTGAGCACGGGGCATCGAGCAGGATGCGCTGGAACGGTTTGCCATCCCACCAGCTGGCAGTGTCGCGGGCGTCGCAGGCGATCAGCTCGGCGTCCAGTTGCAGGCGGTCGAGGTTCTCGCGCACGCGGGTAAGGCGTTTGGCTTCCAGGTCGATGGCCACCACATGGGCCAAACCGGCTTCGGCTTCGAGCAGGTGGCAGGTTTTGCCACCGGGGGCACAGCAGGCGTCGAGCACACGTTGGCCGGGAGCCAGTTCAAGCAGGTCGGCGGACAGTTGCGCCGCCTCGTCCTGAACGCTCACCCAGCCTTCGGCAAAGCCCGGCAGACCGCGCACATCGCAGGCTTCGGCGAGGACGATGCCATCACGGCTGAACTGGCAGGCGCTGGCGCTGACGCCTGCCTCGGCCAGCAGTGCCAGGTAGGCGTCGCGGCTGTGGTGGCGGCGGTTGACCCGCAGGATCATCGGCGGGTGGGCGTTGTTGGCAGCGCAAATGGCATCCCACTGCTCGGGCCAGAAGGCCTTCAGCGACTTTTGCAGCCAGCGCGGGTGAGCGGTGCGTACTACCGGGTCACGTTCCATACCTGCCAGCAGTTCTTCACCTTCGCGTTGTGCGCGGCGCAGCACGGCATTGAGCAGGCCCTTGGCCCACGGCTTTTTCAACTTGTCGGCACAGCCGACGGTTTCGCCGATGGCGGCATGGGCCGGAATGCGGGTGTAGAACAGCTGATAAAGGCCGACCAGCAGCAGCGCCTGCACGTCGGCGTCAGCGGCCTTGAACGGCTTCTGCAGCAGTTGCGCGGCCAGCAAGTCGAGGCGTGGCTGCCAGCGGGCGGTGCCGAAAGCCAGGTCCTGGGTCAGGCCACGGTCGCGTTCTTCGACCTTGTCCAGTTGCGCCGGCAGCGAGCTGTTCAGCGAGGCCTTGCCGCTGAGTACGGCGGCAAGGGCACGGGCGGCGGCGAGGCGAGGGTTCATTGACCAAGCACCTTGCCGTTGGCGAATTTCTCGCGGCGGCTGTTGAACAGGTCGCTGAAGTTCAGAGCCTTGCCGCCGGGCAGTTGAAGGCGGGTCAGGCTCAGCGCGCCGTCACCGCAGGCAACGACCAGGCCGTCCTTGCTGGAAGACAGGATTTCACCTGGGGCACCTTTGCCTGTGGACAAGTTGGCGGCCAGTACCTTCAGGCTTTCCCCGTCCAACGTGCTGTGGCACACCGGCCATGGGTTGAAGGCGCGTATCAGGCGCTCCAGCTCGACCGCCGGGCGGCTCCAGTCGATGCGTGCTTCGTCCTTATTGAGCTTGTGGGCATAGGTGGCAAGGGCATCATCCTGCACCTCACCGTGCAGCGAGCCGTCGGCCAGGCCGGCGATGGCTTGCACCACCGCAGGCGGACCCATCTCGGCGAGGCGGTCGTGCAGGCTGCCGCCGGTGTCTTCGGCGCTGATCGGGGTGACTACCTTGAGCAGCATCGGGCCGGTATCCAGGCCTGCTTCCATGCGCATGACGGTCACGCCGCTTTCGGCATCGCCCGCTTCCACGGCGCGCTGGATCGGCGCGGCGCCGCGCCAGCGTGGCAGCAGCGAGGCGTGGCTGTTGATGCAGCCCAGGCGCGGGATATCCAGCACCGCTTGCGGCAAGATCAGGCCGTAGGCCACTACCACCATCAGGTCGTGCTTGAGCGCAGCGAGTTCGGCTTGCGCGTCGGCATTGCGCAGGGTTGGCGGCTGAAACACTGGGATGTCATGGGCCACGGCCAGTTGTTTGACCGGGCTCGGCATGAGCTTCTGGCCACGGCCGGCCGGGCGATCGGGCTGGGTGTACACGGCCACGATCTCGTACGGGCTGTTTAGCAGGGCCTTGAGGTGTTCGGCGGCAAACTCTGGAGTGCCTGCAAAGACGATGCGCATGGAGTTCTCGCTTCAAAAAAGAAAAAGGCTTGCCGGAGCAAGCCTTCTGGAAGGGTGGGATCAGGCTTGCTGGCGGTGCTGCTTTTCCAGCTTCTTCTTGATCCGGTCGCGCTTGAGCTGCGACAGGTAGTCGACGAACAGCTTGCCGTTGAGGTGATCGAACTCGTGCTGTACGCATACGGCCAGCAGGCCTTCGGCTTCGAGTTCGAACGGTTTGCCATCACGGTCCAGGGCCTTGACCCGTACGCGCAACGGGCGGTCGACGTTCTCGTAGAAGCCCGGCACCGACAGGCAGCCTTCCTGGTACTGGCCCATGTCGTGGGTCAGCTCCTCGACCACAGGGTTGATGAACACCCGCGGCTCGCTGCGATCTTCGCTGAGGTCCATGACCACCAGCTGCTTGTGCACGTTGATCTGGGTTGCGGCCAAGCCGATGCCGGGCGCTTCGTACATGGTTTCAAACATGTCGTCGATCAGCTGGCGCAGGGCGTCGTCGAACTCCGTCACCGGTTTGGCGATGGTGCGCAGGCGCGGGTCCGGGAATTCGAGAATGTTCAAGATGGCCATAAGGTCAGGCAGTCACTGTGCGTTCGGTTGAAAACTGAGCACACATAATAAAGGGAATTGGGGCGTTCGGCACCTGCCAAAGCTCGGCTAGGGTCTCTATAGGCTTGATAGCTACCAATCAATGGACAGCTTTTCAAAGTGTTACCCACAAAGTTATCCACAGTTTGTGCCACGTAAATGGCCCTGTTTTGATCAAGGATGATCCCCATGCTCACCCACCATTCGTCGCATTGCCCGCCTGCTGAACTGGAAGCGCGGTTGCGCCTGCATCGCCTTCCGGAAACAGGATTGCGTCGCTTTCATACCTTGCTGGAAGCCTTTGGCAGTGCTTCTTCGGCGCTGACTGCACCTGCGGGGGCGTGGCGTGCCTTGGGGGTGCCTCAAGCGACCATCGATGCCAGGCGAAGTGCTGAAGTACGCGACGGCGCGCTGGCTGCAATGGCCTGGCTAGAGCGTCCGGGCCAGCATTTGTTGATGTGGGACAGCCCTGGTTACCCGGCTTTATTGGGAGAAATTGATGATGCGCCACCGCTGTTGTTCGTGGCGGGCAACCCTGCGTTACTGGAGCGGCCGCAAATCGCAATCGTGGGCAGCAGGCGTGCCACACCCACCGCGCTGGATACGGCGAGGGCGTTTTCCCGCTATTTGTCCCAAGCCGGTTTTGTGGTCACCAGCGGGCTGGCGCTGGGCATCGATGGTGCCGCTCATCGGGCGGCATTGGAGGCTGGCGGGACTACGATAGGCGTGCTCGGTACCGGTCTTCAAAAACTTTATCCACAGCGCCATCGTGACCTTGCCAGGCAGATGCTCGACTTGGGTGGCGCGCTGGTTTCCGAGTATCCGCTGGATGCCGGGCCGCTGCCTGGCAACTTTCCACGGCGTAATCGCATTATCAGCGGCATGTCGCTGGGTGTGCTGGTCGTCGAGGCGAGCCTGGCCAGTGGGTCGCTTATCACCGCGCGACTGGCGGCTGAACAGGGGCGTGAGGTGTATGCCATACCTGGCTCGATTCACCATCCTGGCGCCAAGGGCTGCCACCAACTGATTCGCGATGGCGCGCTGTTGGTGGAGAGCGTCGAGCAGATTCTGGAAACGCTCCAGGGTTGGAAGAATTTGCCGCCAGCAACTGTGGATAAACCCGACCACCCATTGCTTGCGCTGCTGCTGGCGGCACCGCAAACCACGGAAGCCTTGGCCCATTGCAGCGAACAGCCGCTGGCCCAGGTGCTTGCGCAACTGACTGAACTGGAGCTTGAAGGCCGGGTCAGCAATGAAGCCGGGCGTTGGTTTGCCCGCGTGGGCTGAGTAAACTGCGCGCAAGGCATATTTGGTGGAGAGAAAAATGGTGAGCAGTTGGCGTGTGCAGCAAGCCGCACGTGAAATCCGCGCGGGCGCGGTAATCGCCTACCCGACCGAAGCGGTCTGGGGCCTGGGCTGCGACCCGTGGAACGAAGACGCGGTGTACCGCCTGCTGGCGCTGAAGTCGCGGCCTGTGGATAAAGGCCTGATTCTGGTTGCCGACAACATCCGCCAGTTCGACTTCCTGTTCGAAGACTTCCCTGAAGACTGGATCGACCGCATGGGCGCCACCTGGCCGGGGCCGAACACTTGGCTGGTGCCGCACCAGGACCTGTTGCCGGAGTGGGTGACGGGGCAGCATGACACCGTTGCGCTACGGGTCAGCGACCACCCGCAGGTGCGTGAACTGTGCGCGCTGGTGGGGCCGTTGATTTCCACCTCATGCAACCCTGGCGGGCGCCCGGCGGCGAAGACGCGGTTGCGGGTGGAGCAATACTTCCATGGCGAGCTGGACCTGGTGCTCGGTGGGGCGCTGGGTGGGCGGAAGAACCCGAGCGTGATCCGCGATCTGGTCACTGGCGAAGTAGTCCGCGCAGGCTGATGTAGGAGCGGCCTTGTGTCGCGAAAGGGCTGCGAAGCGGCCCCAGATTTCAGTGCAAACGCATAAATTGCCGGGGCCGCTTCGCGGCCCTTTCGCGACACAAGGCCGCTCCTACACGAGGTATGCAGACTCTTTTGGCTGCACGCCATGCTGATAAAGAAATTTCCTACTCTCTGCGTCCGAATTCATCACCTTTCCATCAGATACCCTCGCCTCTAGCTTGCTAACCATGCGTTGCATGGGAGCTTCTGGAGAAATGCCGCTTTTTGAAAATGCCGAGTACCTTATAAGGGCGAATCTTGAGCAGCTTGCGTCCAACCATCGGGTCAGGGCGGTGGAAATAGGGACATTCACCATTGATCAGTTCGAAGCTATCAACAGGCAGAAGGAATCGCAGGATTTGCCGCTCTTGGAGGATCCGGGCATCGTTTTCATAGGAAGCCATGCTTACCGAAGCCGGGTAATACGAGATGGGTACACCATTGATGACATGGTTTTGCAAATCAAGTCGGCACTGGCGACGACGTCGATCTGGAAAAATGCTACGCACATGACCGCTCTTCGCAGCACCATTGCCCGTGATGATGGCTATGGCAATGAAATTTTTGATGAGGCGATTTTTGAACTGACGGCTCGCAAGCCCAAGGCAGAGCTGTATTCCATCATCCCGAAAGGGGATAGAAACAAACCCAAAAAATAAAGGCCGCTTAAGCGGCCTGAATGATGAGGCTGCACTCGCCCGGATAACTTGAAACTCAACCGGCGCACCAGCACAACCTCAGTGTCAAAGGCTACGCTTCCGAATCTGTTGGGTCAAGCCGATGCCTTGCGCCTTAACGGTGTTATGTGCGGCATGCGGTTTTTGTGATTTCGGCCCAAATGGCAGTGCGGGTTGAATTTCGGAAATTTCCTACAGCCCGTATCTAATACCATCACCTTCTCAGTAGGAACTCCTGTCTCTAGGATTCAGACCGTCGCCGAATAACTTGGCGATCGGGTGTGGTAACCCGGGTGATCTGGAGATACAGCCGCTATGGTGGCTGTACGCGGGAGGCATTTGCCTGCCGGGGAAGCTCCAGCCCGGTTTACCACCCCGCGTACAGCTGCCACCCATTCCGTGTGGTAACGGTTTGGTGTCAGCTCCTATGACTGGAGCGAAAGATGAAGAAGCTTGTACCCGATCCACCCATCCCCTGCACGTCCACCCGCGCCTTCGGCCGCTGAGACGCCGGCCATCCCCCACTCTTCACCGTAAACCCCGACATTCCTGCCGCCGACGCCCTGGTCCACGTAGCGCTTTACCTGCGCAGCGCCTACGAAACGGGCTACAAGGCACTCGATTACCTGCGCGAGGAAGGCCGAGGCATGTACTGGTCGAACCTGCACGCAATCGAAATGGCGGAGGGGCTGGTGGAAGCGATGCTGGATGGCATTGAGTCCGGATATTCGTCAAACAGCACTGCTGGCTGAGCGGACGTATTCGCGGGGCAAGCCTCACCTCAACGGCGTTGGCTTCATAATTATGCTGCCGAGGTCGGGGCTTGCCCCGCTTATTGGCCACAGAACCATACTCAGCAGAAATCTCCTACAGACACGATGGACACTGATCACCTCCCCGCTTGAAGTCATTCAATTTATGCTTCATGCCCTCAACGTATCCGACCATGAGTGGTTGAGGTTTGTACTTAGGCTTGTACAATGTTTTCAAGCCTATTACCCAGCCCGCCTCGCTGGGTTGAGAGAAACCTCCAGGCTCAGTCTGGGAAGGATTTGATGAAATGCATGTACTGACTTTTAGCCAGGCTCGCGCCGACCTGAAGCAGACAATGGATGACGTATGCCGTGACCATGAACCCGCGATAATCACACGCCAGCGCGGTGAGCCGGTGGTCATGATCTCGCTTGAGGACTACAACGGGATGCAAGAGACCTTGTATCTGCTGAGTTCTTCCGCCAACGCTAAGCGCTTGCGTGCGTCCATCGATCAGTTGCGGTCGGGTAATGCTGCTACCCATGAGCTGTCCCTAGATGAACATGAAGTCAAAACAACGCAACAAGACTGAAGCTCGTAACACAGTAAGCGTTGCGTTCACTTCGGAAGGTTGGGAGGATTACTGCCATTGGAAAGATGCAGATACGGACGTGTTTGCAGCGGTCAATGCCTTGATCAAGGAATGCCTACGTACTCCCTTCAGAGGCACGGGTAAGCCAGAGCCGCTGAAGGGCGATCTTTCAGGGTTCTGGTCCCGACGTATTACTCGCGAACACAGGCTGGTCTACTTCTTCGAGGGTGGGCGGCTCACCATATTGCAGTGTCGATATCACTACGATGATTGATCGTCTCCCGCCCCTGTAGCGGGCTGGTCCCGCGAATGGGCCGCAGAGCGGCCCCAATTACGTTAAGGCAACAATACAGTCGACCCCACCGTACGTCGCGCCGATAACTCAGCCTGCGCCTTCGCCGCCTCGCTCAACGGATACCGCTGCTGGATATCCACAACCAGCTTGCCACTGGCAATCATCGCAAACAGGTCATTCGCCATCGCTTGGGTGTTTTCGGCGTTGTTGGCATAGGTCGCCAGCGTGGGCCGGGTGACGTACAGCGAACCCTTTTGCGACAGAATCCCCAGGTTCACCCCGCTCACCGCCCCGGACGCATTGCCAAAGCTCACCATCAGCCCGCGCGGTTGCAGGCAGTCGAGCGAAGTCAGCCAGGTATCGGCCCCGACACCGTCATAGACAACCGGGCACTTTTTGCCGTCTGTCAGTTCCAGCACGCGTTTGGCAACATCCTCACGGCTGTAGTCGATGGTTTCCCACGCGCCCAGTGCCTTGGCCCGTTCCGCCTTCTCGGCTGAACTCACGGTACCGATCAGCCTGGCGCCAAGCGCCTTGGCCCATTGGCAAGCCAAAGACCCCACACCGCCTGCCGCCGCGTGGAACAGGATCACGTCACCCGCTTTAACCTCATAGGTCTGCTTCAGCAGGTACTGCACCGTCAAACCCTTGAGCATCACCGCCGCCGCCTGTTCAAAGCTGATGCTGTCAGGCAGCTTGACCAGGTTGGCCTCCGGCAGTGTGTGCACTTCGCTGTAGGCGCCCAGCGGCCCGCCGGCATGGGCCACGCGATCTCCGACCTTGAGCCGGGTCACGCCCTCGCCCACTGCCTCGACCACACCCGCCGCTTCAGTACCTAGCCCCGAGGGCAAGGAAGGCGGCGCATACAGCCCGCTACGGAAATAGGTGTCGATGAAGTTCAAGCCGATCGCATGGTTACGCACTCGCACCTGTTGCGGCCCGGGCGGGGCAGGTTCGAACTCCACAATCTGCAGCACTTCCGGGCCGCCATGCTGGCTGAACTGGATACGCTTGGCCATCTCGCACTCCTGTTGTCGGGATCGGGAAAGGCCTTCTATCGGACGCCTTTGCCTGATCGCCGTCAACTGCGGCGTGCCGCCTGCCGGTGGTATGCTACGCGGCGAATTCTTCCCTGCCCGTTCCTGGTGACCCGATGACTAGCCGCACCGAGGCCGTGAAAGCCTACCTGCTCGACCTGCAAGACCGCATTTGCTCTGCCCTCGAAACCGAGGACGGTGGCGCCCGCTTTGTCGAGGATGCCTGGGTGCGCGAAGCCGGTGGCGGGGGCCGCACGCGGGTGATTGGTGAAGGCAAGGTGATCGAGAAAGGTGGCGTGAACTTCTCCCACGTGTTCGGCGCCGGGTTGCCGCCATCGGCCAGTGCTCACCGCCCCGAGCTGGCGGGCCGTGGCTTCGAGGCCTTGGGCGTGTCGCTGGTGATCCACCCGCACAACCCGCATGTGCCAACGTCCCACGCCAACGTGCGCTTCTTCATCGCCGAGAAGGAAGGCGAAGAAGCGGTGTGGTGGTTCGGTGGCGGTTTTGACCTTACGCCTTACTACGGCAACGAAGAAGACTGCATACATTGGCACCGCGTCGCCGAGCAGGCTTGTGCGCCATTTGGTGCCGATGTGTACCCACGCTATAAAGCCTGGTGCGATCGCTACTTCCACCTCAAGCACCGTGGCGAGCCACGCGGCATTGGCGGGTTGTTCTTCGATGACCTCAACGAGTGGGACTTCGACACCTGCTTCGCCTTCATTCGCGCCATCGGCGATGCCTTTGTTGATGCGTACCTGCCGATTGTACAGCGTCGCAAGGACACGCCTTACACTGCCCAGCAGCGTGAGTTCCAGGAGTACCGCCGTGGCCGCTATGTGGAATTCAACCTGGTCTACGACCGGGGTACCCTGTTCGGCCTGCAGTCGGGCGGGCGCACCGAGTCGATCCTGATGTCGCTGCCGCCGCAAGTGCGCTGGGGCTACGACTGGAAGGCCGCACCCGGCAGCGAGGAAGCGCGCTTGACCGAATACTACCTGCAAGACCGCGACTGGCTTGGCCAGTAAGCCTGTGGATAACCAAGGAGCCGTCATGGATCAGTACGTCGTTTTTGGTAACCCCATTGGCCACAGCAAGTCGCCGCTTATCCACCGCCTGTTTGCCGAGCAGACCGGGCAGCAACTGGAATACGCGACCTTGCTGGCGCCGCTGGACGAATTCAGCGATTGCGCGCGCGGCTTTTTCAAGCAAGGCAGCGGTGGCAACGTTACTGTGCCGTTCAAGGAAGAAGCTTATCGCCTGTGCGACAGCCTGACCCCCCGTGCCCAGCGTGCTGGCGCGGTGAACACCTTGAGCAAGCTGGCTGATGGCAGTTTGCAAGGCGACAACACTGATGGCGCGGGCCTGGTGCGTGACCTGACGGTGAACGCCGGGGTTGAGCTGGCAGGCAAGCGCATCCTCGTGCTTGGGGCCGGTGGCGCCGTGCGTGGTGTGCTGGAGCCGATTTTGGCCCACAAGCCGCAGACGCTGGTGATCGCCAACCGCACGGTGGAAAAGGCCGAGCAGCTGGCGCGTGAGTTTGATGAGCTAGGGCCGGTGGTGGCCAGCGGGTTTGCCTGGTTGCAGGAGCCTGTGGATGTGATCATCAATGCGACATCGGCAAGCCTGGCCGGTGAGATGCCGCCGATTGCCGACAGCCTGGTCGAGGCTGGGCGTACGGTTTGCTACGACATGATGTATGGCAAGGAGCCGACGCCGTTTTGCCAGTGGGCCAGCCGTTTGGGTGCTGCCAAGGTGCTTGATGGGCTGGGCATGCTGGCCGAGCAGGCGGCGGAGGCATTCTTTATCTGGCGTGGGGTGCGGCCGGATACGGCGCCTGTGCTGGCCGAGCTGCGCCGGCAGTTGGCTCGGGGCTGAGGTTGTTGGGGCCGCTTTGCGGCCCATCGCGGATGAATCCGCTCCTATAGGCTGATCGCGGGCCCTTGTAGGAGCGGATTTATCCGCGATGGGGTGCGAAGCGCCCCCTTCACTCTTCAAACTGAATCGGGCAAAGCTCCACCCCTTCGAGCTTCTGCAACTCCTCGATCACTTGCGGCCTAGCCCGGTGCAGCGTCAGGCTACCGCCCGTGCGTATCAGCCGCCTTGCCTCGCGGTGCAACATATCCACACCCGAGTAATCGATGAAATTCACCTGCCGCGCATCAATCACCACATGCGGGCCTTGGCAGCGTTGCAACCGCACCTGCAGGTAATGCGCCGCACCGAAGAAAATCGACCCGCCCACCCGCAGCACATCAGCCTCCCCTTCCCGGCTCTGCTGCACCCGTGGCCGCGACGTGCGCTTGAGGTAAAAGAACAGCGATGCCAGCACCCCGGCATAGATCGCCGTTTGCAACTCCAGCAGCAAGGTTGCCGCAGCGGTCAGGGCCATGACCAGAAATTCCGACCGGCTGACCCGGAACAACGCCCTGATAGCCCGATGGTCCACCAGCCCCCAACAGATCAGCAAAATGCTGCCGGCCATGGCCGGGATGGGCAGGTGTGCGATCAACCCGGCACCGGTGACGGCGAACAACGCCACCCACAGCGCCGAAAATACCCCGGCCATTGGCGATCGGGCACCCGCGTCGTAGCTCAGGCCCGAGCGAGTGAAAGACCCCGAGGACAGGTAACCGGAAAAGAACGCGCCGACGATGTTCGAGAGGCCCTGGGCTCGGATTTCCTGGTCGGCGTCGATCAACTGTTCGGAGCGCCCAGATAACGAGCGGGCAATCGACAGGCTGGTAACCAACCCGAGCATGCCCACCGCCACGGCGCTAGGTAACAGGCGCAGCATGAGCTCGACGTCCAGAAGCGGCAGCGGGCTCAAAGGAGGAAGCTGGCCAGTGAACGCGGGCACACGGGGGACATGGCCAAAAAAGCCCGGCATCAGCCAGGCCAGCAGGCTTACAACGATCAGACTTATCAACAGGCTCGGCCAGCGTGGCCGCCAGAGTTTCAGGGCCATGCCGATCACGACCGTTGCCAAGCCCAAAAGCAGTGACGGCAAGTCGACGTCACCTGCATGGCTGGCCAGGTCCTGCACGGTCTTTAGCGCCGTGGCCTGGCTTGGCAGGTCCATGCCCAGCAGGTTGGGTAACTGGCCCAAAGCAATGACGATGGCTGCGCCCAGCGTGAAGCCGAGCACCACTGAATGAGAGACGAAATTGACCAATGCGCCGAAGCGCATCAGGCCGAGCAGCAACTGGAAGATGCCGCCGAGAAACGTCAGCAGCAGTACCAAGGTCACGTAATCGGCGCTGCCCGCCACGGCCAGCGGGCTGATGCTGGCGTAGAGGACGATGGAAATGGCGGCGGTCGGGCCGCAGATCAGGTGCCAGGATGAACCCCACAGGCAAGCGATGAGTACCGGAACGATGGCCGCGTAAAGCCCGTATTCGGCAGGCAGGCCGGCGATCAGGGCGTAGGCGATGGATTGTGGCAGGGCGAGGATGGCACCGCTGAGGCCTACCAGCAGGTCTTGGCGCAGGCTGCGGCCGGTTTGGCGGGGGAGCCAAGCCAGGAAGGGCAGCAGTTGGTGGGCTCGGGGCATGCATTGATCCTGTTCAAAAGCGCAGGCGAGGGCTTTGCCCTCGTTTCGCGACACAAGGCCGCTCCCACAGGCGATTGTGTTCCGCTGTATGAGCAGCCTAACAGACGAAAATCAGAGTTTGGCCTTCAACCTTTGCGCAGCATCCGCGCCTTTTAATGTAGTCACGCCCGCCAGCCACACATCCAGTACTTCAGGATGTGCCTTCACCCAAGCCCTGGCGGCCTCATCAAAGCTGATCTTTTTATCCACAACCTCGGCCATGATGCTGTTTTCCATGTCCAGCGTGAAGCTCAGGTTACTCAGCACTTTCGCTGCATTCGGGCAGGCTTGTGGATAACCTTTGCGCGTCAGGGTAAACACTTCACCCTTGCTGCCAAACCATTTTTCCCCGCCGGTGAGGTAATGCATCTTCAATTTCACGTTCATGGGATGGGGCGTCCAGCCTAGAAACGTAATGAACTGGTTCTTCTTCACTGCACGGTCCACCTGCGCCAGCATCGCCTGCTCGCTGGACTCCACCAGCTTCCACTGGCCGAGGTTGAACTCGTTCTTGTCGATGATCTCTTTCAGCGACAGGTTGGCCGGCGCGCCGGAGCCGATCCCGTAAAGCTTCTTGTCAAACTGGTCGGCGTGCTTCTGCAGGTCGGCAAAGTCTTTTACACCGGCGTTCCACACATCGTCCGGCACGGCCAGGGTGAACTCGGTGCCTTCGAGATTGCGCGACAATTGCTGCACATCGCCTGTGGCAATGAATTTGTCATGGAAGCCTTGCTGCGCTGGCATCCAGTTGCCCAGGAAGGCATCGACCTTGCCGTCCTTGAGGCCGCCATAAATGATCGGCACCGCCAGGCTGTCGATTTTTACCTGGTAGCCGAGGCTTTCGAGCAGCAGGCGGGCTACTGCGTTGGTCGAGGCGATGTCGCTCCAGCCAGGGTCGGCCAGCTTCACGGTGTTGCATTGCGCGTCGTCGGCGTAGGCCGTGGCGGTGCCCAGGCTCA
Organism: Pseudomonas sp. PSKL.D1; assembly: GCF_028898945.1. Lineage (NCBI taxonomy): Bacteria > Pseudomonadati > Pseudomonadota > Gammaproteobacteria > Pseudomonadales > Pseudomonadaceae > Pseudomonas > Pseudomonas sp. PSKL.D1. Next base: position 44,845 of record NZ_CP118607.1, read on the forward strand.
TTACAAGGGCAATAACGGCTGTGGAGAACTTCTGCATGGCGGCCTCTCTTCTCAATCCATGGGTGCGGGCTGTGGATAACGTGCCTTGCGCTCGAGGTCGTCGAGATCGATGTGGTTGCGCATGTACTGTTGGCTGGCGTCCACCAACGGTTGGTGGTCCCAGCTTTTCAGCTTGCCGATGGCCAGCGCCTCAGCCACCAGGCGGCGGCGGCGCTGGCTGGCCAGTACCTGCTGGCGCAGGTTGGGGATATCCCAACGCTGGCGTGCTTCATCGACAAATGCCTGCAGCAGCGCCTGGTGGTCCGGGCTGCCGGTGAGGTTCTCCCGTTCGTGCGGGTCGCGGCTCAGGTCATAGAGTAAACATGGGTCGTCTTCGCTGTACACGAACTTGTAGGCGCCGCGGCGGATCATCATCAGCGGGCCGACCGTGCCTTCGGCCATGTATTCGCCGATCACCTCGTCATGGCCCCCCTGCCCTTGCAGGTGGCCGAGCAAAGAACGGCCGTCGAGGTGAAGCTGGTTATCCACAGCGCCTCCGGCCAGTTCCACCAGCGTCGGCAGCAGGTCACAAGTCGACACTGCAGCGGTCACGCGGCCCGGCGCGAAGCGTTTGGGCGCATGCACCAGCAGCGGTACGCGTGCCGACATCTCGAACCAGTGCATTTTGTACCAGAGGCCCCGCTCGCCAAGCATGTCGCCATGGTCGCCGGAGAACACGATGAGAGTGTTATCAGCAAGATTGCATTCTTCCAGCGTCTGCAGCAGCTGGCCGATGTTGTCGTCGATGTAGCTGCAGGCGCCAAAGTAGGCGCGGCGGGCATCGCGGATTTTGTCCACAGGCAGGGGTTTGTTCCACAAGTCGTAAACCTTGAGCAAACGCTGCGAGTGCGGGTCGAGTTCGTGCTGGGCAAATTCTGCGCGGGGCATGGGGATATCCACAGCCTCGTAGCGATCCCAGTAACGCTTCGCGATGGTGTACGGGTCGTGGGGATGGGTCATGGATACCGTCAGGCAGAACGGCCGACCATCGTTTTCGCGGACATGGTCATAGAGGTACTGGCGGGCCTTGAACACCACCTCTTCGTCGAAATCGAGCTGGTTGGTGCGCACGCAGGGCCCGGCCTGCAGCACCGACGACATGTTGTGGTACCAGCTTGGGCGCTCGTCGGGAGCATCCCAGTTCACGGCCCAGCCATAGTCGGCCGGGTAGATATCGCTGGTCAGGCGCTCTTCGTAACCATGCAGCTGGTCCGGGCCGCAGAAGTGCATCTTGCCCGACAGTGCGGTGCGGTAGCCGAGGCGGCGCAGGTAGTGGGCGTAGGTTGGTACATCGGCGGGAAAGTCGGCGGCGTTGTCGAAGGCACCGATGCGGCTGGGTAACTGGCCGCTTACCAGGGTGAAGCGCGAGGGCGCGCATAGAGGGCTGTTGCAGTAGGCAGCATCAAAGACTACGGCCTGCTCCGCCAGGCGGCTCAGGTGTGGCATCTGGATAGGGGACGAGGCGTAGATCGGCAGCAAGGGCGCGGCCATCTGGTCGGCCATGATGAACAGGATATTCGGGCGCGTCATGGTGGCTTCCATCGTTGAGGATTATGCGAACCGCTTGCCTACCAAGATGCGACTGTGGATAACATGGGTAAAGCCCATGGCGGGCAATGACTGGGATTAGCTGTGCTTATGTTTGACCACCTTGCCGAACTGTCCCTCGATGCATTGCGTGTGTTTGAAGCCGCCGCTCGACTACGGGGTTTTACCGCTGCGGCGCTGGAGCTTGGCACCACGCAGCCGGCAGTGAGCCAGCAGGTCAAACGCCTGGAGGCGCAACTGGGCACGCGGCTGTTTGACCGGATCTACCGGGGTATAGAACTGACCGAAGCGGGCTTGGCACTTTTCCAGCAAGTTCACCAAGGCTTGCAGGCCATGGATGACGGGATTGCCCAGGTCAGTGGCCGGGGCCAGCGTGAGGTGCTGCAGGTGGCCACGGACTTTGCGTTTGCCGCGTTCTGGTTGATGCCGCGCCTGCAGCGCTTCCATGAAGCTTATCCACAGGTGGATGTAAGCCTGGTTACGGGTGAGCGAAGCCAGGGCATGCTGCGTCCAGACATCGACGTTGCGGTATTGTTTGGCGACGGGCGCTTTCATCAAGGTGAGAGCCGATGGCTGTTTGATGAAGAGGTTTTCCCTGTCTGCAGCCCGCGGTTGATCCATGGCAAACCCTTGTCAGCCGTGGCTTTGCAGCGTTTGCCCCTTTTGCATTTAAGGGGTGAGCAGGCTAGCCGCTGGTTCGATTGGGCCGGGGTGTTTCGCGGGCTTGGCGTGGACAGCCCGCCGCCCGCCGGCCAACTGCGCTTCGACAACTACACGCTGCTGATCCAGGCCGCGATTGCTGGCCAGGGCGTGGCGATCGGTTGGCGGCATCTGGTCGATGGCCTGGTGGACCAGGGCTTGCTGTGTCGCCCACTGGAGGGCAGTTTGAAGTCGCGTCGGGGCTATTATGTGGTTTTGCCGCCGCGTAAACGGCGCGGGGCTTTGATCGAGCGGTTTGTCGACTGGCTGGAGCAGGAGCGCGTGGGCTAGTGGCAATGTATTCAGGAGTTAACGTGCAGAGAATCAAGGGCTATCACGCCCATGTGTATTACGACGCGTCGACTATCGAGCAGGCGCGGGAGCTGTGCGAGGAAGCGGCGCGGCTGTTCGCCGTGACCATGGGGCGTATGCACCAAAAGCCTGTGGGGCCGCACCCGGACTGGAGCTGCCAGTTGGCGTTCGGGCCAGAGGTGGTGGGTGTGGTTTTGCCGTGGCTGGCACTTTATCGCAAGGGGTTGGTGGTGTTTCTGCACCCGTTGACCGGGGATGAGCTGGCGGACCACCGGGATCATGCGATCTGGATGGGGGCTATACGGCCTTTGGATTTGTCGATTTTTGGAGGATAGTGCTGCCTTCATCGCGGATGAATCCGCCCCTACGCGTGTAGGAGCGGATTTATCCGCGATGCTGGCGACGCGGTTCAGCGGCGGGCGCCGCGCACCCCTTCAGCCAGTGCCGAGCACAGGCTCAATACACCAGTTACCGCCTGATCGGCATCCTTGGCCTGGGCAATCTTGTCGACAAGCGCCGACCCCACCACCACGCCATCGGCCAGGCGGGCGATCGCTGCAGCTTGCTCCGGCGTACGAATACCAAAACCAACACTGATCGGCAGGTCGGTATGGCGACGCAGGCGGGCAATCGCCTCGGTCACGTGCTCGGTGGTTGCGGAACCCGCACCGGTGACACCGGCTACCGACACGTAGTAGACGAAGCCGGAGCTGCGCTCCAGCACGCGCGGCAGGCGAGCGTCGTCGGTAGTCGGCGTGGTCAGGCGAATAAAGTCGATACCTGCCGCCTGAGCCGGGGTGGCAAGTTCTGCGTCGTGCTCTGGAGGCAGGTCGACGATGATCAGGCCATCGACGCCTGCTTCTTTCGCATCGGCGACAAATTCAGCCACGCCAAAGCGGTGGATCGGGTTGTAGTAACCCATCAGCACGATCGGCGTGGTCTGGTTATCCACACGGAATTCACGAACCATCTGCAGGGTTTTGGCCAAGGTCTGGCCAGCTTCCAGCGCACGTAGCGTGGCGAGCTGGATGGCCACGCCGTCAGCCATCGGGTCGGTGAACGGCATGCCCAGTTCGATCACGTCGGCGCCAGCTTCCGGCAGGCCCTTGAGGATCTGCAGCGAGGCGTCGTAGCCGGGGTCGCCAGCAGTGATGAAAGTGACCAGCGCGGAGCGGCCTTCGGCTTTCAGGTCGGCGAAGCGTTGTTCAAGACGGCTCATGCCTGTTTCTCCTGGGCGGCCATGTGGTTCATCACAGTTTGCATGTCTTTGTCGCCACGGCCCGACAGGCAGATGACCATCAGGTGGTCCTTCGGCAGGGTTGGCGCGCGCTTGATGGCTTCAGCCAGCGCGTGGGAGCTTTCCAGCGCCGGGATGATGCCTTCCAGGCGGCACGTGGCGTGGAAGGCGTCCAGCGCCTCGTCGTCGGTAATGCTGACGTACTCAACACGCTTCACTTCGTGCAGGTAAGCGTGCTCCGGGCCGATGCCCGGGTAGTCCAGGCCTGCGGAAATCGAGTGGGCGTCGGTGATCTGGCCGTCGTCATCCTGCAGCAGGTAGGTGCGGTTGCCGTGCAGTACGCCCGGCACACCACCATTGAGGCTGGCGGCATGCTTGTCGGTGTCGACGCCATGGCCACCAGCCTCGACGCCAATGATCTGCACGCTGGCATCATCGAGGAAATCGTGGAACAGGCCCATGGCGTTGGAGCCACCACCGACGCAGGCGATCAGGCTGTCAGGCAGGCGGCCTTCCTTTTCCTGCAACTGGGCGCGGGTTTCCTTGCCGATGATCGACTGGAAGTCGCGGACCATTGCTGGGTAGGGGTGCGGGCCGGCCACAGTACCGATCAGGTAGAAGGTGTCATCGACATTGGTAACCCAGTCGCGCAGCGCTTCGTTCATGGCATCTTTCAGGGTGCCGGTGCCTGCGGTGACCGGCACGATCTCGGCGCCCAGCAGTTTCATGCGGAATACGTTGGCCTGCTGTCGCTCGATGTCGGTGGCGCCCATGTAGATAACGCAGGGCAGGCCGAAGCGCGCAGCCACGGTGGCGGTCGCCACGCCGTGCATGCCGGCGCCGGTTTCGGCGATCAGGCGTTTTTTGCCCATGCGCTTGGCCAGCAGCACCTGGCCAATGCAGTTGTTCACCTTGTGTGCGCCGGTGTGGTTGAGCTCTTCACGTTTGAAGAAAATCTTGGCGCCGCCGCAGTGCTCGGTCAGGCGCTCGGCGAAGTACAGCGGGTTCGGGCGGCCGATGTAGTCACGCTGGAAGTAGGCCAGTTCTTCAAGGAACTTGGGGTCGGCCTTGGCCGCTTCGTATTCGCGGGCCAGGTCCAGCACCAGCGGCATCAGGGTTTCAGCCACGTAGCGGCCGCCGAACGAGCCGAACAGGCCGTTGGCGTCAGGGCCGGCGCGGTATTGGGTCTGGGTCATGGGGCGCTCCAGGGCGTTATGAATGAGTGATGGGCTTTACTGTAACCACCACACGCCCGGCTGAAAACCGATAAGATTGCGTAAACATGTCAGGAAAACTCACATATCAATGGCCCACGACCTCCCTCCTCTCAATGCTTTGCGCGCCTTCGAGGCGGCGGCACGCTTGAACAGCGTTAGCCAGGCTGCGGAAGTGCTGCATGTGACGCACGGTGCAGTCAGCCGTCAGGTCAAGGCGCTGGAAGAACACCTGGGTGTGGCCCTGTTCGTAAAAGAAGGGCGTGGCATCAAACTCACAGATGCCGGGGTGCGACTGCGGGACGCCAGTGGTGAGGCCTTCGACCGGCTGCGCAGTGTGTGTGCCGAGTTGAGCCGTGACGTCAGCGAAGCGCCTTTCGTGCTGGGCTGTTCTGGTAGCCTGCTGGCGCGCTGGTTCATTCCCCGGCTCGGGCGGCTGAAGGCAGATCTGCCGGAACTGCGCCTGCACCTGTCGGCAGGTGAAGGTGACCTCGACCCACGGCGCCCCGGGCTGGACGCACTACTGGTTTATGCCGAACCGCCCTGGCCTGCCGACATGCAGGTGCATGTGCTGGCGGAGGAACGCATCGGGCCGGTGCTCAGCCCGCATTTCAGTGGTTACGAGCGCTTGCGTGATGCCCCCGCCAAAGCGTTGCTCGATGAGGCTTTGCTGCACACCACGTCACGCCCGCAGGCATGGCCTACGTGGGCTGAGCAACAGGGCCTTCATGCCGCGGACTTGCAGTTTGGCCAAGCGTTCGAGCATTTGTATTACTTGCTGGAGGCTGCAGTGGCCGGGCTTGGAGTGGCTATTGCACCACAACCTTTGGTGGCCGATGACCTGCGTGCCGGGCGGCTGAGCGCACCCTGGGGGTTTTCACCCACACCGGCCGCCTTGGCTCTGTGGGTGCCACGGCGCACCGCTGATGGGCGCGCCGAGCAGTTGGCGCAGTGGCTGCGCCGCGAACTGGCTTAGTTGCGACGGTAAAGCAGGTAAGCCGCCAGCAGGCCAAGGGCGCCGATAGCCACGCCGGCGGTGGTGACCGGGTGTTCCTGCGCATAGTCGCGGGTTGCAATGCCCGTCTGGCGGGTTCGGTTCTTCACTTCCTCGTAAGCATCGCTTAGCAGGCTGCGCGAGTGTTTAAGCGCGCTTTCGGCGTTGCTGCGGATGGCCTTCACGGACTTCTGGGACTCTTCCGAGGCGTCATGCTTGAGGTTTTCCAGGGTTTTCAGAAGGCTCTCGATCTCCGCTTCCATGCTTTCCAGGGATGTTTTACGCAGCGAGTTGCGGTGCATGTTGACTCTCCTTCGCAGGGTGGGCTGTACAGGTTGCGACTGCGCTGCAACAAGAAAGTGCGATCGAACTTTGGTGCGAGGTGACGGCTCGCAGGTAAACCAGGCCTGCGCTGCTAGGCTGAACCAAACCGTCATTGAAGGAGAACACTCATGTCCGATCATCACACCTACAAGAAGATCGAACTGGTCGGCTCTTCGGCCACCAGTATCGAAGAGGCGATCAATAACGCCCTGGCGGAAGCGGGTAAAAGCATCAAGCACCTGGAGTGGTTCGAGGTGGTCGATACCCGCGGCCATATCCGGGACAACAAGGCGGCGCACTTTCAAGTAACCCTCAAGGTCGGCTTCCGGATTGCAAACAGCTGATTGAGCTGGGTGCCTTGTTGGCGCTCATATCGAATTTCATCGGTACAAGGAAAGCGAGTGATGAAGAAACTGATAGTGGCGGTAGGCCTGATGACGCTGGCGGGTAGCGCGCTGGCGGCAGGCAAGCCTTGTGAAGAGCTAAAGGCGGAAATTGCGGCGAAGCTGGATGCGAAGGGCGTCAGCGGCTACACGCTGGAAATCGTCAGCAAGGGCGAACCGGCAGGCAAAGTGGTGGGTACCTGTGAGGGTGGCACCAAGGAAATTGTCTATCGTCGGGGTTAGACGGCAGTTCTTCGCGGGTAGCCCAACTTCCCACCCTGTGGGAGCGGGTTTACCCGCGAACAGCCTTACTCGGACTTGAGCGCCTGCGCCAACAGCTCGTAAGACCTGACCCGGTCGGCATGTTCATACAAATCACAGGTGAAGATCAGCTCATCCGCACCGGTCTGCTCCAGCAGCACTTCCACCTTGGCCCGTACTTTCTGCGGGCTGCCAATCATCGCCAGCCCCAGGAAGCTGCCCACGGCATCCCGTTCATGGGGCAGCCACAGGCCATCCATGCTCGGAACCGGCGGTTTCTGCATCAGGCTCTGGCCACGCATCAGGGCCAGGATGCGCTGATACACCGATGTCGCCAGATACTCGGCCTGCTCATCGGTATCGGCGACCACCATTGGTACGCCAAGCATCACGTACGGCTTGTCCAGTGTGGTGGAGGGCTTGAAATGGTTGCGGTACACGCGGATCGCCTCATGCATGTAACGCGGCGCGAAGTGCGAGGCGAAGGCGTAGGGCATGCCGCGCATGCCAGCCAACTGGGCGCTGAATAGGCTGGAACCCAGCAGCCACATCGGCACTTCGGTGTCATGACCCGGCACGGCGATCACTTTTTGATCATCGGTACGCGGGCCAAGGTACCGCGACAATTCCTCTACATCATCCGGGAAGTCGTCGGCACTGCCCGAGCGCTCGCGCCGCAGGGCGTGGGCGGTCATCTGGTCTGAGCCGGGGGCGCGGCCCAGGCCCAGGTCGATGCGCCCTGGGTAAAGGCTGGCGAGGGTGCCGAACTGCTCGGCGATTACCAGCGGCGCATGGTTGGGCAGCATGACCCCACCCGAACCAATGCGGATGGTTGAGGTACCGCCAGCGAGGTAGCCGATCAACACCGAGGTGGCGGAGCTGGCGATACCATCCATATTGTGGTGTTCAGCCACCCAGAACCGGTTGTAGCCAAAGCGTTCGGCATGCTGTGCCAGGTCCAGTGAGTTGCGCAGTGACTGCGCTGGGCCTTGATCGGCACGCACCGGCACCAGGTCGAGGGTGGAAATTTTCAGGTCACGCAGCTGCGTCATCGGAGCCTCCGCAGAAAGTGGGTGGCCACAGGGCCTTTCAGACTCTGTATGGGCACATTGCGTCGATTCCAATGCCAGTTGAGCGATTCGTCTGAACTTGCCGTAGGGCGATGGCCTCACAAGGCATAGATACCAGACCGAATGACCAGGAGGCATCATGAAAAAAACAGCATCGGCGATCTGGCAAGGTGGCCTGAAAGACGGTAAAGGGTTGTTGTCCACCGAAAGCGGCGCGCTCAAGCAAAACCCTTACGGTTTCAACACCCGATTCGAGGGGCTGCCCGGGACCAACCCCGAGGAGCTGATTGGCGCAGCGCACGCCGGATGCTTCTCGATGGCGTTGTCGATGATGCTCGGCGAGGCGGGGCTTACCGCAGATCGAATCGATACCATCGCTGAAGTTACTTTGGACAAGCAGACTGATGGCTTTGCCATCACTGCCGTGCATTTGACCCTCAAGGCCAAAGTGCCCGGGGCAGATGTCGCGCAATTTCTTGAAATCGCCAACAAAGCCAAGGCCGGCTGCCCGGTATCGAAAGTATTGAATGCGAAGATCACCCTGGACGCTTCGCTGGTGAGCTAGGCCAGCGCGATGGCGATGCTTTGCGGTAGTCTAAACAGCGTTGGCAGCGCCGCTGCTTTTGCAGGAGCCGTTTCATGATTCGCGTAGCAATTGCCGTACTGGCTTCCCTGATGGCCACGTCCTCGTTGGCGGCAGTGAAGCCGTGCGAGGAGCTGAAGGCTGAAATCGAGGCCAAGATCCAGGCTCGGGGTGTTACGTCGTACACCCTGGAAATCGTGCCCAACAGCGAGGTCAAGGACCAAAATATGGTCGTTGGCAGCTGTGATGCCGGGACGAAGAAAATCATCTACCAGAAAAACGACCGGTAGAGCGCCAAGGGCCGTTATGCGGCCCTTGGGTTCACGGTATGCAGAACACGTTGCTGGGTTCGTTGACCAGCACCTTGCGGCTCGAGTCGTAGAGCAGGATCTGCGGCTCCATGACTGGCGCCCTTGCTTCAAGACGATAGCGCTCACCCGCTTTGAAATCGTCAAAGCGTACCGTCAGATAGCACGTCCGGTCTTTGGGCGAGGTCAGCATGCCGCCTGCGTAGATTTCATAATCAAACCGCACCACGAGCTCATGCTTGCCAGGCGTCACCTGGAAGTATCGGCCGTCATTCAGGCGCTTGCCGTCGAGGCGGTCGGCCATGATCACGCGGCCGGGCGTCATGGTGTATAGGTCTACCCAGGCTTGTTTGGGGTCGGCGGGCGGCAAGGGGCTGGCGCAAGCCCCCAGTGCACTGAGGGCGATCAGCATCATGGGCTGGCGCATGGTGAAACTCCCACTTGCAGTTACAAGGTACAAGCATAGCGCCGTTTGCGGGTTTCAGGTGCGTTGGCAGCCCGCTGGCAGGCCTTGACCGACCAGTTTTTGCTGATGGTCATACAGCTTGATCCACGGGCGGAAACCGATGCTGCCCGCTTGCAGCTGGTAGCGCTGGCCAGCGCTGAAATCCTTGAAGGTGAGGTTGAGCTGGCAGTCGCGCCACAGCGGCTCTTCCACCGGGCCAATGTTGCTTGGCGTAACCGCGAACTGGTAGCGCACAGTCAGCTCATGACTGCCGGGTTGAACCTCGAAGTAACGGTTGTCGGCCCACTCTCGCTCGTCCACCTGCACGGCGTGCAGCGATGTGTCGTCGTTGGGGGCCAGTTCAACCCAGGCCTGGTTGGGGTCGGGGTCGGGCAGGGTCGAACAGGCAGAAACCAGCAACAGTGAGCTGGCGACGAACAGTGCACGCATGGCGAAACTCCCCCTGGGCGAGATAGTCTTGGAGCGCAATGGCCGTGAGCGAGCTGGATAGCCAAGATGGATCGACTTTTTCTTTTGAAGCGCTCAGGCCCTGGGCCACTCGACCGTGTTTTCAGGCTTTTGGTTCCCGTAGTGGGCATGTTTCTGCTGAGTGGTTGCAGCACGCTGGGTTATTACGGCCAGCTGGCTGAGGGCCAATGGCAACTGTTGCGCGCCCGCCAGCCAGTGGAAGCCGTGATCGCAGACCCCGGCAGCAACCCGCAATTGCGCGCTCGCCTGGAGCATGCCGAGCAGGCGCGGGCGTTTGCCAGCCAGCAGCTGAAACTGCCGGATAACCGTAGCTATCGTGTTTACGCCGACCTGGGCAGGCCTTATGTGGTGTGGAACGTGTTTGCCACGCCGGAGCTATCGCTACAGCCGGTGACGCACTGTTTCCCTGTGGCGGGGTGCGTGGCTTATCGCGGCTACTATCGCCAAGGCGCGGCACGCGGTGCAGCGGCGGTAATGCGTGAGCAAGGCCTGGACGTGTACGTGGGCGGTGTCGAGGCGTATTCGACCCTTGGCTGGTTTGATGACCCGATACTGTCATCGATGGTCGGCTGGGGTGATGAGCGGCTGGCCACGCTCATCTTCCATGAGCTGGCGCATCAGCGTTTTTATGTGAAGGACGACACTGCATTCAATGAGTCTTTCGCCACCTTTGTAGAACAGGAGGGAACGCGGCAATGGCGCGTGTCCCGTGGGCTTGCAGCCGTTGGTGATGATCACGGCAAGCAGCGTGAAGAGTTCGTCCGCCTGGTGCTGGCCAGCCGGGAGCGGTTGCAGGCGATTTATGCCGGGCCGCTGGATGATGACCACAAGCGAGCGGCCAAGCAGGCGGAGTTCGAGCGGTTGCGCGCGGAGTATCGTGTGGTGCGTGACAGCCAGTGGGCCGGGGATAAACGCTATGACGCTTGGGTGTATGGGGCGATGAGCAACGCCAAGCTGTTGCCATTCGGTCTGTATGACCAGTGGGTGCCGGCGTTTGCGGCATTGTTTCAGTCGGTTGATAGAGACTGGGTGAAGTTTTACGAGAAGGTTGAGGCGCTGGGGCGGTTGCCGACGCCGGAGAGGAATGACGTGTTGCAGCAGTTGATGTGAGTTTGGGGCTGCTGTGCAGCCCATCGCGGATGAATCCGCTCCTACAGGGATACGTTTGTAGGAGCGGATTCATCCGCGATGGGCCGCAAAGCGGCCCCAAGGCTAGCGAACGAATGCCTGATGCATCTCGGCGACCGTTGCAAAATGGAAGGCGGGTTCTTCTGCCATCAGCTCTTCCCGGCTGCCAAACCCATACCCGACCGCCACGGCCTGCAACCCATTACTACGCGCCCCGATCAGGTCATGCTTACGATCACCGATCATCAGGGTTTGCGCCGGGTCCAGCCCCTCCTCGTCCAGCAAGTGGCGAATCAGCTCGACCTTGTTCGTGCGAGTGCCATCCAGCTCACTGCCGTAGATCACTTTGAAGTGATGGTCGAAGGCAAAGTGCCGGGCAATTTCGCGGGCGAACTCCCAAGGTTTGGAAGTAGCCACGTAAAGCGTTCGGCCTTGGTTGTTGAGGGCTGCAAGCAGTTCAGGCACGCCTTCGAACACCGAGTTTTCGTAAAGGCCGGTGACACGAAAGCGCTCTCGGTAAAAATTCACCGCATCCCAGGCTTTGGCTTCGTCAAAACCATAGAACTGCATGAAGGCCTGCAACAAGGGCGGGCCGATGAAGTGCTCCAGACGTGTCAGGTCCGGTTCGTCGATGCCCAGTTTGGCCAAGGCATACTGAATTGAACGGGTAATGCCCAGCCGAGGGTCGGTCAGGGTGCCGTCGAGGTCGAAGAGGATGTTTTGCTGATGCATGCGCGTCTCGGTAGTCGGGGTCATTCCGGTTGATCGAAGCCTTCGGCCAAGTGCTGGTCCTTGAGCTTCACATAGTTGCCGGCGGTATACGGGAAAAATCCGCGCTCCTTGTCGGTCAGCACGCGCACCTGTTTCACCGGGCTGCCCATGTAAAGGTGGCCGCTGACCAGGCGTTTGCCCGGCGGCACCAGGCTGCCGGCGCCGATGATCACTTCGTCTTCGACAATGGCGCCGTCCATGATGGTGCTGCCCATGCCTACCAGGATGCGGTTGCCGAGCGTGCAGCCGTGCAGCATGACCTTATGGCCGATGGTTACTTCGTCGCCGATGATCAGCGGGAAACCGTCCGGGTTGAACGGGCCGGCGTGGGTAATATGCAGCACACTGCCGTCCTGCACGCTGGTGCGGGCGCCGATGCGGATGCGGTGCATGTCACCGCGCACCACGGTCAGCGGCCAGACCGAACTGTCCTCGCCGATCTCCACGTCGCCCAGCACCACCGCCGAGCGGTCGACGAATGCCCTGGGTCCAACTTTCGGAGTGTGTTGCTGGAAGTTACGGATGGCCATGATAGCGTCTCTCATGTGTGCCGATAGGCAGGCTGCCTGCTGCGGTCGGCGTCGATTGTAATTAAGATGGGGCAGTGTTTCTTCTGCCAAGGTATCCAAACGTGAGTGCGAACAACCCGCTTCTGCAGTCCTACGATCTGCCGCCCTTCTCGGCTATCCGCGCCGAACACGTGCTGCCAGCCATCGAAGAGATCCTGGCCGACAACCGTAAAGCCATTGCCGATATCCTCGAAAAGCAGGGCAAGAACCCCACCTGGGCCGGCCTGGTGCTGGCCATGGACGAACTGAACGACCGCCTGGGCGCCGCCTGGAGCCCGGTCAGCCACCTTAATGCGGTGTGCAACAGCAAGGAGTTGCGCGAGGCGTATGAGTCCTGCCTGCCTGCATTGAGCGCCTACTCTACCGAACTGGGCCAGAACCGTGCGCTGTTCGAGGCGTATGAAGCGCTGGCCAAAGGCCCTGAAGCCACGAGCTTCGACACTGCTCAAAAAACCATCATTGAACACGCGCTGCGTGACTTCCGCCTGTCGGGTATCGACCTGCCAGCCGACAAGCAGCAGCGCTATGCCGAAGTGCAGAGCAAGCTGAGCGAACTGGGCAGCCGTTTCTCCAACCAGCTGCTGGATGCCACTCAGGCCTGGACCAAGCACGTCACGGATGAAGCGGCGCTGGCCGGCCTGACTGACTCGGCCAAGGCACAGATGGCCGCTGCTGCCCAAGCCAAGGGCCTTGAGGGCTGGTTGATCACCCTGGAATTCCCCAGCTACTACGCGGTGATGACCTACGCCAGCGACCGTGCACTGCGTGAAGAACTCTACGCCGCCTACTGCACTCGCGCTTCGGACCAAGGCCCGAATGCCGGCCAGTTCGATAACGGCCCAGTGATGGGCGAAATCCTCGATTTGCGTCAGGAACTGGCGGCATTGTTGGGTTACAAGAACTTCGCCGAGCTGAGTCTGGCCACCAAGATGGCCGAGTCCAGCGACCAGGTGCTGAGCTTCCTGCGAGACCTGGCCAAACGCTCCAAGCCGTTTGCTGCCCAGGATCTGGAGCAGCTCAAGGCCTACGCCGCCGAGCAAGGTTGCCCCGAGCTGGCCAGTTGGGACGCCGGTTACTTTGGCGAGAAACTGCGTGAGCAGCGCTACAGCGTGTCGCAGGAAACCCTGCGTGCCTACTTCCCGATCGACAAGGTGTTGTCCGGCCTGTTCAGCATCGTCCAGCGCCTGTACGGCATCGAAATCGCCGAGCTCAAGGGCTTTGATGCCTGGCATCCTGATGTACGCCTGTTCGAGATCAAGGAAAACGGCCAGCACGTTGGCCGCTTCTTCTTCGACCTGTACGCCCGCGCCAACAAGCGCGGTGGCGCCTGGATGGACGGCGCCCGCGACCGTCGCCGTACTGCTGGCGGCGAACTGCAAAGCCCTGTGGCCAACCTGGTGTGCAACTTCACCCCGGCCGCACCTGGCAAGCCTGCCCTGCTGACCCACGACGAAGTGACCACCCTGTTCCACGAGTTTGGCCACGGCCTGCACCACCTGCTGACCCGTATCGAGCACGCCGGGGTTTCCGGTATCAACGGCGTGGCGTGGGATGCGGTCGAGCTGCCGAGCCAGTTCATGGAAAACTGGTGCTGGGAGCCGGAAGGCCTGGCACTGATTTCCGGCCACTACGAAACCGGCGAAGCGCTGCCTCAGGACCTGCTGAACAAAATGCTGGCGGCGAAAAACTTCCAGTCGGGCATGATGATGGTGCGCCAGCTTGAGTTCTCGTTGTTCGACTTCGAGCTGCACGCCAGCCACGGTGATGGCCGTAGCGTGTTGCAGGTGCTCGAAGGCGTGCGTGATGAGGTGTCGGTCATGCGTCCACCGGCGTACAACCGTTTCCCGAACAGCTTTGCACACATCTTCGCTGGCGGTTACGCGGCGGGTTATTACAGCTATAAGTGGGCTGAAGTACTGTCCGCCGATGCGTTTTCCCGTTTCGAAGAAGAAGGCGTGCTCAACGCAGAAACAGGCCGCGCCTTCCGCGAGGCCGTGTTGGCCCGTGGCGGTTCGCAGGAGCCGATGGTGTTGTTTGTCGACTTCCGTGGCCGTGAGCCGTCCATTGATGCATTGCTGCGCCACAGCGGCCTGAGCGAGGACGCGGCGGCATGAGCGAGGTAGCCGTGAACAAGACCAAGAAGCGCTTCATCGCCGGGGCTGTATGCCCGGCGTGCAGCGAGCCGGACAAGTTGATGATGTGGAGCGAGGACGACGTTCCGCACCGTGAGTGCGTGGCCTGCGGGTTTACTGACACCCTCAACGAACAGGGCCTGTCAGTACCAAAGGAGCTGGGTACGCGGGTCAACAACCTGGCGCCCAAGGCGGCGCCGGCCAAGGTCCAGACGGTGCAGTTCTTCCCTAATCCGAAGCTGAAGAAACCGGCTGAATAAGGCAGGGCGGCCCCGCCCTGACCAGAGGCGCTGGAGCGATCACGCTCACTGTTGTACTGTATATGTATACAGCGCAGAGGTGAGCGATGATTCCCCCAGCACCGCAAAAGGGCCGTGGTACGGCGCACAACCCGCACAATCGTTTCGCCCCGAGCCATTCGGTGGCGGAAGATGACGGCTGGTACCAGGAGGCGCCGCTTACCCAAAGCACCGAAGTTCGGGTAGAGATCGCGAAAACGGTCATCACCCGCAATACTTCGCCCGACCTGCCCTTCGATCGCTCGATCAACCCTTACCGTGGCTGTGAGCACGGCTGTATCTACTGCTACGCCCGCCCCTCTCATGCCTACTGGGACCTTTCCCCCGGCCTGGACTTCGAAACCAAGCTGATCGCCAAGACCAACGCCGCCGATGTGCTTGCCCAACAGTTGAGTAAGCCGGGCTATGTGTGCGCACCGATCAACCTGGGCTCCAACACCGACCCCTATCAACCCATTGAACGCGAACAACGCCTCACGCGGCGCCTGCTGGAGGTGTTGTTGCGTTTTCGTCACCCGGTCACCATCGTGACCAAGGGGGCGCTGGTGCTGCGTGACCTGGATCTGCTTGCAGAGATGGCCAGCCAGCGATTGGCGCGGGTGATGATCAGCCTGACCACGCTGGATGATGACCTCAAGCGGGTACTGGAACCGCGTGCGGCGGCGCCCAAAGCTCGGTTGAGGGCTATACGGGTCTTGCGCGAGGCGGGTGTACCGGTGGGCGTACTGTGTTCGCCGATGATTCCTATGATCAACGACAGTGAACTTGAGCACTTGCTGGAGGCGGCCAAGGAGGCCGGCGCACAAAGTGCGGCATACATGATGCTGCGCCTGCCACTGGAGGTGGCGCCACTCTTTGAGCAATGGCTGCTGGAGCATTACCCACAGCGGGCTGCCCACGTGCTGAGCCTCATTCGCCAGAGCAGGGGTGGTGAACTTTACGACAGCCGTTTTGGAGCACGTATGCGGGGCGAAGGCGTGTTCGCGGAGTTGCTGGCCCAGCGCTTTGCCAAGGCTGTGCGTCGCCTGGGTTTTGAGGGGCGCGAGGCACAGGCTCTGGACTGTTCGGCGTTCTGCCCACCGGGCGGGCAGATGGCATTGTTCTAAGCCAGATAGCCATCAAGGCGACCCTCAACTTAACTAATAGCTATGCACAATTTCATTAAAGGCTATTGGCGTTTGATGCTTTTTTGCTATTATCCAATTCCCGCCATTAAGTTCTGGAACATGCGTTCTAGAGCGCTCCGAATTAAGTTTCAGTTAAGTTTTCCCCGCTAGCGTAGAAACCCAGTTCACCAGGACTGTGATCTATTGCCTGTGCGCGTCATCTAAATCCTCGCATAGCCAGAATCTTTCACCGGTAAAATGGATTTACCTACACACCGTCAAGAGGATGAATCATGCCCGTCAAGGACCCATCCAAGGTCGTTCCGGATGTACCCGCCGAGAGCGCCGATGCCGCCCTGAAGCACATCGTCGACGGCTTCCTGCGCTTCCACCATGACGTCTTCCCCGAGCAGCAAGAGCTGTTCAAGAAGCTCGCGACCGCGCAAAAGCCCCGCGCCATGTTCATCACCTGCGCCGACTCGCGCATCGTCCCTGAGCTGATCACCCAGAGCTCCCCAGGCGACCTGTTCGTGACACGTAACGTCGGCAACGTGGTACCGCCTTATGGCCAGATGAACGGTGGTGTTTCCAGTGCCATCGAATACGCCGTGTCGGCGTTGGGTGTGCACCACATCATCATTTGCGGCCACTCCGACTGCGGTGCCATGCGTGCGGTACTCAACCCGCAATCGCTGGCCAAGATGCCGACCGTTTCCGCCTGGTTGCGCCATGCCGAAGTGGCCCGCACCGTGGTCGAAAACAACTGCTCTTGCGGCAGCGAGCACGAAAGCATGCAGGTGCTGACCAAAGAAAACGTCATCGCCCAGCTGCACCACCTGCGCACGCACCCGTCGGTGGCTTCGCGCCTGGCGGCTGGCCAGTTGTACATCCATGGCTGGGTTTACGACATCGAGACCAGCAAGATTGAAGCTTACGACGCGGCCAGCGACAGCTTCATGCCCCTGACCGCGGGCGAGCCAATCCCAAGTGCTACCCCGAGAGGCCGCTACTAAGCGACCCTTCCACCTGCAATGACCTTGATAGCCGGCTGCACCCCGTAGGGGTGTGGCGCGGCCTTCGGCTGCCTTGAATTCCCTGACTGCCCTGCCGGCATGCTCGCTGGCGGCCCGCGCCTGCGCGTTCGTCAGGGGCCAACGTGCCCACGACCAGAGGAATGGCCGTGTGACAAAGAAAGGAGAAACACGGTGAACATTACACAGTTGAAAGCGGCCTTGCCGCGCGAGTTGCTGGCCTCGGTCGTCGTCTTTCTGGTGGCCCTGCCCTTGTGCATGGGCATTGCGATTGCCTCCGGCATGCCGCCGGCCAAAGGCCTGATCACCGGGATCATCGGCGGCATCGTGGTGGGCTTTTTGGCGGGTTCGCCCCTGCAGGTGAGCGGCCCCGCTGCAGGCCTGGCGGTGCTGGTCTTTGAACTGGTGCGCCAGCATGGCATGGCCATGCTCGGGCCAATACTGTTGCTGGCGGGTGTGTTGCAACTGTTGGCCGGGCGCTTGCGTCTGGGCTGCTGGTTCCGGGTCACGGCGCCCGCGGTGGTGTACGGCATGCTGGCAGGCATTGGCGTGCTGATCGTACTGTCGCAGGTGCATGTGATGTTCGACACGGCGCCGCAGCCGTCCGGCATGCAGAACCTGCTGGCGTTCCCGGCGACCGTGGCCTCTGCCCTGCCTTTGGAGAACGCAGGCGCTGGCTGGCAGGCGGGTGCGCTTGGCTTGGGGACCATTGCCATCATGTGGGCCTGGGAGCGCTTGCGGCCCCAGAAGCTGCGCTTTGTCCCTGGCGCCTTGCTGGGTGTGGCAACGATGACGGTTGTCAGCATGTGGTTGGCGTTGCCCGTGAATCGGGTGCAGGTGCCGGCGGATCTTTCCGAAGCCATCGACTGGATTCGTCTCGATGACCTGATGAAACTGGCCGACCCTACCCTGCTGGTCGCGGCCTTTGCGCTCGCGTTCATCGCCAGCGCCGAGACCTTGTTGTCAGCAGCTGCCGTGGATCGCATGCACAGTGGCCAGCGTTCGGACTTTGACCGCGAACTGTCCGCGCAAGGTATCGGCAACATGCTGTGCGGTGTACTGGGGGCGTTGCCGATGACGGGTGTGATCGTGCGCAGCTCGGCCAACGTCCAGGCGGGTGCACAGACGCGGGCTTCGGCGATCTTCCATGGCTTATGGCTGTTGGCGTTTGTAGTGGCATTGAGCAGCGTACTGCAGCAGATTCCGGTGGCGAGCCTGGCCGGGGTTCTGGTGTTCACCGGTGTGAAACTTGTGGATTTCAAAGCGTTTCGCGGTTTGGGCCGGTATGGCCGTATGCCGATGTTCACCTACGCTGCCACTGCGCTGGCGATCATCTTCACCGACTTGCTGACCGGCGTGCTGCTCGGCTTTGCCCTGACGCTACTGAAGCTGGCCTTCAAGGCAGCCCGCTTGAGAATCAACCTGGTTCAGTTGCCGCGCCCCGGGCATATGGAGTTGCGCCTGAGCGGTGCGGCCACCTTCCTGAAAGTGCCAGCGTTGGCTCAGGTGCTGGAGAGCGTACC
Organism: Pseudomonas sp. PSKL.D1; assembly: GCF_028898945.1. Taxonomy (NCBI): domain Bacteria; kingdom Pseudomonadati; phylum Pseudomonadota; class Gammaproteobacteria; order Pseudomonadales; family Pseudomonadaceae; genus Pseudomonas; species Pseudomonas sp. PSKL.D1. Next base: position 63,310 of record NZ_CP118607.1, read on the forward strand.
GGCAGGAACGCACCTGCATGTACCGCTGACGAACCTCAGTTACATCGACCACTCGGTACTGGAGCTGCTGGAGGACTGGGGGCGCACCAGCCGAGCCAACGGTTCCAGGCTGACAGTAGAGCAGCGAGGGCTCAAGCGCAGGGTTGAAGGGCGCACGCGCCGGGCCATCCAGGCCTAGCCAATACGCCCCCTGGGTTTCAGGCAGCCTTGGGTACCAGTTTGCGGCAACCCTCTTTGCGGCTTGGGTACTGATCACACTTGCGCAGCACCTCCTGCACCTGGCCATCGGCTTTCAACTGCCGGTTGGCCAGGAGTTTTTCGGTGATGAACAGCTCTTCTGACCCCAGGTTTTGCTCAGCCTTGTCAATCATGGCCAACGCAGCCCGGGGGTCATTGTTGCGAAGGTGATGGCCGATCATCAGGTCGTAGATCGATGGGCTGGCCAGGGACCAATCCTGAATCGCCTGCAGGTCGGCAAGCGCTGCCTTGCTGTTGCCTTGCGCCATATTCAGGCCATAGGCAGCCCGACGGATACCAGGCTGGTTGCTGACCGGCGAGGCCAGTGCGCGGGCCATGAATGCTGAAGCTTCGGGAATCTTCTTTTGCTCCAGTGCGGCCATGGCCGCATAAGCGTCGCGGTAGGCCTGCAGCGAGCGCTGCACATCAGGGGCGCTGCGCACGTGTGGCCAGCCTTTGCGATCAACCCGAGCCCGTGATTGCGGCTTGTACTCGCGTTGCAGGTACAGACGAAGGTCTTCATCACGCTTGATGGGCGACATATGCGAGCGCGTCAGATACTGGCTGGTAGACGCAATGGCGGTGCCGAGCCCTTGGTTCAGTAGCGTCTGCAGCTCCTGTGTGGTGCGGTTGATGTCGAATTGCTTTAGCGACGCGGTCATGGCGACCTGACGTTCCTCCAGGAAACTGGTCAACAATGGTTTCTGCTTGCCCTGGAAGTCATTCAGGCGTTGCAGGCTCATGCTCGAAGCGCGTGGAGCGTAGCCGGCCCGAATCATCAAGTCCGCGCCGAGCAAATCTGCCTGATCTTCCTGGCTGCGGCCCCAGGCGGTACTCCACACGTTGTCCGAAAAACTGTTGGCCAGCGCGGTGTAGAGTACGGTATTGCCGATGGTTTTCTGGGTTCCGAGCGGGTCTTTGCTGATGAACTTGCCGGTTGTGCGGTTCAGGCGGGTGTCCTGGGCAATGGCAGCAATGACCACGGTGCTGGCAATGTTGACCATCAGTTGCTTCTGTTGCTGGAAGGCGGCGAGGCGATCGTGATGGCGCAACAGGACATGGCTCATCTCGTGCCCCAGCATGGCTGCGATCTCGTCCTCGCTTTCGACATTTTCAAGCATGCCAAGCGGAACGAAAATGTTGCCGTAGGGATCGGCTGAAGGGCCGAAAGCAAAGCTGTCGACAATACGGACCTGCAGGCTTGGCGCTTGGCCGGGCCAGCTTTTGGCAAGCCGATTGACGATACCTTGCAGGTAGCTTTCCAGCTGCGGAATGCGCACCACGTTTTGTTGGCGAATTTCATCTGCGGGCAGAGTCCGGCCGTCAAAGCTCAGGCGGAGCTGGCCGCTGTGCTGAGGGTCCAGTCGGTAATACTGGCGAACATCGGCATGCTCCACGTAAGGGCCTTTCACACGGGCTTGGGTCGAGGGCCCAACCAGGTTCATCACCGCATCGTTAGCGCCGTTGAGCGTCTGGCAACCGCCCAGAAAGCCAGCCAAGGTGATCGACAGGGTTGCCATCACTGCTTTAAAGGGCCTCATTTGGCGCAGCCTGCGCCGTAGCCCAGGGTCGAATTGTTCTGATGGTCTTCTGCAAGGCTGGTGGAGAGCTTCTGGCAAGGCATGCTGCTTACATACAGCGGTGGATTGACCCGCACGCTCATGGTATCCAGCCATACCTTTTCACCGGCCAGATCGACCTGAATCAGGTCCAGCTCCTTGTTCCACTGCAGCACCTCGAGGTTTTGCTTGGGCAGGTTCGCGCGGGTGATCTCGCGCAGCGGTTTTCCCTGGGCGTCCAGTATCGGCAGCGGGTCATCCACATATGCCTCGATCATGGACGCGGCAAACATGCATTGGCTGAATAGCGCGGACAGCAAAAAAAGGGAGATCTTGTTCATCTCTTGGCTCCTTGAGTTGAAAGTTCCGATTGGCCGTGGCGCGAGCCTCCGAGCAAGGCTTCGATCCTGGTACTGAACAACGTGAGGGAGAGCAGCAACAGCCCCAGAACGTTGGCGGGTGTGAAGTTGTTGAACCACAAGGTTGCACTCACGCCTGCCAGCAGCAGAATCACGATTACCCATGCGCTTAGCGGTTCCAGATGCAGGCGTGAGCGTTCGCCCCGTACAGAAGCACTCACCACTGGGGCCTCAAGTGGGCCCTTCAAAAGGGTGATCAGCGCTAGCAACGCAAGCTCGATGAAGTCGAGTACATCAACAGAACCAATCAGGCTCGGTGTTGAGCGGTAATAGCCCATGCCCCAGTTGATGAGGTTGTCCAGGGCCATGGCGTGCAAATACACCCCGGGAGTCTTGCCGTGCAGTGGGGACACTGTGATGTCGCCGGTACCCGCGATCTGCGCGCCGACCAGTACCAGTTTGTCCTGCAGCAGCTCGCGGATCAGCGCCTGGTCTTGCGAGGCGGTCACTTCCAGGTCGCGTGCCGACAATGTCAGGCTATAAGCGCAATTGGCTTGAGCGTTGTTGCCCAGCCGCCAGAACACGGCTTGCAGCAATTGATCAAGCAGGCCGGGGACTTTGCATTCAGAAACATCCGATACCAGTGCCTGGCGCGGCGAGCGGTGGGCGCCCCATTGCACTGTCATGGGCGCAAGGTCTGCCGCTGCTTCGGCATTGGCGGGTAGCGATTTACAGGCGTTGCGCCTGCAGTACTCGCGATACAGGCTCAGGGCCGGGGTTTCCAGCACGCCTAAAGATGTTGGGGCAGCCAGAGGATACTGGTTACCAAACCCACTCCAGCTGACCAGGGTAGGCGAGCTGACGTGCAAAAGGCTGGGTAACGTATTGACGGCACCGTCTTTCCCCCGCTCCAGCCCAGAGTTGGCCAGAATCAGCGGAATATTTTGCTGGCGGTATCGTTCGAACACATTGGCCAGCAGTTGGCTTTCCATGCCCGATGGCTGCCCCGGAAAGACCCGGGAATGGTCATGGCTGTAAAGCAGGTCGACGAATACTGCCCCAGGCTTGTAGGCAAGCAGCCGCTTGAAAAGCTTGCTCTGCTCCGCGTACGGCAATGGCCAATAAGTGTGGTTGCGCTGGAGGTAGTCGTCGTCGATCAGTACGACCACGACCTGTCGCTGGCCAGTATCGGCATAGCTTGTTGCCAACAGCCGATTCAGCCAGCGCGATGACGCATCGTCAGTGGAGCTTGCGAGGCCTATAGGGTCCAGCAGCGCAATCAGCACTGCTGCGAGGCCAAACAGCGCCTGGCGAAAAGACAAATGAAAGTGCTTGAGCATCCGTGCCTCAAATCAAGAGTTGCGGCATTTTGCCATCATTGATTTGAGGTACGGAAGTGTTACCTGATTGTTGTCATGGCAACGGCGATGGACTCAATCTACAGCTTGCAGTTGAAGCTCGACGCTCAGCTGCCGCGAGAGACAAGGCCAACGCTTCCATGCTGCTCCAGTCGCCGGGCTCGACAGCGTTTCACGATAAGCCTCCACCGACTCTGCAGCGAAGCTCTCTTCATTGAGCATTTCATCAACCGAGTGGTGCACCACTTCATCCAGCTGGTTGGCAAACTTCTCGCCAATCAGCTGGTGGGCAATCAGGTTCGCCATGGTGGTGTCGAATGGGATCAGCGGCTGCTGGAAGTAACGGATGTACAGATCGTTCACCTCCTCCACCAGGCGATGTGCCAGGTAGGCTTCGTCCAGCAGGCAGTCGAGCCCCACATGCCCTTGCATCACGCTGGGCGGCTGCAGGAAGTAGGCTTCGGCAATCTTCAGAACGGGTTTGATCTGCGAATCGATACCGGCTTCGAGGGCTACTTCGTGGGCAGCCTCCAGCAGTTCCGGGACTTGTTCGATGTAGGCGCTGACGAAGCGCGCCAAAGTACCCTGGGCGTCCTGCTCAGGCAGTTGGATCGAGGGATGAAGGTGCGGTAGTTGCGCCTCGAGACGCTGTTTCAGTTGGCCAGTACGGCTCTCGTGTTGGTGGGCTTGGCTAATCTGCTCGCGTACAGCAGCGATGTTCATGACAACTCCAGGGACAGGACGTTTCAAACGGAAGACACTAAATTAGCTCGGTATACAGCATACCTAAGACCTATTTGTTATAAACCACGCAAACGTGTGCGCACGAGGTTATATGTGAATGCCACTATTGTGCCATGGCCTGTCAAGCGCGCGGGTTTCGGGGTGTTGACCGATTTCATGAAGTTCATTTCATGGCTGCCATTGCGTGCCATTGGTCGCTGTCTATACTCCGGTTGAACGTGATTCGTTGATGAGGCCCGACTGCTTTCGCAGGGGCTCGGTCGTCGAAGTCAGGCAGTCTTGACCGCCGTTCCCTCTTGCCGCAGGCCACGCCTCCGGGACAACAAGAATTAGAAGGGGAACCCGCAATGATGCGACATCCACATGTCTGGATGGGCCTTCTGTTGTGGTCGGTTTTCGGTCAGGCCAACGCCGCCTGGACCGTGAACATGGCGCCAGGGGCGACGGAAGTCTCCAACGCCGTGTTCGACCTGCACATGACCATCTTTTGGGTCTGCGTGATCATCGGCATCGTGGTGTTCGGCGCGATGTTCTGGTCGATGGTCATTCACCGCCGCTCCACAGGCCAGCAGGCCGCGCATTTCCACGAGCATACCTGGGTGGAAATCCTCTGGACGGTGGTCCCCTTCCTGATCCTTGTGGTGATGGCCATCCCGGCCACCAAGACGCTGATCGATATTTACGATGCCAGCGAATCGGACATCGACATCCAGGTTACCGGTTACCAGTGGAAATGGCATTACAAGTACTTGGGCCAGGATGTGGAGTTCTTCAGCAACCTCGCCACCCCGGCTGATCAGATCCACAACAAGGCCCCCAAGGACGAGCATTACCTGCTTGAGGTCGACCAGCCGCTGGTGCTGCCGGTGGGGGCGAAAGTGCGCTTCCTGGTTACCGCTGCTGACGTGATCCACTCTTGGTGGGTGCCTGCCTTTGCGGTCAAGCGTGACGCAATCCCGGGCTTCGTCAACGAGGCCTGGACCCGTGTCGAGAAGCCTGGCATCTACCGCGGCCAATGTACGGAACTGTGTGGCAAGGACCATGGCTTCATGCCCGTGGTGGTCGAGGTGAAGTCCAAGGCCGACTACGACACCTGGCTTGGCGAGCGCAAGGCAGAGGCGGCCAAGCTCAAAGAGCTGACCAGCAAGGAATGGACCCTCGAAGAGCTGGTAGAGCGAGGCGACAAGGTCTACCACACCACCTGCGTGGCCTGTCACCAGGCTGAGGGCCAAGGCCTGCCGCCGATGTTCCCGGCACTCAAGGGCTCGAAAATTGCCACCGGTCCGAAGGAAGACCACCTGGGCATCGTCTACCACGGCAAACCCGGCACGGCCATGGCCGCCTTCGGCAAGCAGCTGTCGGAAGTCGACATCGCCGCCGTGGTTACCTACGAGCGCAACGCCTGGGGCAACAACAAAGGCGACATGGTCACGCCGAAGGACGTGCTGGCGCTCAAGCAGGCAGAAGCGCAATGAACCGGGTTACTCGCGGCAATCAATGGATTGCAGGAGACAGGACATGAGTGCAGTGATCGACGACCACGCCCACGGCCATGACCACGCGCATGGTCCGGCCAAGGGGCTGATGCGCTGGGTGCTGACCACCAACCATAAAGACATCGGCACGATGTACCTGTGGTTCAGCTTCATCATGTTCCTGCTCGGCGGCTCGTTCGCCATGGTGATCCGTGCCGAACTGTTCCAGCCGGGCCTGCAGATCGTGGAGCCGGCGTTCTTCAACCAGATGACCACCATGCACGGCCTGATCATGGTGTTCGGCGCGGTGATGCCGGCATTTGTCGGCCTGGCCAACTGGATGATCCCGCTGATGATCGGCGCACCCGACATGGCATTGCCGCGGATGAACAACTTCAGCTTCTGGCTGCTCCCGGCGGCGTTCCTGCTGCTGGTGTCGACCCTGTTCAGCCCGGGTGGCGGGCCGAACTTTGGCTGGACGTTCTATGCCCCGCTTTCCACAACCTATGCCCCGGCCAGCGTGACCTTCTTCATCTTCGCCATCCACTTGATGGGGGTCAGCTCGATCATGGGGGCAATCAACGTGATTGCCACCATCCTCAACCTGCGTGCGCCTGGCATGACGTTGATGAAGATGCCTCTGTTCGTATGGACGTGGCTGATCACCGCGTTTCTGCTGATTGCGGTTATGCCAGTACTGGCGGGCGTGGTGACCATGATGCTGATGGACATCCACTTTGGCACCAGCTTCTTCAGTGCTGCCGGGGGCGGTGACCCGGTGCTGTTCCAGCATGTGTTCTGGTTCTTCGGCCACCCCGAGGTATACATCATGATCCTGCCGGCCTTTGGTGCGGTCAGCTCGATCATCCCGGCGTTTTCGCGCAAGCCGTTGTTCGGCTACACCTCCATGGTGTACGCGACCGGCGCCATCGCCTTCCTGTCGTTCATTGTCTGGGCGCACCACATGTTCGTGGTTGGCATCCCGGTGGTAGGCGAGCTGTTCTTCATGTACGCGACCATGCTGATTGCCGTGCCGACGGGCGTTAAGGTGTTCAACTGGGTGAGCACCATGTGGGAAGGCTCGCTGACGTTCGAAACACCGATGCTGTTTGCCATCGCCTTTGTCATCCTGTTCACCATCGGCGGCTTCTCCGGCCTGATGTTGGCGATAGCCCCGGCAGACTTCCAGTACCACGACACCTACTTCGTGGTAGCCCACTTCCATTACGTGCTGGTGCCCGGCGCAATCTTCGGCATCTTCGCCTCAGCCTATTACTGGCTGCCGAAATGGACCGGCCACATGTACGACGAAACCCTCGGCAAGCTCCATTTCTGGCTTTCCTTCATCGGCATGAACATGGCGTTCTTCCCGATGCACTTCGTTGGCCTGGCCGGCATGCCACGGCGCATACCCGACTACAACCTGCAGTTCGCCGACTTCAACATGGTTTCGTCAATCGGTGCCTTCATGTTTGGCGCCACCCAGGTGTTCTTCCTGTTCATCGTCATCAAGTGCATCCGTGGGGGCGAGCCTGCGCCGGCCAAGCCGTGGGATGGCGCCGAGGGGCTGGAATGGTCGATCCCGTCGCCGGCGCCTTATCACACCTTCCAGACCCCGCCGGAAGTCAAATAGGTAACCGCCCATGAACGGCCTGCCGCTCAAACGCCTGGTGCTGCGCCTGCTGATGCTGACGGTGGTGATGTTTGCCTTCGGCTTTGCCCTGGTGCCGATCTATGACGTGATGTGCAGGGCGTTCGGCATCAACGGCAAGACTGGCGGGCAGTACGAGGGCAGCCAGGTCAGTGACCCGACACGGTCGGTAAGGGTGCAGTTCATGTCGACCAATGCCAGCGACATGGTCTGGGACTTCTATTCCACCGCCGATCAGCTTGAGGTCAACCCGGGGGCAGTCAACCAGATGATCTTCATTGCCCACAACCCGACCGACCGACCCATGAGTGCCCAGGCCATACCGAGTATCACCCCGGCCGAGGCTGCGGCGTATTTCCACAAGACCGAGTGCTTTTGCTTTACCCAGCAGGTGCTGCAACCCGGCGAACGCATCGAGATGCCGGTGCGCTTCATCGTCGACCGCGACCTGCCGGCCGGTGTGAAGCACCTGACACTGGCCTACACCTTGTTCGACATCACTGCGCGTCACCCGCCGGTCGCCCATGCCGCGGTCCCGAACGCCCAGGGCGCCCGCTGAGGGAAGGAGAACAGCAATGGCAAGTCATGAGCACTACTATGTTCCGGCGCAGAGCAAGTGGCCGATCATTGCCACCATCGGCATGTTCATCACGGTGTTTGGCCTTGGTACCTGGTTCAACGACCTAAAAGCTGGCCACCCCGAGTCGCACGGGCCGCTCATCTTCTTTGTCGGGGCGTTGTGCCTGGCCTACATGTTGTTCGGCTGGTTTGGCGCCGTGGTGAAAGAGAGCCGCGCCGGGTTGTACAGCCCGCAACTGGACCGCTCGTTCCGCTGGGGCATGAGTTGGTTCATCTTCTCCGAGGTGATGTTCTTCCTGGCGTTCTTCGGTGCGCTGTTCTATGTGCGGGTGCTGGCCGGGCCGTGGCTGGGCGGTGAAGGCGCCAAAGGCGTTGCTCACATGCTGTGGCCGACGTTCGAGTTCACCTGGCCATTGCTGCATACGCCCGACCCTAAGCTGTTCCCACCGCCCAAGGAAGTGATCGACCCATGGCACCTGCCGTTGATCAACACGATCCTGCTGGTGAGCTCAAGTGTAACCATCACCATTGCCCACCACGCCCTGCGGCGTGACCATCGTGGGGCGCTAAAACTGTGGATGGCACTGACCATCATTCTGGGGCTGAGCTTCATCGCCCTGCAGGCCTACGAATATCACGAGGCCTACACCAAGCTGGGGCTGACGCTGGGATCGGGAATCTACGGTGCAACGTTCTTCATGCTGACCGGCTTTCACGGCGCCCACGTTACCTTGGGCACGATCATCCTGATCGTGATGTTCGTACGCATCTTGCGGGGGCACTTCAACCCAGACAAACACTTCGGCTTCGAGGCGGCCAGCTGGTACTGGCACTTTGTGGATGTGGTGTGGGTGGGGCTGTTCATCTTTGTGTACGTTTTGTAGGAGCGGATTTATCCGCGATCACCGGCGAAACCGGTGCAAAGGTGGTTTCAAAACGGCGCGTGGGAGACCAGCTGGCCACTGATCAAGCCCCAGGCCACCAGGCCAACGGTCAACGCGGCCAGGGTTACACGCACTGTCAGCGCCTTCAGCAAGCGGGTCGAGTTTTCATCGTCCTTGACCAGAAACACCAGGCCACTGAACAAACTGGCAATTGTGGCCAACAGCATCAGGACAATCGCGGCCTTGAGCATGGCGCTACTCCGGGGGGATGCGGTGATGTGGATAAGTATAGCGAGGCGGCCGTGAGGCCGTTTCGCCCAGGCTGGATACCAACCCTGGTGGTGCTTGCGCTGCTACCAGGATTGATTGCACTCGGCTGCTGGCAACTCGGCCGGGCCGACGAAAAGCGCACTTTGCTGGCAACGTATGCCGAGCGCAGTGCCGACGCGCCGCTTGCCACCACTCAACTGCTACAGAGCGAAGACCCCGCCTTCCGCCGCGTGCACCTCTACGGCCTTTTCGATGCTGCACACAGTGTGTTGCTGGATAACCGCATGCGCGACGGCCAGGCCGGGGTGGAGCTGTTGCAGCCCTTCCACGACCAGGCCAGCGGCCTTTGGCTGTTGATCAATCGGGGCTGGCTGCCCTGGCCAGATCGCCGTGTGCCGGTGAACTTTGATACCCCCACTCAACCGTTGGCGCTGGATGCCTCGGTCTACGTGGCAACGGGCAGCATGTTCCAGCTCCACCCAGACCCTGAGGGTGGGCAGTGGCCGCACTTGTTGACGGCCGTAGCACCCACTCACCTGTGGCAGCAGCTTGATCGAGAAGGGTTCGCCCATGAGTTGCGCCTGGCACCCGGCCCGGCTGCCTATCGGCTGGACTGGCCGGTAGTTGCCATGGGCCCGGAAAAGCATCTGGGGTACACCGTGCAGTGGTTCGCCCTGGCCGCTGCCTTGGTGCTGCTCTACCTCTACTTTGGCTGGCATCACAAGAAGGAGAAACCCCATGGCCGCCGCCACTCCACTGGACCTGCCTGAACGTAGCAAACCCAGAGCCCGCGGGCGTTTGCAGCTGATCCTGATTTTGCTGGTGGTGCTTGGCCCGATGATCCTGGCCACTAGCATGTACAAGCTCCAGTTCTGGGTACCTGAAGGGCGCAGCTACCACGGGGCGATGATTGGGAATGGAGAAACCCGCGCCGATATCGGGGTTGCTGGCCAGGATGAACGTTGGCAACTGCTGGTTACCGCGCCACAAGCCTGCACCGAGGACTGTCAGCGCCTGGTGTACCTGGCGCGGCAGATCCAGGTTGGCTTGGGCCGGGATGCCAGCCGTGCCAGCCATGCGCTGGCTGCGGCCTCGACCTTAAACGATGACTACCAAGCGTTGTTGGGGCGTGAATATCCCCAGTTGCAGCGTTACCCATTGGATGCGCAGCGGTATCTGCAGAAGGTTGGTGAACCCGGCCCGCAGCTGTGGATTGTCGACCCGCACGGCAACCTGGTACTGCGCTACGACGGCAAGGTCAACGGCAAGCATGTGCTGGATGACCTGCGTCACCTGCTCAAGCTGTCCAACATTGGCTAGGAGCCTGCCATGGCCAGACCCGGATTCCGCCTTGCTGTGTTCGCCACCCTGCTGGCGCTGCTGGTCGTGCTACTGGGTGCCTATACCCGCCTGACACACGCCGGGCTGGGCTGCCCGGACTGGCCTGGCTGCTATGGCTTTATCAGCGTGCCCAAAACGCAAGCCCAGTTGGCCCACGCCGAGTTGCATTTCCCCGAGCATCCCGTTGAAGAGGCCAAAGGCTGGGCCGAAATGGTCCACCGCTACTTTGCTGGCACTTTGGCTCTGGTAATTGCCTGGCTTGCGTATCACGCGGTTCGCCGGCATGCGCGCGATGGCCAGCCCTACCGCCTGCCGGTACTGCTGCTAGGCGTTGTGCTGGCTCAGGCTGCCTTCGGCATGTGGACCGTGACGCTCAAACTGTGGCCGCAGGTGGTAACCGCCCATTTGCTTGGTGGCTTCACGACATTGAGCCTGTTGTTCCTGCTATCGCTACGTCTATCCCGGGCATTTGCGCCGTTGCCAAAACTGCCGCTCAGCCTGCGTCGGCTGGCAGCGCTGGCGTTGTTGGTTGTGATCGGCCAGATAGCGCTGGGCGGTTGGGTCAGTGCCAACTACGCGGCGGTTGCCTGCATCGACCTGCCTACCTGCCATGGCCAGTGGTGGCCGGCTGCCGACTTCAGCAACGGTTTCCACCTTACCCAGCATGTCGGCCCCAACTACCTGGGGGGGCAACTGGACAGCGATGCGCGCACGGCGATCCACATCAGCCACCGGCTGGGAGCATTGATGGTTGTGTGCGTTTTGCTGATGCTCAGCTGGAAGCTGCACCGCTGTGGGCTTGGCGGCTTGGCCCGGCTGGTGCTGCTTGCGCTGTGCCTGCAAGTCGGGTTGGGCATCAGCAACGTGCTGTTCCACTTGCCGCTGGCGGTGGCCGTGGCACACAACGCGGGGGGCGCCTTGCTGTTGATGAGCACGGTGTTGGTGAACTACCGCATCCGCGTAGTGGACAAGGTGCGTGTGGGCCACGGCTGGCGCCTGACGCCGGTTACCGACGTGGGTACGACTCATCGGATGAGGAATGATTCGTGGCGACGCTTCTGAGTGCACGACGCGCAAGCTGGCGGGACTACCTGGAACTGACCAAGCCCAAGGTCGTGCTGCTGATGCTGATCACCTCCCTGGCCGGCATGTTCCTGGCCACCCGCGCCGGGGTGAGCTGGAGCGTGTTGTTGTTCGGCAACCTCGGCATTGCCCTGTGTGCAAGCGGCGCCGCGGTAGTCAACCATGTTGTGGACCGGCGTATCGACGCAGTCATGGCGCGTACATACAAGCGCCCCATCGCCCAAGGCCGGGTCGAGCCACTGCCCGCATTGTTGTTTGCATTGGTGCTGGCGGTATCAGGCATGGCTGCCTTACTGGTGTTCACCAACGCCCTCACCGCCTGGCTTACCCTTGCCTCGCTGCTCGGTTACGCGGTGCTCTACACCGGCTATCTCAAGCGTGCCACACCTCAGAACATCGTGATCGGCGGGTTGGCGGGTGCCGCCCCGCCATTACTGGGTTGGGTGGCAGTCAGTGGCCATATCAGTGCCGAACCCTTGTTGCTGGTGCTGATCATCTTTGCCTGGACCCCACCGCACTTCTGGGCTTTGGCCATCCACCGCAAGGAAGAGTACGCAAAGGCCGATATCCCGATGTTGCCGGTGACCCACGGCGAGCGCTACACCAAGCTGCATATCCTGCTGTACACCCTGATATTGCTGGCGGTGAGCCTTTTGCCTTACGCCATCCACATGAGTGGCCCGCTGTACCTGGCTTGCGCCCTCGCCTTGGGCCTGCGCTTCCTGCATTGGGCCTGGGTGTTGTACCTTGGCAGCCGGCCGCACGCGGCGATTGGCACCTTCAAGTACTCTATCGGCTACCTGTTCGCGCTGTTTATCGCGTTGCTCGTTGACCACTACCTGCTGCTGAACCTATGACCCGAACCCAGAAAACCGTCTTTATCCTCGTTGCCCTGGTCGCGCTGATCATGGGCCTTACCGTCAACAAGGTGCTTAATGGCCGCGATCAGCCCAACCCTACGGAGCTGATCGACGCTGGCATCATCCTCCTGCCGCAAAGCCGTGCAGTAGCTGATGTGACCATGACCAATCAGGATGGCCAGCCCGTACAGCTGGACGACCTCAAGGGCAAGTGGTCGCTATTATTCTTCGGCTACACGTACTGCCCGGACATCTGCCCGACTACCCTGGCCCAGTTGCGCCAAGTGAAAAGCGAGTTGCCTAAAGAAGCGGTGGACCGCCTGCAGGTGGTGTTGGTGAGCGTGGACCCGAACCGGGACACGCCGAATCAGCTCAAGCAGTACCTGGGCTATTTCGACAAGGATTTCGTGGGGGTGGCGGGGTCGATTGAAGATACCCAGAAGCTCGCGAACGCCTTGAGCATTCCGTTCATCCCGGCGGATACCAGCAAGCCGGGGTATACCGTGGATCACAGCGGCAACCTGGCCATTGTCGGGCCGGATGGGCGCCAGCGCGGTTTCATTCGGGCGCCGTTCAATAACCAGAAGCTGGTGGCGCAATTGCCGGGCCTGGTCAAACGGGATTGAGCAGGCCTCAAAAGCTTCGCGGGTAAACCCGCTCCCACAGGTACGGCACCGCCTTTCAAGCCCGTGCTATCCCTGTGGGAGCGGGTTTACCCGCGAAGAATCAAGCGCGAAGTTCAGCTTAGAACGCTGGAACCACAGCGCCCTTGTACTTCTCTTCGATGAACTTCTTCACCTCAGGCGAATGCAGCGCAGCCGCCAGCTTCTTCATGTCGTCCGAATCCTTGTTGTCCGGGCGGGCAACCAGGATGTTCACGTACGGCGAGTCGCTGCCTTCGATGGCCAGCGCATCCTTTTCAGGGTTCAGCTTGGCTTCCAGTGCATAGTTGGTGTTGATCAGCGCTGCATCCACCTGGGTCAGCACACGCGGGATGGTGGCCGCTTCCAGTTCACGGAACTTGATGTTTTTCGGGTTCTCGGCCACATCCTTCACGGTCGACAGGATGTTTTTGTTGTCCTTGAGCTTGATCACGCCGGCTTTGTCCAGCAGCAGCAGTGCACGGCCGCCGTTGGTGGCATCGTTGGGGATGACCACGGTGGCGCCGGAGGACAGCTCGTCCAGCTTCTTGATCTTGGCCGAGTACACACCCAGCGGCTCGATGTGCACGCCGGTAACGCTCACCAGCTGAGTGCCCTTGGCCTTGTTGAATTCATCCAGGTACGGCTGGTGCTGGAAGAAGTTGGCGTCCAGGCGCTTTTCCGCCACCTGCACGTTTGGCTGGATGTAGTCGGTGAATTCCTTGACCTTCAGCTCCACGCCCTCCTTCGCCAGTTGCGGTTTGACGAAGTTGAGGATTTCGGCGTGCGGCACCGGGGTAGCGGCAACGGTCAGGTCACCCGCGTGGGCCGAGAAGGCCGCGACAGCGGCAGCGACAGCAAGCAGTTTCTTCATTGATCACTCCTTGTGAGGGCCGCGACGGCCCCCGAACGGGTCGGCGGGGCCGACCCCATTGGGGTTACTTACGGGAAAAATGCACGACCAGTTTGTCGCCCACGCTTTGCAGTACTTGAACCAGAATCAGCAGCAGCACGACGGTAACGATCATCACATCGGTCTGGAAACGCTGGTAGCCGAAGCGGATTGCCAGGTCGCCAAGGCCGCCGGCACCGACTACACCCGCCATGGCGGTGTACGACACCAAGGTGATGGCAGTGACGGTGATGGCCGCGAAAATGCCCGGCCGGGCTTCTGGCAGCAGTGCATTGGTGATGATCTGGCGGGTGGTGGCGCCCATCGACTGGGTGGCTTCGATGATGCCGCGGTCCACCTCACGCAGGGCGGTTTCCACCAGCCGCGCGAAGAACGGCGTGGCGCCCACCACCAGCGGCGGAATGGCACCGGCTACGCCCAGCGACGTGCCTGTGATCAGCACGGTTACCGGAATCATCACGATCAGCAGGATGATGAACGGCAGCGAACGCAGTACGTTGACGATGAACGACAGCAGCGCGTAAACGCCCTTTTGCTCGAACATCTGCCGCGGGCCGCACAGGAACAGCAGCACGCCCAGTGGCAGGCCCAGCAGCACGGTGAAGAACAGCGAGCCGAACAGCATGATCATGGTGTCGATGGTGGCCAGCCAGATTTCGGCCCAGTCGACGTTGGCGAAGAAATTGAGCGCGTCCATCAACGCAGTACCTCCATATGTACGTCAGCTGCCTTGAAGCGGTCGAATGCTGCGTCCATGTCGCCGCCTGTGACGGCAAGGGTCAGCTGCCCATAGGGCACATCCTTGATGCGGTCGATGCGCCCGGCAAGGATGCTGTAATCCACACCGGTTTCGCGGGCAACGGTGCCCAGCAGCGGAGCGTAAGTGGCATCGCCCTGGAACGTCAGGCGCACGATGCGGCCCGGGACGTGGGCGAAATCATCGCGCTGTTCGCTCTCGTCGATCTGCTCGTCTTCTTGCACAAAGCGTTTGGTGGTCGGGTGCTGCGGGTGCAGGAACACTTCGGCCACGGTGCCTTGTTCGACGATTTGCCCGGCGTCCATCACTGCAACGCGGTCGCACACGCGACGGATCACATCCATTTCGTGGGTGATCAGCACGATGGTGAGCTTCAGTTCCCGGTTGATTTCGGCCAGTAACTGCAACACCGAAGCCGTAGTTTGCGGGTCGAGGGCGCTGGTGGCCTCGTCGCACAGCAGGATTTTCGGGTTGGTGGACAAGGCGCGGGCAATGCCGACGCGCTGTTTTTGGCCGCCCGACAGCTGTGCGGGGTATTTCTTCGCGTGGTCCTGCAGGCCAACACGGGCCAGCAGCTCGGTGACGCGCTTGTCGATTTCGGCGCGCGACAGCTCGCCGGCCAGGGTCAGCGGCAGGGCCACGTTGTCGGCAACGGTCTTGGAGGCCAGCAAGTTGAAGTGCTGGAAGATCATCCCGAC
Organism: Pseudomonas sp. PSKL.D1; assembly: GCF_028898945.1. Lineage (NCBI taxonomy): Bacteria > Pseudomonadati > Pseudomonadota > Gammaproteobacteria > Pseudomonadales > Pseudomonadaceae > Pseudomonas > Pseudomonas sp. PSKL.D1. The sequence goes on from NZ_CP118607.1 coordinate 78,719, forward strand.
CTGCTGGCGGAAGCCGCGCAGCTGGCTGGCGTTGAACGCGGTCACGTCTTCGCCATCCACGATGATCTTGCCGCCGGAAGGCTGCTCCAGGCGATTGATCAGGCGCAGCAGGGTGCTTTTGCCCGCGCCGGAATGGCCGATCAGGCCAAAGACCTGGCCGTTTTCGATGCTCAGGCTGGTCGGGTTTAGCGCGGGGATTTCCCTACCGGCGACGCGGTAGGTTTTATGTACATGTTGGAACTCGATCACGTAGCGAACCTTGTGGGGCGCATGGAATTAGGGTCAGCGGTTAGCTGGGGTCGCGCATTTTAGCCTTTTCCCATAGCTGTTCTTAGCATTTATTTCGTAATGCACCAATCCATCGGGCATATCGCGACAACCGGTAAACCCGATTGAACGCTCGCCAAAGCCCTCCAGTCACTTGTTGAACAAGCCCGAAACGGGCACGCCTGAAGACTGACGAGGAGAGCCGACCATGCCCAGCAAGAAGACGGACGCGCCCAAAACCAGTGAAGCGGCCGGTACCCAAACCCCCGACCGGGCCAATACCAACGTAAAGCTGCAGAGCCTGGAAGCGTTTCGCAGCGATGCCACCGGCCAGGCCCTGCGAACCAATCACGGTGTGAAAATTGCCGATAACCAGAACAGCTTGAAGGCAGGACCGCGTGGGTCGTCCCTGCTGGAGGATTTCATCCTGCGGGAGAAAATCACCCATTTTGACCATGAGCGAATCCCGGAGCGGATTGTTCATGCTCGCGGCACGGGGGCGCATGGTTACTTTCAGAGCTATGACAGCCACAGCGAATTGACCAAGGCCGGTTTCCTGCAAGACCCAGAGAAGATAACCCCCGTTTTCGTGCGTTTTTCCACAGTCCAGGGGCCGCGCGGTTCCGGCGATACGGTGCGCGATGTGCGTGGCTTCGCGGTGAAGTTTTACACCGATGAAGGCAATTTCGACCTGGTGGGCAACAACATGCCGGTGTTCTTCATCCAGGACGCCATCAAGTTTCCAGACTTCGTGCATGCAGTGAAACCCGAGCCCCATAACGAGATGCCCACCGGCGGCTCGGCCCACGACACCTTCTGGGACTTTGTTTCACTGGTGCCGGAGTCGGCACACATGGTCATCTGGGCTATGTCTGACCGCGCCATCCCACGTAGCCTGCGGATGATGGAAGGCTTTGGCGTGCACACTTTCCGCCTGATCAACGCCCAAGGGGTAGCCAGTTTCGTCAAGTTTCACTGGAAACCGCGCCAAGGCGTGCATTCGATGCTGTGGGACGAAGCCCAGAAGGTGGCAGGCAAGGACACGGACTACCATCGCCGCGACCTGTGGGATGCCATCGAAAGCGGTGACTACCCCGAATGGGAGTTAGGCGTGCAGGTCGTGCCTGAAGCTGACGAACACAAGTTCGATTTCGACTTGCTGGACCCTACCAAGCTGATCCCTGAAGAGCTGGTACCGGTGAGGCCGCTGGGCAAGATGGTGCTCAACCGCAACCCGGACAACTTCTTCGCCGAAACCGAGCAGGTTGCCTTCTGCCCAGGGCACATCGTGCCGGGCATCGACTTCAGCAACGACCCCCTGCTACAGGGCCGCCTGTTCTCTTACACCGATACCCAGATCAGCCGGCTTGGTGGGCCGAACTTTCACGAAATCCCGATCAATCGCCCGGTGGCACCGAACCACAGCAGCCAGCGCGACGCCATGCACCGCATGACCATCGACAAGGGCCGTGCCGCCTACGAGCCCAATTCGATTGACGGCGGCTGGCCGCGAGAAACCCCGCCAGCTGCACAGGATGGCGGCTTCGAGAGCTACCAGGAGCGTATCGACGCGCACAAGATCCGCCAGCGCAGCGAGTCGTTCGGCGATCATTTTTCGCAGGCGCGGCTGTTCTTCCAGAGCATGAGCGAGACCGAGCAGCAGCACATTATCAAGGCTTACTGCTTCGAACTGGGCAAGGTTGAGCGCGGCACCATCCGCCAGCGGGTGGTCAACGAGATACTGGCCAATATCGACCTGAAGCTCGCAGCAGCGGTGGCGGATAACCTGGGCCTGGCGGCACCGAAGCAGGCGACGGTCAAGGTAAAAGGCAGCAAACCCGCAAAATCCAAAGCATTGAGCCAGATGAACCACCCAGGGGATGTGGGTATCAAGGGCCGCAAGATAGCTCTGCTGGTGTCAGACGGCGTGGATGCCGGGAGCGTCGACAGGCTGGTGAAGGCACTGGAAGCAGAAAGCGCGAGGCTGATGCTGTTGGGCCCCAGTTCGGCTCCCGTGAAAACGGCGGATGGAAAGCAGATGCCGGTGGATGCATCAATTGAAGGCATGCCATCAATCATGTTCGATGGGGTTGTGGTGCCTGCGGGCAAGGCTTCCATTGAAGCCCTGATGGCCAGTGGCGTGGCCAAGCATTTCCTGCTTGAAGGTTACAAGCACTTGAAGGCGATGGTGCTGCCTAACGAGCTGGCAAAGGGTTTGGGGCTTAAGTCAGATAAAGGGCTTTTGGTGGGCGATGAGCAGAAAGTGGTGGATGGCTTTGTGAAAGCGGTTGAGGGGCATCGGGTTTGGGCGCGGGAAGCGGCAGCTGAGTCTGTGCCTGCCTGATGGGGCACTTCGCGGGGCCTTGCCCCGCGAAGGTCTCAGCGCTGATGCGGGACCAGTACCACTTGGGCCGGCATCGAGCGCTGAATCTCATGTTTCTGCTTCAAGCTGAAGCCACTATCGATCTTGTGCACCCGCTTCTGCAGCAACGTCTTCAACCAGGGTGCGTCCTCGGTGCGTGGCACCTGAAATACCACCTCACATTGATAATTCACGACGTCCTTGGCAATTTCGTCCAGCTGGCGACGCATTGCAGCAATGTCAGTGGTTTTCAAGGCGATCACGGTGCTTGGCGCCGTTGGGTCGATTACGCGTGCCTGAGGTTTGGCCTCCGCTGCCTTCAGCGCTGCTTCGGCTTTTTCCAGCTCGGCCTTGCGGGCTTGGCTGACGGCATCACCACCCGTTACTGCCGGGGCTTGTGGCATTAACGCACGGGCACGCGCCAACGCGGTTGCAGCCGCGTTCACATCGCCCTTCTGCAGCACGATCTGGCTGCGCTGCAGGTAAGCTTCGGCAAGTTGGCGCTGATACTGCTCCAGGCGTGCATCATCGGGCGACTGGGCCTGCAGGGTGGCCAGTTGATCTTCGGCGGTGGCCAGCTCATTGCTGGCGATACTCTGTTGCAGCTGCTGCCAGGCATCGGCTTGGGCAGGTGCAGCCTGCTCGACCGGTGCGCTGGAACACGCAGCCAGGAACAGGGAAAACGCGGCAACAAGCAGATAACGGGATGCGAACGGCTTCATTCCTGCGACTCTCTAATTTGCGCAAAAAGCGAGCAAGTCTACACCCAGGTGCGCACGCTCGAAAACAGGTCTTACAGACCCTTTACTTGCGAAAAGGTTGCAGGGTGTGCCATCACACACCCCGGTTTTCAGCGCTTTGGCAGGGCCAGGCTCAGCAAGAATAGCATTGCTGCGCAGACCACGATCGAAGGGCCGGCAGGGGTGTCCTTGAACCACGACATGGCCAGGCCCCCGCAAACAGCCGTGATGCCTAGCAGGCTGGCGCCCAGCGCCATCTGTTCGGGTGACCGTGCGTGGCGTTGTGCCGCAGCGGCGGGAATGATCAGCAGCGAGGTAATCAGCAGCACGCCGACAATCTTCATGGCAACGGCGATGACCACCGCAATCAGCAGCATCAGCGCCATGCGCAGGCCCGCGACAGGCAGGCCTTCGACCATGGCCAGTTCCTCATGCACGGTGACTGCCAGCAGAGGCCGCCACAGCACTGCGAGCAGCAGCAAGACCAAGGCGCTGCCACCGAGGATCCAGGACAGGTCGGTGGTGCTGATGGCCAATAGGTCACCAAACAGGTAGGCCATCAGGTCGATACGAACATCATGCATGAAGCTCAGCACTACCAGGCCCAGCGAGAGGGTGCTGGGGGCCAGGATGCCTAGCAGCGTGTCCGAGGCCAGAGGCTGGCGTTGCTGCAAGGTCACCAGCAGGATCGCCAACAACAGGCAGCCGACGGTTACCGCTAATGCCGGGCTCACGTCCAGCGCAAAGCCCAGCGCGACCCCCAGCAAAGCGGCATGGGACAACGTATCGCCGAAATAGGCCATGCGCCGCCACACCACGAAAGAACCCAAAGGGCCAGCTACTACCGCCAGGGACAAACCCGCAAGCAAGGCGTAGAGAAGAAAATCAGCCATGCTTGCAGTGCTCTCCGTGAACATGGGTGCCGGGGGCGATGACCGAGTCATGCAGGTCGTGGCTGTGGTCGTGATGGTGGTGATAGACGGCCAGGCTCGGCGCGTTCTGGCCGAACAGCTCGACGAAGGCCGGGTCATTGCTGACCTGTTCGGGGTGGCCGGAGCAGCACACATGGCGGTTCAGGCACACAACCTGGTCGGTGGCGCTCATCACCAGGTGCAGGTCATGGGAAACCATCAGCACACCGCAACCATGGCGATCGCGCAGGCGGGTGATGAGGTTGTACAGCTCGGTTTGGCCGACCACGTCGACGCCCTGTACTGGCTCGTCCAGGACGAGCAGTTCAGGTTCGCGCAACAGGGCGCGGGCCAGCAGCACGCGCTGCATTTCACCGCCGGAAATGGTCTGGATCGGGCTGTCGATAACCTGCTCAGCCCCCACTTCCTGCAGCGCCGACAAGGCTGCCGCGCGGTCTACGCCGGGCACCAGGCGCAAGAAGCGCAGCACCGACAGCGGCAGCGTGGCGTCTACCTGAATTTTTTGCGGCATGTAGCCGATGCGCAACTTCGGCCGGCGCCACACCTTGCCCCGGTGTGGCTTGAGCAAACCGAGCACGGCACGCACCAGCGTGGTCTTGCCGGCACCGTTGGGGCCGATCAGGGTCACGATCTGCCCAGGGGCAACCGAAAGCTCGATACTGTCGAGCACGGCCTCGCCACCAAACGTGACACCGACCTGCTCAAGGCGGATCAGCGCATCGCTCATGCCGCGCTCCGGCAGTTGCCGCACAAGCCGACAATTTCCACCGTCTGGGTTTCAACGCTGAAACCCACGGCATTCGCGCTGGCGACGATTGCGCCGCTGATGCTTTCCTGCTCCAGCTCAATGGCCACATGGCATTCACGACAAATCAGGAACTGGCCCTGATGCACGTGCTCCGGGTGGCTGCAGCCGATGAAGGCATTCAGCGACGCGATGCGGTGTACCAGCCCGTTTTCCAGCAGGAAATCCAAGGCACGGTAAACGGTGGGTGGCGCAGCCCGGCGCCCGTCCTGCTCGCTCAGCACGGCCAGGATGTCATAGGCACCCAGCGGTTTGTGGCTTTGCCACACCAGTTCCAGCACCCGCTTGCGCAATGCGGTCAGGCGCAAGCCTTGGCGGGTGCACAGGGCATCGGCTTCGGCCAAGGCGCTGTGGACGCAGTGGGAGTGATCGTGAGGACGGTGAGCCAGCGGCGTGATGGACATGGGCAGCGACGGTTCTGGACAGAGACGTTATTATGTTACCTGTTTCTGACGAGTCGAGTATTCATCGTGTCCCGATTCCTTGTGCTTTTTGTCGCTTTCATCGCCTGTTCGGCCCAAGCCGACGTGCGTGTGCTGACCAGTATCAAACCCCTGCAGCAGATTGCCGCCGCCGTGCAGGACGGTGTCGGCAGCCCCGACGTCTTGCTGCCCCCCGGCGCTTCGCCGCATCACTACGCCCTGCGCCCGTCCGACGTACGGAAGGTTGGCGATGCTGACCTGCTCTACTGGATTGGCCCGGATATGGAAAACTTCCTGCCGCGAGTGCTGGCTGGCCGCAGCAAGCCCACAGTGGCCGTGCAGTCGCTGTCGGGCATGAGCCTTCGCCATTTTGGCGAGGACAGCCATTCCCACGAGGAAGAGGACCACGACGATCATGACCACGATCACCGGCCAGGTAGCCTGGATGCGCACCTTTGGTTGTCGTCCGTGAACGCTCGCGTGATCGCCACGAAGATGGCGGCCGACATGGCTGCTGCCGACCCGGCCAACGCAGCACGCTATCAGAGCAACCTGAAAGGCTTCGTTGAGCGCCTTGATGGGCTGGATGCGCGGATCAAGGCTCGTGTGGCCGGTATTGCCGACAAGCCCTACTTCGTGTTCCACGAAGCGTTCGATTACTTCGAGGCTGCCTATGGCCTGAAGCATACCGGCGTGTTCAGCGTGGCTTCCGAGGTGCAGCCGGGAGCTCAGCATGTGGCCGCAATGCGCAAGCGCCTGCAGGAAGTGGGCAAGACGTGTGTGTTCAGCGAGCCGCCACTGCGGCCTCGGTTGGCCGAAACGTTGACCGCCGGGTTGCCGGTGCGGTTGGCTGAGCTGGATGCCTTGGGTGGTACTGACCCGGTAGATGCCAAGGGTTATGAGCGTTTGCTGGAGAAGCTGGGCGGGGATTTGGCGGGGTGCCTGGAGCAGCTTTGAAACCTGTGCCGGCCAATCGCGGATAAATCCGCTCCTACACTTGTAGGAGCGGATTTATCCGCGATGCGGGTCACAAGGCGAACGGCAGCTTCAAGGCCACCTGTTGCCGTTGTGCCAAACGCACCTCGAATTCGCTCGGGTCATGGATCATCACATCCATCCCGGCAAACGACTCCGCCGCAATCAGGCGCGACAGCCAGAAGCGCACGCACCCTACCCGCAGCATCTCCGGCCACAGCTCGGCCTCGGCCGCCGTGAAAGGCCGCAAAGCCGCATAGGCCGCCAGCAATGCCTGTGCCCGAGGCACATCAATGGCACCCTGCTCATCCAGGCACCAGTCGTTCACGGTGATGGCGATGTCATACAGCATCGGGCCGGAGCAGGCGTTGTAGAAGTCGATCACGCCCGTCAGGTGCGTCCCCTCGAACATCACGTTGTCGCGGAACAGGTCGGCATGCAGGTTGGCCCGTGGCAACGCCAGGATCTGCGCCTTGTGCGCGGTAATTTCGGCGAGTGCCGGCTGCAGCAGCGCAGCCTGTTCAGCAGTAAGGCGCGGCATCAGCTCGGCGCCGGAAGCCAGCATCCAGTCCAGGCCCCGATCGGTCTTGCGCTCAATGACCTTATTGCGGGTAGCCAGGTGGATGTGCGCCAGCAGCTCGCCAACTTGCGCGCAGTGCTGGTTATTCGGCGCCTTGATGTGCTTGCCCGACAACCGGGGCTGCAGCAGCGCCGGCTTGCCGCACAGCTCGCGCAGGCCATTGCCGTCGCGGTCACGGATGGCGTACGGCACCGGCATGTCGGCGGCGTGCAGAGTGTCGAGCAGCTCGATGAAGAACGGCATGTCCTCGCTGGGCCCGCGCTCGATCAGCGTCAGCACGAACTCCCCCTGTTCAAGGCTGACGAAGAAATTGCTGTTCTCGGTGCCGGCGGCAATGCCCTGGAAGTCGAGCAGACGGCCCAGCTCGTACGGCGCCAGAAAGGTTTCCAGCTCGGGCCGGGTCACGGGGGTGAAGACTGACATGATGAAAGTTTGCCCATACGGGCACTCCGCCGGGAGTGCCAGGTTGATGTGAACGGTGCGCGTCAGATTACCACTCGAAGATCTTCCAGGACGGAATCAGCATGTCCGGTTGGTCGGAACGAATGAAATTGCCATCGGAGCCATCGGCGCGTACCAAGAAATACGGCTTGCCGTTTTTCGGCGTTACCTTGATTGCATACAGGAAGCCGTTTTGCCGGTACTCCTGGATGGTTCTATCGCCTTCCGTGCGAATGGTGACATCGGGATCTGCCGATGGGGCGTCTTCCGCCGCCTGGGTGACGACAGGCATGGTTGCCAACAGGCCGAGCAGTAACAGGCGATTGAGTGTACGCATGATAACCTTGTCCCTTTGTCGTCATTGATCCGGCTATTCTAGCCCCGGACCCGCCGAAAAGGTTGATTCTCCTCATGAGCCAAGCGCCTCTCGTCCTGGTGGACGGTTCCTCCTACCTCTACCGCGCCTTCCACGCGCTGCCACCACTGACCACCTCCAAGGGCTTGCCCACCGGCGCGGTCAAAGGTGTGCTGAACATGCTCAAGAGCTTGCGCCGCCAGTACCCGGACAGCCTGTTTGCCGTGGTGTTCGACGCCAAGGGCGGCACTTTCCGCGACGCCATGTTCGCCGACTACAAGGCCAACCGCCCGAGCATGCCGGATGACTTGCGGGTTCAGGTAGAGCCGTTGCATGCCAGCGTGCGGGCGCTGGGCTATCCGCTGCTGTGCGTGGAAGGGGTCGAAGCCGACGATGTGATCGGCACCCTGGCACGCAGCAGCGCGGCACAGGGCCGGCCGGTGATCATTTCGACCGGCGACAAGGACATGGCGCAGTTGGTGGACGGGCACGTTACTTTGGTCAACACCATGACCGGCAGCGTGCTGGATGTGGCGGGTGTGCACGAGAAATTCGGTGTTGGCCCTGAACACATCATCGATTTCCTGGCCCTGATGGGGGACAAGGTTGACAACATTCCTGGCGTGCCTGGTGTAGGTGAGAAGACTGCGGTAGGCCTGCTGACTGGTATCGGCGGCGGCCTGAGCGACCTGTACGCCAACCTCGACAAAGTACCGGCTCTGGCGATTCGTGGCGCCAAGACGCTACCAGCCAAGCTCGAAGAACATCGGGATGCGGCATTCCTTTCGTATGAATTGGCCACCATCAAGGTAGACGTGCCGCTTGATGTGGAAGTTGAGGCGCTGGTCTGCGGCGAGCCGGACCGTGAAACGTTGCTAGCGCTCTACACCGAGATGGAATTCAAAAGCTGGGTTGCCGAAGTACAACGTGATGCGGTGAAGGTTGGTGAGGAAATCGTGCCGGTTGATGCGCCAGCCGCCAAAGTCGAGCCCACGTACGAAACCATCCTCGATCAAGCCCGCTTTGACGCATGGCTGGAAAAGCTTCGCCAGGCGCCACTGTTTGCCTTCGACACGGAAACCACCGGCCTCGATGCCCAGCAGGCGCAGTTGGTGGGCCTGTCGTTCGCGGTCCAGGCCCATGAAGCGGCCTACGTGCCCCTGGCCCATGACTATGAGGGAGCACCGGTTCAGCTCGACCGCGAAGCTGTGCTGCTAGCCCTCAAGCCACTGCTGGAGGACCCGGCAAAAGCCAAGGTCGGGCAGAACGCCAAGTACGACATCAACATCCTTGCCAACGGCTCGCCGGCCATTCAGATGCGCGGTGTTGCTTACGACACCATGCTTGAGTCCTACGTGCTGAACTCGACGGGCACACGCCACGACATGGACAGCCTGGCGCAGAAGTACCTGGACCACGCCACCATTGCCTTCGAAGACATCGCCGGCAAGGGTGCCAAGCAGCTTACCTTCAACCAGATCCATCTGGACAAGGCCGGGCCCTACGCCGCAGAGGATGCCGATATCACCTTGCGCCTGCACCAAGCGCTGCAAACGCGCCTGGCCCAGACGCCCAGCGTGCTGCCGGTGCTGATGGACATCGAGATGCCACTGGTGCCTGTGCTGGCCAAGATCGAGCGCCAGGGTGCTCTGGTAGACCCGGAGCTGCTGCACAAGCAAAGCGGTGAGCTGGGCGCCAAGATGATCGAACTGGAAGCACGCGCCTATGAGCTGGCGGGTGAAACGTTCAACCTCGGCTCGCCAAAACAGCTGGGCGCCATTCTTTACGACAAGCTCGGCATGCCTGTGCTGAGCAAGACTGCCAAAGGTCAGCCGTCTACTGCCGAAGCCGTGTTGGACGAGCTGGCCGAGCAAGGCTTCCCGCTTCCCGAAGTACTGATGCAGTACCGCAGCCTGAGCAAGCTCAAGAGTACTTACACCGACAAACTGCCGGGGCAGATCAACCCACGTACCGGGCGTATCCATACCTCGTACCAGCAAGCCGTGGCCGCGACTGGGCGGCTTTCCTCGAGCGACCCGAACCTGCAGAACATTCCGATTCGTACGGCCGAAGGCCGTCGCATCCGCCAGGCCTTTGTGGCCAGCCCAGGCTATAAGCTGCTGGCCGCGGACTATTCGCAGATTGAGTTGCGCATCATGGCCCACCTGGCCAAGGACGAAGGCTTGCTGCATGCCTTCCGCAACAACCTCGACGTACACCGTGCCACAGCAGCGGAAGTGTTTGGTGTGGACCTGGAGGCGGTCACTATCGACCAGCGTCGTAGCGCCAAAGCCATCAACTTTGGCCTGATCTATGGCATGAGTGCATTCGGCCTGGCCAAGCAGATTGGCGTAGACCGCAAGCAGTCGCAGGACTACATCGACCGCTACTTCGCCCGTTACCCAGGTGTGCTCGCCTACATGGAACGCACACGTGCCCAGGCCGCTGAGCAGGGCTTTGTCGAAACCCTGTTTGGCCGCCGCCTGTACCTGCCGGACATCAACGCCAAGAACCCTGCCTTGCGTAAAGGTGCCGAGCGCACGGCGATCAACGCGCCGATGCAGGGTACTGCAGCGGACATCATCAAGCGTGCGATGGTCAACGTGGACAACTGGCTGAGCGCGAGCGGCCTGGATGCCCGTGTGATCCTGCAGGTGCACGACGAACTGGTGCTGGAGGTGCGTGAAGACCTGGTCGAGCAGGTGAAAGATGAAATTCTCCAGCAGATGAGCAGCGCTGCGCAACTGGATGTGCCGCTGCTGGTCGAAGCAGGTGTTGGCTCGAATTGGGACGAAGCTCACTGATTGAGACGGCAAAGCTGTGTAGGATCTGCGACGTAGTGACGCGGATCCTGGCATGGCTCGATGCCATTAGTTCAGAAGTTTCATGAAACTATCGCAAATAGTTTTCTGGGGCCGGGAACTAAACCGGTGAAGCGGAACTCAGAGTCACTGAATGGCTGGTGAAGCCTTTCGATGCTCCTATGTTGTGTTAAGTGTTGGCAGATACCCGGACCCCGCCCTAGCGGTCCGGACTTGAACCCCGAACTTCCCCCTCCCCATATGAAGTCCGGGGTTTTTTTTGCCCGGAATTTGGCATGCGGTCTGTTGGGAGCCCTGTGGGAGCTGCGAACCGCCGCCCCCACAGCGGACGAGCAAACCCTCAAATGGCCGGCTTGTCTTCCAGTTCCATCCATTCAGCCAGCACTCGATAGGCTTCTTCCAGCCCCAGTCGCTTCGGCGCGGAGAACAGCTGGATGGTGGCGGTATCACCCCAACCCTTGCGAATTTCCGACTGCACCTTGAGCAGGGTGTTCTTGCCAGCGCCATGGGTAAGTTTGTCTGCCTTGGTCAGCAAAATGTGCATCGGCATGCCGCTGGCCTTGGCCCAGTCGAGCATCATTTTGTCGAAGTCGGTCATCGGGTGGCGCACATCCATCATCAGGATGATCCCTTTCAGGCACTCACGGCTGCCCAGGTAAGCTTCCAGGTGGCGCTGCCAGTGCTGCTTGAGCGGAATCGGGACTTTTGCATATCCGTAGCCCGGCAGGTCGACCAATCGCCGTTCATCGTCCAGACTGAAGAAATTCAACAGCTGGGTGCGCCCCGGGGTTTTCGAGGTACGCGCCAGGCTGGCATGAGTCAGGGTGTTGAGGGCGCTGGATTTACCGGCATTGGAACGGCCGGCAAAAGCCACCTCGTAACCCTGGTCGTCCGGGCATTGTTCGACCTTGGCAGCGCTGAGGGCGAATTTGGCTTTCTGGCAGAGGCCGAGGATGGGGTTTTTGACTTGCATGGGATTTCCGATGTGGGTGTTGCCTAAGCCTGGGCCGGCAAGCGGTGTCGTTTCCGTTTGGATGGCGGAAGTATATAATGCCCCAGTTTTTGTGTGCTCATTCTCCCAGCGAAGGAGAACGGGCATGGGGTGTCGAACAATAGCTCGCGCATCAGAACGCAGCGCGTCCCCCAACCCTGTCAGGTCGTTCCGCATGGCGAAATGGCTGCTAGCTGTCGGTATGTTCCTGCCGTATTTCAGCGCACAGGCTACACAGGATCCCGAGGCGTTGTACAACCGCACGTGTGCGGCCTGTCACGCCGGGCAGTTGCCACAGGCGCCCAAGAAGGGTGACCGGGCAGCTTGGGAGCCAAGGCTGGCGCAAGGCATGGACGTACTCACAGCGCATGTTACCCAGGGTTTCAAGGCTATGCCGCCGCGTGGATTGTGCATGGACTGCAGTGCCGAGGACTACCGTTTGGTCATCCTTTGGATGAGCGGCAGTCCCGATACATAACATTTCACCCTTAGCCGTGTTGGATTAGCTGATGAACAAACTAGTCGTGAGTCTGCTGTTGACCCTGGGTGTCGCAGGTGCGGCCACTGCTGCTGACCCCATCAAAGGCGATGCTGCCGCCGGCCAGGCCAAGACGGCCGTTTGTGGTGCCTGCCACAACCCTGACGGCAACAGCCTGGCGCCCAACTTCCCGAAACTGGCCGGCCAGGGCCAGCGCTACCTCGAAAAGCAACTGCACGAGATCAAGGCGGGCAAACGTACCGTGCTTGAAATGACCGGTATGCTGGCCAACTTCAATGATCAGGACCTGGCCGACATTGCTGCCTACTTCGCCAGCCAGAAAGGCAGCGTGGGTGCCGCCGACCCGAAACTGGTCGAACGGGGCCGTGCACTGTTCAATGGCGGCGACATCGAGAAAGGCTTGCCTGCCTGCACGGGTTGCCATTCACCTAATGGCGCCGGTATTGCGCTTGCCGGCTTCCCGCACCTGAGCGGCCAGCATTCGCAGTATGTGACCAAGCAATTGACCGACTTCCGCGAAGGCAACCGCACCAACGACGGCGATGCCATGACCATGCGCACCATCGCCGGCAAGCTGAGCAATCACGACATCGAAGCTCTGGCCAGCTACATCCAGGGGCTGCATTAACATTCGGTTAATGCTGTAGGACCAAGATGAAAGGGCGGTTTAACCGCCCTTTTTTCCGTTCACTGCCGTTACACTACAGAACTCGGGCCCTTCCCGGCCGGTCTTAGTACTGGTCGCGTCGAGGCGACCAATGAATGCTCAGGAGTAAAGCATGCGTAAACTGATTCTCAGCGCCGCGCTGGTCGCTGCCAGCGTATTCGGTATGACCGCCGTACAGGCCGCGGAGCCTGTGGCAGGCAAGGAATATATCGAGCTGAGCAACCCCGTTCCGGTTTCCGTTCCGGGCAAAATCGAGGTAGTCGAGCTGTTCTGGTATGGCTGCCCTCACTGCTACCACTTTGAGCCGACCATCAACCCGTGGGCCGAGAAGCTGCCAGCCGACGTCAACTTCAAGCGTGTACCTGCCATGTTTGGCGGCCCTTGGGACGCGCACGGCCAGATGTTCCTCACCCTCGAAGCCATGGGTGTCGAGCACAAGGTTCACGCCGCGGTATTCGACGCTATCCAGAACCAGCGCAAGCGCCTGACAGACCCTCAGGACATGGCTGACTTCCTCGCCACCCAGGGCGTCGACAAGGACAAGTTCCTCGCCACCTTCAACTCCTTCGCAATCAAAGGCCAGGTCAACCAGGCCAAAGAACTGGCGAAGAAGTATGAAATCACCGGTGTACCGAGCATGGTGGTCAACGGCAAGTACCGCTTCGACCTGGGCACGGCCGGCGGGCCGGAAGGCGTGTTGAACGTCGCCGACCAACTGATTGCCAAGGAGCGCGCCGCTAAGTAAGCGGCGCCCCCATGCCCCGCTTCAGAAGCACGCGTGGCATTGGCCTGCACCAGCCGCAGGTCAACGAGCATCACCTGCAGGCCCCTGGCCTGCCCGAGGATGGTCGCCTGCGGCTGCTCAGCTTCAACATTCAGGTTGGCATCAGCACCGAGCGTTACCGGCACTATCTGACCCGCAGCTGGCAGCACGTGCTGCCGCACACCGGCCGTGCGGGCAACCTGCAGAAGATTGGCGACCTGCTCAATGATTTTGACCTGGTTGCCTTGCAGGAGGCTGACGGCGGCAGCATGCGGTCGGGCTACGTCAATCAGGTGGAGCACTTGGCCCAGCTTGGGGCGTTTCCCTACTGGTATCAGCAGCTCAACCGCAACCTTGGGCGTTTTGCCCAGCACAGCAACGGTGTGCTCAGCCGTTTGAAACCACACCTGCTGGAAGATCATCCACTGCCCGGCCCTGCTGGCCGAGGTGCGATTCTGGTGCGCTTCGGTGAGGGTGAAGATGCGCTGATCGTGGTCATGATGCACCTTGCGCTGGGTGCCAAGACACGCGCCCGGCAACTGGCTTATATACGCGAGCTGATCGGCGGCTACCGCCATCAGGTGCTGATGGGTGACATGAACACCCATGCCACCGACCTGTTGGACCACTCTCCCCTGCGTGACTTGGGCCTCGTTGCACCCCAGGCCGAAGCAACCTTTCCCAGCTGGCGCCCACAGCGTTGTCTGGACCATATCCTGCTAAGCCCTACCCTTGCTCTGGAGCGGGTCGAAGTACTGGCGCAGCCAATTTCAGACCATCTTCCGGTTGCCGTGGAGATCCGATTGCCTGATGCACTGACTGTGGATACGCTGCCGGTCTTGAGCTAGATCAGCAAGTGCGTGCCCAAACCCTCAAGAGTTTGTGCCACTCGCCGACAGCCTTTAATTACCCCCACAGCTGCATTACCCGTCGCGGATCCAGGCATGACCGAAGAAGCCGAGCGCTGGAAAGAAAAATACCTCAAGAGTATCGAGCAGCAGGAGAAGCTCGAGCGTCGTTGGGAAGCACGCCTCGATCTGCTGCGGCGCGGCCTGGTGCGCAGCTCGCTGGCGGCAGAAGGCAGCGACAAGGTAGTCGACCAGTGCATGAAGGAAATGCGCGAAGTCATCCGCAGCGACACGATGGATGCCGGCCTTGCCGGGCTTATCCCTCGCCTGGAAAAAGCCGTGCTCGACTCGGAGCAGCGCCGCGAAACGCGGATGAACCAGGTCAGTGATGCCTTGAATGCGCTGGTTGCCCAGCTTCAGGGCCTGCCGTTGCCCGGCGATGTGTCTCGCCCGCTGAAAAAACTGGCCAAGAAGCTGGACGGTGGTGTTAGCCAGTCGCGTGAACTGCCGCCATTGCTGGGTGAACTCAGTGGCTTGCAAGGGCGCGCCTTGTCATCGCTTAGCAAAGGTGAAGAGGAGGCAAAGCCGGGGTTACTGCAGCGGCTGTTCGGCCATCGTGAGGATGATCCTCAGCCCGAAAGCGCTCCGGTGGCCACCGTGCCAGCTGCCCCGCCAGCCGAGGTTCAGCACCAACCGTTGCCGGATGGCCCTGTATTGGTCGACTTGCCTCCACGCGATATGGATGAGCTGCGGCCTGTTGCCCAGCCCCTTGAGAAGCCACAGCCGGAAGCAAACACGGTACCTGTCGTCGAGCCGCGAGCGCTCGACGAACCTGAGGCGACCACCTTGGAGCCAGAAGCTCCAGAGATGGGCGAGCCTCAAGCCGTACCCGAGCAGCCTCCCGTCCCCGTCGAACAGAAAGACGAAACTCTGGCGCCTTTGGCAGAAACCTTCGGCGAAGATGGGCCGTATGCACTGCCGGATGCGGTCGAGCCGCCCTACAGCCAGGTAGCCGCGCACATCGAGCAAACGCTGATCGGCTTGCTGGACGACCTCAGCCTGCCCGAACGCCACAAGGCGCAAGCTTTGGAGATGCGCGAACGCGTGGCACGGGGGCTGAACTGGTATGAGCTGATTCCGGTGCTGGATGACCTTGCTGTGCTGATGCTAGCCATCACCGACAGTGGCCAGCATGAATTCGAGACCTACCTGCAACAGCTCAATGAACGCCTGGAAACTTTCCAGAGCCACCTTCACGAGGCCAGTGCTGGCCACGCAGACAATAGCTCCGCCGCCCGTGAGCTGGACAGCCAGTTGCGCGAACAAGTCGATGGCCTGCAAAGCAGCGTGCAGGGTGCAGTTGACGTTGTCAGCCTGAAACAGATTCTGGAAGGCCGCCTGGAAGGCCTGTTGGTCACCATGGATGACCACCAGCACGAACGCGACCGCCGCGAACAGGAACTTGCCGGCCGCCTGCAAGGTTTGGCCGAGCGCGTGGCGAACATGGAGCAAGAAGCGCTCGGCTATCGCGAGCACCTTGAGGAACAGCGGCAAAAAGCCCTGATCGACCCGCTGACCGGCCTGCCCAACCGTGCGGCGTGGAGTGAGCGTGTAGAGCGCGAGATGGTGGATTGGCAAGAGAATGGTGGCCATCTGGCCATGGCGATTCTTGACCTGGACCACTTCAAGCGGATCAACGACAGTTATGGCCACCTGGCTGGCGACAAAGTGCTGAAAATTGTCGCCGATCAGTTGCGCAAACGCCTGCGTGCCCGTGATTTCATCGCCCGGTTTGGTGGTGAAGAGTTCGTGCTGCTGCTGCCGCAAACCTCACCGGCCGCCGCAGCGCAAGTCGCAGAAGCCTTGCGTGCGGCAATCGAAGCCTGCCCGTTTCACTTCAAAGGCGAGCGGGTAGTCATCACCACCTCCATTGGGCTGGGTGCATTCCGTACAGGAGAGCGCGGCGACCAGGTGCTCAAACGTGCCGATGCCGCGTTGTATCGGGCCAAAGAACTTGGCCGTAACCGCGTGGAACAAAGCTGAACGGGTGAGCCGGGCACGCATACGTTATGCTGTTGCGTTACTGGCAAATCACCCTGGCTTCCCTAATGAAAGCGTTTTTTACCGCATTGCTGCTGATTGCCCTGGCGGGTTGTTCGACCGGCCTGCGCATTGACCGCAGCCACCCCTCGGCCAACCAGGACAATCGCATTCAGTTTGTTGTCCTGCATTACACCAATGCCTCACTGGAGCGCTCGCTGGCGCTGCTTACCCATGGCGAGGTCAGCAGCCATTACCTGATTGGCGATGGGCCGGCCACCGTCTACCAGCTTGTTGATGAAAACCGTCGTGCCTGGCACGCGGGTGATAGCCAGTGGGATGGGCGTACCTGGCTGAACTCGAGCTCAATCGGCATCGAAATCGTCAACCCCGGGTTCACTGATACGCCGAATGGGCGGGTATGGCACCCCTACAGTGAGGCCCAGGTTCAAGCGCTGATCGCCCTGCTCAAGGACATCGTCAAGCGCAACAATATTCAACCCCGCTACATCATTGGCCACAGCGACATTGCGCCGCTGCGCAAGCTTGACCCGGGCCCGCTGTTCCCATGGAAACGCCTTGCCGATGCAGGTGTTGGCATTTGGCCAGAGGCCAACGCCGTGGCGCGGCAACAAGCTTACTTCAGCGTCAACCCGCCAAGCATCGCTTGGTATCAACAGCAGTTGGCGCGCTTTGGCTATGCCATAGAGCAGAGTGGCGAACTGGATGTAGAAACCCGGCATGTAATCGCTGCATTCCAGATGCGCTTCCGCCCACAACGCTTCGACGGTATGCCGGACGCGCAGACCGCGGCCATGCTGCAGGTTCTCAATCGCCTGCGTTGAAGCTTCCGCCAAACGGCGCGAGCCAATGTGCATTTCAGTTGCTATACCTTGGTAATCAACTGGATGCTGCCCATGTCGGCCCTGATAACTGCCTTGCGCCAATTTTTTTACCGTCCCTGGATGCTGGCCTCACTGGCAGCATTGGCCAGCGCCGCCGTGCTGCTGACTGCCAGCATTGGCATCGCATTGCAGCAGATGAAGCAGAGCGAAAGCGCGCAGATGAACGCTCAGGGCGAGCGCTTTCTTGATCGGCTGGAGCAGGTGTTTGGCCAGTTGCGCGAAGGGGTCGACGAGCTGCAGGCTCAGCCATTGCGCGGTTGCAGTCCGGCGATGGTGGCGGCTTTGCAGCAAGTTGGCCTGGGGTCTCGCTTTATCTACGAAGCGGCCTACGTAGACAGTAATGTGGCATGTTCCAATCGAGGTGGCGCGAGAGCCTTCGTGCCAACAAGGGCCCCGGATATTCAGGGCCCGACATACAGTTACTGGCTCAATACCACCACTGAACCCAACGAGAACCTCGCCGCATTGATGCTGGCGCGCGGCAACTTTCTGGTTTCCACCTCGCGCGGCCACCTGACCGACGTGGTTGACTTGCCGCCGGGCGGTAGCTTGTTGGTGGTGCTCGATAATGGCACCCGTGCCATTCCGGTGTTGGGGCCATCGCAGGTCTGGCCGCCCGCCAGCGATTGGCCACCGCCCAGCCAGAACTCGCTGTATGAGTTGCATGACCGCCTGGTGTACCGGATGCCGACGAAGTCCCCGGATTACCAGCTGGTGCTGATTGCCCCTCGTGCCAGCTTGCCCTTGCGGATGAACGGCATGCTTTGGCTGCTGTTCCCAGGCAGCGTGCTGGCAGCGTGCTGCATCGGCTGGTTGGTGCTGCAACTGATCTTGCAGCGGCGTTCAATGAGCTCGGAGTTGCAGAATGCGCTGCGCCGCGGCGAGCTACAGGTGCTTTATCAGCCAATCATCGAGCTCGACAGCCGGCGCTGTGTCGGAGCCGAGGCTCTGGTGCGCTGGCGACGGCCTGATGGCACATTGACCAGCCCTGACCTGTTCATCCCTTTGGCCGAGAACACTGGGCAGATTCGCCAGATCACCGACTTTGTTCTACAGCGTGTGCTTGAACAGTTGGGGCAGTTGCTGCGGTCGCACCGCAATTTGTACATCTCCGTGAATCTGGCAGCTTGCGATGTGATGGTGCCGCGTATTGGCCGGGTGGCGGCACGGTTGCTGGCATTGCATCGAGTCGCCGCCAGCCAGATCGCCTTCGAGGTCACTGAGCGGGGGCTGATTGACGTGGTGGTGGCACGCGATAACCTGCAGGCCCTGCGTTCGGTTGGGCATCAGGTGCTGATTGATGACTTTGGCACGGGTTACTGCAGCCTGGCCTACTTGCAGACCTTGCCGGTGGACTGCCTGAAGATCGATAAAGCGTTCATCGATGCGCTGGGCCATGACGCGGCCAGTAGTGGGGTGGCGCCGCATATCATTCGTATGGCCCATGACCTGCATTTGAGGGTGATAGCTGAAGGTATCGAGTGCGAGGCCCAGGCAGTGCTGCTCAATAGCGAAGGGGTCAATTACGGCCAGGGCTGGTTATTTGCCCATCCGCTCAATGCCCGGCAGTTTGCCGAGCTGGTGACCCGAGGGCGGCAGGTGCGTCGGTCGCGGATTGACGATGAGCCTTGAGGCCTGCCTCACCAGCCTGCTTCAGACTGGCAAAGCCATATAGAACTGTGTCCCCTGCCCTGGCCTGGAGAACACGCCCATACGCCCCCCGTGCAACTGGACGATCTCCTTGCACAAGGCCAAACCTAACCCGGCCCCGCCCTTCTTGCGCCCTACCTGCACGAATGGCTCGAAAATCCGCCCCTGCTGCCCATAGGCAATCCCTTCGCCGGTGTCCTCGACACTGACGATTACCCGCTCGACATGTCTTCGGGCATGCAGCCTGATTCGCCCGCCGCTGGCGGTGTGCCGGATGGCATTGTTGAGAAGGTTGTCGAGCACTCTGTCCAGTTGCGCAACGTCGGCCTGGATGCGAGGCAGCGGTGGTTCAAGTTCCATCACCAGCTCAACTTGCTTGGTCGAAGCCTGTTCACTGAAACGAGCCTGAGCGCGTTGCAGCAGGTCATCAATGGCGCACGGCGCAAGCTCAAGCTTTTGCAGCCCGCTTTGGTACCGCGAGAAGTTCAGCAGATCATTGATCAACTGCGTCAGGCGTTGCATTTCTTCGCCGATAGTCTCCAGCAGGTCGCTTTCGCGGGCTTCAGGTGGGAACTTGACTCGCTCGCGAAGCAAGCCAAAGGCCATGTGCATGCCAGTTACCGGGGTGCGCAGTTCATGCGAAGCGCGCAGCACGAACTCGCTGCGCACGCGTTCGAACGCCCGTTGTTCGGTGACGTCGTGGAGCACCATCACAGCACCAAGAATCGGCCCTTGCGGGTGGCTGACCGGTGTCAGGCTGTAGGTCAGCAACCGCGACTCTTCATCCACCTCGATACACAAGTCGTCGGGCTGGCGGTCCAGGCTGCCACCGCGCAACACCTGGCGCAGTTGCTGTTCCAGCTCTGGGCGTTGCAAGGCCTCGGCCAGGCCGCTGCCAACGCGGCTGTCACTCCAGCCGAGCTGGCGCTGGGCCACCGGGTTGAGGTGCTCTAGGTGGCCTTGGCGGTCAATGATCAACAGGCCGTCGTCGATGCTGTCGAGTACAGCCTGCAGGCGTTGCTGGCCGGCCAGCAATTCATCAACATTGGTCGCCTGATGCTTGCGCAGTGCGTCGGCCATGAGGCCGAAGCGGCGGGTAAGCTGATTGAGTTCGATGGCTTGGGTTACAGGCAAGGTGACATCGAAATTGCCCTGGCCTAATTGGTCTGCGGCTTTCGCCAGGGCCTCGATGGGCTGGCCAAAGCGCCGCGCGATGTTGTGCGCGGTGACAAATCCGAGCACCAGCACGACCAACCCCATCAGGCCAAGCACGCCACTGACCAACAGCGCCCGGTCGCGGGTGTGTTCTTCGCTACGAGTAATCGTGTCCAGCGCCTGCTTGTGCGAGTCGAGCAGGTCTGTGCGAACCTGGTTGAATGCGGCCCCCAGTGGTTGATCAATGCCCATGCTTCTGGCGGGTGCCGAACTGTCTCGATAAGCCTGGAGAAATGCCTGGTAGTTGCTGCTGGCTTTGCTGAGGCCCGTACGTTCTCCGCCCTGCTCAAGGCCTTTGTTCAGCAGGGTCTGGAAGTTTTCCTGCAACGCCTGGAGGTTATCCGGCGCTGTACTCTCATCCAGCATCAGCGTCAGTTGTTCACCCAGGTTTTGCCGCAGTTTGAGGCCAACCTCCAGCGCGTGAGTCATTTCACCCACCGACCTCTGCTGCACGGTTGCCATTTGCAGCACACTTACAAGGCCTAGCAGCAAACCCAGCAGCGCGACCGTGACCAGCGCCGATATGCTCAGGAAAAGCCGCGTGCGCAGCTTCATTGGCCATCTCATAGGTTGTACTGCTTACGCTTGCGATAAAGGGTGGAGGCATCGATACCCAGTGTCTTGGCGGCTTGGTCGAGGGTATCGCTGGCAGCCAGTACGGCGCCGATGTGAGCGCGCTCAAGCTCGTCGAGGCTTAATGCCGCACCGACCCGTGGCGCGTTGCTGGCTGGTTGTTCGCCCATGCCCAAGTGGCTGATTTCGACCCGTTCCTGTGGGCAGATGATGCTGGCACGCTCGATCACGTTGCGCAGTTCGCGGATGTTGCCGGGCCAGCGGTAGTTGAGCAGTGCGGCACGCGCCTCTTCGCTGAAGCCTCGTGCCGGGCGGGAGTACTCCTTGACGAAGCGTGCCAGGAAGCGATCTGCCAGGGTAAGAATGTCTTCACTGCGTTCACGCAGGGGCGGCAGGTGCAAGGTGATGACGTTCAGGCGGTAGAGCAAGTCTTCCCGGAAGCGGCTTTCCCGCACCATCTCTTCAAGGTTCAGGTTGGTTGCCGCCAGAATGCGCACATCGGCCCGGCGGGTGACCGGGTCTCCGACCCGCTCGTACTCTTTGTCCTGAATGAAGCGAAGCAATTTTGGTTGCAAAGTCAGGGGGAAATCGCCGATTTCGTCGAGAAAAAGCGTGCCCCCGTCCGCCTGGCTGACCCGGCCCAGCGTACTTTCGCTGGCACCGGTGAATGCGCCACGGGTATGGCCAAACAGCTCGCTTTCCATCAGTTCTGCATTGAGCGACGGGCAGTTGATAGTGACGCATGCCTTGCGTGCTCGCTTGCTCCAGCCGTGGATGGCGCGGGCCAGTTCACCTTTACCGGTACCCGACTCGCCGAGGATGAGGATGTTGGCATCGGTGGTCGCCACCTGCCGCGCGGTTTCCAGCACGGCCATCATGGCCGGGCTGTGCGAGTCCAGGCCGTCCTTGGGCTTGCGCATTTCCCCTTCAAGCGCTTCGAGCCGCGCAGACAGCTGGCGGACCTCCAGTTGTTTGGCGGTGGCAAGGCGCAGTTGATCCGGGCTGCAGGGCTTGACCAGGTAATCGGCGGCACCCGCCTGAATGGCATCAACCGCGGTGTCGATGGCTGAATGAGCGGTGACGATGACTACCCGCATCCACGGCGCTTGAACACGCATCTGAGCCAATACGTCCAGGCCATTGTCTTCGCCGAGGCGCAAATCGAGGAAACATAGGTCGAACACCTGGCGTTGCAGCAGCGCTTCGGCCTGTGAAGCACTGTTGGCGGTGGCCACGCTGTAGCCTTCGTCTTCGAGGCAGTAGCGGAAGGTGCGCAGGATCGCGGACTCGTCATCCACCAGCAGAATGCGGCCTTGCTTGTCCTGGGCTGATTCCATGTGCTGCGCTCCTTAGGGGTCGATCTCAATTAGTGTGGGGAAAATCGGGCAAGTTGCATGGTCAATTCTGAAGGATTCTGTCCTTTGCATGCTAGCCAATGGCCAATGACTGCCGTGAAGCCGCGATATCTCGATGATTTTCTTAGAGCAGAGCGGTGGCACATTGGTTGCGACGATTTTCAGATTTTGCCAACAAAAGGAGTGCGCACATGCTCATTTCCACTCGAATGAGTCTTCTCGCTGCCAGCCTAGTGTTCATTTGCGCGTCGGTATCGGCGGACCCGATACAGAACGCCCGCCTTGAGGGTTCACTGCAAACAGCCCTGTCGCTTAATCGAATGCTCAACCCGTTCCGCATCGGCGTCGAGGTCGAAGGCCACCAGGCGCGGCTTTCAGGCGAAGTGGAGAACGAGGTCGAACGCCAGCTGGCTGAACATATTGCGCTGGCGACGCGCGGAATTGAGCAAGTTGATAACCGGTTGCAGGTTAAACCCGAATTGGTAGAGCGCCCGCTTGAGCTGCGTGCGTATGCCCAGCGGTTGGAGGACGCCACCCTGGCTGCCGTCATTCGCGCTCGATTGCTTTGGAGCCGAACCACCGAAAAGGCACCTATCGAGGTGCAGAGCAGTGACGGTGTAGTGACCCTGCGCGGCAGGGTCGACAGCCCTGAAGCCAAGGAGCTGGCGGGTGTAGTGGCACGCACAACCGACGGCGTGCACCTGGTCAACAACCTGGTGAGCCTGGACACCGCTGCCATGGCCAAGGCCAGAGAGAATCCAGTTGGTGCGCCGACCGGCCCGCAGCCCAGCGATAGCTGGGTGGTAGACAAGATCCAGAACAGCTACCGCTTCAGCCGCAACCTGGATGGGTTGAACATCAAGGTGGCCAGTGAAGAGGGCATGGTTCGGCTGTCCGGTGAGGTGGTCAGCAGTGAGCAAAAAACCATCGCTGTGGAAATCGCCCGCCAGATCATTGGAGTTCGGGGCGTTGATGCAGATTTGCTCAAGGTAGCCACCAAGGTCGAAGGCTGATCGTGCAAATCGCACGACGCCATAGGGGGCATCGTGCAGGATACGTCCTCACAGGATTACCGATTATTATTTAACTATATGATTTACAAGGATTTTTTATTATAGAAACAGCTGGCATGCAGGCTGCAATTACCTGTTCAGGTTTGAATAGAAAAATTACAGCAGGAGAAGCCGGCATGAACCGCCAGTCCGTCAACCGTCCGCAGGCCGCCGCACTGCCCATCCGCCACTTCGTGATGATTGGAATGGCGGTACTGCTGACATTGGCCGCCGGCCTCTTCTACTACAGCTGGCAAACCGCGCGACTGGCCGATCAGGTGGCCGCGCAAACTGCCTTGCTGGCACAGATTCAGGCATCTCATGCCAAAACCTTGGTGAAGGCAGCTGAACCGCTGCCATCTGCCAGTACCCCACCGGCCACTGTCGAAACTGTTGTGCCTCAAGAGCGCTGGGTGTTTTGAGGCCTGAGGCCGGGCTGTTTTCCAAAAAGAAAGGAGATGCATCATGCTGAGTTGGGCTATCACTTTCCTCATCATCGCCATCGTCGCTGCCGTACTGGGTTTCGGTGGCATCGCCGGCGCCGCCACGGGTATCGCGAAGATCCTGTTCATTGTCTTCCTGGTGCTTTTCGTAGCCTCCTTCTTCTTTGGACGCGGTCGAGGTTGAACATGAGCAGGAAGCCAATCACATCGCTGGCTGCGGCCCTGCTTCTGGCTGGAAGCGCAGCAGCGATGGCGGCCAATGATGGCCAGGTCCGGGTCGACCAGCTGCTCGGCTCGGACCCTGAATATCGGGAAACCTGGCAGGACACCATCAAGGGCGAGGAACGCCTGCCTGACTGGGTGATCAACCTGACCGGCAGTGCTCAGGAGCAGATGTCTGCCGTCACCGAGGACGGTGACCAGTATTTGGTTGGCCCGTTGTGCGAGGCTCAGGACAAATGCACCTACAAGCGTTTGATCGTGGCCTTCAGTTGGGACAAGGAAGATGCCTACGGGATGCTCGTGGAAGTGCCCGAAGGCCTGCCCAGCGACAAGTCTCCTACCCGCCATGCGCAGTACCGTTGGCTGGGTGAGCCTGACGATGGCATGAAGGCCATGCTTCAGGAGCAACTCAAGCGTGACCCGCACTGGTACTGACCATCGGTCACGCACTGTCATTAAATAGAAGCGGAACCTTTCTATCTTTCTCGCTTCTATGATGCGCCGCCTCGAGGAGGGGTGGCTCATGACCAAGGGGCCGGGCTGTTCTGATTGTTGCAGGATCGGAGTGGCCTAGGGGTACAGGGAGTGCCTCCAGTGTTGGGCCGGGTCAGGAAAGGCAGA
Source organism: Pseudomonas sp. PSKL.D1 (assembly GCF_028898945.1). Classification (NCBI taxonomy): domain Bacteria; kingdom Pseudomonadati; phylum Pseudomonadota; class Gammaproteobacteria; order Pseudomonadales; family Pseudomonadaceae; genus Pseudomonas; species Pseudomonas sp. PSKL.D1. Next base: position 103,264 of record NZ_CP118607.1, read on the forward strand.
TCGGAAGCTTCAGGTCAGGCGTATGCGATGCATACGTAATCCAGGCCTGGCTTCCGAGGCGCCATCTAAGGTTTCCCTTCCGACTTTCACGAATTGTCCGCCAGGACACATTTTGTCTCGACCGTACATCAACTTTTTTTCGCCCTTCCCTTGCGCTTAACAAGTGCCATTTCAGCCATTCGGATTGTCGAACAAGCCATTTCTTGACGCCTTTCAACCCAGTCAAATCGGCCTAAATATGGCGGTTTGGTCTTGTTCGGATTTCCGAACGTTATAAATCAATGACTTGCGAACGCCCTTTTCCAGTGCAAAGCACTATGCCGTATCGGCATGGGGTATGCGTTTCCGGCATTAGATTTCAGCCTTTCCCATCGCAATAGTTGCCGCCTTTTTCGCTGGCCCGAGCGCCCTGTCGCTCGCTCGCGGTGTCCTTACATGAGGTCTCCGGACGGAAGCTATTGCTGCCCGTGACGTTGCCAACGGCTCTGTTACGCGCTTTTCCGGTCGGTGCCCATGACCACTAGAACAAAGGGTAAAGACATGAAGAAGGCAAAACTGAGCCTCGCCTGGCAGATCGTGATCGGTCTGGTCCTGGGCGTTGCAATCGGCGCGCTACTGAACCACTTCAGTGCGGAGAAGGCCTGGTGGATCAGTAACGTCCTCCAGCCCGCTGGTGACATCTTCATTCGTTTGATCAAGATGATCGTCGTCCCGATCGTGATTTCGTCGCTGATCGTGGGTATCGCCGGGGTTGGCGACGCGAAGAAACTGGGCAGCATCGGCCTGAAGACCATCATCTACTTCGAGGTGGTGACCACCATCGCCATCGTTGTTGGCCTGGCATTGGCGAACCTGTTCCACCCGGGTGCTGGCATCGACATGAGCACCCTGGGTACCGTCGATATCTCCAAGTACCAGGCCACGGCGGTTGAGGTGCAGCATGAGCATGCGTTCATCGAGACCTTGCTGAACCTGATCCCGTCGAACATTTTTGCGGCGCTGATGCGTGGCGAGATGCTGCCGATCATCTTCTTCTCGGTCATGTTCGGCCTGGGCCTTTCGAGCCTGCAGTCCGACCTGCGCGAGCCGCTGGTACGTACCTTCCAGGCCGTATCGGAAACCATGTTCAAGGTCACCCACATGATCATGAACTACGCGCCGATCGGTGTATTTGCCCTGATCGCCGTGACGGTTGCCAACTTTGGCTTCAGCTCGCTGCTGCCATTGGCCAAGCTGGTGTTGCTGGTGTACTTCGCCATCGCCTTCTTTGCCTTCATGGTGCTGGGCCTGATTGCACGCATGTTCGGCTTCTCGATCATCAAGATCATGCGCATCATGAAAGATGAGCTGATTCTGGCCTACTCCACCTCCAGCTCCGAAACCGTGCTGCCGCGCGTCATCGAGAAGATGGAAAAGTACGGTGCACCTAAGTCGATCTGCTCGTTCGTGGTCCCGACCGGCTACTCGTTCAACCTGGATGGTTCGACCCTGTACCAGAGCATCGCCGCCATCTTCATTGCTCAGCTGTACGGTATCGACCTGTCCTGGAGCCAGCAGCTGCTGCTGGTGCTGACCTTGATGGTCACCTCCAAGGGTATCGCCGGTGTACCGGGCGTGTCGTTCGTAGTGTTGCTGGCTACCCTTGGCAGCGTGGGTATCCCGCTGGAAGGCCTGGCCTTTATCGCCGGTGTCGACCGCATCATGGACATGGCACGTACCGCCTTGAACGTGGTTGGCAATGCCTTGGCGGCGCTGGTGATCGCACGTTGGGAAGGCATGTACGACGCGGCCAAAGGCGAGAAGTACTATGCCTCGCTGATGGCGGATACGCAGGAAACTGTTGTGGTTGGCGAAGCTGCCAAGCGCTGAATCTGATGCGTTGAACAAAAAACCCCGACTTGTCGGGGTTTTTTGTTGTCTGTAAGGGCTTGGCATCGGTAAACGCGGCCTTTCGCGACACAAGGCCGCTCCTACAGCTATCATTCGGGCATTTTTCAGGGGGTATACACGGATGCTCAATGGCCTTTGGCTCGGCTTTTTCCTGGTGGCGGCCATTTCCGCCCTGGCTCAATGGCTGATAGGCGGCAACGCTGGCATCTTTGCGGCGATGGTCGAGAGCATCTTTGCCATGGCCAAGCTCTCGGTAGAGGTCATGGTGCTGCTGTTCGGTACCCTGACGCTGTGGCTGGGCTTTCTCAAAATTGCCGAAAAGGCTGGCATCGTCGAGTGGCTGGCCAAGGTACTCGGCCCCCTGTTCGCCCGCCTCATGCCTGAAGTACCGCCCGGCCACCCGGCCCTGGGGCTGATCACCATGAACTTCGCCGCCAACGGCCTGGGCCTGGACAACGCCGCCACCCCGATAGGCCTCAAGGCCATGCGTGCCTTGCAGGAGCTCAACCCCAGCAGCACCACGGCGAGTAACGCGCAGATCCTGTTCCTGGTGCTCAACGCCTCGTCCCTGACGCTGCTGCCGGTGACGATCTTCATGTACCGCGCCCAGCAGGGTGCGCCCGACCCGACCATGGTGTTTCTACCTATCCTGCTCGCTACCAGTGTTTCCACGCTGGTCGGGCTGCTATCGGTAGCGGTGATGCAGCGCCTGCGACTGTGGGACCCGGTGGTGCTGGCCTATCTCATCCCCGGTGCACTGCTATTGGGAGGCTTCATGGCCTTCCTCGGTACGTTGTCGGCGGCAGCGTTGGCGGGCCTGTCGTCGATCCTGGGTAACCTCACGCTGTTCGGTGTGATCATCCTGTTCCTGGTCATTGGCGCGCTGCGGCGGGTGCAGGTGTACGAAGCCTTCGTGGAAGGTGCGAAGGAAGGCTTTGACGTTGCCAAGGGCCTGTTGCCTTACCTGGTCGCCATGCTGGTGGCTGTGGGTGTACTGCGTGCTTCCGGGGCCCTGGAACTGGCATTGGACGGCATTCGCCACGCAGTGACCTGGATGGGCCTGGATACCCGCTTTGTTGAGGGTTTGCCGACTGCGTTGGTCAAACCGTTCTCCGGCAGTGCGGCGCGGGCGATGTTGATCGAGACCATGCAGACTCATGGCGTCGACAGCTTCCCGGCGCTGGTGGCCGCGACCATTCAGGGCAGCACCGAAACCACCTTCTACGTGTTGGCGGTGTATTTCGGGGCTGTAGGTATCCAGCGCGTGCGGCACGCCGTGGGCTGTGCGTTGCTTGCAGAGTTCTCCGGGGTTATCGCCGCGATCTTCGTCTGCTACTGGTTCTTCGCCTGAAGCTGACTTTGCGAAACGGTCCAGTTCACCACTTGCTCGGCTAGTTTATCGCTGGCCGAGCCGAAGCCCGCGACCACCGCTGAGACCTGGGTATCAGCCAGCGGTTGGCGCACTTCGAAACGCTTGCTGGCGAGGATGCGCTGGCTACGGCCCTGAACCAGGCGGGCATCGTAGCGAATCACCACATCCACCGCGCCGCCGGGCAGGTATTCGCTTTGAAACGCCTGCAGCTCGCCGGCCAGCTCATAGTCGGCCTGCAAGTTGCTGTCGTCGGCGCTCAGGCGCTGCACCCGCCCATCGCGTTGGAAGCCATCGAGCAGGCGATTGCGCAGCAACAGTGGCGCGGGGTCGCTCCAGCGTGCGCCTTTGTAGCTGCTGATCACATTGCCTTGCGGGATCACTGCAATACGCGGCCCGGCAAGCACTTCACTGGCCAATGGCTTGTTCAGGCGCAATGACCATTCCACGGGAGAGGCAGCGTGGCTGGCCTGGTTTACCGGCAGGCGGTAGATATCCACAGGCTCGGTCTGCGGCAGGATTGAGCAGGCGCTGGCCAGGCTAAGCGTGGTGGCCAGGGCAAAAAGGCGCAGCGACGGGGTCATGGCTGGAACTCCTTGTTGTTGTCACGCCCCAGCAGATACCCGCTGGGGTCAGCCTCCAGGCGCCGGGAAATGCCCTTGAGTGCATTCAGGGTTTCGCGCAGTTCGCGTATTGCCGGGGTCAGCTGGTTCAGGCCTTGCGCGCCGTCGTCGATGGACTGGCGGTTGTCCTTGAGCAGGCTGTTGATGGTCGCGGTGCTCTCGGCCAGCGATTGCATGGCTTGCTCGGCGCTGCCAATGGCTTGTTTGCCTTCGGTGCCCAGCAGGCCGTTGGCATTACGCATGAGCGTTTGGGTCTCGGCCAGGGTGGCATTTGCCTGCTTGCCGACTTGAGCCAGCTGTTCGATGGCTGCGCCGATTCCGCCTTTTTGGTTGGCAAAAGCTCCGGTGGTTTGCTCAAGGTTCGCCAAGGTATTGCTCAGGCGCTCGATGTTGCTCTCCGAGAACATCTGGTTGGCGTTGTGCAACAGCAGGTTGATATTGGTTACCAGATCGCTGCTGTCGTTGAGCAGGCGTGATATCGGCGACGGTGAGGCGACGATCACTGGCAGTTTGCCGTCCTTACCCTTGAGCTCCGGACTTTGCGGCGTGCCGCCGCTGAGCTGGATGAACGAGTTGCCGGTGACGCCAGCCAACGTCAGCTTGGCCTGGGTGTCCTCCTTGACCGGGGTATCGCCACTCAGGCGGACCCGGGCCAGTACGCGGCGAGGGTCTTTCGGGTCCAGGCGCAGGCTGGTCACATCGCCCACCTTGATGCCGTTGTATTGCACCGGGCTGCCGCGGGACAGGCCAGAGACGGCTTCGTTGAAAATCACTTCATAGTCTTTGAATGCATCATCGACACTGGACTTGGTCAGCCACAGGCCAAACAGCATGGCACCGGCGACCACCAGGACAGTGACCAGGCCTATCAGAACGTGATGAGCTCGGGTTTCCATTGTTCAGCGCTCCTGCCCTGCTGCGGTGGCAGCGTGTTCCGCTGCTCGCCCACGTGGGCCGTGAAAGTATTCGTGGATCCAGGCGTCGTTGGTCTGTTCAACCTCGGCCAAGGGGCCTGCCACCAGCACCTTCTTCTGGGAAAGCACGGCAACCCGGTCGGTGATGGTGTAGAGGGTGTCCAGGTCGTGAGTGATGAGGAACACACTCAGGCCCAAAGCATCGCGCAGGGTCAGGATCAGTTGGTCGAAGGCGGCGGCGCCTATAGGGTCCAGGCCTGCGGTGGGTTCGTCGAGGAACAGGATGTCCGGGTCCAGGGCGAGGGCGCGGGCCAGTGCGGCGCGTTTGATCATGCCGCCGGAGAGCGACGATGGGTATTTGTCTGCTGCAGAGATCGGCAGCCCAGCCAGAGCCAGCTTCACGCCGGCCAAGTGCTCGGCATCAGCGCGGGACAGGCCGGCGTGTTCGATCAGTGGCAGGGCTACGTTTTCGGTCACTGTCAGTGAAGAGAACAACGCCCCCTTCTGGAACAGCACGCCGAAACGTCGCTCAACCAATGACCGTTGCTCCTCGCCGAGTTCCGCCAAGTCTTCGCCAAAAACCTTGATTCGCCCTTCGTTGGGCCGGCGCAGACCGATGATGCTTCGCAGCAACACCGATTTGCCGCTGCCCGAGCCACCGACCACCGCGAGAATCTCGCCACGGTAAAGGTCCAGGTCGAGATTCTCATGCACGCTTTGGCTACCGAAGCGGTTGCATATGCCACGGGCCTCAATTACTGCTTCGCGCCCTGTCACCAGCCCATCTCCATGCAAAACAGCGCTGCCACCGCGTCCAGCACGATGACGACAAAGATCGACTGCACCACCGCGGAGGTGGTGTGAGCCCCTACTGACTCGGCACTGCCGCTGACCTTGAAGCCTTCCAGGCAGCCGATGGCTGCGATCAGGAAGGCGAAGAATGGCGCCTTGGCCAGGCCGACCAGGAAATGCTGCACGCCGATATCGCTTTGCAGCAGCGAAAGGAACATGGCAGGCGAAATATCCAGGCTCAGCGCGCAGACCACGGCGCCACCAACGATGCCGCAAATCATGGCGACGAAGGTGAGCAAAGGTAGTGAAATCAGCAACGCCAGCACGCGTGGCACCACCAGCAGCTCGATGGGGTTCAGGCCGAGGGTGCGGATGGCGTCTATTTCCTCGTTGGCCTTCATTGAACCGATTTGCGCGGTAAAGGCGCTGGCTGTGCGCCCTGCGAGGAGGATGGCGGTCAGCAACACGGCGAATTCACGCAGGAACGAGAATGCCACCAGGTCGACAGTGAAGATGGTCGCGCCGAATGCAGCAAGCACTGTGGCACCGAGAAACGCCACCACCGCGCCCACCAGGAATGTCAGCAATGCCACGATGGGAGCTGCATCCAGGCCAGTTTGCTCGATGTGAGCCACTACCGGGGTAACGCGCCAGCGATGGGGCTTGAACAGCCGGGTGAACAGGGTTTGCAGGATCAGGCCGATGAAACCGAGCAACTGCATGCTGTCTTGCCAGAGCGTGCCGACGGCTCGGCCAATACGCTCAAGCAGCATCAGCAGTACGTTCCGCTCGGGTTCCTTTACGGGTATGCAGTAGTCCTGCACAGAGCAGTAAACGTTCTTCAGCAGGGCGCGGCTGGCTTCGGGCAGCCCGTCGCTGCACTGCGACAGCCGTTCGGAGCCGAGCAGTTCAGCGAGCAGCGAAGCGCCGGCGGTATCAAGACGGCCCAACTGGGTAAGGTCGGCGACGGCGTCAGCGTCGTACTGAGCACGCAGGTGCTCGCTTTCGCGCTTGAGGCTGGCGTAGTGAGCCAGTGTCCAGTCACCGGCAATACGCAGGCAGGCCGGCTGGCAGTGGGTGTCCAGGGTGGCGCTGGGGGTGGTCATAGGCTCCATGCTTCTGACGGGCGTAGAGCCTGATCATAGCGCACGAAGCCTGGCGGGGTTTGTTGAGAATGTGCTGTGTATGCGCCTTAACCGGCAGGTGCGTCTTCCACCACCTTGAAGCGCAGCACCCCGATGACCTGGCCATCTTCGGTCAAAACGCGTACTTGCCACTTACCCACCGGGTTGGGCGGGAAGTTCTGCTTGTGGGTCCAGGCCCGGTAGCCTTCCTTGCGGCCACCGTGAATGTCCAGGGCAATGCGGTCGACTTCTTTGCCGTCTTTTTGCCACACATGGTAGATGCGTTCGTTCAGGCCGCGGGGCGCGTTGATGGCGGTGTAGGCGTACAGGCCACTGGTGCGGATACGGCTGGCGGCGATTTCGTCCAGCGAATCGCCGGGTTGGCGATTGATCACTTCGGTGCTGACCGCCACATCGGTCATCCACAGGGTTGCAGGTGGTACCCATGAGCGCAGCAACCAACCTCCACCGCCCACTGCCAGCGTGACCAGCACCAGTGCCATGCCGCGCCGCCAGGTATTGATCGGGAAGCTGCTGGCCAGGCTCGGGAACGACAGCACCATGGCCGCGATCAGTGCCAGCTTGAAGCTTTGCGCCGTTGTCAGGTGCAGGATGATCGGCAGTGCGGTCAGCATGGCCGCAAACAGCGTGAGGGTATGTAGCGCCAGGAACAACCAACGCCGTGGAGCCAGCCACTTGTAGTAAAGGGGGTCGACGATCGAAACCAGTCCCGCCGCAGCCAGCAGGCCGGTGAACACCAACTGGCCGCTGTTCCAGGTTGTGGTGATGAAGAAGAACGGCAAAACGAAGAACAGGCTTTCCTGATGAATCATTTGCGTCGCGTAGCGCAGCAGTGGCTGCGGGATTTCGCGCTTGAAGGTGCGGGCAAACAGCCCGGTAAGCGTGTTCTCCAGCATCAGCCAGACCCAGCTGACCAGCATGAGCACAGCAATCCAGCTGGCAAGGCTGGCTTGACGATCGACCAGAATGAAACTGCCGATACCGGAAAGGAAACCACCAAGCGCGATGATACCGGGGTAGCGCTTGAGCAAATCGATGATGCGTTGGACAGTGCGGGGGATTGGCGGCATGGGTCTACAACAGGATGAAATGAGGTGGCTGTGCCGGCCACACGAAGCGGGCGGTACTGGCAAAAGGATACCTCTGTTCCCTCACTCCCGTGTAGCACCACTCGGCTTGCGAGGCGTGTGACGGCGCCATTTGAACAACCCGGCTGCCAAGACCAGGCCTAATGCCAGCGCAATCAGGCCATACAGTTCGTCGTACCCCAGAAACGGCTTCTCGATCCGCACATAGCCGTCCTCTTTGAGCAGGTCCTTCAATGCCGCATTGGCCTGCTCCAGGCTCACTTGCCGAAGCTTGCGTGCGGGGTCGGCGAAACGCCCATTGCTGTAATCGTTCAGTGCCCCCCAGTAATAGTCAGCCAAGGCGCTATTACCCTGGGTACTCCAGCTTTCCTTGGCAACAGCAGCATCCTTGATGCGGGCAAAGGTGTCTGGGTCCAGCCCTTCCTTGCGCAGGTGCTCGAACAGCTGCTGCATCACCTTTACCGCCTGGTCCACATCTTCCCGCTCAAGGTCCGCGTTGAGGCTCATCATGCCGCTGTCGCCAAAGCTTTCACGCTGTACCGAAGGGCCATAAGACAGCCCTTCACGCAGGCGTAACTGGTCGTACAGGGCCCAATCCAGATAACGCGACAGCAGTTCCAGCGTTTGCTGGTGGTCGTTGTCCTGCACAGGCTCGATGAAGAGCCAGTGAAGCTTTACGCTGTCGCCCAGAAATCCTCGGGTCAGGTCACGTCGCTGTTCGGCTTGCTGGGTAATGGTTTCCAGGTCGCGTCGCTCTTCGGGTTCTGTGGCTGGCAACTCGCCGAAGGTGCGATCCAGGTAGGCTGGCAATAACCGGTCCAGACCGCCGACGATGATCAGGGTCATGTTGTTGGCGGCATACCAGCGATCGCGCAGGGCCTGGACCTGCTCCAGCGTCATGTCGTCCAGGTTGGAGCGTTCGGGGCATTTGAGGCCCAGTTCAGTGGCCAGCTGGTCGCTGGCCGGGTGGCCGATATCCTGGCGGTCCAGCCAACGCTGCAGGTGGCCATAATGGCCCCCATCTTCACGCTCGATGATGCGCTTGGCAGTGGCCAGTGACTTGGCGTCGATACGGGTGTCGCGGATGATTGCCAGCAGCAGGTCCAGCACTTTGCGCTGATTGCGCGCGGGGGCTTCGATAACGAATGTGGTGTCGGCACTGCTGGTGTAGGCGTTCCACTCCCCGCCCAGTGACTGCAGGCGCTCTTCCAGGCCGCCTTCGCCGGTGTCGTCGATACCGCTGAACAACAGGTGCTCCAGCAGATGTGGCAGCTCTTTCTGTTCGCAGCCGAAATCGTCCAGGCCGACCCCGACCACCAGGCGAATGGCGACATGATCGCGCTCGTAACCGGATTTCAGGATCACCTGCAGGCCGTTGGGCAACAGGTAACCTTCGACCCGTGAGCGATCCAGGGCAAATGAGGGCAGGCTGCAGATCAGCAGGCAAACGAACATCAGGCAACGCATGGGCGAGCTTGGGTCTCCGGTTGTGCGGGATCAGGGCAAACGGGCTTCGTCCGGGACGCTGTCGAGCATCAGCCCGCCGGTGTCCGAACCGCCCAGTACCACATAGGCACTGCTGCAGAACAAAGAGTTCAACCGCTTCATGTCGGCAATCAGTTCCAAGTGTAGCGAACTGGTCTCGATACTTTGTACCACCTTGCGTTGCAGGCGGCTGACATGGGCGTGAGCCAAGCGGCGCTCCTGGGCGCGGAAGCGGCGTTTTTCGCGCAGGAGCAGGTGTGCGCTTTCAGGGTCTGCGCTGAGAAACACCGACAAGCCCAGGCGCAGGTTTGCCAGTAACTGCGCCTGCAGGCCGGTGAGTTCTTCCAGGCCAACTTGGGAAAATTCCCTGCGCTGGCTGGTTTTCTGCTGCTGCACCTTGCGCAACATGCGCTCTATGAGGTCGCAGGCCATCTTGAGGTTGATTGCCAGCTCGATGATTTCGGCCCAGCGACGGTTGTCCTGGGCGCCAAGGTCTTCGCGAGGCATTTGGGCCAGGTACAACTTGATGGCGTTGTACAAGGCTTCGGCGTCTTCTCCCAAGGCCCGCACCTGCTGCGGCAACGCCGTCTGCGTGCCTCGCAAGGCGCCGAGCATGGCTTCCAGCAGGCTGTCGACAATGTCGCCCAGGCGCAGTGTCTCACGGGCAGCGTTGGCCAAGGCAAGGCTGGGTGTGGTCAGGGCCGAGGCATCAAGGTGGCGTGGGCGTATCTGGCCGTTGGCGCTTTCACGCTCGGGCAGCAATTTATTGCACAGCCGCCCCATGGGTTTGACCGTCGGCAGCATGATCAGGCAGCGCAAAGTGTTGTAGAGCAGGTGAAAGCCGATCACCAGTTCCTGGGGGCTGAAACTCAGCGAGTCCATCCAGTCGACCAGTGGGTGCAGCACCGGGATGATCAGCACCAGGCCGATCAGTTTGTAGAGCAGGCTGCCTAGCGCCACACGGCGGCCCGCGGTGTTTTGCATGCTGGTGCTGATGAACGCGAGCAGCCCGCTGCCGATGTTGGCGCCCACTACCAGGCCGATGGCGACCGGCAAGCTGATGACTTCGGCGCCGGCCAGCGTTGCCGTGAGCAACACCGCAGCCAGGCTGGAATACGAGACCATGGCAAACATCGCGCCGACCAGTGCGTCGAGCAGGATGTCGCCGGTGAGCGAGGCGAACAGGACCTTCACGCCTTGGGCATGGGTGATGGGGGCTGCCGCCTGAACGATCAGTTCCAGCGCCAGAATGATCAGACCAAGGCCAATGGCCACTCGCCCCAACTGGCCAGCGCGTGTCTGTTTGCGAGAGAGGAAGAAGATCACGCCAAGGAAAATCAGCAGCGGCGACAGCCACGAAAGGTCCAGGGTCAGTACCCGCGCCATCAGCGCAGTACCGACATCCGCCCCAAGCATGATCGCCAGGGCCGGGGTCATCGCCATCAACCCTTGGCCTACAAAAGACGTGACCAGCATGGCGGTGGCGTTGCTGCTTTGCACCACGGCGGTAACCACGATACCGGCAATGAAGGCCAAAGGCCGCCGGTTCATGTTCTGGCTGAGCACCCGGCGCAGGTCGGAGCCGAACACCCGAAGGATGCCGGTACGGACGATGTGCGTACCCCACACCAGCAGGGTTACGGCAGAAAGCAGGTTCAACAGGGTCAGCATGTTCGAGCCCCCCTTGTAACTGGGCCCCAGCAGCGAGGCCAAAATGTGAAGCCGTGAGCCTGGCCCGGGGGTGGGCGTTTTTAATCAGTGCTCACTCAAGCTTTAGTTGTTTTGCGCAGCTCGCGCCAGCTTGGCATGCTCGGCAAGCATTTGAAATATATTCGTCATGAAAGCTGAGGCATGAAAAAGGCCCTGATGGAGGGCCTTTTCTGTGCGTCCCGGTCTTACTGACCTGGAATGTCTTTGCGCAATTTCACTGGATCATGCTCTTTGCCTTCCTTGCGCGCCAGGGCAGTGCGCATTCGGATGTTGATGGCCTCCACTGCCAGGGAGAAGGCCATGGCGAAGTAGACATAGCCTTTCGGCACGTGCACGTCGAAAGATTCGGCTATCAGTACCGTACCCACCACGATCAGGAACGAAAGTGCGAGCATCTTCAGCGAAGGATGCTTGTCGATGAAGTTGCTGATGGCACCGGCGCACAGCATCATCACCAGCACGGCAACGATGATTGCAGCGATCATTACCGGTACGTGCGAGACCATGCCTACCGCGGTGATGACCGAGTCCAACGAGAACACGATATCAATGATGGCGATCTGGATGATGGTGTAGAAGAACTTGCCACCCGCGCCCTTCGGCTCGTCGCCGCTCTCGTCTTCACCTTCCAGGCCGTGGTAGATCTCCTGGGAGCTCTTCCACAGCAGGAACAGGCCGCCGAAGAACAGGATCAGGTCCCGGCCGGAAATGCCTTGGCCAAACACGACGAACAGGTCTGCGGTCAGGCGCATGACCCAGGTGATCGACAGCAACAGCAGGATGCGAGTGACCATGGCCAGGGCCAGGCCGAAGATCCGGGTACGCGGCTGCATGTGCTTGGGCATGCGGCTGACCAGGATCGAGATCATGATGATGTTGTCGATACCGAGAACGATCTCAAGCGCCGTGAGGGTGAAAAAGGCAACCCAGATTTCCGGGCTGGTCAGCCATTCCATGTGTCTTCCTTCAAACGATAAAGGCGATGCGCCCGTCAAGGCGCATCGCGGTTGGGTAATGCGTGTGTATTAAAGACTACTGAACAGCGGGAAAATGCCCATCAGCAGCGCGGCGAACATTATGCACAGGCACACCAGCACTGCCCACTTGAGGGTGAAGCGCTGATGATCGCCGAATTCGATACCGGCCAGGGCCACCAGCAGGTAGGTGGAGGGTACCAGCGGGCTGAGCAGGTGTACCGGCTGCCCGACGATCGACGCCCGGGCCATTTCCACGGGGCTGATGCCATAGTGGGCGGCGGCTTCCGACAATACCGGCAGTACGCCGTAGTAGAAGGCATCGTTGGACATGAAGAAGGTAAACGGCATGCTCACAATCGCGGTGATCACGGCCAGGTAAGGGCCCAGTGCTTCCGGGATGACTGCCAGCAGGCTCTTGGACATTGCCTCGACCATACCGGTGCCAGACAGGATGCCGGTGAAGATGCCCGCGGCGAAGATCAGCCCGGTCACGGCCAGTACGCTGCCCGCGTGGGCGGCGATGCGGTCTTTTTGCTGCTGCAGGCACGGGTAGTTGACGATCATGGCGATGCTGAAGGCAATCATGAACAGCACGGGCAGCGGCAGCAGGCCTGCGATCAGTGCGACCATCAACACGGCGGTCAGGGCGCCGTTGAACCACAGCAGTTTGGGGCGGCGGGCCTCCGGGAACTGGGAAACCGAGATTTCGCTGTGATCGATGTCGTCAGTTGGAAGGTGCAGTTCACCCAGGCGGGCACGTTCGCGCTTGCCGTACATGTAGGCGATACCCAGGATCGCTACCACACCGAACAACATGGCCGGGATCATTGGTACGAAAATGTCGGACGGGTCGACATGCAGGGCGCTGGCAGCGCGCGCGGTCGGGCCGCCCCATGGGGTCATGTTCATCACGCCACCGGCGAGGATGATCAGGCCGGCCATGATGCGAGGGCTCATGCCCAGGCGGCTGTAGAGCGGCAGCATGGCGGCGCAGCAGATCATGTAGGTGGTAGCACCGTCACCATCCAGGGACACCACCAGAGCCAGTACTGCGGTGCCAACAGAGACTTTCAGCGGGTCGCCCTTGACCAGTTTGAGGATCTTGCGCACGGCCGGGTCGAACAGGCCGGAGTCGATCATCAGGGCGAAGTACAAAATGGCGAACATCAGCATCACGCCAGTGGGCGCGAGCTTGCTGATGCCTTCAAGCATCATCGGGCCGATCTTGGCGGAAAAGCCACCGAACAGGGCAAACAGGATGGGTACCAGGATCAGCGCGATCAAGGCCGAAAGGCGCTTGGTCATGATCAGGTACATGAAGGTGATGACCATGGCAAAGCCGAGGAAGGTCAGCATGGCAATACTCCAGGCGTGGCGCGGCGAAAGGAAAGACGATTCGGGCGGATCAGCGCGTCGGGCGCTGTGCAAGGAGTACGCGGAGGGGGACTACGGAAGGGCGGGCGCAGGAAAACATCAGAATCACCATTGTTGTTGTTGATTGGGCCGGGCGCGGAATATTCCGGGTGCCCTGGCTGACCGGTCTTTGCCGGTAGTGGGGCTATCCTAGGGGCGTAAGCTTTCAGCCAGCTTTCGCCGAAGAAAGGGCGACGGGAGGTAGGTGATGCCGAATGTTTCTGAAGGAGGGTGCCATTGCGGGGCCTTGCGTTACCGGTTGGAGGGTGACTTGACCGACGTTGCGCACTGCCACTGCACCATATGTCGCAGGGTTACTGGGGGGCTGGTCGTCACTTGGGTTACTCTGCCGCGCAAGGCATTTCGCTGGATGACGGGCCGGCCTCAGTGCTATGTGGCGCCGGCCAGTTGCAAGCGGTACTTCTGCAGTGAATGTGGGGCGCATGTGGCGTTGGTGACTGACCACAGCCCGGAAAGTATCGATGTGACAGTCGCGACACTTGACCAACCGGAGCGGGTGAAAGCCAACCGGCATATCTGGACCGGCAGCCGGTTACCTTGGCTGCATCTGGATGAAGAGTTGCCCGGGGAGGAGCAGGAACACCTGTAGGAGCGGCCTTGTGTCGCGACCCTTTCACGACACAAGGCCGCTCCTACAGTGCGTTTTCGGTCAGGGTAGTTGCAAGCCCCCTGCCGCCTTGTGCAGCGTACGCAAATGCTCGCCGATCTGCTTGACGTTCGCCTCGACAGCAGCAATCTCCTTGGCTCGTGACGGCTCCAGCAGCGCCCTCACCTCTTTGTCCAGGCTGGTGCTCAATCGCAGCAGCTGTGCCTGTCGCTCACTGCTGACCTGCTCCAGGTGCTTACGCTCTTCGGGTTGCGGGAGGCCGTAGCCCTTGGCGTCCAGCAACTCCGCCGGGCGGCTGAGGAAGCCACTGTTGGCAAGCATCTGCTTTAGCGTCTGGTCAGCCTTGTCCACGCTGCCGTCCTTCAGCGCCGCCGCATTGAGGTAGCGTTGTTTCACCTCGTCTTGGGCCAGCAGCAACTGGCGCCGCAGCCCTGCCTGCTCAAGCAGGAGTAAAGCTGCGCTGGTGCGCAGGTCGGCCTTGGCAAACCAGGGGCGGCGCTGTTCAGCATTCAGCGTCAGCCAATCCTCGACTTGCGTTTGTTTGATCGGCAGTTGCTTTTTCAGCACGTCGAACATCGCCTGATAGCGGTCGCGGTAGGAATCGAAGCGGTAACCCAGGCGCAAGGCTTCCCGGGGGTCGTCGAGCACACTGGTGTCTGCCAGCCCCCTGCCCTTCAACACGGCCAGCAAGCCGTTGGGCATGATGCTGTCCAGATCATTCAGGCGTGGGTTGGCGGTGCCACTGCGTAGCAGCTTCAACGACTCGACCGCGCAATTGTTGGACAGGAACCAGTAACTGCCGTCGTAGCTCCAGTGCATCTCGGCGGCCTGACGTACCAAGTCCTCGACTTCGGCACGGCTAAGTTTCAGCGGCACAGATGCCAGGCTGCGCAGCTCGGTTTTGGTGTACTCATCAATCACCTGGCCCAGTGGCAGCACGAACAGCCGTGAGGGGTAGTTACCGACCAGCCCGTCCCAGCTGGATAGCTGCACATCGTTGACGAAGGCGCGGTAAGACAGCACCAAGTGCTGGTCGAGGTCCAGCCGGCAGTCCGGCCCGCGTGGCCGACCCGGCTTGCATATCACCAGGCGCAGCATGCTGTGGCCCCAGCGGCTGACCAGGTTCTGGTTGGCCTCGGCCAGCAGGTAGTCCACCTCATAGACCCGCTCGGGGTCGATTTCACCCAGCGGTTGTCGGGCGAAATCACTGCCAGCATTAATGAACGGCAGGCCTTTGGCGCAACTGTCCTGTTTGGGCGCCCAGCCGAAGTGGTCACGCAGGTATTTGTTGAGCGCTGGCCGCCGGCAGCCATAACTCGGGTCGAGAAGGAAATACTCCATATTGACCGCGATGTATTCTTTGGGGCTGCTCAGCTCGTAGGTGTCTGGGCTGCGCACGAACTGGCCGTTGTGCTGCTCGCGTTCCCCGCGCCTACCCACGTACTGCTGCCAGCCCGCCAGGTCTAGCAGGCGTGGATCATCGCTCAGGGTGAAGCGTCGTTCAGCCTGACCACGGCATTCTTCAGGCAGGCCAATTTTGCCCAAGGTGTTTTGCTGGCGTTTGCAGCGGGCGATCAGTGATTGCTCAGTGCTCGGCCAGAGCCTGGCACGATCGTAGATGTGGGTGAGTTCGTGTAGCACGGTTGCCAGCAACTCTTCGCGGACAGTGCCATGCGGGCGATTGGTAAGCGTTGTTGCCGCAGTGCCGTCGGTCAGTGAGGGCAGCAGGCTGCGGTTCAACTCCAGCGTGGACACGAGCGAGGCCTGCCCGTAAGCATCAGCTGGCATGTTGGCGGCCCAGCTTACCTTGATATGGCGATCCAGCTCCTGTTTGAAACGCGGGGGGAGCTTGCCCAATGCCTCATCGAGCAGGGCTTGAGTGGCTTTAACCTGTTGTGGCTCAAGCCCGTCTGCCTGCAGGTCAAGCTGCATCTCGGCCAGGGCGGGCGTGCCCAGCAGCGTCAGAACGCAGCCGAGCAGCCAGGCACGCACGCGGCTCACAGAGCGAGAATGGCTTCGGCCAATACTTGGTCGCTGGCGCCACGTGCTTCAGGCACGCGCTCACGCAGCGTGTTGAAGGCTGCTTCAAGCTGAGCGCCACGGATGTCACCATTGCTGGCGACGAAGCTGGCGGCATCATCATGGGCTTCGCGTACAACTTTGGAGTCGCGAATTGAAGTGGTGGTATCAGACGTGAAGTCGATCGAACGGCCAAACGCACGAACGATGATATTGCTGGTTGCCACCAGAGTCTGAGCGTGGGCCAGGTCGGCCAGCAACAGCATGCCGAGGGTAGCGGCGATCAGCGGTTTACGCATGGAGCATCTCCGAAAATACAGGGAGTCAAATGTAATTATTGGACGAGTATTGCTTCTGCCAGTTCAAGGTCGCCGACGGAGTGCCGAGCGCAGTTGTGGCGCAGTGAATCGAGTGCCGCTTCCAGCCGAACCCCGCGAATTGCACCATCGCTGGCGACAAACGCTGCGGCATCATCCCGGGCTTGTCTGACCAGCTTGCGGTCAAAAGGTGCTGTGGTGACTTGGCTGGTTACGTAACCTGTTATGACCAGGCCCTGCGTGGTGGTGTCCATGGCGTGGGCATTGCCCATGGCGCCAAGGGCGAGCAGAGAAGACAACAAAAAACGCATCATGTGGATTACGGCTTAAAACTGGAATGGCGAAGAAAGCTGGGTCGTAGGCCAATGGCATTCGACCCAGCTATCAAGGGCTCAAATGGCCAGGATGGCCTGGGCCAGTTGTGCGTCGCTTGCTTGCAATGCCGGCATGCTGGAGCGGATATGCAGGAATGCGCTTTCCAGCTTGGCGCCGCGAATGGCGCCCTGGCTGCCGACGTAGCTGGCGGCATCGTCGCGCGCGGCTTGAACGATCTTGTCGTCACGGAACGACGAAGATACGTCAGAGGTGGCATCCGTGGAGGCGGCAACGGCGCCTACAACGGCATCGGTGGTGACTACGAAGCTGGTGGCGTTGGCGGTGCCGACCAGGCCGAGCAGCAGGGCGGCGCCAATCAGGTGTTTGCGGGACATGGTCGTGGACTCCTGGAAAAGGGTCTATGGAACTGCTTATCGGACGCTCACATGGCTCGTCGCGGTACGTATGAACAACTGGTTTCTACCAGACTGTTGAGTCAAGCGTATCACGTAGCGGTATTTCAGGATGTTAATGAACAGCGTCCTAACTAACTGTACCTGTTGTTTATCGGTTATC
Source organism: Pseudomonas sp. PSKL.D1 (assembly GCF_028898945.1). Lineage (NCBI taxonomy): Bacteria > Pseudomonadati > Pseudomonadota > Gammaproteobacteria > Pseudomonadales > Pseudomonadaceae > Pseudomonas > Pseudomonas sp. PSKL.D1. The sequence continues at coordinate 120,525 of NZ_CP118607.1, forward strand.
AGAAATTGTACCGTTTGTGGTGGTAACAGCCCTAGCGCGTGGATCAGCCAATAAAAAACCCGCTGCAGTCACCTGCAACGGGTTGGGGAAATCTTGGTGCCGGGCTATGCCGGCAACCAGTGCTTAGCGCCAGAACGGCTTGCTGAGCTCTTCGTAACGCTGCGACTCGCTGATACCGGCGTCGGCCAGCAGGCGGGCATCCAGGCGAGCCAGTTGACGGCGGCTGGCCATGCGACGCTGCCAGAGCAGCAGGGTGGACAGAGCGCGCAGTGGCAGCGAAGCCTTGGCTTGCTGAGCGTTGTTTTCAAAAACCAGACCGGAACTGAGGGTACGTTCCATGATGCTTCATCCTTCCGCTTATGGCGGCATTAGGTAGTGATTTAACTGATGCCAATGATCCTCTCCTGTTGTCCATAACAGTAGATACAGTTAAACAGTTAAGTGATCGTTCAGTTAACTGTTTAACCTGACTGTTGCACCCGAATCTGGCGTAACTGTACTGGTCGGCACCAGGTTGGTGCATTTTGGCTGTTTGGTATGGTTCTGCAAGGCATTGATCAGTGCTGTCATCGGTACAGTAGAACAGTTTTTATTGCCTGGTCTCTAGGCTGTGATGGCGGAAAATAAAAAGCCCGCCCCCACACTGGTCGGTGGGAGCGGGCCTGTCCCGCTAAGGCGTCAATACAGTTTTCAACACACTGTACTGTTCCCGATTGATCAGCCGGCCAGCATCCGCCCGCTTTCTTCCAGGTTCTCGTGCCAGCTCAGCGCTTCGCGCAAAATGTGCGGAGTATGACCACCACGCTGGCAGGCGCGGTCGAAGTAGTCATTCAGTGCTGCACGATAGTCCGGGTGCACACAGTTATCGATGATCGCCCGAGCGCGCTCGCGAGGCGCCAGGCCACGGAGGTCCGCCAGGCCTTGTTCGGTCACGAGAATGTCCACATCGTGTTCGGTGTGGTCAACGTGGCTGACCATCGGCACCACGCTCGAAATCGCACCACCTTTGGCAATCGACTTGGTCACGAATACCGCCAGGTGGGCGTTACGGGCGAAGTCGCCAGAGCCACCAATGCCATTCATCATTTTGGTGCCGCAGACGTGTGTCGAGTTCACGTTGCCGTAGATATCGAACTCCAGCGCCGTATTGATGCCGATGATGCCAAGGCGGCGTACCACTTCAGGGTGGTTGGAAATTTCCTGTGGGCGCAGGACCAGCTTGTCCTTGTAACGCTCCAGGTTGCCAAACACATCGGCATTGCGACGGGTCGACAGGGTGATGGAGCTACCCGAAGCGAAGCTGAGCTTGCCCGCATCGATCAGGTCGAAAGTCGAGTCCTGCAGCACTTCGGAGTACATGGTGAGGTCTTCGAAAGGCGATTCGATCAAGCCGCACATTACGGCGTTGGCGATACTGCCGATACCGGCTTGCAACGGGCCGAGCTTGTTGGTCATACGCCCTGCTTCAACTTCGCCTTTGAGGAAGTTGATCAGGTGATCGGCGATGCCCTGGGTTTCGTCATCTGGCGGCAATACAGTAGAGGGGGAGTCTGGTTGCTCGCTGATGACGATACCTACGATCTTGGCCGGATCGATCGGAATTGCGGTGCTACCAATGCGATCATCGACCTTGACCAGAGGGATTGGCGTGCGAGTCGGGCGGTAGGTCGGGATATAGATGTCGTGCAGGCCTTCGAGGTTGGCGTTGTGCGACAGGTTGATCTCGACGATCACCTGTTTGGCGAAGATTGCGAAGCTAGCCGAGTTACCCACCGAGGTGGTCGGCACGATGTGGCCTTGCTCAGTGATGGCGACCGCTTCGATGACGGCGATGTCCGGCAGCTTGAGCTGGTTGTTACGCAGTTGCTCGACGGTTTCCGACAAGTGTTGATCGATGAACATCACTTGGCCGTCGTTGATGGCTTTGCGCAAGGTGCTGTCGACCTGGAACGGCATGCGGCGAGCCAGTACACCTGCTTCGGTCAGCTGCTTATCGAGGTCATTGCCCAGGCTGGCGCCGGTCATCAGGCTGATCTTCAATGGCGATGTCTTGGCGCGTTCGGCCAACGCATGCGGCACAGCCTTGGCTTCGCCGGCGCGGGTGAAACCGCTCATGCCGACGGTCATGCCGTCCTCGATCAGGCCAGCGGCATCAGCCGCACTCATAACCTTGCTGTGCAGGGAGGACAAGCGGATACGATCACGGTACATGGATTGTTATCTCGGGCTACTGAAGCTACTGCAGCGCAGTCTAGAGATTTCGCCGGTCGCCGTCCCACGACCATGGTCGTATGAGAAGCCCGGAAGTAGAGCCATTGATCTGGATCAGCCAAATAGAAAGGCCCCGGGAGTTTTCTCGCCGGGGCCTTCTATATAGCTCACGCTTTTATAGGTAGTGGATTACTCGACAGCTTTGACCATATCCTCGATGACCTTCTTCGCATCGCCGAACACCATCATGGTCTTGTCCAGGTAGAACAGCTCGTTGTCCAAGCCTGCATAGCCACTGGCCATGGAGCGCTTGTTGACGATGATGGTCTTGGCTTTGAAGGCTTCCAGAATCGGCATGCCGGCAATCGGCGACTTCGGATCGTTTTTCGCCGCCGGGTTCACCACGTCGTTAGCGCCCAGCACCAGCACCACATCGGCCTGGCCGAATTCGGCGTTGATGTCTTCCATCTCGAACACCTGGTCGTAAGGCACTTCAGCTTCGGCCAGCAGTACGTTCATGTGCCCGGGCATACGTCCCGCCACAGGGTGAATCGCGTACTTCACGGTCACACCGTTGTGGGTCAGCTTTTCGGTCAGCTCCTTCAGCGCATGCTGTGCGCGGGCCACTGCCAGGCCATAGCCCGGAACAATGATCACGCTGTCAGCGTTGCTCAGCAGGAAGGTGGCGTCGTCAGCCGAGCCAGATTTTACTGGACGTTGTTCTTTCGAGCCTTGTGCAGCCCCCGCATCGGCATCGCCACCGAAACCACCAAGGATAACGTTGAAGAACGAGCGGTTCATCGCCTTGCACATGATGTACGACAGGATCGCACCGCTGGACCCCACAAGGGAGCCGGCGATGATCAGCATCGAGTTGTTCAGCGAGAAGCCAATACCGGCCGCCGCCCAGCCCGAATAGCTGTTAAGCATCGATACCACCACCGGCATATCCGCGCCACCGATCGGGATGATGATCAGCACCCCCATGATGAAGGCCAGAACCAGCATCAGGGTGAAGGCGCTGTAATGGCCGGTGAAGGTAAACAGCAGGCCGAGGGCGATAGTGGTCAGGCCAAGAATCAGGTTCAGCTTGTGTTGGCCGGCGAACTGTACCGGTGCGCCCTGGAACAGGCGGAACTTGTACTTGCCCGACAGCTTGCCGAAGGCGATCACCGAACCGGAGAACGTGATTGCACCGATAGCAGCACCCAGGAACAGTTCCAGACGGTTACCGGTGGGAATCGGGTCGCTCATGGCGGCAACAATGCCCATCGACTGCGGTTCAAGCACTGCGGCAATGGCAATGAATACCGCCGCCAGGCCGATCATGCTGTGCATGAAGGCGACCAGCTCCGGCATCTTGGTCATCTCGACGCGCTTGGCCATGATTGAGCCGGCGGTACCGCCAACCAGCAGGCCGACGATGACGTAGCCGATGCCAGCGGTGGCGAGCTCGGCGCCCAGCTTATAAATAAGGCCGACGGTAGTAAGGATGGCAATCCCCATACCGATCATGCCGAACAGATTGCCGCGCCGCGAAGTGGTCGGGTGCGACAGGCCCTTGAGTGCCTGGATGAAACAGACCGAAGCGACCAGGTACAGAAGTGTTACCAGATTCATGCTCATGCTTACTTCTGCGCCTCGTTCTTGGTTTTCTTCTTGAACATCTCAAGCATGCGGCGGGTGACCAGGAAGCCACCGAACACGTTGACCGCGGCCAGGGCCACCGCCAGGGTGCCCATCAGCTTGCCAGCCGGGGTCACGGTCAGCGCGGCGGCCAACATGGCGCCGACGATCACGATCGCCGAGATGGCGTTGGTGACCGCCATCAGGGGGGTGTGCAGCGCCGGGGTAACGTTCCACACCACGTGATAGCCCACATAGATGGCCAGCACGAAAATGATCAGGTTGTAGATGCCGTGAGAAATCAGCATGTCTTCCATTGTCGTGCTCCTTAGCCGTTCTTGCGGACGACCTGGCCATCGCGGCACATCAGGCAGGCCGCGACAATGTCGTCTTCGAGGTTGATTACCAGCGCGCCGTCCTTGTCGAACAGCAGCTTCGTGAAGTCCAGCAGGTTGCGTGCATACAGCGCCGAGGCATCGGCGCCCACTTGTGCTGGCAAGTTGGTTGGGCCGACGATGGTCACGCCATTCTGCATGACGACCTGATCTGCCACGGTCAGCGGGCAGTTGCCGCCTTGCGCGGCCGCCAGATCGATGACGACCGAGCCAGGCTTCATCTGTGAGACGGTTTCGGCGCTCAGCAGGGTCGGTGCCTTTCGACCGGGGATCAGCGCCGTGGTGATCACAATGTCAGCCTGTTTGGCGCGCTCGTGAACAGCCTGAGCCTGGCGCTGCATCCAACTGGCCGGCATTGGACGGGCATATCCACCAACGCCTTCGGCGCACTCGCGTTCTTCGTCCGTCTCGTAGGGCACGTCGATGAACTTGGCACCCAGCGATTCGATCTGCTCCTTCACCGCGGGGCGTACGTCGGAGGCCTCGATCACTGCACCCAGGCGCTTGGCGGTGGCGATGGCCTGCAGGCCGGCCACACCAGCACCCAGAATCAGCACGCGAGCAGCTTTGACGGTGCCGGCGGCAGTCATCAGCATGGGCATGAAGCGCGGATAGTGATGGGCTGCGAGCAACACGGCCTTGTAGCCGGCAATGTTGGCCTGAGACGACAACACATCCAGGCTCTGGGCCCGTGATGTGCGCGGCGCTGCCTCGAGCGCGAAGGCCGTGATGCCACGTTCAGCCATCTTGCCGATCAATTCGCTGTTGAAGGGGTTGAGCATGCCTACCACGAGGCTGCCACTGTTGATCTGAGCCAGTTCCTGGTCGTTAGGGGCAACCACCTTGAGAACCAGTTGGGCGCCGTAGGCATCGGCGGCACTCCCAAGGGAAGCCCCTACGGCTTCATAGGCACTGTCCGGAATGCTGGCGTTAAGCCCTGCCCCCCGTTGGACGGTGACCTGATGGCCCTGGCCAATCAGTTTCTTGATGGTTTCCGGGGTCGCAGCGACCCTTGTCTCACCGGTCTGCGTCTCGAGAGGAACACCAATGTGCACGACTTATTCTCCTGCGGTGACCTTTATTCTTTGTATGAGCCAGCGAACTGCGAGTGGTGCGCTGGTTTGGCTAATGAGCGCCAACCCGCCGAAACCCGGGCGGGGCGAGGCATTTTGCAGACGAACTCAGGCACCTTCAACCGGTTCTGGAGCGATACGAACTTAAAACTACAAGTCACCCTGTGACCGTATGTCGCAAGTGCTGGGCTGCAGCCCGTCAAACATGGGCAATTGGCAGATTAGGAGATTTTTTGATTTTTTTTGCGAAGTTTTCGCGGGCAGCTTCATGGATGTCGCAAATATCCATAAAAGCCGCGTGGTTGATGGGCTGGAGGGGGATTTTCAGGGTTGCGATACAGTTTGTTCTATGGCGACAATTACTTATATCTGTAGGCGTTAAAAATAATTGACTACAGGGTCAATTAGTCCGAGCCGTCATCATGTGACTGGCTATAGTGCCGCGCTGTATCTGCGAGCCAGTCGCGAAATGCGCGCAAAGAAGCGGATTCAACCTTGCGTTCAGGAATCATCAGATAATAGGCCTTGTCGCTAGTGAGTGCGTGCCGGTTCGCGACCACAAGCCTGCCCTCCTCCAGTTCGCGCTGGATCAAGAATGGCGGAATAAGTGCAACGCCCATTTCATGCATTGCCGCTTGGGCGAGCATCGAAAATAGCTCATAACGTGGGCCGGTCATGTCGCCTTCAATATCAAGGCTCTGGCCTTCAAACCATTGGCGCCAGGCATAAGGGCGAGTGGTTTGCTGCAGAAGCGGCAAGGTGGCAATGTGTTGCGCGCTGAGCGCAGCCTCCCCCATCAACCATGCAGGGCTGCAGACTGGCACGGGGTTTTCACCCATGAGGCGGTGGGATTGAGTGCCCGACCAGTCAGCGTCGCCAAAATAGATGGCAGCGTCGAATGGCGTATCTGCAAAGAGAAAAGGTCGGGTGCGGTTGGTCAGATTGACAGTGACCTCCGGGTGTTTTTGCTGGAAGTCCTTGAGCCTTGGCAGCAGCCACTGGGTGCCAAAGGTTGGAACCACTGCCAGCTCGATGACGCTGGCGCCTTGCTGGCGCATGACCGACAGCGTGTCGCGTTCCACTGCGTCCAGTTGTGCCGCGACCTGCCGGCTATACGAAAGGCCGGCTTCTGTCAGTTTCACGCCACGGCGGGAGCGCCGGAACAGTTCGACATTGAGGAAGTCCTCCAGCCCGCCGATCTGTCGGCAAACAGCCCCTTGAGTGAGTGCAAGCTCGTTGGCGGCCTTGGTGAAGCTTTCATGGCGTGCAGCTGCCTCGAAGCAGATCAAGGCTGTTGTGCTGGGGATCTTGCGGCGCATGTACGTCGACCTCACTTCTACCGATAGCAATGTGGCGATTAGTCGTGCTTCGGAGTGAGAATTTATCACTAATGAGTGCGTAATCCTCGTTTGCCCGGGTGGATGATCAAGCCTAGCATCAATGGCATAAGAACCTGCTTCCCACTCTAAGAGGACTCTGCCCATGGCCGGTAAAGCAAGCTTCAACTGGATCGATCCGCTGCTGTTGGATCAACAGCTCACTGAAGAAGAGCGCATGGTGCGTGACAGCGCTTATCAGTTCGCCCAGGACAAGCTGGCGCCGCGTGTGCTTGAGGCATTCCGCCACGAGCAGACCGACCCGGCAATCTTTCGCGAGATGGGCGAAGTGGGCCTCTTGGGCGCGACGATTCCCGAGCAATATGGCGGTAGCGGGCTTAACTATGTCTGCTACGGCTTGATCGCTCGTGAAGTGGAGCGTATCGACTCTGGTTACCGCTCGATGATGAGTGTGCAGTCCTCTCTGGTAATGGTGCCCATCAACGAATTCGGCACCGAGGCGCAAAAGCAGAAGTACCTGCCCAAGCTGGCCAGTGGCGAATGGATCGGCTGCTTTGGTCTGACAGAACCTAACCATGGGTCCGACCCCGGCTCCATGATCACCCGCGCCAGGAAGGTCGAAGGCGGCTACCGCCTGAGCGGCAGCAAGATGTGGATCACCAATAGCCCGATTGCTGATGTATTCGTGGTCTGGGCAAAAGATGATGCTGGCGACATCCGCGGGTTCGTGCTGGAGAAAGGTTGGCAAGGCCTCAGTGCGCCGGCCATTCACGGCAAGGTTGGTCTGCGCGCTTCCATTACTGGCGAGATCGTCATGGACAACGTGTTCGTTCCGGAGGAGAACATCTTCCCAGAGGTGCGTGGTTTGAAGGGGCCGTTCACTTGCCTGAACTCTGCCCGCTATGGCATCTCCTGGGGGGCGCTGGGGGCGGCTGAAGCCTGCTGGCATACCGCCCGCCAGTACACGTTGGATCGTCAGCAGTTCGGCCGCCCTCTGGCCGCCAATCAGCTGATCCAGAAAAAGCTGGCGGACATGCAGACCGAAATCACCCTCGCCCTGCAAGGTTGCTTGCGCCTGGGGCGCATGAAAGACGAAGGCACTGCAGCGGTGGAAATTACTTCGATCATGAAGCGCAACTCGTGCGGCAAGGCGCTGGATATCGCCCGCATGGCTCGAGACATGCTCGGCGGCAACGGCATTTCTGATGAATTCGGTGTGGCTCGTCATTTGGTTAACCTTGAGGTGGTCAACACCTATGAGGGTACCCATGACGTACATGCGCTGATATTGGGGCGCGCGCAAACCGGCATCCAGGCCTTCTATTAATAAGGAGCCGGCCCATGGGCGCGCTATCTCATCTGCGGGTTTTGGACCTTTCCCGAGTGCTGGCCGGGCCCTGGTGTGGTCAGATACTGGCGGACCTTGGCGCCGATGTAATAAAGGTCGAGCGCCCGGGCAGTGGCGACGATACACGTGCGTGGGGGCCGCCCTTCCTTAAGGATGCTGAGGGCGAGAACACCAGCGAGGCAGCCTATTACTTGTCGGCCAACCGGAACAAGCGTTCAGTGACTATCGATTTCACTCAGCCGGAAGGCCAGCGCCTCGTGCGTGAACTGGCGGCCAAGTCGGACATCGTCATTGAAAATTTCAAGGTTGGCGGGTTAGCTGCCTACGGGCTGGATTACCAAAGCCTGAAGGCGGTCAACCCCAAGCTTATTTACTGCTCGATCACGGGGTTCGGGCAGACTGGGCCTTATGCCAAGCGTGCGGGCTACGACTTCATGATTCAGGGGTTGGGTGGCCTTATGAGCCTGACTGGGCGCCCGGATGGTGAAGAAGGTGCTGGGCCGGTGAAAGTAGGTGTCGCCCTTACAGACATACTGACAGGCCTTTACTCGACTGTGGCGATCCTCGCTGCTCTCGCCCATCGTGATCAGGCCGGCATTGGGCAGCATATCGATATGGCGCTGCTCGATGTACAGGTGGCTTGCCTTGCCAACCAGGCAATGAATTACCTGACAACCGGGAATCCCCCGCGTCGTTTAGGTAATGCGCATCCCAATATAGTGCCGTATCAGGATTTCCCGACGGCAGATGGCGACTTCATTCTCACCGTTGGCAACGACGGGCAGTTCCGCAAGTTCGCGGAAGTGGCCGGGCAGCCGCAGTGGGCGGACGATCCACGCTTTGCTACCAACAAGCTGCGGGTTGCCAACCGGGCAGAGCTTATTCCACTGATACGCCAGGCGACTGTATTCAAGACCACGGCTGAATGGGTGAGCCAGTTGGAGGCTGCTGGTGTGCCTTGTGGACCAATCAATGACCTTGCACAGATGTTCCAGGACCCGCAGGTAGTTGCGCGTGGTTTGGCGGTGAGCTTGCCGCATGCGTTGGCGGGTAGCGTGCCGCAGGTAGCCAGCCCGATTCGCTTGTCGGAGACCCCGGTGGAATACCGTCATGCGCCCCCGTTGCTGGGCGAACACACCGAGAGGGTTCTGAAGGAGTTGCTGGGCCTGGAGAGCAGTGAAGTGCGCGGTTTGCGTGATGCTGGAGTGCTTTGACGGGATGATGGGCTATTTGATGGCGGGGCGGCCGAAGGCCGCCCCGCTTTGCTTTTCGGCGATTTTGAAACTTAATGAAATCAAAGGCTTGACGCGCTTTCGAATCTCCTTATAATGCGCCCCACTTCCAGCGTAGCCGGAACGAAAAACTCCTTGTTAATCAACAGGTTGAGCGATTCGGTCGAAAGTGGAAGGTTGTAAAGAGGTGGTTGACAGCGTTTTCGAATGCTGTATGATTCGCCTCCCGCTACGAGAGATCGCAGCGAGTCAAGTGTTTGAAGCTAAACGAGTTTCTCGCAAAAAACTTCAAAATAAACGCTTGACAGGCAATGAGGAAAGCGTAGAATGCGCGCCTCGGTTGAGGCGAAATGCTCTTAACCAAACGCTCTTTAACAAATTGAATCAAGCAATTCGTGTGGGTGCTTGTGAGTACGGACTGATAGTCAATAAGATTATCAGCATCACAAGTGGCCATGCGAGAAATCACATAGTCATTTGAGATTGCTGAGCCAAGTTTAGGGTTTCTTAAAAACCCAAGCAGTATTGAACTGAAGAGTTTGATCATGGCTCAGATTGAACGCTGGCGGCAGGCCTAACACATGCAAGTCGAGCGGATGACGGGAGCTTGCTCCTTGATTCAGCGGCGGACGGGTGAGTAATGCCTAGGAATCTGCCTGGTAGTGGGGGACAACGTTTCGAAAGGAACGCTAATACCGCATACGTCCTACGGGAGAAAGCAGGGGACCTTCGGGCCTTGCGCTATCAGATGAGCCTAGGTCGGATTAGCTAGTTGGTGGGGTAATGGCTCACCAAGGCGACGATCCGTAACTGGTCTGAGAGGATGATCAGTCACACTGGAACTGAGACACGGTCCAGACTCCTACGGGAGGCAGCAGTGGGGAATATTGGACAATGGGCGAAAGCCTGATCCAGCCATGCCGCGTGTGTGAAGAAGGTCTTCGGATTGTAAAGCACTTTAAGTTGGGAGGAAGGGCAGTAAGTTAATACCTTGCTGTTTTGACGTTACCGACAGAATAAGCACCGGCTAACTCTGTGCCAGCAGCCGCGGTAATACAGAGGGTGCAAGCGTTAATCGGAATTACTGGGCGTAAAGCGCGCGTAGGTGGTTTGTTAAGTTGGATGTGAAAGCCCCGGGCTCAACCTGGGAACTGCATCCAAAACTGGCAAGCTAGAGTACGGTAGAGGGTGGTGGAATTTCCTGTGTAGCGGTGAAATGCGTAGATATAGGAAGGAACACCAGTGGCGAAGGCGACCACCTGGACTGATACTGACACTGAGGTGCGAAAGCGTGGGGAGCAAACAGGATTAGATACCCTGGTAGTCCACGCCGTAAACGATGTCAACTAGCCGTTGGAATCCTTGAGATTTTAGTGGCGCAGCTAACGCATTAAGTTGACCGCCTGGGGAGTACGGCCGCAAGGTTAAAACTCAAATGAATTGACGGGGGCCCGCACAAGCGGTGGAGCATGTGGTTTAATTCGAAGCAACGCGAAGAACCTTACCAGGCCTTGACATGCAGAGAACTTTCCAGAGATGGATTGGTGCCTTCGGGAACTCTGACACAGGTGCTGCATGGCTGTCGTCAGCTCGTGTCGTGAGATGTTGGGTTAAGTCCCGTAACGAGCGCAACCCTTGTCCTTAGTTACCAGCACGTAATGGTGGGCACTCTAAGGAGACTGCCGGTGACAAACCGGAGGAAGGTGGGGATGACGTCAAGTCATCATGGCCCTTACGGCCTGGGCTACACACGTGCTACAATGGTCGGTACAGAGGGTTGCCAAGCCGCGAGGTGGAGCTAATCTCACAAAACCGATCGTAGTCCGGATCGCAGTCTGCAACTCGACTGCGTGAAGTCGGAATCGCTAGTAATCGCGAATCAGAATGTCGCGGTGAATACGTTCCCGGGCCTTGTACACACCGCCCGTCACACCATGGGAGTGGGTTGCACCAGAAGTAGCTAGTCTAACCTTCGGGAGGACGGTTACCACGGTGTGATTCATGACTGGGGTGAAGTCGTAACAAGGTAGCCGTAGGGGAACCTGCGGCTGGATCACCTCCTTAATCGACGACATCAGCCTACTGATGAGCTCCCACACGAATTGCTTGATTCAGATGTAAAGGCGACTTAGGCCCTGCGTGGGTCTAATGATGTTCCTGGTCAGAACTCAGAAATGAACATTCAGTTTGAATGTTGATTTCTGACTTTTGTCAGATCGTTCTTTAAAAATTCGGATATGTGATAGATATAGACTGAACACCAGTTTCACTGCTGGTGGATCAGGCTAAGGTAAAATTTGTGAGTTCTGCTCAGTAATGAGCGAAATGCGAATTTTCGGCGAATGTCGTCTTCACAGTATAACCAGATTGCTTGGGGTTATATGGTCAAGTGAAGAAGCGCATACGGTGGATGCCTTGGCAGTCAGAGGCGATGAAAGACGTGGTAGCCTGCGAAAAGCTTTGGGGAGTCGGCAAACAGACTGTGATCCAGAGATCTCTGAATGGGGGAACCCAGCCAGCATAAGCTGGTTATCTTGTACTGAATACATAGGTGCAAGAGGCGAACCAGGGGAACTGAAACATCTAAGTACCCTGAGGAAAAGAAATCAACCGAGATTCCCTTAGTAGTGGCGAGCGAACGGGGACCAGCCCTTAAGCTGGTTTGAGATTAGTGGAACGCTCTGGAAAGTGCGGCCATAGTGGGTGATAGCCCCGTACACGAAAATCTCTTGCCAGTGAAATCGAGTAGGACGGAGCACGAGAAACTTTGTCTGAACATGGGGGGACCATCCTCCAAGGCTAAATACTACTGACTGACCGATAGTGAACCAGTACCGTGAGGGAAAGGCGAAAAGAACCCCGGAGAGGGGAGTGAAATAGAACCTGAAACCGTATGCGTACAAGCAGTGGGAGCCTACTTTGTTAGGTGACTGCGTACCTTTTGTATAATGGGTCAGCGACTTATATTCAGTGGCGAGCTTAACCGAATAGGGGAGGCGTAGCGAAAGCGAGTCTTAATAGGGCGTTTAGTCGCTGGGTATAGACCCGAAACCGGGCGATCTATCCATGGGCAGGTTGAAGGTTAGGTAACACTGACTGGAGGACCGAACCGACTACCGTTGAAAAGTTAGCGGATGACCTGTGGATCGGAGTGAAAGGCTAATCAAGCTCGGAGATAGCTGGTTCTCCTCGAAAGCTATTTAGGTAGCGCCTCATGTATCACTGTAGGGGGTAGAGCACTGTTTCGGCTAGGGGGTCATCCCGACTTACCAAACCGATGCAAACTCCGAATACCTACAAGTGCCGAGCATGGGAGACACACGGCGGGTGCTAACGTCCGTCGTGAAAAGGGAAACAACCCAGACCGTCAGCTAAGGTCCCAAAGTCATGGTTAAGTGGGAAACGATGTGGGAAGGCTTAGACAGCTAGGAGGTTGGCTTAGAAGCAGCCACCCTTTAAAGAAAGCGTAATAGCTCACTAGTCGAGTCGGCCTGCGCGGAAGATGTAACGGGGCTCAAACCATGCACCGAAGCTACGGGTATCACCTCTGGTGATGCGGTAGAGGAGCGTTCTGTAAGCCTGTGAAGGTGAGTTGAGAAGCTTGCTGGAGGTATCAGAAGTGCGAATGCTGACATGAGTAACGACAATGCGAGTGAAAAACTCGCACGCCGAAAGACCAAGGTTTCCTGCGCAACGTTAATCGACGCAGGGTTAGTCGGTCCCTAAGGCGAGGCTGAAAAGCGTAGTCGATGGAAAACAGGTTAATATTCCTGTACTTCCAGTTATTGCGATGGAGGGACGGAGAAGGCTAGGCCAGCTTGGCGTTGGTTGTCCAAGTTTAAGGTGGTAGGCTGAGATCTTAGGCAAATCCGGGATCTCAAGGCCGAGAGCTGATGACGAGTTGCCTTTAGGCGACGAAGTGGTTGATGCCATGCTTCCAAGAAAAGCTCCTAAGCTTCAGATAACTGGGAACCGTACCCCAAACCGACACAGGTGGTTAGGTAGAGAATACCAAGGCGCTTGAGAGAACTCGGGTGAAGGAACTAGGCAAAATGGCACCGTAACTTCGGGAGAAGGTGCGCCGGTGAGGGTGAAGCACTTGCTGCGTAAGCCCACGCCGGTCGAAGATACCAGGCCGCTGCGACTGTTTATTAAAAACACAGCACTCTGCAAACACGAAAGTGGACGTATAGGGTGTGACGCCTGCCCGGTGCCGGAAGGTTAATTGATGGGGTTAGCGCAAGCGAAGCTCTTGATCGAAGCCCCGGTAAACGGCGGCCGTAACTATAACGGTCCTAAGGTAGCGAAATTCCTTGTCGGGTAAGTTCCGACCTGCACGAATGGCGTAACGATGGCGGCGCTGTCTCCACCCGAGACTCAGTGAAATTGAAATCGCTGTGAAGATGCAGTGTATCCGCGGCTAGACGGAAAGACCCCGTGAACCTTTACTATAGCTTTGCACTGGACTTTGAATTTGCTTGTGTAGGATAGGTGGGAGGCTTTGAAGTGGGGACGCCAGTTCTCATGGAGCCATCCTTGAAATACCACCCTGGCAACTTTGAGGTTCTAACTCAGGTCCGTTATCCGGATCGAGGACAGTGTATGGTGGGTAGTTTGACTGGGGCGGTCTCCTCCCAAAGAGTAACGGAGGAGTACGAAGGTGCGCTCAGACCGGTCGGAAATCGGTCGTAGAGTATAAAGGCAAAAGCGCGCTTGACTGCGAGACAAACACGTCGAGCAGGTACGAAAGTAGGTCTTAGTGATCCGGTGGTTCTGTATGGAAGGGCCATCGCTCAACGGATAAAAGGTACTCCGGGGATAACAGGCTGATACCGCCCAAGAGTTCATATCGACGGCGGTGTTTGGCACCTCGATGTCGGCTCATCACATCCTGGGGCTGAAGCCGGTCCCAAGGGTATGGCTGTTCGCCATTTAAAGTGGTACGCGAGCTGGGTTTAGAACGTCGTGAGACAGTTCGGTCCCTATCTGCCGTGGACGTTTGAGATTTGAGAGGGGCTGCTCCTAGTACGAGAGGACCGGAGTGGACGAACCTCTGGTGTTCCGGTTGTCACGCCAGTGGCATTGCCGGGTAGCTATGTTCGGAAGAGATAACCGCTGAAAGCATCTAAGCGGGAAACTTGCCTCAAGATGAGATCTCACTGGGATCTTGAATCCCCTAAAGGGCCGTCGAAGACTACGACGTTGATAGGTTGGGTGTGTAAGCGCTGTGAGGCGTTGAGCTAACCAATACTAATTGCCCGTGAGGCTTGACCATATAACACCCAAGCAATTTGCGCAGGCCTCTGAACAAGAAGCGCCAAATTGTGGTGGTGAAGACGAAAGACCCGAAAGTTCGCAACATCACAAATCGCATATCCGAATTCGCTAGGCTGTCCAGTTGGACATTCTGGCAACAGAATTTCTTGACGACCATAGAGCATTGGAACCACCTGATCCCATCCCGAACTCAGCAGTGAAACGATGCATCGCCGATGGTAGTGTGGGGTTTCCCCATGTGAGAGTAGGTCATCGTCAAGATTCATTTCGCAAAACCCCTATCTGCGCAAGCAGGTAGGGGTTTTGTCTTTAAGTAGAAGCTAACGCTTTTTGTTGACCAGGTCATAAGCCAGTCGGCAGTTTCAAAAAGGCAGTTGACAGCGTTTCTGAATGCTGTATGATTCGCCTCCCGCTACGAGAGATCGTAGCGAGTCAAGTGTCTGAAGCTAAACGAGTTTCTCGCAAAAAACTTCAAAATAAACGCTTGACAGGCAATGAGGAAAGCGTAGAATGCGCGCCTCGGTTGAGACGAAACGCTCTTAACCAAACGCTCTTTAACAAATTGAATCAAGCAATTCGTGTGGGTGCTTGTGAGTACGGACTGATAGTCAATAAGATTATCAGCATCACAAGTGGCCATGCGAGAAATCACATAGTCATTTGAGATTGCTGAGCCAAGTTTAGGGTTTCTTAAAAACCCAAGCAGTATTGAACTGAAGAGTTTGATCATGGCTCAGATTGAACGCTGGCGGCAGGCCTAACACATGCAAGTCGAGCGGATGACGGGAGCTTGCTCCTTGATTCAGCGGCGGACGGGTGAGTAATGCCTAGGAATCTGCCTGGTAGTGGGGGACAACGTTTCGAAAGGAACGCTAATACCGCATACGTCCTACGGGAGAAAGCAGGGGACCTTCGGGCCTTGCGCTATCAGATGAGCCTAGGTCGGATTAGCTAGTTGGTGGGGTAATGGCTCACCAAGGCGACGATCCGTAACTGGTCTGAGAGGATGATCAGTCACACTGGAACTGAGACACGGTCCAGACTCCTACGGGAGGCAGCAGTGGGGAATATTGGACAATGGGCGAAAGCCTGATCCAGCCATGCCGCGTGTGTGAAGAAGGTCTTCGGATTGTAAAGCACTTTAAGTTGGGAGGAAGGGCAGTAAGTTAATACCTTGCTGTTTTGACGTTACCGACAGAATAAGCACCGGCTAACTCTGTGCCAGCAGCCGCGGTAATACAGAGGGTGCAAGCGTTAATCGGAATTACTGGGCGTAAAGCGCGCGTAGGTGGTTTGTTAAGTTGGATGTGAAAGCCCCGGGCTCAACCTGGGAACTGCATCCAAAACTGGCAAGCTAGAGTACGGTAGAGGGTGGTGGAATTTCCTGTGTAGCGGTGAAATGCGTAGATATAGGAAGGAACACCAGTGGCGAAGGCGACCACCTGGACTGATACTGACACTGAGGTGCGAAAGCGTGGGGAGCAAACAGGATTAGATACCCTGGTAGTCCACGCCGTAAACGATGTCAACTAGCCGTTGGAATCCTTGAGATTTTAGTGGCGCAGCTAACGCATTAAGTTGACCGCCTGGGGAGTACGGCCGCAAGGTTAAAACTCAAATGAATTGACGGGGGCCCGCACAAGCGGTGGAGCATGTGGTTTAATTCGAAGCAACGCGAAGAACCTTACCAGGCCTTGACATGCAGAGAACTTTCCAGAGATGGATTGGTGCCTTCGGGAACTCTGACACAGGTGCTGCATGGCTGTCGTCAGCTCGTGTCGTGAGATGTTGGGTTAAGTCCCGTAACGAGCGCAACCCTTGTCCTTAGTTACCAGCACGTAATGGTGGGCACTCTAAGGAGACTGCCGGTGACAAACCGGAGGAAGGTGGGGATGACGTCAAGTCATCATGGCCCTTACGGCCTGGGCTACACACGTGCTACAATGGTCGGTACAGAGGGTTGCCAAGCCGCGAGGTGGAGCTAATCTCACAAAACCGATCGTAGTCCGGATCGCAGTCTGCAACTCGACTGCGTGAAGTCGGAATCGCTAGTAATCGCGAATCAGAATGTCGCGGTGAATACGTTCCCGGGCCTTGTACACACCGCCCGTCACACCATGGGAGTGGGTTGCACCAGAAGTAGCTAGTCTAACCTTCGGGAGGACGGTTACCACGGTGTGATTCATGACTGGGGTGAAGTCGTAACAAGGTAGCCGTAGGGGAACCTGCGGCTGGATCACCTCCTTAATCGACGACATCAGCCTGCTGATGAGCTCCCACACGAATTGCTTGATTCAGATGTAAAGACGATGCTGTAACGCAACCCTGTTATAGGTCTGTAGCTCAGTTGGTTAGAGCGCACCCCTGATAAGGGTGAGGTCGGCAGTTCAAATCTGCCCAGACCTACCATTACATGGTTCAGCCGTAAATACGGGGCCATAGCTCAGCTGGGAGAGCGCCTGCCTTGCACGCAGGAGGTCAGCGGTTCGATCCCGCTTGGCTCCACCACTTTTGCAGTACTTGATCAGAACTTAGAAATGAACATTCAGTTTGAATGTTGATTTCTGACTTTTGTCAGATCGTTCTTTAAAAATTCGGATATGTGATAGATATAGACTGAACACCAGTTTCACTGCTGGTGGATCAGGCTAAGGTAAAATTTGTGAGTTCTGCTCAGTAATGAGCGAAATGCGAATTTTCGGCGAATGTCGTCTTCACAGTATAACCAGATTGCTTGGGGTTATATGGTCAAGTGAAGAAGCGCATACGGTGGATGCCTTGGCAGTCAGAGGCGATGAAAGACGTGGTAGCCTGCGAAAAGCTTTGGGGAGTCGGCAAACAGACTGTGATCCAGAGATCTCTGAATGGGGGAACCCAGCCAGCATAAGCTGGTTATCTTGTACTGAATACATAGGTGCAAGAGGCGAACCAGGGGAACTGAAACATCTAAGTACCCTGAGGAAAAGAAATCAACCGAGATTCCCTTAGTAGTGGCGAGCGAACGGGGACCAGCCCTTAAGCTGGTTTGAGATTAGTGGAACGCTCTGGAAAGTGCGGCCATAGTGGGTGATAGCCCCGTACACGAAAATCTCTTGCCAGTGAAATCGAGTAGGACGGAGCACGAGAAACTTTGTCTGAACATGGGGGGACCATCCTCCAAGGCTAAATACTACTGACTGACCGATAGTGAACCAGTACCGTGAGGGAAAGGCGAAAAGAACCCCGGAGAGGGGAGTGAAATAGAACCTGAAACCGTATGCGTACAAGCAGTGGGAGCCTACTTTGTTAGGTGACTGCGTACCTTTTGTATAATGGGTCAGCGACTTATATTCAGTGGCGAGCTTAACCGAATAGGGGAGGCGTAGCGAAAGCGAGTCTTAATAGGGCGTTTAGTCGCTGGGTATAGACCCGAAACCGGGCGATCTATCCATGGGCAGGTTGAAGGTTAGGTAACACTGACTGGAGGACCGAACCGACTACCGTTGAAAAGTTAGCGGATGACCTGTGGATCGGAGTGAAAGGCTAATCAAGCTCGGAGATAGCTGGTTCTCCTCGAAAGCTATTTAGGTAGCGCCTCATGTATCACTGTAGGGGGTAGAGCACTGTTTCGGCTAGGGGGTCATCCCGACTTACCAAACCGATGCAAACTCCGAATACCTACAAGTGCCGAGCATGGGAGACACACGGCGGGTGCTAACGTCCGTCGTGAAAAGGGAAACAACCCAGACCGTCAGCTAAGGTCCCAAAGTCATGGTTAAGTGGGAAACGATGTGGGAAGGCTTAGACAGCTAGGAGGTTGGCTTAGAAGCAGCCACCCTTTAAAGAAAGCGTAATAGCTCACTAGTCGAGTCGGCCTGCGCGGAAGATGTAACGGGGCTCAAACCATGCACCGAAGCTACGGGTATCACCTCTGGTGATGCGGTAGAGGAGCGTTCTGTAAGCCTGTGAAGGTGAGTTGAGAAGCTTGCTGGAGGTATCAGAAGTGCGAATGCTGACATGAGTAACGACAATGCGAGTGAAAAACTCGCACGCCGAAAGACCAAGGTTTCCTGCGCAACGTTAATCGACGCAGGGTTAGTCGGTCCCTAAGGCGAGGCTGAAAAGCGTAGTCGATGGAAAACAGGTTAATATTCCTGTACTTCCAGTTATTGCGATGGAGGGACGGAGAAGGCTAGGCCAGCTTGGCGTTGGTTGTCCAAGTTTAAGGTGGTAGGCTGAGATCTTAGGCAAATCCGGGATCTCAAGGCCGAGAGCTGATGACGAGTTGCCTTTAGGCGACGAAGTGGTTGATGCCATGCTTCCAAGAAAAGCTCCTAAGCTTCAGATAACTGGGAACCGTACCCCAAACCGACACAGGTGGTTAGGTAGAGAATACCAAGGCGCTTGAGAGAACTCGGGTGAAGGAACTAGGCAAAATGGCACCGTAACTTCGGGAGAAGGTGCGCCGGTGAGGGTGAAGCACTTGCTGCGTAAGCCCACGCCGGTCGAAGATACCAGGCCGCTGCGACTGTTTATTAAAAACACAGCACTCTGCAAACACGAAAGTGGACGTATAGGGTGTGACGCCTGCCCGGTGCCGGAAGGTTAATTGATGGGGTTAGCGCAAGCGAAGCTCTTGATCGAAGCCCCGGTAAACGGCGGCCGTAACTATAACGGTCCTAAGGTAGCGAAATTCCTTGTCGGGTAAGTTCCGACCTGCACGAATGGCGTAACGATGGCGGCGCTGTCTCCACCCGAGACTCAGTGAAATTGAAATCGCTGTGAAGATGCAGTGTATCCGCGGCTAGACGGAAAGACCCCGTGAACCTTTACTATAGCTTTGCACTGGACTTTGAATTTGCTTGTGTAGGATAGGTGGGAGG
Source organism: Pseudomonas sp. PSKL.D1 (assembly GCF_028898945.1). Lineage (NCBI taxonomy): Bacteria > Pseudomonadati > Pseudomonadota > Gammaproteobacteria > Pseudomonadales > Pseudomonadaceae > Pseudomonas > Pseudomonas sp. PSKL.D1. The sequence goes on from NZ_CP118607.1 coordinate 139,886, forward strand.
CTTTGAAGTGGGGACGCCAGTTCTCATGGAGCCATCCTTGAAATACCACCCTGGCAACTTTGAGGTTCTAACTCAGGTCCGTTATCCGGATCGAGGACAGTGTATGGTGGGTAGTTTGACTGGGGCGGTCTCCTCCCAAAGAGTAACGGAGGAGTACGAAGGTGCGCTCAGACCGGTCGGAAATCGGTCGTAGAGTATAAAGGCAAAAGCGCGCTTGACTGCGAGACAAACACGTCGAGCAGGTACGAAAGTAGGTCTTAGTGATCCGGTGGTTCTGTATGGAAGGGCCATCGCTCAACGGATAAAAGGTACTCCGGGGATAACAGGCTGATACCGCCCAAGAGTTCATATCGACGGCGGTGTTTGGCACCTCGATGTCGGCTCATCACATCCTGGGGCTGAAGCCGGTCCCAAGGGTATGGCTGTTCGCCATTTAAAGTGGTACGCGAGCTGGGTTTAGAACGTCGTGAGACAGTTCGGTCCCTATCTGCCGTGGACGTTTGAGATTTGAGAGGGGCTGCTCCTAGTACGAGAGGACCGGAGTGGACGAACCTCTGGTGTTCCGGTTGTCACGCCAGTGGCATTGCCGGGTAGCTATGTTCGGAAGAGATAACCGCTGAAAGCATCTAAGCGGGAAACTTGCCTCAAGATGAGATCTCACTGGGATCTTGAATCCCCTAAAGGGCCGTCGAAGACTACGACGTTGATAGGTTGGGTGTGTAAGCGCTGTGAGGCGTTGAGCTAACCAATACTAATTGCCCGTGAGGCTTGACCATATAACACCCAAGCAATTTGCGCATGCCTCTGAACAAGAAGCGCCAAATTGTGGTGGTGAAGACGAAAGACCCGAAAGTTCGCAACATCACAAATCGCATATCCGAATTCGCTAGGCTGTCCAGCTGGACATTCTGGCAACAGAATTTCTTGACGACCATAGAGCATTGGAACCACCTGATCCCATCCCGAACTCAGCAGTGAAACGATGCATCGCCGATGGTAGTGTGGGGTTTCCCCATGTGAGAGTAGGTCATCGTCAAGATTCATTTCGCAAAACCCCTATCTGCGCGAGCAGGTAGGGGTTTTGTCTATAAGTAGGAACTACAGAGATTCGCTGGTACGTCCGCAGGACGGGCCGGCACACAGAATTTCTTGACGACCATAGAGCATTGGAACCACCTGATCCCATCCCGAACTCAGCAGTGAAACGATGCATCGCCGATGGTAGTGTGGGGTTTCCCCATGTGAGAGTAGGTCATCGTCAAGATTCAAATAAAAAGGCCCTGTCTGCGATGCAGACAGGGCCTTTTGCTTTGCGTCAGAAATAGATCAGAACTGGTAACTCACCGTTGCACTGACGTTGCGCTCTTCCCCCATGTAGCAGTAGTTCAAACTGGCACAGGAGGCTATGTAGGTCTCGTTGGTGACGTTGTTGGCGTTAAGCCGTAAATCCACACCCTTCATCCCTAGCTTGCCCATGTCATAGCCAATAGAGGCGTCAAATAGGGTGTAGGAAGGCACTTTCATGCTGTTCTCCGCATCTACCCAGCTGTAACCCACGTAACGCACACCGCCTCCCAGTCGCAGGCCATCCAGAGGCCCTTGGCGGAAGTTGTAGTCGGCCCACAACGAGAACATTTGTTTAGGGGCCTGAGTGGGGGAATTCCCCTTGTTGTCGAGCTCACCCGAAACAAGACTGGGCATTGACTTGGAGTATTCGATGTCGGTGAACGTGTAGCCACCCAAGAGCTTCAGATTTTCGGTCAGTTGAACGTGTGCCTCAAGCTCAAGGCCCTGGGAGCGCACTTCACCTACTGGCCGGTAGAAGTCTTCGTCAGGCTGCTTGGACGCCAGATTCTCCTGCTCAATGCGGAATACCGATGCAGTAAAGAGGTTGTCACTGCCCGGTGGCTGATACTTGATACCAGCTTCCCACTGGGTACCCTCGGTAGGCGCCAATGGGCGACCATCCTGGTCAGACACCGTATTGGGGTTAAACGACTCAGAATAGCTCACATAAGGCGCAATGCCGTTTTCAAACAGGTAGAGCACCCCGGCCCGGGTAGTGAACTTGGAGCGGTCATCACTGGCCTTGCTGTCGCTGTCACGGTTCTCTTCGGAGACCTTGACCCAGTCCTGCCGCAAGCCCAGTGAGAAGCGCCATTGGTCAAGCTCGACCAGATCCTGCAGGTAGACCCCGGTTTGCTGCAAACGGCGCTGGTAGCGGTTTTCGCCAAGCACCTGCAGATTGCCATTGCCGTACTGTGGGTTGGCGGCATCCAGTGGCTCAACAGTGCCATAGCGCCAAGCTACATCCGCCTTGCGGCGCTGATAGTCAGTACCGAGCAGCAGCGTATGCTTGGCTGCGCCAGTGAAGAATTCTGCCTGCAGCATATTGTCGATGATGTACGAATGCAGGCGCTCGTCGCCGCCTGTGTATGCCCGATTGAGGATATTGGTATTGGCGTCTGCCCATCCGGCCGAGTACACCTGGTCCATCGACACATCAGAATCCTGGTACCGAAAGTTCTGCCGAGCCGTAAAAACATCATTGAAGCGATGCTCGAACTGATAGCTGAACGATTGTTGGGTGCGCTCATAGTTGTCGATGTCAGGTTCGCCTTCAAAGAAGTGATCCGACAGGCGCTGGCCATTGCGTTTGTGCAGCATGCCGTCTGCCGGGTTGCCTCCGTGATACCCACCATTCGGATCGTGCTGCAGGTTAGCCTGCAGGGTCAGTGAGGTGTCCTCGGTAAAGTCGATGCTGATGGCTGGTGCGATGGCGTAGCGTTCTTCCTTGTTGTGGTCGAACTGCGTGTCGGAAGCGTCCGCCAGGCCCGTCAGGCGATAGGCGATGCGCTTGTCGGCGTCCAGCGGGCCGCTGAAGTCAAACCCCATGCCGCGCTGCCCTTGGGTACCCACGGTGGCTTGAACCTGATGATAAGCTTCGAACAGTGGCTTTTTGGTAGTCAGCGCCACAAGTCCACCGGGAGAGCTGCGGCCATAAAGTACCGAGGAGGGGCCTTTGACTATATCGATGCGCTCCAGGAAGTAGGGGTCAACCTGCATCGTGCTGTACGTGCCGTTGTCACCCATCGACTTCAGCCCGTCGACATAGATGTTGTCCACCGATCCATCATTGAAGCCGCGCATCGCCACGTAGTCATAGCGATGGGTCGCACCGTAAGGGTTGGTCAGCACGCCTGGTGTGTATCGCATGGCTTGAGCCACAGTCTGTGAGCCTTGGTCGTCCATCTGCTGCCGGGTAACGACGGATACCGACTGGGATGTTTCAACCAAGGGCATGCTTGTCTTGGTCGCAACCTGGCTGTGGGTGGCGTTGTAGCCCTCCATGCTGCCCAGTGCATTACCCAGGCTAAAGCTGCGCACATCGGTATCGGGCAGCGACAGCGCCGCACCATCGGTGTTTGTGTGAAGTACGAAGCTACGCCCGTCCTGACTGGCCGCTTCCAGGCCTGTTCCATTGAGGAGGTGACGCAACGCTTGTTCGGTCGAGTAACGCCCCTGAAGCCCCTGAGAACTCAAGTTGTCAGTCAGATCTGGAGTGCTCGATAAAGTGATGCCCGCCTGACGGGCAAACTGGTAGAGAACATCACTCAAGCTGCCCGCTGCAATGTTGTATTGCTGGCTAATCTGCACCGTTTCAGCGGCATGAACCACGACTGAAACAGTAGATAAGCCTAGCGTCGTCCCGAACAGCGCAGCGCGGATCGCTTTGCCAAGAAGCACGGAATTCAAGACAGGTCGAAAATCATTCGCATGGGAGGGACATGCAGTTAATGAGGCATTGGGCATGGAAGGGTCCGTGTAGTCGTGTGAGGCAGAAGAAGTTGATTACTCTCCTAGCCGGACTCGCCACCAAAACCCGCCAGAAATTTCCACGGCAGCAGTATCAGGCAACCGATTCCAAGCGAATCCACCAGCGTGTATGTCGGTTCAGGCGCACTGGCAGCGTCTGTGGCAGCAGCTGGATCAGGTGTTCAGGATCTTCAAGCCGGTAAACGCCGGAAAGGCGAAGGTTGGCAATGTCGTCGCTACAGCTGAGGTAGCCATGTCGATAACGGCTTACTTGCACCAGGAAGTCGGCCAAACGCATGTCGCGGGTAACAATCAAACCTTCCGTCCAGGCGCTTGCATCCATGTCCACATGATCAAGGCGATGGGCCCCCATGTTGTCCACTCGCCATTCCTGGTAGCTACCGATCAGCAGCTGACGATCCGCTGAGGGGTACAAGGCAATATTGCCTTGGGCCACACTGACTCTCGTACAGTCAGCTTCCTGCCTGACCACAACATTGCCTTCTACGCCTTCGATTAAAGCATCACGGGTTCGTACCCTTATCGGATGCCCCGATTTGCAGCTGAGCATCAGTTCGCCTTGCTTGAGGTAGATCAGGCGTTGCTGATCGGTAAAGGCCAAATCCACCGCACTGCGTGTATTGAGCTGCAGAATAGAACCGTCAGGGAGAGAAAACGTGCGGCGCTCGCCTGTTGTTGTAGCAAGGTCGGAAGTCCAGGTGTTGATGCTGTCCATGTCCTTGGCCAGCCAGGCTGCCGACCCTACCAGTGCGACGCCGCCAAGCAGTTTCAGCGCTTGCCGGCGCCGGAGCCGTTGTTGGCTGGTTTCCAATGTCTGCAGAGCCAAACCGGCCCCAGGGATTGCACGCAGGTCCAAATCCTGGTGAAGGGCTACCACCCGCTGCCATGCCAGTTCATGTTCTCGGTCAGCCTTTCGCCAGTGCTCACACTGCTGCAACAGGGTTATGTTGTTACCGCTTTCACGCAGCTTCAACATCCACTGTATTGCCTGTTTGACAGCGTTGGGGGAGGGCGCCACTTCAATCCTCGTCTTCGTAGCGCAACAGGTAGCAGTGGTAAAGCGCATCGGCTATGTAGCGCTCTACCGACCGCAGCGAAATGCCCATCTGCTCGGCAATTGCTTTGTGGCCCAGACCATCGCACTGGGCCAGGAGGAAGGCGCGACGGACCTTGGGCTTGAGCCCATCGAGCATTTTGGCGATGCGCTCAAGCAGCTGAAGCATCACTTCACGGGTTTCTACCGAGGGGACGTGCGCCTCCGGCAAATGCGCCAAAGCCTCGAGGTAAGCTCGGTGCAGCTCTTCACGCCGCCAATGGTCAATTACCAACCCCCGTGCAACAGTGCGCAGGAAAGCACGCGGGGTGGTCAGTTGCACAGGCTCCCGCCGTTGCAGCAGCCGCACGAAGGTATCTTGAGCCAAATCCGCAGCATCAGCAGAATTGCCCAATTTGCTGCGCAACCATGTGTGCAGCCAGCTGTGGTGATCACTGTAGAGCGAGTGCACTGAATCGTTTATAGCCATGACGGGCAATCGGCATGAATGATAATTAGTCTCATTGTTTGCCGCGGCATGCACTATTTGCAACCGTCATTTTCGCTTTCAGTGGTTTTAGCGCTGCTTGTCCAGATAACTCCTGATCACCCGGGCAGCATTGTTCAAGTGCCGTTCCAACACCGCGACCGCTTGATCCACCAACTTGTCGCTGGCGGCGTCCACAAGCGCGTTGTGGTCATCCTGAGTCAGCTTGCCAAGCCCCATCGAGGAAAGATGGAAGCGCAAGAACCGCTCTTCTTCGTTAAGTTCATCTTCGATCAGGCGAAGCAGCTTCTGATTGGATGCCTTGAAGTAGAGCGACATATGAAACAGCCGGTTCAGGCGGCCGATTTCGGCATGTACGGTTTCGTTTTCAAGCTGTTGGATATAACCGCGTGCCTTGGCAATGTCTGCAGCGTCGAGAAGCGGAATAGACTGGCGCAGCGCTTCGCTTTCCAGCAGCACGCGCAGTGCATAGGTATCTACCGCGTCCTCGCCAATCAAAGGGGCGACAACTGCCCCCTTGTGCATTTCCACTTTCAGAAGTGATTGTGCCTCAAGCTGGCGCAAGGCCTCACGCACGGGCATACGGCTGACACCATAGAGGGTGGCAAGCTCTTGCTGGCGTACGGCGGTACCTGGCGGCAGGCGCCCGTCAAGAATGGCGCTGCGCAGGCGCTCTTCGATCGCGCCACGGGCCAAGTGGGCCGGCAGCTGCTCGCTGGCCAGCACATTGCTCAGTTTTATCTTATCGGCCACGCGGCGTATGCCTCAGCGACTAAAGTTGGATCCAATGACACTAGTTACAGGCGTGAGGGCTTGTCAAACCCGCGCACGCACTGGGACGGGCTCAGATATGGTGGATCAAGTTGCAGAGCAAAGGAAGCGCTACACACTTGGTACTAACAAGAAAGTCATGTGCCTCCGACCACTGGCTTCATGATTGCAGGGTGCCATTGTGTTTTACCTTGGCAAGCCGCACCATCGCGGCCTACAACTGCTCTGAACTGGTCTTCGCTGTGGCGATACCCTGGATGCTCAAGAACATCATGCGACGCGTCGGCTTTGCCGTGCTGCTGGGTAGCTTGCTACTGGGCGGTCTGCATGCGGATTGGGATTTTTCCGAGATCAGCCGCAAGTCACAGGCCCTCTACGGTCCGCTGGGTGCAGGGAAGGCCCGCATTGATGCCTGGCAAAACCTGATGGCAACTCAAAACCAAGGCAGCGAACTGCAGCGCCTGCAAGCGGCCAACGTTTTTTTCAACCAACAGTTACGGTATGTCGAAGACATAGACTTGTGGCATGAGGTGGACTATTGGGCCACTCCCATCCAGGCGCTTATCAAAGGCGCGGGGGACTGCGAAGACTACGCCATCGCCAAGTATTTCAGCCTGCGCCGCATGGGTATTCCAAACGAAAAACTGCGCATCACCTACGTCAAAGCGCTACGGCAAAACCGAGCGCACATGGTGTTGACCTATTATTCAAGCCCACAGGCCCAGCCGCTGGTGCTGGACAGCCTGATGGACGCGATCAAGCCAGCTAGCCAGCGGCCAGACCTGCTGCCTGTGTATGCCTTCAACGGCGAAGGCCTATGGCTGACCGGCGCAGCAGGCAACAAGAAGGTCGGTGACACAAAGCGCCTGTCGCGGTGGCAGGACTTGTTGAAGAAAATGCAGGCCGAAGGGTTCCCGGCCGAACCGGTTTACTGAAGGAGCACAGATGTCACTGTTCAAACAATTGCTGTTGGCCATTTGCCTGTTCCTGGTCGTCGCGTTCAGCGGCAGCTTCATGGTCAGCCTGGAAAGCTCGCGCAGCCAGTACGTCAATCAGTTGCGCTCGCATGCTCAGGACGCGGCTACCGCGTTGGCCTTGTCATTGACACCGAACATCGACGACCCGGCCATGGTCGAGTTGATGGTCAGCTCGATCTTCGACAGTGGTTACTACTCCAGTATCAAGGTGGTCGATCTGGCCTCCAATGCCGTGCTGGTCGAGCGCCATGCCGAGCCTGACCCGGGCGGAGTGCCTGGTTGGTTCGTGCACCTTATCGGCCTGGAGCCCGCGGGGGGTGACGCCATCGTAAGCCGTGGCTGGCAGCAAGCCGCCAGGGTGGAAGTGATCAGCCACCCGATGTTTGCCATTGCCAAACTCTGGCAGAGCGCCTTGGGCAGCCTGGGCTGGCTGCTGCTTTGCGGGGCGGCGAGTGCGGTATTGGGGGCGCTGCTACTACGCCGCCAACTTCGCCCACTGGATTATATGGTCGAACAATCCCACGCCATTGCCCGTCGAGAATTCCTCAGCTTGCCAGATCTGCCGAGCACGCCGGAATTGCGCCGGGTGGTGCAGGCGATGAACCAGATGGTCGACAAACTCAAGGCGCTGTTCAGCGAGCAGGCCCAGCGAAGCGAGCAATTGCGTGCAGAGTCTTATCAAGACAGCCTGACCGGGCTGTCCAACCGTCGCTACTTCGAAATGCAGCTGGCAGCACGGGTCAGCAACATGGAGGAGGCCCGCGCCGGTTACCTGCTGCTGCTGCGGGTGCAGGGGCTGGCTGGCCTTAATGCGCGCCTGGGCGGCCAGCGCACAGACGAGCTGCTGCAGGCAGTGGGCGAGCAGCTGCGTCGCACCTGCGCAAGCTATCCGGAAACCAACGACCTGATCTCGCGCAGCCGTGGCGGCGAGTTCGCCGTGTTGGCGCCGGGCATGGTTCATGAAGAGGCCGTCCAGCTTGCCCAAGCCCTGGAGGTGACGCTTAAAAGTCTGCACGAAACTGGCGCAAGCGATGTTGACCCGGTGGCCTGCATCGGCCTGGCACCATTCAGCCCAGGCGACTCGCCTCAGGCATTGCTGAAGCTGGCTGACGAAGCGCTGGCGCGGGCCGAAAACCAGCCGACACCCGGCTGGGTGTGCCTGGAGCAGGGCGCTGCGTCGGTTGCGGGAGACACGCAGCATGTGTGGCACCAACGCCTTGACCAGGCGTTCGCCACGGGCCAGTTTGAGCTGTTCTTCCAACCAGTCGTCAGCACCCGCGATCCGCAGCAGGTGCTGCACCACAAAGTCATCTCCCGGCTGCTCGACGACGACGGCCAAGCACTGCCCGCAGGCCGCTTCCTGCCCTGGCTGGAGCGTTTCGGCTGGCTACCGCGTCTGGACTTGCTGGTGCTGGAAAAGGTTATGGCGCACCTGCGCAGTCATGATCAGGTAGTGGCGTTGAACCTGTCTGCCGCTACTTTGGCCGACCCCAAGGCGCTGCAGCGAGTCTACGAGCTTTTGGGCCAGCATCGTGCTTTGGGCCCACGGCTGGTGTTCGAGATCGGTGAAGAACAACTGCCCGAGCAGGCAAAGCTCGAACAGTTGACCAGACGCCTGCACAGCTTGGGCTTCGGCCTGGCGTTACAGCGTTTTGGTGGCCGTTTCAGCATGATCGGCAACCTGGCTCATCTGGGCCTGGCTTACTTGAAGATTGATGGCAGCCATATCCGCAACATCGATCAAGAGCAGCACAAGCGTCTGTTCATCGAAGCTATTCAACGGGCGGCGCACAGCATCGACCTGCCGCTGATTGCGGAGCGGGTCGAAACCGAAGGCGAGCGGCAGGTGCTGCTCGACATGGGCGTTGGCGGGATTCAGGGGCAACTGGTGGGTGAGCCGGCGCCCTGGCGGTGATGTGGCGGCATTCAGGGCTGCTTGGCAGCCCTGTCCAACCTGCCCGAAACGGGGTGCTCAGATCAACCCACCATGCTCCTCTTCCTCGATCAGGTTGTTCAAACTGCCCAGTGCCTTGCGCGCTGTAGATCGGTTGAGCAGCTTGGCCTGAGCTCCCGCCGGTAGGTCCGTGATACTGAACACACCCTTGGCCGTAAGCACCTCGATCAAATCTTCAAGCACGCGGATCATGTCCAGATCACTCTGCTTGAGCTGCTTGAGGCTGTTTTCGACGACATCGTCGGCAAACCAATCGAGAATTTCCGCATGGTCAGCCGGCAGAACTTCGGTGTGCTCAGCGTACGGGGCAACCTCCACCCGCTGTAATTGCCCCTGGTCGTCGCGCTGCACGTAGAACATGGCTTCCATCCTCGTCACGATGACTCCTTAAGTAAGTGGGGCCAGGCGCAGCATAGGCAATATTGCCCCGCTGCGCCTGCCGGTCAGCTGTTGTTGTTGTCGATCTTGATGGTCGGGTCGGCGCCGCTGATCAATGAGTTGATCGTGGTACTTGACCAGTTAACCCCTTCCAGCTTGATTGATACATCGGCATTGGCCAGGCCACCTGCAGCGTTCAACTTGCCCTCGGTACTGATCTGCAGGGTCGATTCACCACCCACCGTGGTGATTTTCAGGTAGTTGTCGATCGTCGTGCCACGCTCACCTTGCAGCAAGTCGGTAAGGTCAAGGCGGTCGCCCTCGCTCAGCTTGAAGTCCTTGATCACGTCCTGGCCTATGTCGCCGATTTTCCAGACAAAGGTATCGGCACCCGCGCCACCGCTCAGAATGTCGTTGCCCTTACCGCCAGTCAGGCTATCGTTGCCGGCTCCACCGAAGAGCAAATCGTTGCCCTCGCCACCGAGCAAGGTGTCATTGCCGGTGCCGCCCAGCAAGATGTCGTTGCCTTTGCCGCCATCAATGTAATCGTTGCCACCCTGGCCGAAGATCACGTCATTGCCGCCCCCGCCCATCAAGGTATCGGCGCCGTCGTTAGTGCGCGAAAGGTCGAACTCGGTGTAATGCTCGGTGATGTACTGGTGCATGACTTTCGCATCCACCGTACTGGCGTCCACACCAAGTTTTGTCGCCACGAACGCCTGGACGGCTTCCACCCCGCTGCCGGGTATCGAATCGAAGCTGACCAGGTCGCCGAAGATGATGTCGTGCCCATCGCCGCCATCGATCTTGTCGGCACCTGCAACCGTCGCATCGGTGTGGCCGAGGATTGCATCGGCCAGCTTGGTCGCGTCGACGTTGGTTTGTGGCACGCTGTCGGTGTCGAAAGGTTTCAGGTCATTGGTGCTGATGCCCGTGCCAATGCCGATAGCTTCCACGGCGGACAGTGCCGAGAGCAATTTGAAGCTGTCGGTGGCGTTGGTCAGGGTGTCGCTGGTGGTGGTGCTGCCGGTACCAGCACGGGTCGACAGCTCGTAGCCGCCATTGCCCTCTGCGCGGATGTTGCCGGTGGTCACTGCGCTCCACTTGTAGCTCAGGGTCGTAAGGTCGAAGCTGCGGGTTTCTGCCGTGAGCTTGCCGGCGCTGTCGATCGACACCCGGTTGGTGGTGTCCAGCGAGTAGTTGGTCACAGTGTCGCCCGACTTGTAGCTGATATTGCTGAGGAACGTGTCGAGCTTGACCGAGCTGTTGGCCAGCGTCGGGTTGGTCTGCTCGCTGGTCTGGTAGTAGGTCGGCTGGCCATCGGTGAGGAAGAAGGTCTGGTTGGTGCCAGTGTTACCGGCCGTCTTGAGGTTCTGGAACCAGTTGGCGGTGGTCTTGAACGCGTCTTCGTAGTTGGTGCCGCCCTCCGAACTCATTGTGCCCAGGGCGGTGAGCAGGGTTTTCAGGCCGGCGTCGTTGAGGGTGACCGATACCGTGCTCTTGACCTGCGTGGCGAAGTCCACCAGCAGCACGTTGACGGTTCCCACGCCCATGGCTTTGTCCTGTGCCAGCATGGTCTTGAACACGGTCTCCAGCGAGGCCTTGGTGGCTTCAATGCCGGCACTCCCCATGCTGCCTGAAGTGTCGACGATGAACGCTACGTTGTAGTCTTTGCCAGGGGCCATGTGCAGGCCGGCAACATCGGCGATGATGATGTCGTTGCCGACCGTTCCGCTCGAGGTGTCGCTGGCGGTGGTCAGGGTGCTGGTGGAGTAGGTTTCCGGGTAAACCGTAACCTTGATCGTGCCCTCGTTGGTGGCAAAGCTGCCACCGACGGATTCCGTGGATGTGGAGGTGACCTTCACATCGAACTGCCCGCTGTAGTAGGCAGGCGTCTTGATCGACAGGCTGGTCAGTGTCCAGCCGGTCACATCGACCGCAGTACTGCCGACCGTGATGCTGTGCCCGGCATTGTCGCTGATCACAGAGCCCACCGGGATGCCGGCAAGTTTGACGCTGAGCGTCTCGGAGCCGTCGGTATCGGTCAATGCGGTGGTAATGCCCGCCAGCTTGACGCTGCCGTTCTCCGGCCCTTCGTTGAGTTTGAAGCCATCGTAGTAACCCTGACCATTACTGCCGTGCAGGTCGGATACGGTGACCCCGGCGTTACCCAACTCGGTCACATTAGGGTACATCGGGATGTTGGCGCTGTTCAGGTCAGTGACCAGCCCGCTACCGACCTTGACGTTTACGTCATAGCTCCCTGGGCCAGACTGGTTGGCGTGGTAGATCTCTAGGGTGTAGTAGCCGCTGACGGTCGGGGTAAAGGTGCCCGCCACGACACCGGCGCCGCTGCCCCAAGTGGCCGTGACCACGGTTTTGCCGCCAATGTTGACCAAAAGGCTGTCGTCGGCGGTGCCGCTGAAGGTATAGGTCTTGCCTGCTTCCATGTAGATCAGGCCGGACGTTTTGGAACCGCTTTGAGCGGCCACACTGGCGTCAGACTGTACGTTGGTGGTGGTTTCGCTCTTGGTGGCGTTTCCGGAGTTGCTGAATACCGTCTTCAGCGCATCGCCGGTAATACCATTGCCATTGGTGCCCAAGCCCGTGAGCGTGGTCCAGGTTTCCTTGGTCAGGCCCAGGGAGTTGACGTTGGCGCTGCCAATGCTCAGGTCCGGTTTGTCGGCGACCGGGGTGATGTCCACTTTCAGTGTGGTTTCGCTGCCAGGCGTCACGCCATCGGTAGGCTTGTACTTCAGCTGCGCGTAGTCAGCCTGTTTATTGCCCACTGCTGTACCGCCATAACCATCGGCACCGGACTGGTTGGCCAGCGGCACGAACTTCAGCTTGCCGGCCGCGATATCGGCCTGGCTCACGGTCTGGTTGACCGTCACATTTACCCAAGCCGTGCCGTTGTAGTACTTGAGGCTGCCCAGCGTCGGAAGTTGGGTGATAGTTACGCCCAGGCTGGAAGTCGCGCTGTCGACGTCAGTGACGTTGAAGTTGCTCCAGTTCAACACCAGGTCGGTGTCCTCGGTGCCGGTCACGGCGCCGCCAGTGGAAACCGGAGCGTCGTTGACTGCCACCACGTTGACCGTGGTGGTCGCGGTGTTGGACACGTTTACGCCATCGGTCACCGTCACCGTTATCACGCGAGGGGTTGTGCTCGGGTCCTCGCTGGTATTGACGAAGGTGATGTTCTTGATCGCCTGCATGTAGTCGGCGAGCGTTGCCGTGCCACTAAGTGTGAGCACAATTTTGCCATCGGTAACGCTGGAGCTGATGGTGATGCCAGTGACGCTGTTGCCGAGATTGAGCGCATCGCCAGCCAGGCGGTTGGTCAGGGTGACGGTGGCGCCGGTCAGCTGGCTGCTGTCGAAGTCGGTGATGGAAATATCCAGGTCACTGATCGAGTTGCCACTGCCGTTCTCGATAAAGGTGGTCTGGTAATCCGCGCCGGATTTGCCACTGGAATCGTTGGCATCCAGGTCCAGCACCGGGGCAGGCTCATACAGCTGGGTGGTGACGCTGCCTGCTGTGCTGCTTACAACCAACCCTTCGAAGTTGCCGCCCGTGGCCGAGTCGATCTTGATAGTGAACTGCTCTGTACCCTCGGTGACGTTGTCCTTGATCGTGGGGATGGTAAAGGTGGCCTGGTTGCTGTTGGCCTTGATCGTCACAGTGGCCACCCCGGTGTAGTCCACACCGTTGGTGGCAGTGCCGCTGTAGCTGAGTTTGACGATCACATCGGTTTGCGGCGCGCTGGTCAGCGTCAGGGTGTAGGTGCCGTTGTTGCCTTCGGCGACCGTGGCCGAGCCGCTGATGCTGAGCGTGGTGTTGTTCAGCGTGTCAGTCACTGCGGTGACTGCTGGCGCGGGGTTGATCACCAGGTTTTCGAAGTTGCCGCCGGTGGCAGTGGTAATGGTGGTACTGAGTGTGGTCGCGTCGATGTAGACATCGTCGACAGGGGCGGCCACGGTGACGCTTCCGGAAGACTGGTTGGCCGCGATGGTGATGGTCTGGCCGTTGCTCAGCGTCACGGTGACTGCTGTCTGCGCTGGGTTGGTAAGGGTCGCGGTGTAGACGATCTGGCCACCTTCGGCAACGGTCGGCGTGGCGGTGAGCGTTACCGTTGTGTTGTCCTGCACATCAAGGACGCTGGTGCTGATGACACTTTTGTTTGCCACCAGGTTCTCGTAGCTACCACCGCTGACGCTGCTGATGCTGTTGGTGACCGGCGTGTGGCCCTGATAAACATCGTTGGTCACCGTGCCGGTGGCGGTCCCCGTGGACTGGCCGACGGCAATGTTGATGGTCTGGCCGTTGGTCAGTGTCACCACCACCGGGGTTACGGTTACCGGTGCGCTGACGGTTGCGGTGTAAATGATGGTGCCACCTTCGGCCACGCTTGGCGTGGCGGAAAGAGTGACGGTCGTAGTGTCCTGCACATCCGTCACGGTGGTGCTCACCGTAGCGGAGCTGGCGACCAGGTTCTCATAGCTGCCGCCACTGACGCCGGTAATGCTGTTGGTGACTGGTGCGTGGCCCTGGTAGACGTCGTTGGTCACAGTACCAGTGGCAGTGCCGGAGCTTTGGCCGACCGGGATAGTGATGGTCTGACCGTTGGCCAGCGTGACCACGACTGGTGACCCGGTCACTGGCGCGCCGACGCTGGCGGTGTAGGTGATGGTGCCACCTTCAGCCACCGATGGGGTAGCGGTCAGCGTAACGGTGGTGGTGTCCTGCACATCGGTGACCGTGGTGCTGACGGCCGTCTGGTTGGCGACCAGGTTCTCGTAGTTGCCGCCGCTCACGCCGGTGATGCTATTGGTGACCGGCGCGTGTCCCTGATACACATCGTTGATCGCAGCTCCGGTAGCAGTACCAGAGCTTTGGCCGACCGCAATGGTAATGGTCTGGCCGTTAGCCAGAGCGACCAGGACCGGGCTACCGGTGACCGGTGCGCTGACGGTTGCGGTGTAGATGATGGTGCCGCCCTCAGCTACGGATGGGGTCGCGGTCAGCGTGACGGTAGTGGTGTCGATGGTATCGGTAACGTTGGTGATCGCTGAGGTGCTATTGATCGCCAGGTTCTCGAAGTTGCCCCCGGTGGCGTTGGTGATTTTGGCACTGACCTGACCCGCATCCACGTATGGATCATCACCCGGTGCAGCTACGGTGACGCTGCCGGAGGTCTGATTGGCGGCAATGGTAATGGTTTGACCGTTGCTCAGAGTAACCGTGACGGCAGACTGGGCCGCATTGGTCAGCGTCGCGGTGTAAACGATCGAGCCGCCTTCGGCCACGCTTGGGGTTGCCGACAGCGAAACCGTGGTGGTGTCCTGCACATCCGTGACAGTGGTACTGACAGCGGTCTTGTTCGCGACCAGGTTCTCGTAGTTTCCGCCGCTGACGTTGGTGATGCTGTTGGTGACCGGTGCGTGGCCTTGGTAGACATCGTTGACAGCAGTACCCGTGGCGGTGCCCGAACTCTGGCCGACTGCAATGGTGATGGTCTGACCGTTGGCCAGGGTGACTACAACCGGAGAACCGGTCACCGGTGCGCCAACGCTGGCGGTGTAGGTGATAGTGCCGCCTTCAGCCACCGATGGGGTGGCAGTTAGCGTGACCGTGGTGGTGTCGATGGTATCGGTAACGTTGGTGATCGCTGAGGTGCTATTGATCGCCAGGTTCTCGAAGTTGCCCCCGGTGGCGTTGGTGATCTTGGCACTGACTTGGCCCGCATCCACATATGGATCATCGCCCGGTGCAGCCACGGTGACGCTGCCGGAAGTCTGGTTGGCGGCAATGGTGATGGTCTGGCCGTTGCTCAGGGTGACGGTGACTGCCGATTGGGCAGCATTGGTCAGGGTGGCGGTGTAAACGATCGAACCGCCTTCGGCCACGCTTGGCGTCGCCGACAAGGAAACCGTGGTGGTGTCCTGTACATCGGTCACGCTGGTGCTGACGGAGCTGGTGTTAGCAACCAGGTTCTCGTAGTTGCCGCCGCTGACATTGGTGATGCTGTTGGTGACCGGGGCGTGACCTTGATACACGTCGTTGACGGCTGTGCCGGTGGCGGTACCGGAGCTTTGGCCGACGGGAATGGTGATGGTCTGGCCGTTGGCCAGGGTGACCACGACAGCCGACCCAGTCACCGGTGCACCGACGCTGGCGGTGTAGGTGATGGTGCCGCCTTCAGCCACCGACGGAGTCGCGGTCAGCGTTACGGTGGTGGTGTCGATGGTATCGGTGACGTTGGTGATCGCTGAGGTGCTATTGATCGCCAGGTTCTCGAAGTTGCCCCCGGTGGCATTGGTGATCTTGGCACTGACTTGGCCCGCATCCACATATGGATCATCGCCCGGTGCAGCCACGGTGACGCTGCCGGAAGTCTGGTTGGCGGCAATGGTGATGGTCTGGCCGTTGCTCAGGGTGACGGTGACTGCCGATTGGGCAGCATTGGTCAGGGTGGCGGTGTAAACGATCGAACCGCCTTCGGCAACGCTTGGCGTCGCCGACAGTGAAACCGTGGTGGTGTCCTGCACGTCGGTCACGCTGGTGCTGACCGTGCCGGTGTTCGCGACCAGGTTCTCGTAGTTGCCGCCGCTGACATTGGTGATGCTGTTGGTGACCGGGGCGTGACCTTGATACACGTCGTTGACGGCCGTGCCGGTGGCGGTACCGGAGCTTTGGCCGACGGGAATGGTGATGGTCTGGCCGTTGGCCAGGGTGACTACGACTGGCGAGCCGGTCACCGGCGCACCGACGCTGGCGGTGTAGGTGATGGTGCCGCCTTCGGCCACCGAGGGGGTGGCGGTCAGGGTGACGGTGGTGGTGTCTTGCACATCTGTGACTGTGGTGCTGACGGTTGCCGTGTTGGCGACCAAGTTCTCGTAATTTCCGCCGGACACAGCGCTGATGCTGTTGGTGACTGGCGCATGGCCTTGATAGACGTCATTGCTCACCACGGCGGTGGTGGTGCCGGAGCTCTGACCCACGGCAATGGTGATGGTCTGGCCATTGGTCAGGGTCACTACGACGGGGCTACCGGTCACCGCCGCACTGACGCTTGCGGTATAGATGATGGTGCCACCCTCGGCTACCGATGGAGTCGCGGTGAGCGTGACGGTGCTGGTGTCGACGGTATCGGTGACGTTGGTCACTGCTGGCGCGCTATTGATCGCCAGGTTCTCGAAGTTGCCACCGGTGGCGTTGGTGATCTTGGCACTGACCTGACCCGCATCCACATATGGATCATCGCCCGGCGCGGCCACGGTGACGCTGCCGGAGGTCTGGTTGGCGGCAATGGTGATGGTCTGGCCGTTGCTCAGAGTAACGGTGACGGCAGACTGCGCCGCATTGGTCAGCGTCGCGGTATAAACGATCGATCCGCCTTCGGCCACGCTCGGCGTCGCCGAGAGCGAAACCGTGGTGGTGTCTTGCACGTCGGATACAGTGGTGCTGACAGCGGTCTTGTTCTCGACCAGGTTCTCGTAGTTCCCGCCGCTGACGTTGGTGATGCTGTTGGTGACCGGCGCATGGCCCTGATAAACGTCATTCACAGCCGTGCCGGTGGCGGTGCCGGAGCTTTGGCCGACCGGGATGGTAATGGTCTGGCCGTTGGCCAAGGTGACCACAACCGGCGAGCCGGTGACCGGTGCACCGACGCTGGCGGTGTAGGTGATGGTGCCGCCTTCAGCCACCGACGGAGTCGCGGTGAGCGTGACGGTGCTGGTGTCGACGGTATCGGTGACGTTGGTCACTGCTGGCGCGCTATTGATCGCCAGGTTCTCGAAGTTGCCACCGGTGGCGTTGGTGATCTTGGCACTGACCTGACCCGCATCCACATATGGATCATCGCCCGGCGCGGCCACGGTGACGCTGCCGGAGGTCTGGTTGGCGGCAATGGTGATGGTCTGGCCGTTGCTCAGAGTAACGGTGACGGCAGACTGCGCCGCATTGGTCAGCGTCGCGGTATAAACGATCGATCCGCCTTCGGCCACGCTCGGCGTCGCCGAGAGCGAAACCGTGGTGGTGTCTTGCACGTCGGATACAGTGGTGCTGACAGCGGTCTTGTTCTCGACCAGGTTCTCGTAGTTCCCGCCGCTGACGTTGGTGATGCTGTTGGTGACCGGCGCATGGCCCTGATAAACGTCATTCACAGCCGTGCCGGTGGCGGTGCCGGAGCTTTGGCCGACCGGGATGGTAATGGTCTGGCCGTTGGCCAAGGTGACCACAACCGGCGAGCCGGTGACCGGTGCACCGACGCTGGCGGTGTAGGTGATGGTGCCGCCTTCAGCCACCGACGGAGTCGCGGTCAGCGTGACGGTGGTGGTGTCGATGGTATCGGTAACGTTGGTCACTGCTGGCGCGCTATTGATCGCCAGGTTCTCGAAGTTGCCCCCGGTGGCATTGGTGATCTTGGCACTGACTTGGCCCGCATCGACGTACGGATCATCGCCCGGTGCAGCCACGGTGACGCTGCCGGAAGTCTGGTTGGCACCAATGGTGATGGTCTGGCCGTTGCTCAGGGTGACGGTGACGGCAGACTGCGCCGCATTGGTCAGGGTGGCGGTGTAAACGATCGAACCGCCTTCGGCCACGCTTGGCGTCGCCGACAGCGAAACCGTGGTGGTGTCCTGCACGTCGGTCACGCTGGTGCTGACCGTGCCGGTGTTCGCGACCAGATTCTCGTAGTTGCCGCCACTGACGTTGGTGATGCTGTTGGTGACCGGCGCATGGCCCTGATACACGTCGTTAACGGCCGTGCCGGTGGCAGTGCCGGAGCTTTGACCAACCGGGATAGTGATGGTCTGGCCGTTGGCCAGGGTGACCACGACCGGCGAGCCGGTGACCGGTGCACCGACGCTGGCGGTGTAGGTGATGGTGCCGCCTTCAGCCACCGACGGAGTCGCGGTCAGCGTTACGGTGGTGGTGTCGATGGTATCGGTGACGTTGGTGATCGCTGAGGTGCTATTGATCGCCAGGTTTTCGAAGTTGCCCCCGGTGGCGTTGGTGATCTTGGCACTGACTTGGCCGGCATCGACGTACGGATCATCGCCCGGTGCAGCCACGGTGACACTGCCGGAGGTCTGGTTGGCACCAATGGTGATGGTCTGGCCGTTGCTCAGGGTGACGGTGACGGCAGACTGCGCCGCATTGGTCAGGGTAGCGGTGTAAACGATCGAACCGCCTTCGGCCACGCTTGGCGTCGCCGACAAGGAAACCGTGGTGGTGTCCTGTACATCGGTGACGGATGTGCTGACGGTGCCGGTGTTGGCAACCAGGCTCTCGTAGTTGCCGCCGCTGACGTTGGTGATGCTGTTGGTCACGGGAGCGTGGCCTTGGTAGACATCGTTGACAGCAGTGCCGGTGGCGGTGCCGGAGCTTTGGCCGACCGGGATAGTGATGGTCTGGCCGTTGGCCAAGGTGACCACAACCGGCGAGCCGGTCACCGGTGCACCGACGCTGGCGGTGTAGGTGATGGTGCCGCCTTCGGCCACCGATGGGGTCGCAGTCAGCGTGACGGTAGTGGTGTCCTGCACATCGGTAACGGTGGTGCTGACGGTGCCTGTGTTGGCTACCAGATTCTCATAGCTGCCGCCGCTGACATTGCTGATGCTGTTGGTGACCGGGGCGTGGCCCTGGTACACGTCATTGCTGACGACGGCGCTGGTCGTGCCAGAGCTCTGGCCGACGGCAATGGTAATAGTCTGGCCATTGGTCAGGGTGACCACGACCGGGGAGCCGGTTACTGGGGCACCCACGGTCGCCGTGTAAATGATGCTTCCGCCCTCCGCCACGCTCGGTGTGGCGCTCAGGGTCACGGTGGTGGTGTCCTGAACATCCGTCACGCTGGTGCTGACGGTGCCGGTGTTGGCCACCAGGTTCTCGTAGTTGCCGCCGCTGACATTGGTAATGCTGTTGGTGACCGGCGCATGGCCCTGATACACGTCGTTAACGGCCGTGCCGGTGGCAGTGCCGGAGCTTTGACCAACCGGGATAGTGATGATTTGGCCGTTGGCCAGGGTGACCACGACCGGCGAGCCGGTGACCGGTGCACCGACGCTGGCGGTATAGGTGATGGTCCCGCCCTCAGCCACTGATGGGGTGGCAGTGAGGGTCACCGTAGTGGTGTCCTGCACATCGGTAACGGTGGTGCTGACCGTTGCGGTGTTAGCGGTCAGGTTCTCGTAATTTCCGCCGGACACAGCGCTGATGCTGTTGGTGACCGGCGCATGGCCTTGATAGACGTCGTTGCTGACGACGGCGGTGGTCGTGCCAGAGCTTTGGCCCACAGCAATGGTGATGGTCTGGCCATTGGTCAGGGTGACCACGACTGGTGAGCCAGTCACTGGCGCTCCGACTGTGGCCGTGTAAACGATGCTACCGCCTTCAGCCACCGAAGGGGTCGCGCTCAGGGTTACGGTGGTGGTGTCCTGAACATCAGTGACGGATGTGCTGACGGTGCCGGTGTTGGCCACCAGGTTCTCGTAGTTGCCGCCGCTGACATTGGTAATGCTGTTGGTGACCGGAGCGTGGCCTTGATACACGTCATTCACAGCCGTGCCGGTGGCAGTGCCGGAGCTTTGACCAACCGGGATGGTAATGGTCTGGCCGTTGGCCAAGGTGACCACAACCGGCGAGCCGGTGACCGGTGCACCGACGCTGGCGGTGTAGGTGATGGTTCCGCCCTCAGCCACTGATGGAGTGGCGGTGAGGGTCACCGTGGTGGTGTCCTGCACATCCGTGACGTTGGTGCTGACGGTTGCGGTGTTGGCTACCAGGTTCTCGTAATTCCCCCCGGATACAGCGCCGATGCTGTTGGTGACCGGCGCATGGCCTTGATAAACGTCATTGCTCACCACGGCAGTGGTGGTGCCGGAGCTCTGACCCACGGCAATGGTAATGGTCTGGCCATTGGTCAGCGTGACCACGACCGGGCTACCAGTAACGGCCGCACTGACACTGGCGGTGTAAACGATGGTGCCGCCTTCGGCCACTGACGGCGTGGCGGTTAACGTCACGGTCGAAGTGTCGACGGTATCGGTGACGTTGGTCACTGCTGGCGCGCTATTGATCGCCAGGTTCTCGAAGTTGCCTCCCGTGGCATTGGTGATTTTCGCACTGACTTGCCCAGCATCGACGTACGGGTCGTCGCCCGGCGCGGCCACGGTGACACTGCCGGAGGTCTGATTGGCGGCAATGGTGATGGTTTGACCGTTGCTCAGGGTGACAGTGACTGCGGACTGCGCAGCGTTAGTCAGCGTCGCGGTATAAACGATCGAGCCACCTTCAGCCACGCTCGGTGTGGCCGACAGGGAAACCGTGGTGGTGTCCTGCACATCGGTCACGCTGGTGCTGACCGTGCCGGTGTTGGCGACCAGATTCTCGTAATTTCCGCCCGAAACCCCTGTGATGCTGTTGGTGACCGGGGCGTGGCCCTGGTAGACGTCATTCACAGCCGTGCCGGTGGCAGTGCCGGAGCTTTGGCCAACCGGGATGGTGATGGTCTGGCCGTTGGCCAGGTTAACCACGACTGGCGACCCGGTCACCGGTGCGCCGACGCTGGCGGTGTAGGTGATTGTGCCGCCCTCGGCCACCGATGGCGTTGCGGTCAGGGTCACCGTAGTGGTGTCCTGCACATCGGTAACGGTGGTGCTGACGGTGCCTGTGTTGGCTACCAGATTCTCATAGCTGCCGCCGCTGACATTGCTGATGCTGTTGGTGACCGGGGCGTGGCCCTGGTACACGTCATTGCTGACGACGGCGGTGGTCGTGCCAGTGCTCTGGCCAACGGCAATGGTGATGCTCTGGCCATTGGTCAGGGTGACCACGACTGGTGAGCCAGTCACTGGCGCTCCGACTGTGGCCGTGTAAACGATGCTACCGCCTTCAGCCACCGAAGGGGTCGCGCTGAGGGTTACGGTGGTGGTGTCCTGAACATCCGTCACGCTGGTGCTGACGGTGCCGGTGTTGGCCACCAGGTTCTCGTAGTTGCCGCCGCTGACATTGGTAATGCTGTTGGTGACCGGGGCGTGGCCCTGGTAGACGTCATTGACGGCCGTGCCGGTGGCGGTGCCGGAGCTTTGGCCGACCGGGATCGTGATGGTCTGGCCGTTGGCTAGGGTGACTACGACAGGCGACCCAGTCACCGGTGCACCGACGCTGGCGGTGTAGGTGATGGTGCCGCCTTCAGCTACCGATGGAGTCGCGGTCAGGGTGACGGTGGTGGTGTCTTGCACATCCGTGACAGTGGTGCTGACGGTTGCGGTGTTGGCGGTCAGGTTCTCGTAATTTCCGCCGGACACAGCGCTGATGCTATTGGTGACCGGCGCATGGCCTTGGTACACGTCATTGCTGACGACGGCGGTGGTCGTGCCAGAGCTCTGGCCGACGGCAATGGTAATAGTCTGGCCATTGGTCAGGGTGACCACGACCGGGGAGCCGGTTACTGGGGCACCCACGGTCGCCGTGTAAATGATGCTTCCGCCCTCCGCCACGCTCGGTGTGGCGCTCAGGGTCACGGTGGTGGTGTCCTGAACATCCGTCACGCTGGTGCTGACGGTGCCGGTGTTGGCCACCAGGTTCTCGTAGTTGCCGCCGCTGACGTTGGTAATGCTGTTGGTGACCGGAGCGTGGCCTTGATACACATCATTCACAGCCGTGCCGGTGGCAGTGCCGGAGCTTTGACCAACCGGGATGGTAATGGTCTGGCCGTTGGCCAGGGTGACCACAACCGGCGAGCCGGTGACCGGTGCACCGACGCTGGCGGTGTAGGTGATGGTGCCGCCCTCGGCCACCGATGGGGTGGCGGTCAGGGTGACGGTGGTGGTGTCTTGCACATCCGTGACTGTGGTGCTGACGGTTGCGGTGTTGGCGACCAGATTCTCGTAATTTCCCCCCGAAACAGCGCTGATGCTGTTGGTGACCGGCGCATGACCTTGATAGACGTCATTGCTCACCACGGCGGTGGTGGTGCCGGAGCTCTGACCCACGGCAATGGTGATGGTCTGGCCATTGGTCAGGGTCACTACGACGGGGCTACCGGTCACCGCCGCACTGACGCTTGCGGTATAGATGATGGTGCCACCCTCGGCTACCGATGGAGTCGCGGTGAGCGTGACGGTGCTGGTGTCGACGGTATCGGTGACGTTGGTTACTGCTGGCGCGCTATTGATTGCCAGGTTCTCGAAGTTGCCTCCCGTGGCATTGGTGATTTTCGCACTGACTTGCCCAGCATCCACGTACGGATCATCGCCCGGCGCGGCCACGGTGACACTGCCGGAGGTCTGGTTGGCGGCAATGGTGATGGTTTGACCGTTGCTCAGGGTGACAGTGACTGCCGACTGCGCAGCGTTGGTCAGCGTCGCGGTATAAACGATCGAGCCACCTTCAGCCACGCTCGGTGTCGCCGACAGCGAAACCGTGGTGGTGTCCTGCACATCGGTCACGCTGGTGCTGACCGTGCCGGTGTTGGCGACCAGATTCTCGTAATTTCCGCCCGAAACCCCTGTGATGCTGTTGGTGACCGGGGCGTGGCCCTGGTAGACGTCATTGACGGCCGTCCCGGTGGCGGTGCCGGAGCTTTGGCCGACCGGGATGGTAATGGTCTGGCCGTTGGCCAGCGTGACCACGACTGGCGAACCGGTCACCGGCGCACCGACGCTGGCGGTGTAGGTGATAGTGCCGCCTTCAGCTACTGATGGAGTTGCGGTCAGGGTCACCGTAGTGGTGTCCTGCACATCGGTGACGGTAGTGCTGACGGTTGCCGTGTTGGCGACCAGGTTCTCGTAGTTGCCGCCGCTGACGTTGGTGATGCTGTTGGTGACCGGCGCATGGCCCTGATAAACGTCATTCACAGCCGTGCCGGTGGCGGTGCCGGAGCTTTGGCCGACCGGGATAGTGATGGTCTGGCCGTTGGTCAGGGTGACCACGACAGGCGACCCAGTAACCGGTGCACCGACGCTGGCGGTGTAGGTGATGGTGCCGCCTTCAGCCACCGACGGAGTCGCGGTCAGCGTGACGGTGGTGGTGTCGATGGTATCGGTAACGTTGGTCACTGCTGGCGCGCTATTGATCGCCAGGTTCTCGAAGTTGCCCCCGGTGGCATTGGTGATCTTGGCACTGACTTGGCCCGCATCGACGTACGGATCATCGCCCGGTGCAGCCACGGTGACGCTGCCGGAAGTCTGGTTGGCACCAATGGTGATGGTCTGGCCGTTGCTCAGGGTGACGGTGACGGCAGACTGCGCCGCATTGGTCAGGGTGGCGGTGTAAACGATCGAACCGCCTTCGGCAACGCTTGGCGTCGCCGACAGTGAAACCGTGGTGGTGTCCTGGACATCGGTGACGGATGTGCTGACGGTGCCGGTGTTGGCAACCAGGTTCTCGTAGTTTCCGCCGCTGACGTTGGTGATGCTGTTGGTGACAGGGGCGTGGCCCTGATAGACGTCGTTAACGGCCGTGCCAGTGGCGGTGCCCGAGCTTTGGCCGACCGCAATGGTGATGGTCTGGCCGTTGGCCAAGGTGACCACGACAGGCGACCCGGTGACCGGCGCACCGACGCTGGCGGTGTAGGTGATGGTGCCGCCTTCAGCCACCGATGGGGTGGCAGTGAGGGTCACCGTAGTGGTGTCCTGCACATCGGTAACGGTGGTGCTGACCGTTGCGGTGTTAGCGGTCAGGTTCTCGTAATTTCCGCCGGACACAGCGCTGATGCTGTTGGTGACCGGCGCATGGCCTTGATAGACGTCGTTGCTGACGACGGCGGTGGTCGTGCCAGTGCTCTGGCCAACGGCAATGGTGATGCTCTGGCCATTGGTCAGGGTGACCACGACTGGTGAGCCAGTCACTGGCGCTCCGACTGTGGCCGTGTAAACGATGCTACCGCCTTCAGCCACCGAAGGGGTCGCGCTGAGGGTTACGGTGGTGGTGTCCTGAACATCAGTGACGGATGTGCTGACGGTGCCGGTGTTGGCCACCAGGTTCTCGTAGTTGCCGCCCGAAACCCCTGTGATGCTGTTGGTGACAGGGGCGTGGCCCTGATACACATCATTCACAGCCGTGCCGGTGGCGGTACCGGAGCTTTGGCCAACCGGGATGGTGATGGTCTGGCCGTTGGCCAGGTTAACCACGACTGGCGACCCGGTCACCGGTGCGCCGACGCTGGCGGTGTAGGTGATGGTGCCGCCCTCGGCCACCGATGGCGTTGCGGTCAGGGTCACCGTGGTGGTGTCCTGCACATCCGTGACGTTGGTGCTGACGGTTGCGGTGTTGGCTACCAGGTTCTCGTAATTCCCCCCGGACACGGCGCTGATGCTATTGGTGACCGGCGCATGGCCCTGATAGACGTCATTGCTGACGACAGCAGTGGTCGTGCCAGTGCTTTGGCCGACGGCGATGGTAATGGTCTGGCCATTGGTCAGGGTGACCACGACTGGCGAGCCAGTCACTGGGGCGCCTACTGTGGCGGTGTAGACGATCGAACCGCCTTCGGCCACGCTGGGCGTGGCGCTCAGGGTCACGGTGGAGGTGTCCTGAACATCCGTCACGCTGGTGCTGACCGTGCCGGTGTCGGCGACCAGGTTCTCGTAATTTCCGCCCGAAACTCCCGTGATGCTATTGGTGACCGGTGCGTGGCCTTGGTAAACGTCATTGATGGCAGTGCCGGTGGCGGTGCCCGAGCTTTGGCCGACCGGGATGGTAATGGTCTGGCCGTTGGCCAGGGAGACCACAACCGGCGAACCGGTGACCGGTGCACCGACGCTCGCGGTATAGGTGATGGTCCCGCCTTCAGCCACGGATGGGGTGGCGGTGAGGGTCACCGTAGTGGTGTCTTGCACATCCGTGACGCTGGTGCTGACCGGTGCCTGATTTGCCACCAGGCTCTCGTAACTCCCACCAGAGACGCTACTGATGCTGTTGGTGACCGGAGCATGTCCCTGATACGCGTCATTGCTGACAATTGCAGTAGTTGTGCCGGTACTTTGGCCCACGGCTATGGTAATGGTCTGGCCGTTGGTCAGCGTGACCACCACGGGGCTACCGGTCACCGGTGCCCCCACGGTAGCCGTGTAAACGATGTTGCCCCCCTCGGCGACTGTTGGTGTAGCGGTCAGGGTGACGGTAGTCGTGTCCTGCACATCCGTGACAGTCGTGCTGACGGTGCCCGTGTTGGCAACGAGATTCTCGTAATCACCGCCGCTTACATCCGTGATGCTGTTGGTAACCGGGGTGTGACCTTCGTAGACATCGTTGGAAGCTGTGCCGGTCGCCGTGGCGGAGCTTTGCCCGACCGGGATGGTAATGGTCTGGCCGTTGGCCAGGGTCACCACGACCGGGCTGCCGGTGACCGGTGCGTCGACGCTGGCGGTGTAAGTGATGGTACCGCCCTCGGCCACGCTCGGAGTCGCGGTGAGGGTTACGGTGGTAGTGTCCTGGTCGCTGGTGACCGTGGTGCTGACCTGGGTTTTGTTTGCTTCCAGGTTCTCGTAGTTACCGCCGCTGACCGTGCTGATGCTGTTGGTAACCGGAGCATGGTCATGGTAAACGCCATTGCTCACCACCGCCGTCGCTGTGCCTGAACTCTGCCCGACTGCAATAGTGATGGTTTGCCCGTTGGTCAGGGTAACCACGACGGGGCTGCCGGTGACCGGCGCGGTTACTGTGGCGGTATAAACAATGGTGCCGCCTTCGACCACGGACTGTGAGGCGGTCAGCGTAACGGTCGACGTGTCGATGGTATCGCTAACGTTGGTCACTGCTGGCGCGCTGTTGATCGCCAGGCTCTCGAAGTTGCCACCGACGGCATTGGTGATCTTCGCACTCACCTGGCTGGCGTCCAGGTAGGGATCGTTGCCCGGCGCGGCAACGGTGATGCTGCCAGAGGTCTGGTTGGCGCCGATGGTGATGGTCTGGCCGTTGCTCAGCGTGACGGTGACTGCCGACTGGCCTGCCTGCGTCAAGGTGGCGGTATATACGATCGAACCGCCTTCGGCGACGCTCGGAGTGGCCGAAAGCGAGACCGTGGTGGTGTCCTGTACATCGGTCACGCTGGTACTGACGGTGCCCGTGTTGGCGACCAGGTTTTCGTAATTGCCTCCTGAAACTGCCGCGATGCTGTTAGTCACCGGGGCATGCCCCTGATAAACATCGTTGGTCGCGGTGCCAGTGGTAGTGGCCGAACTCTGGCCAACCGGAATGGTGATGGACTGGCCGTTGGTAAGGGTGACCACGACCGGGCTGCCAGTCACCGGCGTACCCACGGTAGCCGTGTAGATGATGGTGCCGCCTTCTGCCACGCTGGGGGTGGCGCTCAGGGTCACGGTGGTTGTGTCCTGCACATCTGTGACGCTGGTGCTCACCGTAGCGGTATTTGCAACCAGGTTCTCGTAATTGCCGCCGCTGACGCTGGTGATGTTGTTGGTGACCGGCGCATGGCCCTGATAGGCATCATTCGTCGCGGTGTCAGTGGCTGTGCCAGTGCTTTGGCCAACCGCAATTGTGATGGTTTGGCCGTTGGCCAGTGTGACCACGACAGGCGAGCCAGTCACCGGCGCGCCGACACTGGCGGTGTAGGTGATGGTGCCGCCCTCTGCAACGCTTGGGGTGGCGGTCAGTGCGACGGTTGTCGTATCGACGGTGTCGGTGACGTTGGTCACCGCTGGCGTGCCGTTGACTGCCAGGTTTTCGAAGTTACCCCCGGTGGCGTTGGTGATCTTGGCACTGACAGGGCCGGCGTCGACGTAAGGGTCATTACCGGGTGCGGCAATGGTGACACTGCCGGAGGTCTGGTTGGCACCGATGGTGATCGTTTCGCCATTGCTAAGGGTGACAGTGACAGCCGACTGCGCAGCATTGGTCAGAGTGGCGGTGTAAACGATCGAGCCGCCCTCGGCCACGCTCGGTGTGGCCGACAAGGAGACCGTGGTGGTGTCCTGCACGTCGGTGACGGATGTGCTGACAGAGCCGGTGTTGGCGACCAGGCTCTCGTAGTTGCCGCCGCTGACGCCGGTGATGCTGTTGGTGACTGGGGCGTGGCCTTGATAGACATCATTGACGGCCGTGCCGGTAGCGGTGCCGGAGCTTTGGCCGATCGGGATGGTGATGGTCTGGCCGTTGGCCAGCGAGACCACAACCGGCGAACCGGTGACCGGTGCACCGACGCTGGCGGTGTAGGTGATTGTGCCGCCCTCGGCCACCGATGGCGTTGCGGTCAGGGTCACCGTAGTGGTGTCCTGCACATCGGTAACGGTGGTGCTGACGGTGCCTGTGTTGGCTACCAGATTCTCATAGCTGCCGCCGCTGACATTGCTGATGCTGTTTGTGGCCGGCGCGTGGCCTTGATAGACGTCGTTGCTGACGACGGCGGTGGTCGTGCCAGTGCTCTGGCCAACGGCAATGGTAATAGTCTGGCCATTGGTCAGGGTGACCACGACCGGGGAGCCGGTTACTGGGGCACCCACGGTCGCCGTGTAAATGATGCTTCCGCCCTCCGCCACGCTCGGTGTGGCGCTCAGGGTCACGGTGGTGGTGTCCTGAACATCCGTCACGCTGGTGCTGACGGTGCCGGTGTTGGCCACCAGGTTCTCGTAGTTGCCGCCGCTGACGTTGGTAATGCTGTTGGTGACCGGAGCGTGGCCCTGATACACGTCATTCACGGCCGTGCCGGTGGCGGTGCCGGAGCTTTGGCCGACCGGGATCGTGATGGTCTGGCCGTTGGCTAGGGTGACTACGACAGGCGACCCAGTCACCGGTGCACCGACGCTGGCGGTATAGGTGATGGTCCCGCCCTCAGCCACTGATGGGGTGGCGGTGAGGGTCACCGTAGTGGTGTCCTGCACATCGGTAACGGTGGTGCTGACCGTTGCGGTGTTAGCGGTCAGGTTCTCGTAATTTCCGCCGGACACAGCGCTGATGCTGTTGGTGACCGGCGCATGGCCTTGATAAACGTCATTGCTGACGACGGCGGTGGTCGTGCCAGAGCTTTGGCCCACAGCAATGGTGATGGTCTGGCCATTGGTCAGGGTTACCACGACTGGTGAGCCAGTCACTGGCGCTCCGACTGTGGCCGTGTAAACGATGCTACCGCCTTCAGCCACCGAAGGGGTCGCGCTGAGGGTCACGGTGGTGGTGTCCTGAACATCCGTCACGCTGGTGCTGACGGTGCCGGTGTTGGCGACCAGATTCTCGTAACTTCCCCCCGAAACCCCTGTGATGCTGTTGGTGACCGGGGCGTGGCCCTGGTAGACGTCATTGACGGCCGTGCCGGTGGCGGTGCCGGAGCTTTGGCCGACCGGGATCGTGATGGTCTGGCCGTTGGCTAGGGTGACTACGACAGGCGACCCAGTCACCGGTGCACCGACGCTGGCGGTGTAGGTGATGGTGCCGCCTTCAGCTACCGATGGAGTCGCGGTCAGGGTGACGGTGGTGGTGTCTTGCACATCCGTGACAGTGGTGCTGACGGTTGCGGTGTTGGCGGTCAGGTTCTCGTAATTTCCGCCGGACACAGCGCTGATGCTATTGGTGACCGGCGCATGGCCTTGGTACACGTCATTGCTGACGACGGCGGTGGTCGTGCCAGAGCTCTGGCCGACGGCAATGGTAATAGTCTGGCCATTGGTCAGGGTGACCACGACCGGGGAGCCGGTTACTGGGGCACCCACGGTCGCCGTGTAAATGATGCTTCCGCCCTCCGCCACGCTCGGTGTGGCGCTCAGGGTCACGGTGGTGGTGTCCTGAACATCCGTCACGCTGGTGCTGACGGTGCCGGTGTTGGCCACCAGGTTCTCGTAGTTGCCGCCGCTGACGTTGGTAATGCTGTTGGTGACCGGAGCGTGGCCTTGATACACATCATTCACAGCCGTGCCGGTGGCAGTGCCGGAGCTTTGACCAACCGGGATGGTAATGGTCTGGCCGTTGGCCAAGGTGACCACAACCGGCGAGCCGGTGACCGGTGCACCGACGCTGGCGGTATAGGTGATGGTCCCGCCCTCAGCCACTGATGGGGTGGCGGTGAGGGTCACCGTAGTGGTGTCCTGCACATCGGTAACGGTGGTGCTGACCGTTGCGGTGTTAGCGGTCAGGTTCTCGTAATTTCCGCCGGACACAGCGCTGATGCTGTTGGTGACCGGCGCATGGCCTTGATAAACGTCGTTGCTCACCACGGCGGTTGTCGTGCCAGTGCTCTGGCCAACGGCAATGGTGATGGTCTGGCCATTGGTCAGGGTGACTACGACCGGCGAGCCAGTCACTGGTGCGCCGACAGTCGCCGTATAGACGATACTTCCGCCCTCGGCCACGCTCGGTGTGGCGCTCAAGGTTACGGTGGTGGTGTCCTGTACATCGGTGACGGATGTGCTGACGGTGTCGGTGTTGGCAACCAGGTTCTCGTAGTTGCCGCCCGAAACCCCTGTGATGCTGTTGGTGACCGGGGCGTGGCCCTGATACACGTCATTCACAGCCGTGCTGGTGGCGGTACCGGAGCTTTGGCCGACCGCAATGGTGATGGTCTGGCCGTTGGCCAGGTTGACAACAACCGGCGAACCGGTGACTGGCGCACCTACGCTGGCGGTGTAGGTGATGGTCCCGCCTTCGGCCACCGATGGGGTCGCAGTCAGCGTGACGGTGGTGGTGTCCTGCACATCGGTAACGGTGGTGCTGACAGTTGAAGTGTTGGCGGTGAGGTTTTCGTAACTTCCGCCGGACACAGCGCTGATGCTGTTGGTGACCGGCGCATGGCCTTGATAAACGTCGTTGCTAACTACCGCAGTGGTGGTACCGGAGCTTTGTCCGACGGCGATGGTGATGGTCTGGCCATTGGTCAAGGTAACCACGACCGGGGAACCAGTCACTGGCGCTCCAACTATGGCCGTGTAAACGATGCTACCGCCTTCAGCCACCGAAGGAGTCGCGCTGAGGGTTACGGTGGTGGTGTCCTGGACATCGGTGACGGATGTGCTGACCGTGCCTGTGTTGGCCACCAAGTTCTCGTAATTGCCGCCCGAAACCCCTGTGATGCTGTTGGTGATCGGGGCATGGCCCTGATACACGTCATTCACAGCCGTGCCGGTGGCGGTACCGGAGCTTTGGCCAACCGGAATGGTGATGGTCTGGCCGTTGGCCAGAGTGACCACAACCGGCGAACCGGTGACTGGCGCACCGATGCTGGCGGTGTATGTGATGGTCCCGCCTTCGGCCACCGATGGGGTCGCAGTCAGCGTGACGGTGGTGGTGTCCTGCACATCGGTAACGGTGGTGCTGACAGTTGAAGTGTTGGCGGTAAGGTTCTCGTAATTCCCCCCGGATACAGCGCCGATGCTGTTGGTGACCGGCGCATGGCCTTGATAAACGTCATTGCTCACCACGGCAGTGGTGGTGCCGGAGATCTGACCCACGGCAATGGTAATGGTCTGGCCATTGGTCAGCGTGACCACGACCGGGCTACCAGTAACGGCCGCACTGACACTGGCGGTGTAAACGATGGTGCCGCCTTCGGCCACTGACGGCGTTGCGGTTAACGTCACGGTCGAAGTGTCGACGGTGTCGGTGACGTTGGTCACTGCTGGCGCGCTATTGATCGCCAGGTTCTCGAAGTTGCCGCCGACGGCATTGGTGATCTTGGCACTGACTTGGCCTGCATCGACGTAGGGGTCGTTGCCGGGTGCGGCCACGCTGATGCTTCCGGAAGTCTGATTAGCCGCAATGATGATGGTCTGACCATTACTCAAGGTCACGGTAACGGCCGACTGGGCGGCATTGGCCAGTGTAGCGGTGTAAATGATCAAGCCGCCTTCAGCCACGCTCGGTGTGGCCGACAGGGAAACCGTGGTGGTGTCCTGGACATCCGTCACACTGGTGCTCACCTGCGCGGTGTTAGCGACCAGATTTTCGTAATTACCGCCCGAAACCCCTGTGATGCTGTTAGTAACCGGCGCATGGCCCTGATAGACATCATTGGTCACGCTACTGGTTGCAGTACCAGAACTTTGCCCAACCGGGATGGTGATGGTCTGGCCGTTGGCCAAGGTCACTATCACAGGTACACCTGTGACCGGCGACCCCAACGTAGCGGTGTAGATGATGGTGCCGCTCTCAGCCACCGATGGGGTAGCGGTCAGCGTGACGGTAGTGGTGTCCTGCACATCCGTCACACTGGTGCTCACAGTGGCGGTGTTGGCGACCAGACTTTCGTAATTACCGCCGCTGACACTGCTGATGCTGTTGGTGACGGGCGCATGCCCTTGATAGGCATCGTTGGTCGCTGTGCCGGTGACAGTGCCGACGCTTTGCCCTACCGGGATGGTGATGCTCTGGCCATTGGCCAATGTCACCACTACCGCTGTACCGGTGACCGGCGCGCCCACGCTGGCGGTGTAGGTGATCGTTCCGCCTTCTGCAACGCTCGGGGTGGCTGTGAGGGTGACGGTGGTGGTATCGACGGTATCGGTGACGTTAGTCACTGCTGGCGAACCGTTGATCGCCAGGTGCTCGAAGCTGCCCCCGGTGGCGTTGGTGATCTTGGCACTGACTTGGCCGGCATCGACGTACGGATCATCGCCCGGTGCAGCCACGGTGACGCTGCCGGAAGTCTGGTTGGCGCCAATGGTGATGGTCTGGCCGTTGCTCAGGGTGACGGTCACGGCAGACTGGGCCGCATTGGTCAGGGTCGCGGTGTAAACGATCGAGCCGCCTTCGGCCACGCTCGGCGTCGCTGACAGCGAGACCGTGGTGGTGTCCTGTGTATCAGCCACGGTGGTGCTGACCGGAGCAGTGTTGGCCACCAAACTTTCAAAGTTACCGCCGGAAACCCCGCTGATGCTGTTGGTGATCGGGGTGTGGCCCTGGTAGGCATCGTTGGTTGTGGTGCTGGTAGTGGTGCCGGCGCTTTGGCCCACGGGAATGGTGATGGTCTGCCCATTGGCCAAAGTGACCACGACCGGTGAACCGGTCACCGGCGCACCTACGGTCGCGGTGTAGGTGATACTGCCACCTTCGACAACGCTTGGGGTCGCGGTCAATGTTACGGTTGTTGTGTCCTGCACGTCGGTAACGGTGGTGCTGACAGGCGTCTGGTTAGCTGTCAGGTTCTCGTAGTTACCGCCAGAGACCCCGCTGATGCTGTTGCTCACCGGCGCATGGCCCTGATAGACGTCGTTGCTGACGACTGCAGTGGTTGTGCCGGTGCTTTGGCCCACGGGAATGGTGATGGTTTGCCCATTGGCCAAAGCCACCACCAACGCAGAGCCGGTTACCGGAGCGTTGACCGTTGCTGTGTAGACAATGCTGCCGCCCTCGGCCACCGACGGCGTGGCGGTCAGGGTGACCGTGGAGGTGTCCTGAATATCGGTGACAGTCGTGCTGACTGTCGTCTGATTGGCAACCAGGTTTTCGAAATTCCCCCCGGAAACGCCAGTGATGTTGTTGGTGACAGGAGCATGGCCCTGATAGGCATCATTGCTCACGCTGCCCGTGGCGGTACCGGAGCTTTGGCCTACGGCGATTGTGATGGTCTGCCCGTTGGCCAGGGTGACCACAACCGGCGAGCCGGTGACCGGCGCGTTTACCGCAGCGGTGTAAACAATGGTGCCGCCTTCGGCAACCGAGGTCGTGGCCGTGAGTGTAACCGTGGTGGTATCGAGGGTATCGGAAACGGTAGTTACAGCTGGCGTACTGCTGAACGCCACGTTTTCAAAACTCCCCCCTGACGTACCGGTGATATGCGCACTGACCTGGCTGCCATCGGCATACGGGTCGTCACCAGGCGCAGCAACCGCGACGCTGCCGGAGGACTGATTGGCCGCAATAATAATGGTCTGGCCATTACTCAGGGTAACGGTAACTGCCGTTTGCGAGGCGTTGGTCAGGGTTGCGGTGTAAACGATCGAGCCGCCTTCGGCGACGCTTGGCGTGGCGCTGAGGGTAACCGTTGTGGTGTCCTGCACATCCGTCACGCTGGTGCTGACGGGAGTGGTATTGGCCACCAGATTTTCGAAATTACCGCCCGAGACGCCAGTGATGCTGTTGGTTACCGGTGCGTGGCCCTGATACACATCATTGGTGACGACGCCAGTGGCGGTGCCGGAACTTTGGCCAACCGCGATGGTGATGGTTTGGCCGTTGGCCAGGGTTACCACAACCGGCGAACCTGTAACCGGCGCGCCTAGGCTGGCGGTGTAGGTGATCACTCCTCCTTCAGCTACGGAAGACGTTGCAGTGAGGGTAACCGTCGTCGCATCGACGGTATCGGTGACGCTGGTGCTGACCGGAGCCTGATTGGCGACCAGGTTTTCGTAGCTGCCCCCGGATACACCGCTGATGCTGTTGGTAACTGAGGCATGGCCTTGATACACATCGTTATCCACAGCCGCAGTAGCGGTGCCGGAGCTCTGGCCCACGGCAATGGTAATGGTCTGGCCGTTGGCCAGGCTTACGACTAGCGGGCTACCGGTAACCGGCGCTGAAACCGTGGCGGTGTAGACAATGGTGCCGTTCTCGGCGACCGACGGCGTAGCGGTGAGGGATACCGTGGAGGTGTCCTGTACATCGCTGACCGTAGTGGTAACCGGGGCTTGGCTGGCAACCAGGTTCTCGTAATTGCCCCCGGCAACGCTTGCGATATTGTTGGTGACCGGGGCATGGCCCTGATAGGCGTCGTTGCTTACTGCGGTTGTGACGGTACCGGCACTTTGCCCCACCGGGATACTGATGGTTTGCCCATTGGCCAACGTCACCACAAGTGGCGAACCGGTCACCGGCGCGGTGACTGTCGCGGTGTACACGATAGTGCCGCCCTCTGTGACAGAAGGCGTCGCGGTCAGGGTTACCGTGGATGTATCTGGCGTATCGGTTACCGAAGTCACTGCTGGTGTGCCATTGATTGCCAGTACTTCGAAATTGCCTCCCGTGGCATTGGTAATACGCGCGCTGACCAGGCTGGCATCCACGTACGGGTCATCCCCGGGCGCGGCGATGCTGACACTGCCAGAGGTCTGGTTCGCGGCAATGACGATGGTCTGGCCGTTGCTCAGCGTCACAGTAACTGCGCCCTGGCCTGGATTGCTCAGGGTCGCGGTATAGGTGATCTGGCCGCCCTCGGCCACGCTCGGGGTAGCGCTCAGGGTAACCGTGGTGGTGTCTTGCGTGTCGTTGATTACAGTGCTGACCGGCGCCGTATCGGGCACCAGGCTCTCATAGTTGCCGCCGCTGACGCCGGTAATGCTGGTACTGACCTGACCCTGCCCCTGATACACATCATTGCCCACAGGTACATTGACCGTCCCGGTGCTCTGGCCCACTGCAATGGTGATGGTCTGCCCATTGGCAAGGTTCACCAGTACCGGGCTGCCGGTTACGGGTGCCGAGAGGCTGGCGGTGTACACGATGGTGCCGTTTTCACTGACCGAAGGCGTTGCAGTCAGGGTTAGCGTGCTTGTGTCGGCCGAGTCGCTGACGACTGTCAGTACTGGGGTCGGGTTGGGCTGTAGCAGCTCGAAGTTGCCACCAGTTGCCGACGTGATGGTGGTGCTCAGTGTGCTATCACCCCTGTACACATCGTTGGCCGTCTGCAGTACGACGCTGCCACTGGTTTGCCCGGCGGCGATACCGATGACCTGGCCGTTGGACAGGGTGACCGTCACCGCTGTCTGCGCCACGTTGCTCAAGGTGACGGTATAGGTGACGGCCCCACCCTCGGTTACTGTCGGGGTGGCGCTGAGGATCGCCGTGGTGATATCGAGGGTATCGACAATCTGGGTTGTAGCCGGAGTGCCATCAATACTGATCGGCAGGCCGCCGCCGGTGGTACCTGTGATGTTGGCCGATACCGTCTGGCCATCGACGTACACCGTATCGTTGGCTGCAACCGGCACATTCACCGATCCACTGGTTTGGCCCGCGCCAATCACGATCACGGCGCCGTTTGACAAGGTCACCGTCAGCTCGCTTATAGGCGCCTGGCCGACGGTAGCGACGTAGACAATGGTCCCACCTGCTTCGCTGATCGAAGGGGTCGCACTCAGCACTACGGCCGTGCCAGCGGCTGCTGGGGTGGTAGCTGTCGTGTCATCCAGCCCGGCGAATTGCTCAAAGCGCAGGCCGTCGCTGAAATTGAGCGGGCCGGTGGGGTAGCCAATGTTCGGGTCTACCCGGCCGGCGGTTTCTTCGAGCAACACGAAACTGTGCCCGCCGCCCAGCGCACCGCTGCTCCCCGCTGCGGCTGGCCCCGCAGCGGTAGCTTCCAGTGCCTTGGTAGGGTCGACACCGGCCTGAATCGCTTGTTGCAGTTCTTCCACCGAGGGGGCGGCTTGGGCGGTTGCCTGGCTGAGGTCGGTGCTGCTGTCAGGGGCATCGGCGCTCCACTGGCTGTCGCGGCCCAGGTCCAGGTAGCGCCCATCGGCGAGCTGCAAGGTCACAGCGCCACCAACGCCGGTCAGCACCTGCTCGCCAGCGAACAAGCGGTCGCCTTCTACCAGCACGCGCCGGATGCCTTCTGGGGAAACCGCGATAACTTGGCCAACAATGCTTTTGACGATGGCTACAACAGTGCTCATGGGACTCTCCAGATGACTCGACCAGTTTCTTCCATGCCCCGCCAGCGCTCGGCTCCAGCGTGGTAAGTGGAATGATTCGAAAGTGCCTGTATCGTTTTTCTGTCAAACTTTCGTGCACTGGCTTTTAGTGGGCCAACTTGCGACGAAATATTGACTTCGTGGCCGCGTGCGCGAGCAACGGCCAAGCTAAAGTCATATCGTGAAATTGCCGATTGCCAACTCTTGCTTTCGTATTAGTTGTATTGTTTTCCTCAGCAATAGGGGGCGTGTGAACAACTTTTGTCGATGCAAGCCAGGTGGGAATGGCTCGAAATGCAAGGGCTTCGGGTTTCCCGTAGTAACCGTTTGGAAAACGGTGATTAAAAATGCAGTTGCGTAAGCCGAACCATTCGTTAGTCTTTGAATGTCCAACTCTGGCGGCTTGTCTATATTCTGGAAGTCAGCGCATCAGGCGTTAGATGCCAAGTAATTAGTACGAAATAAAGCAGCCCGTGGACGTTAACACCGTCGCGTAGTTGTACCGGGCTAATGTTGATGGGGCAGCGCCCTCCCAACTACCGCAAGGAAGAGAGTGCCACGTGGAATCCGAAGTCAGTCGAGCCCTACTCAGTCACGATCCGCGTAGTCAGCATGATGATCCTTTGCTGGATTGCCTGCTGACCCTGTGTGTGCTGCATCAAAAACCCGCCAGCCGGGTGATGTTGACCACCGGGCTACCTCTACCAGCGCAACGCCTGAGCCCGGAGTTGCTGCCCCGTGCAGCCGCCCGTGCCGGCCTGCAAGGGCGGCTGTTACAGCGCAAGCTGGAGCAGATCCCGAGCATCGCCATGCCGGCCATGCTGCTCCTCAAGGAAGGCCGCGCCGCGGTGCTGCTGGGCTGGGAAAACCATGACACCGCCCGCCTGCTGCTCAGCGAAAGCGATGGTGGTGAGGTGCTGATCAGTCGTGAAGCACTAATCAGCGACTACAGCGGCCGAGTGTTCTTCGCCCAGCCGCAGCACAAGTTTGATGTCAACCATGGCAATCTCATCCCACGCGCGCGCTCTTGGTTCCGCGACACGCTCCTGCGCAGCAAATGGCTCTACATTGATGCCATCGTTGCCAGCCTGGTAATCAACATCATTGCCTTGGCGGCGCCGCTGTTCGTGATGAACGTCTACGACCGGGTGGTGCCCAATCAGGCCACTGCAACCCTATGGGTGCTGGCGGTCGGCATCACGGGTGCCTACCTGTTCGACCTGATTCTCAAGGGGTTGCGCAGCTTGTGCCTGGATCTGGCGGGCAAGAAGACCGACCTGATCATCTCCGCCACACTGTTTGAACGTATCGTAGGCATGTCGATGAAGTACCGCCCCGCGCGGGTCGGCAGCTTTGCCCAGAACATCCACGAGTTCCAGGGCCTGCGAGACTTCCTTGCCTCGCTTACCCTCACCAGCCTGATCGACTTGCCCTTCACCCTGATCATTCTGATGGTCATTGCCATTATCGGCGGGCACCTCGTCTGGATCCCGATCCTCGCCTTCCCGCTGGCGCTTGGCATCGGTTATGCCCTGCAGCGGCCTCTGATGGCGACCATGGAGCGCACCATGGCGCTGGCCTCCGAGCGCCAGTCGAGCCTGATTGAAACGCTTGCTGGCCTCGACGCAGTGAAGGTCAACAACGCAGAGAGCGAACGCCAGTACATGTGGGAGCAAACCCTTGGCACCTTAAGCCGCCTTGAACTGCGGGTGAAAGTGCTGTCAGGGCTGGCGATGAACATCACCATGCTCATCCAGCAACTGGCCGGTGTGGCGATGATCTGCGTGGGTGTTTACCTGATCATCGACGGCACCTTGAGCATGGGTGGGCTGGTCGCCTGCTACATGCTCAGTGGCCGCGCGCTGGGGCCGCTGAGCCAGCTCAATGGCCTGCTTGCCCGTTATCAGCAGGCCAAGGTGACCATGGCCTCCACTGACCAGATGATGGAGCTGCCGCAAGAACGCAATTTCGAAGAACGCCCGTTGAGCCGCCAGGTGCTGCAGGGTGCTGTCGAATTCCGGGGCGTGGACTTCACTTACCCGAACCAGCAGAACCAGGCGCTCAAAAGTATCAACCTGACCATCCGCCCGGGCGAGAAGGTCGGCATCATCGGCCGTAGCGGTTCGGGCAAGAGTTCGCTGGCCAAGCTGATCGTTGGCCTGTATGAAGCTGATAAAGGCTCGTTACTGGTCGACGGTGTGGATATCCGACAGATCGATGTGAGTGAACTGCGCCACAACATCGGCTACGTGCCCCAGGACATCCAGTTGCTGGCCGGTACCCTGCGCGACAACCTGGTCAGTGGCGCCCGCTACATCGAAGACGAGCTGATTCTGCAGGCCGCAGAGTTGTCCGGTGTGCACGAGTTTGCCCGTTTGCACCCTGATGGCTATGAGCTGCAGGTTGGCGAGCGCGGCCAGAACCTCTCTGGCGGCCAGCGCCAGAACGTGGCTCTGGGCCGTGCCTTGTTGCTGAATCCGCAAATCCTGCTGCTTGATGAACCCACCGCAGCCATGGACAACACCGGTGAAGAACGCCTCAAGCAGCGCCTGCAAGCGGTAATCGAGAACAAGACCGTGTTGCTGGTCACCCACCGTGCTTCGCTGCTGACGCTGGTAGATCGGCTGATCGTCATTGACCGTGGGCAGATTGTTGCCGATGGCCCGAAAGCCGCAGTCATGGATGCACTGAAGAAGGGGCAGATCAGTGTTGCATAAACTTGATATGGGCCAGTTCAAAGACCAGATGCGCCGGTACTTCAAGGGCTCGGAATCGCTGCACGGCCAGCCGCTGCCCGAGGTCAACAAGGCGCTGATCGAAGATGCCCCACGGGTGGTGCGGATGACCATCTGGGGCGTCATCGCGTTTTTCCTGTTCCTGATCATCTGGGCGTGCTTCGCGCCCATTGATGAGGTAACACGCGGCGAGGGCAAGGCGATCCCATCATCAAAGGTGCAGAAGATCCAGAACCTTGAGGGTGGCATCGTTGCCGAGATTTTCGCCAAGGAAGGGGAAGTGGTGGAGGTCGGCGAGCCGTTGCTACGCCTGGATGAAACCCGATTCGCCTCGAACAAGGGCGAAACCGAGGCCGACCGCGTGGCCATGGCCCTGCGGGTCGAGCGGTTGAGTGCCGAAGTGGGCGATACCCCTTTGAAGATCGAAGACAGCCTGCGCCAGGCGGCGCCTAGCCAGGCGGCCAGTGAGGAGTCGCTGTTCCAGAGCCGTCGCCAGCAACTGGAAGACGAGATTGGCGGCTTGCAGCAGCAGTTGGTGCAGCGTCAACAGGAACTGCGCGAGTTCAACTCCAAGCGCGCCCAGTACGCCAACAGCCTGCAGTTGCTCCGTCAGGAAATCGGTATGTCTGAGCCTTTGGTGGCCAAGGGCGCGATTTCCCAGGTTGAAATCCTGCGGTTGCGCCGTTCCGAAGTAGAGACTCGGGGTGAGTTGGACGCCACAGCGCTGGCCATTCCTCGTGCCGAGGCCGCGGTCAGGGAGGTTCAAAGCAAGATCGAAGAAACCCGTGGCAAGTTCCGCAGCGATGCCCTGACCCAACTCAACGAAGCACGTACCGAGCTGAACAAGGCCACGGCAACCAGCAAGGCCCTGGATGACCGGGTTAACCGCACAATGGTCACCTCACCTGTGCGTGGCATCGTCAAACAGCTGCTGGTGAACACCATCGGCGGTGTGATCCAGCCGGGCAGCGACATCATCGAGATCGTGCCGCTGGATGATTCGCTGGTGATCGAGGCGAAGATCCTGCCCAAGGACATTGCCTTCCTGCACCCGGGCCAGGAGGCGATGGTCAAGTTCACCGCCTACGACTACACCATTTACGGTGGGCTGGAGGCCAAGCTGGAGCAAATCGGTGCCGACACCATCACCGATGAAGACAAGAAGACCACCTACTACCCGATCCGCCTGCGCACCGACAAAAGCCACCTGGGCACAGATGACAAACCCTTGCTCATCATTCCCGGGATGGTTGCCACGGTGGATATCAAGACCGGCAAGAAGACCATCATGAGCTACCTGCTCAAGCCGATCATGAAGGCGCGGTCGGAGGCGTTGCGGGAGCGGTAAGCCTGCAGCGGGTGTGACGGCCTTTGTAGGCGCGGATTCATCCGCGATGGGGCCGTCAGATCAACCCGCTGTTGTCATCTTCTTCGATCAGGTTGTTCAAACTGCCCAACGCCTTCCGGGCCGTGGAGCGGTTAAGCAGCTTTGATTGCGCGCCCACCGGCAGGTCAGTAATGCTGATCACGCCCTTGGTGGTCAGCACGTCAATAAGATCTTCAAGCACCCGGATCATGTCCAGGTCGCTCTGCTTCAATTGCCGCAGGCTGTTTTCGACCACGTCATCGGCAAACCAGGCCTGGATCTCGGCATGGTCCGCCGGGAGCATTTCCGTGAAGTGCTCATACGGGGCAGCTTCTACCCGCAGCAACTGGCCTTCGGCGTCGCGTTGCACGTAGAACATGGCTTCGTCCCTCGTCACGTTGGTTCCTTGTTGATAGTCAGCAGCATAGGCAAAGTTCACCGGGCAGGGTTACCCGGCGCATGAGTATGCGCTGCCATTGAATGTCAGAAAAGACCGCCGCCGTGGTGGCCACGTGTGGCCACCACGGCGGAGGGATCAGTTGGTGTCGACCTTGATGGTCGGGTCGGCACCGCTGATCAGCGAGTTGATCGTGGTGTTCGACCAGTTCACGCCTTCGAGCTTGATGGTGACATCAGCCGTGCCGCCTGCGTTGAGCTTGCCTTCGGTGCTCACTTGCAGGGTCGACGAACCATCGACCGTGGTGATCTTCAGGAAGTTGTCGATGGTGCTTGCCTTCTCGCCCTGCAGCAGGTCGCTCAGGTCAAGCTTGTCCTTCTCGCTTACCTTGAAGTCCTTGATCACATCGTTGCCAAGGTCACCGGCCTTCCACACGAAGGTATCGGCTCCACTGCCGCCGATCAGGATATCGTCACCCTGGCCGCCGATCAGCGTGTCGTTGCCGGTACCGCCGAGCAGGATGTCATTACCCTTGCCGCCATCAAGGTAGTCGTTGCCACCCTGGCCGAAGAGGATGTCATTGCCCGCGCCGCCCAGCAGTGTGTCGGCACCGTCGTTGCTGCCGGAAACGTCGAACTCGGTGTAGTGCTCGCTGACGTACTTGTGCATCGCCCGCGCATCGACATCCCCGGCATCGACGCCGGTTTTGTTGGCAACGTAGGCCTGGATGGCCTCGACACCGGTGCCAGCGATGGACGGGAAGGTCACCAGGTCGCCGAAGATGATGTCGTTGCCGTCCCCACCGTTGACGTTGTCGTTGGCTGGCAAGGCAGCCTCGGTGTGACCGAGGATGGCATCGGCCAGCTTGCTCGGGTCGATGTTGGTCTGTGGCTTGCCGTCGGAGTCGTAAGGCTTCAGGTCGTCCTTGTCGACACCGCTGTTCAGGCCGATGGCCTCTACATCAGACAACTTGGAGAGAATGCTGAAGCTGTCAGTAGAGTTGTTAGTGGTGGCCCTGTCAGTCGAGTTACCACTACCAGCGCGGGTTGACAGCTCGTAGGTGCCATCGCCCTGTGCACGAATGCTTCCGCTGGCGCCGTAATACCAGTCGCCCTTGGACTTGTAGATGGTCGTCAGGTAGCCATCGCTGATTTTAACTTGGGTGTTGTTGCCCAAATCGGTCCAGTCGAGGCTGTCGCCAGTCTTGTAATTGATCGACGAGAGGAAGCTGTCCAGCGTCTTGCTGGTGTTGCCAAGTGTCGGGTTGGTCTGCTCGCTGGTCTGGTAGTAGGTCGGCTGGCCATCGGTAATGAAGAACGTCTGATTCTTGCCAGTGCTACCTGCATCCTTGAGCGCCTGGAACCAGTTGGCCGTGGTCTTGAAGGCATCCTCGTAGTTGGTGCCGCCAGTGGAACTCATGTTGCTCAGGGCATTGAGCAGGGTCTTGAGGCCGGCATCGTTGAGGGTTACCGAAACGGTGCTCTTGACCTGGGTAGCGAAGTCGACCAGCAGAATGTTGACTACGCCCGACTGGTCACCTTTGACGCTTGCCAACAGGGTCTTGAACACCGACTCCAGCGAAGACTTGGCCGCGTTCACACCGGACGACCCCATGGAACCCGAGGTGTCGACGATGAAGGCGATGTTGTAGTTCTGGCCAGGTACCACGTGCAGGCCGTTTACGTCAGATACGATGATGTCGTTGCCGTCGGTACCGGCAGTGGTGTCGGCATCGGAGGTCAGGTTGGTGGTGACGTAAGTTTCGGCGTACACCGTAACCTTGATGGTGCCCTCGGTAACGGCCTTGCTACCGCCAACACTTTCGGTCGACGTCGAGGTGACCTTCACA
This sequence comes from Pseudomonas sp. PSKL.D1, assembly GCF_028898945.1. Lineage (NCBI taxonomy): Bacteria > Pseudomonadati > Pseudomonadota > Gammaproteobacteria > Pseudomonadales > Pseudomonadaceae > Pseudomonas > Pseudomonas sp. PSKL.D1. Next base: position 182,264 of record NZ_CP118607.1, read on the forward strand.
TCGAACTGGCCCTGGTAGTAGGCCGGCGGCTTGATCGACAGGCTGTTCAAACTCCAGCCAGTAACGTCCACCGCGTCCTTGCCGACAGTGAAGGTATGCCCAGCGCCGTCGCTGACCACCGAGCCTTCCGGAATGCCGCTGAGCTTGACGTTGAGGGTTTCAGAACCGTCGGTGTCGGTCAGCGCGGTGCTGATGCCTACCAGCTTGACCGGTGCGCCGTTCTCGCGGCCTTCGTTGAGCTTGTAGCCGTCGTAGTAACCCACGCCGTTGCTGCCGTGCAGATCGGACACGGTGAGGCCGGCATTGGTCATCGCCGACACGTTCGGGTACATCGGGATGGCCGAGCTGCCCAAGTCGGTGACCGGGCCAGTGCCGACCTGGACATTGATGTCCAGGCTGCCAGGGCCGGACTGGTTGGCGTGGTACACCTCGAGGGTGTAATAGCCACTGGTGGTCGGTGTGAAGCTGCCGGAAATACTGCCACCGGCACCCCAAGTGGTGCTGACCACGCTCTTGCCACCGATGTAGACCTGCAGGCTGTCGTCAGCGGTACCGCTGAAGGTGTAGGTCTTGCCGGCTTCGAGGTAAATCAGGCCGGAAGTCTTGCTGCCAGTGCCAGCAGTGACGCTGCCGTTGGAGTCGGCGGTGGTCACCTGCTGAGTGGTGGCGGCTTTGCCGGAGTTGGCAAACACGTTCTTCAGCGTATCGCCGGTGATGCCGTTACCGTTGGTGCCCAGGCCGGTGAGGCTGGTCCAGGTTTCCTTGGTCAGGCCCAGCGAGTTGACGTTGTTGCTGCCAATGGTCAGCGACGGCGCATCTGCGACGGGCGTGATGTCGACCTTCAACGTGGCTTCGCTGCCCGGGGTGACGCCGTCGGTAGGCTTGTACTTGATCTGCGCGTAGTCAGCCTGCTTGTTGCCCACACCGGTGCCGCCATAACCATCGGCGCCCGACTGGTTGGCCAGCGGCACGAACTTGAGCTTGCCGGCGGTGATGTCGGCTTGGCTGATGGTCTGGTTGACCGCCACGTCGGTCCATGTCGAACCGACCAGCAGCTTCAGCGTGCCGGCAGTCGGCAGCTGGGTGATGGTCACGCCCAGGCTGCTGACAGGCGAGTCCACGTCGCTGACGTTGAAGTTGCTCCAGCTCAGCACCAGGTCGGTGTCTTCTGTACCGGTGACAGCGCCGCCGGTGGAGGTTGGCGCGTCGTTCACGGCCACTACGTTGACCGTGGTGGTGGCGGTATTCGAAGTGTTGACGCCATCGGTCACCGTCACAGTGATGATCCGCGGCGTTGTGCTCGGGTCTTCGCTGGAGTTGATGAAGGTGATGTTCTTGATTGCCTGGATGTAGTCAGCCAGCGACGCAGTACCGCTCAGGGTCAGCACCACTTTGCCGTCGGTGCTGTTGGCGTTGATGCTGATACCGTTGACGCTGTTGCCCAGGTTCAGGGCATCACCCGGCTGACGGTTGGTCAGCGTTACGGTTGCGCCGGTCAGCATCGAGCTGTCGAAGTCGGTGATGGTCACGTCCACATCACCGATCGACACGCCGCTGCCCGGCTGGTTCTCGGTGAAGGTGGTCTGGTAGTCGGCACCGGTCTTGCCACTGGAGTTGTTGGCATCCAGGTCCAGCACAGGGGCCGGTTCGAAAATCTGGGTGGTAACGCTGCCAGCGCTGCCGCTGACGTCCAGCTTCTCGAAGTCGCCGCCGGTGGCCGAGTCGATCTTGACGGTGAACTGCTCGGTGCCCTCGGTGACGTTGTCCTTGATGGTCGGGATGGTGAAGTTGGCAGTACTGCTGCCAGCCTTGATGGTAACCGTGGCAACGCCCGTGTAGTCGGCGCCGTTGGAAGCGGTGCCGGAGTAGGTCAGTTTGACGGTGACATCGCTCTGCGCCTTGTTGGTCAAGGTCAGGGTGTAGGTGGCGGTGTTGCCTTCAGCCACGGCCGTGGTGCCACTGATGCTCAGCGTGGTGGCCTGGACGTTGTCAGTCACGGCAGTGACCGCAGCCTGGTCGCTGACGGTCAGTTGCTCGAAGTTGCCACCACTGGTTTCGGTGATCTTCGCCGAGACGTTGCCTGCACTGATGTACACGTCATCTACTGGCGCCGGGACGGTAACGGTGCCGGAGAGCTTGCCCGCTTCAATGGTGATGACCGCACCGTTGCTGAGCTTGACGGTCATCGCAGTGTCGGCCTTGTTGGTCAACGTGGCGGTGTAGGTGATCTGACCACCTTCCTGGACTGTGTTGGTGGCGCTCAGGGTCAGGTTGGTGTTGTCGATGGTGTCGGTGACTTTGGTCACCGCATACGAGCCGTCGGTGGCCAGCAGTTCGAAGTCGCCGCCGGAGGTAGCATTGATCTTGGCCTGAACGTTACCTGCATCGATGTACGGATCGTCGCCCGGTGCGTTGACGATCACGCTGCCGCTTTTGGCACCCTTGGCAATGGTGATTTCCGCACCGTTGCTCAGGGTGATGGTCATTGCGGTGCCCGCTGGGTTGCTGAGCGTAGCGGTGTAGGTAATTTTGCCACCTTCAGCCACAGTTTCAGTCGCGGTAAGGGTCAGGCTGGTGCTGTCCTTGGTGCCCGGAATGTCGTTGACGGTCGTCGTTGGGTTGCCGGCACCAACGATCTTCTCGTAGTTGCCGCCAGTGATGCCGGTGATGCTGTTGGTCAGCGGGGCGTTAGTGTTGTAGACGTTGTTCGGTGCGGTGTAGTTGACCGAACCGCTGGTTGCGTTGACGTCAATGGTGATGGTCTGGCCGTTGGCCAGGGTAATCACCAGCGGCGCCACGGTAACTGGCGAGGAGACGGTGGCGGTATACACCACGGTGCCACCCTCGTTGACCGACGTGGTCGCAGTCAGGGTCACGGTCGACGTATCGATCGAATCGGTAACCGCGGTCACAGCTGGCGTGGCGCTGACGTTCACCTTCTCGAAATCACCGCCGGTGGTGCCGGTAATGCTGGCGCTGACGTTGGTACCATCTACGTACACGGTGTTTCTCGGAGCATCGACAGTGACGGTGCCTTCGCTCAAACCCTTGGCGATGGTGACGGTCGAGCCGTTGCTCAGGCTGATGGTCATCGCACTGCCCGCCGGGTTGCTCAGCTTGACGGTGTAAGTGATCTGGCCGCCTTCCTGGACACTGTTGGTGGCCGTGAGGGTGATGTTGGTGGTGTCCAGGTTGGACGGGTTGTCGTTGACCGAAGTGCTTGGGGTGCCCACCGCCACCAACTTCTCGTAGTTGCCGCCCGTGGTGCCGGTGATGCTGTTGGTCAGCGGGGCGTTGGTGGTGTAGACGTTGTTCGGCGCGGTGTAGTTGACCGAGCCGGACGTGGCGTTGACCGCGATGGTGATGCTCTGGCCGTTGGCCAGGCTGATGACCAGCGGCGAACCGGTTACTGGAGCACTCACGGTGGCGGTGTAGGTGACGATGCCGCCTTCGGTGACCGATGGGGTTGCGGTCAGGGTCACGGTCGACGTATCGATCGAATCGGTAACCGCGGTCACGGCCGGGGTGGCGTTGACGTTGATCTTCTCGAAGTCACCGCCGGTGGTGCCGGTGATGCTGGCGCTAACGTTGGTGCCGTCCACGTAAACAGTGTTTCGCGGCGCATCGACGGTGACGCTGCCTTCGCTCAGGCCTTTGGCGATGGTGACTGTCGAGCCATTGCTCAGGCTGATGGTCATCGCGCTGCCGGCCGGGTTGGTCAGCTTGACGGTGTAGGTGATCTGGCCACCTTCCTGAACACTGTTGGTGGCCGTGAGGCTGATACCGGTGGTGTCCAGGTTATTCGGGTTGTCGTTGACCGTGGTGGTCGGGGTGCCCGTGGTTTCCAGTTTCTCGTAGTTACCGCCGGTGACGCCGGTGATGCTGTTGGTCAGCGGGGTGTTGGTGGTGTAGACGTTGTTCGGGGCGGTGAAGTTGACCGAGCCGGAAGTTGCACCTACGCCGATGGTAATGGACTGGCCGTTCTCCAGGGTGACCACCAGCGGAGCCTTGGTGACCGGGGCGGATACGGTTGCGGTGTAAGTGACTACACCGCCTTCCATCACGTTCGGGGTGGCGGTCAGGGTCACGGTCGAGGTGTCGATGGTGTCGGTGATCGAGGTCACGGCCGGCGTGGCGTTGACGTTGATCTTCTCGAAATCACCACCGGTAGTGCCGGTGATGCTGGCGCTGACGTTGGTGCCGTCGACGTACACGGTGTTTCTCGGCGCATCGACGGTGACGGTGCCTTCGCTCAGGCCTTTGGCGATGGTGACCGTCGAGCCGTTGCTCAGGCTGATGGTCATCGCGCTGCCGGCCGGGTTGGTCAGCTTGACGGTGTAGGTGATCTGGCCGCCTTCCTGGACGCTGTTGGTGGCCGTGAGGCTGATACCGGTGGTGTCCAGGTTATTCGGGTTGTCGTTGACCGTGGTGGTCGGGGTACCCGAGGTTTCCAGTTTCTCGTAGTTGCCGCCAGTCACGCCGGTGATGCTGTTGGTCAGCGGGGTGTTGGTGGTGTAGACGTTGTTCGGGGCGATGTAATCGACCGAGCCGGACGTGGCGTTGACCGCGATGGTGATGGTCTGGCCGTTGGCCAGGCTGATGACCAACGGTGCAACGGTAACCGGGGAGGACACGGTGGCGGTGTATACCACGGTGCCGCCTTCGGTGACCGATGGGGTCGCGGTCAGGGTAACGGTCGAGGTATCGATCGAGTCAGTAATGGCTGTTACAGCCGCAGTTGGGCTGACTTCCAGCTTCTCGAAGTCACCACCGGTGGTGCCGGTGACGGTCACGCTGACGTTGGTGCCGTCGACATACACGGTGTTTGCCGGTGCCGGCAGGGTGATGCTGGCCTCGGTCTGGCCCTTGCCGATGGTGATGGTTTCACCATTGCTCAGAGAGATCTTCATCTCGGTGCCAGCCGGGTTGGTCAGCTTGGCGGTGTAGACGATCTCGCCGCCTTCCTGGACGGTGCCGGTGGCGCTCAAGGTCAGGCCGGTGGTGTCGAGGCGAGCCGGATCATCGGTGACCGTAGTGGTCGGTTCGCCGGCAGTGTCCAATTTCTCGTAGTTGCCACCCGACACGCCGGTGATGCTGTTGGTCAGCGGGGTGTTGGTGTTGAGTACGTTGTTCGGGGCGATGAAGTCGACCGAACCGGAGCTGGCATTGACCGGGATGGTGATGGACTGGCCGTTGGCCAGGGTGATCACCAGCGGGGTGCCGGTGACTGGCGAAGTCACCGACGCGGTGTAGGTTACTACGCCGCCTTCGGCGGCCGAGGCGGTAGCCGTCAACGTTACAGTCGACGTATCGATGGTGTCGGTAACAGCAGTCACAGCCGCCGTCGGGCTGACTTCGAGGTGCTCGAAATCACCACCGGTGGTGCCGGTGACTGTCACGCTGACATTACCGCCGTCCACATACACGGTGTTCTGTGGCGCCGGGAAGGTGACCGAACCTTCAGTCTGGCCCTTGCCAATGGTGATGGTCTCACCATTGCTCAAGGTGACCTTCATTTCGGTGCCAGCCGGGTTGGTCAGCTTGGCGGTGTAGACGATCTCGCCGCCTTCCTGGACGGTGCCGGTGGCGCTCAAGGTCAGGCCGGTGGTGTCGAGGCGAGCCGGGTCATCGGTGACCGTGGTGGTCGGGGTACCTGCGGTTTCCAGCTGCTCGTAGTTACCACCCGACACCCCGGTGATGCTGTTGGTCAGCGGGGTGTTGGTGTTCAGCACGTTGTTCGGGGCGATGAAATCGACCGAACCGGAGCTGGAATTGACCGGAATGGTGATGGACTGGCCGTTGGCCAGAGTAATCACCAGCGGGGTGCCGGTTACAGGCGAAGTGACCGACGCGGTGTAGGTGACCACGCCGCCTTCCACGGCACTAGCAGTCGCCGTCAACGTTACAGTCGACGTGTCGATGGTATCGGTGATCGCCGTGACAGCGGCAGTCGGGCTGACTTCGAGGTGCTCGAAATCACCACCGGTGGTGCCAGTGACGGTCACGCTGACGTTGGTGCCGTCGACATAAACAGTGTTGGCCGGTGCCGGCAGGGTAATGCTGCCCTCGCTCAAGCCCTTACCAATGGTGATGGTCTCACCATTGCTCAGGCTGACCTTCATTTCGGTGCCGGTCGGGTTGGTCAGTCTGACGGTGTAAACGATCTCGCCGCCTTCCTGGACGGTGCCAGTGGCACTCAAGGTCAGGCCGGTGGTGTCGAGGCGAGCCGGGTCATCGGTGACCGTGGTGGTCGGTTCGCCTGCGGTATCCAGCTGCTCGTAATTGCCGCCAGTCACACCGGTGATGCTGTTGGTCAGCGGGGTGTTGGTGTTCAGCACGTTGTTCGGAGCGATGAAATCGACCGAACCGGAGCTGGAATTGACCGGAATGGTGATGGACTGGCCGTTGGCCAGAGTAATCACCAGCGGGGTGCCGGTTACAGGCGAAGTGACCGACGCGGTGTAGGTGACCACGCCGCCTTCCACGGCACTAGCAGTCGCCGTCAACGTTACAGTCGACGTGTCGATGGTATCGGTGATCGCCGTGACAGCGGCAGTCGGGCTGACTTCGAGGTGCTCGAAATCACCACCGGTGGTGCCAGTGACGGTCACGCTGACGTTGGTGCCGTCGACATAAACAGTGTTGGCCGGTGCCGGCAGGGTAATGCTGCCCTCGCTCAAGCCCTTACCAATGGTGATGGTCTCACCATTGCTCAGGCTGACCTTCATTTCGGTGCCGGTCGGGTTGGTCAGTCTGACGGTGTAAACGATCTCGCCGCCTTCCTGGACGGTGCCAGTGGCACTCAAGGTCAGGCCGGTGGTGTCGAGGCGAGCCGGGTCGTCGGTGACCGTGGTGGTCGGGGTGCCTGCGGTTTCCAGGTGCTCGTAGTTACCACCCGACACCCCGGTGATGCTGTTGGTCAGCGGGGTGTTGGTGTTCAGCACGTTGTTCGGGGCGATGAAATCGACCGAACCGGAGCTGGAATTGACCGGGATGGTGATGGACTGGCCGTTGGCCAGAGTAATCACCAGCGGGGTGCCGGTTACAGGCGAAGTGACCGACGCGGTGTAGGTGACCACGCCGCCTTCCACGGCACTAGCAGTCGCCGTCAACGTTACAGTCGACGTGTCGATGGTATCGGTGATCGCCGTGACAGCGGCAGTCGGGCTGACTTCGAGGTGCTCGAAATCACCACCGGTGGTGCCAGTGACGGTCACGCTGACGTTGGTGCCGTCGACATAAACAGTGTTGGCCGGTGCCGGCAGGGTAATGCTGCCCTCGCTCAAGCCCTTACCAATGGTGATGGTCTCACCATTGCTCAGGCTGACCTTCATTTCGGTGCCGGTCGGGTTGGTCAGTCTGACGGTGTAAACGATCTCGCCGCCTTCCTGGACGGTGCCAGTGGCACTCAAGGTCAGGCCGGTGGTGTCGAGGCGAGCCGGGTCGTCGGTGACCGTGGTGGTCGGGGTGCCTGCGGTTTCCAGGTGCTCGTAGTTACCACCCGACACCCCGGTGATGCTGTTGGTCAGCGGGGTGTTGGTGTTCAGCACGTTGTTCGGGGCGATGAAATCGACCGAACCGGAGCTGGAATTGACCGGGATGGTGATGGACTGGCCGTTGGCCAGAGTAATCACCAGCGGGGTGCCGGTTACAGGCGAAGTGACCGACGCGGTGTAGGTGACCACGCCGCCTTCCACGGCACTAGCAGTCGCCGTCAACGTTACAGTCGACGTGTCGATGGTATCGGTGATCGCCGTGACAGCGGCAGTCGGGCTGACTTCGAGGTGCTCGAAATCACCACCGGTGGTGCCAGTGACGGTCACGCTGACGTTGGTGCCGTCGACATAAACAGTGTTGGCCGGTGCCGGCAGGGTAATGCTGCCCTCGCTCAAGCCCTTACCAATGGTGATGGTCTCACCATTGCTCAGGCTGACCTTCATTTCGGTGCCGGTCGGGTTGGTCAGTCTGACGGTGTAAACGATCTCGCCGCCTTCCTGGACGGTGCCAGTGGCACTCAAGGTCAGGCCGGTGGTGTCGAGGCGAGCCGGGTCGTCGGTGACCGTGGTGGTCGGGGTGCCTGCGGTTTCCAGGTGCTCGTAGTTACCACCCGACACCCCGGTGATGCTGTTGGTCAGCGGGGTGTTGGTGTTCAGCACGTTGTTCGGGGCGATGAAATCGACCGAACCGGAGCTGGAATTGACCGGGATGGTGATGGACTGGCCGTTGGCCAGAGTAATCACCAGCGGGGTGCCGGTTACAGGCGAAGTGACCGACGCGGTGTAGGTGACCACGCCGCCTTCCACGGCACTAGCAGTCGCCGTCAACGTTACAGTCGACGTGTCGATGGTATCGGTGATCGCCGTGACAGCGGCAGTCGGGCTGACTTCGAGGTGCTCGAAATCACCACCGGTGGTGCCAGTGACGGTCACGCTGACGTTGGTGCCGTCGACATAAACAGTGTTGGCCGGTGCCGGCAGGGTAATGCTGCCCTCGCTCAAGCCCTTACCAATGGTGATGGTCTCGCCATTGCTCAGGCTGACCTTCATTTCGGTGCCGGTCGGGTTGGTCAGTCTGACGGTGTAAACGATCTCGCCGCCTTCCTGGACGGTGCCAGTGGCGCTCAAGGTCAGGCCGGTGGTGTCGAGGCGAGCCGGGTCATCGGTGACCGTGGTGGTCGGGGTACCTGCGGTTTCCAGCTGCTCGTAGTTACCACCCGACACCCCGGTGATGCTGTTGGTCAGCGGGGTGTTGGTGTTCAGTACGTTGTTCGGGGCGATGAAATCGACCGAACCGGAGCTGGCATTGACCGGAATGGTGATGCTCTGGCCGTTGGCCAGGGTAATCACCAGCGGGGTGCCGGTCACAGGCGAAGTGACCGACGCGGTGTAGGTGACCACGCCGCCTTCGACGGCCGAAGCAGTGGCCGTCAGGGTCACGGTGCTGATGTCGATGCTGTCGGTGATAGCCGTAACAGCCGCAGTTGGGCTCACTTCCAGGTGCTCGAAATCACCGCCGGTAGTACCGGTGACGGTCACGCTGACATTACCCGCATCAACGTACACGGTGTTCGCCGGTGCCGGGAAGGTAATCGAACCTTCGGTCTGGCCCTTACCGATGGTGATGGTTTCACCGTTGCTGAGGATGACCTTCATCTCGGTGCCAGCCGGGTTGGTCAGCGTGGCGGTGTAGGTGATCTGGCCACCTTCCTGCACGGTATTGCTGGCAGTCAGGGTCAGGCCGGTGGTGTCGAGGCGAGCCGGGTCATCGGTGACGACGGTGGTCGGAGTGCCAGCGGTTTCCAGCTGCTCGTAGTTGCCGCCAGTCACACCGGTGATGCTGTTGGTCAGCGGCGTATTGGTGTTCAGTACGTTGTTCGGGGCAATGAAGTCGACCGAGCTCGAGCTGGAATTGACCGGGATGGTGATGGACTGGCCGTTGGCCAGGGTAATCACCAGTGGGGTGCCGGTTACAGGCGAAGTGACCGACGCGGTGTAGGTGACCACGCCGCCTTCCACGGCCGAAGCAGTGGCCGTCAGGGTCACGGTGCTGATGTCGATGCTGTCGGTGATCGCAGTCACCGCTGCGGTCGGGCTGACTTCCAGGTGTTCGAAATCACCGCCGGTAGTGCCGGTGACAGTCACGCTGACGTTGCCCGCATCGACGTACACGGTGTTGGCCGGTGCCGGGAAGGTAATCGAACCTTCGGTCTGGCCCTTGCCGATGGTGATGGTTTCACCATTGCTCAGAGAGATCTTCATCTCGGTGCCAGCCGGGTTGGTCAGCTTGGCGGTGTAGGTGATCTGGCCACCTTCCTGCACGGTATTGCTGGCAGTCAGGGTCAGGCCGGTGGTGTCGAGGCGAGCCGGATCGTCGGTGACGACGGTGGTCGGGGTACCCGCAGTTTCCAGGTGCTCGTAGTTACCACCGGTGACGCCGGTGATGCTGTTGGTCAGAGGCGTGTTGGTGTTCAGTACGTTGTTCGGGGCAATGAAGTCGACCGAACCGGAGCTGGCATTGACCGGAATGGTGATGGACTGGCCGTTGGCCAGGGTGATCACCAGCGGGGTGCCGGTCACAGGCGAAGTCACCGACGCGGTGTAAGTCACCACGCCGCCTTCGACGGCCGAGGCGGTAGCCGTCAACGTTACAGTCGACGTATCGATGGTGTCGGTAACAGCAGTCACAGCCGCCGTCGGGCTGACTTCGAGGTGCTCGAAATCACCACCGGTGGTGCCGGTGACTGTCACGCTGACATTACCGCCGTCCACATACACGGTGTTCTGTGGCGCCGGGAAGGTGACCGAACCTTCGGTCTGGCCTTTGCCGATGGTGATGGTCTCACCGTTGCTCAGGGTGACCTTCATTTCGGTGCCAGCCGGGTTGGTCAGCTTGGCGGTGTAAACGATCTCGCCGCCTTCCTGAACGGTGCCAGTGGCAGTCAGGGTCAGGCCGGTGGTGTCCAGACGAGCCGGGTCGTCGGTGACCGTGGTGGTCGGGGTGCCTGCGGTTTCCAGGTGCTCGTAGTTACCACCCGACACCCCGGTGATGCTGTTGGTCAGCGGGGTGTTGGTGTTGAGTACGTTGTTCGGGGCGATGAAGTCGACCGAACCGGAGCTGGCATTGACCGGAATGGTGATGGACTGGCCGTTGGCCAGGGTGATCACCAGCGGGGTGCCGGTGACTGGCGAAGTGACCGACGCGGTGTAAGTCACCACGCCGCCTTCGACGGCCGAGGCGGTAGCCGTCAACGTTACAGTCGACGTATCGATGGTGTCGGTAACAGCAGTCACAGCCGCCGTCGGGCTGACTTCGAGGTGCTCGAAATCACCACCGGTGGTGCCGGTGACTGTCACGCTGACATTACCGCCGTCCACATACACGGTGTTCTGTGGCGCCGGGAAGGTGACCGAACCTTCGGTCTGGCCTTTGCCGATGGTGATGGTCTCACCGTTGCTCAGGGTGACCTTCATTTCGGTGCCAGCCGGGTTGGTCAGCTTGGCGGTGTAGACGATCTCGCCGCCTTCCTGAACGGTGCCGGTGGCAGTCAGGGTCAGGCCGGTGGTGTCCAGACGAGCCGGGTCGTCGGTGACCGTGGTGGTCGGGGTGCCTGCGGTTTCCAGGTGCTCGTAGTTACCACCCGACACCCCGGTGATGCTGTTGGTCAGCGGGGTGTTGGTGTTGAGTACGTTGTTCGGGGCGATGAAGTCGACCGAACCGGAGCTGGCATTGACCGGAATGGTGATGGACTGGCCGTTGGCCAGGGTGATCACCAGCGGGGTGCCGGTGACTGGCGAAGTGACCGACGCGGTGTAAGTCACCACGCCGCCTTCGACGGCCGAGGCGGTAGCCGTCAACGTTACAGTCGACGTATCGATGGTGTCGGTAACAGCAGTCACAGCCGCCGTCGGGCTGACTTCGAGGTGCTCGAAATCACCACCGGTGGTGCCGGTGACTGTCACGCTGACATTACCGCCGTCCACATACACGGTGTTCTGTGGCGCCGGGAAGGTGATGGAACCTTCGGTCTGGCCCTTGCCGATGGTGATAGTTTCACCATTGCTCAGGCTGACCTTCATTTCGGTGCCGGTCGGGTTGGTCAGTCTGACGGTGTAAACGATCTCGCCGCCTTCCTGGACGGTGCCGGTGGCAGTCAGGGTCAGGCCGGTGGTGTCCAGACGAGCCGGATCATCGGTGACCGTAGTGGTCGGTTCGCCGGCAGTGTCCAATTTCTCGTAGTTGCCACCCGACACGCCGGTGATGCTGTTGGTCAGCGGCGTGTTGGTATTCAGCACGTTGTTCGGCGCGATGAAATCGACAGAACCGGAGCTGGCATTGACCGGAATGGTGATGGACTGGCCGTTGGCCAGAGTGATCACCAGCGGGGTGCCGGTCACAGGCGAAGTCACCGACGCGGTGTAAGTCACGACACCACCTTCTACCGCACTTGCAGTCGCGGTGAGGGTGACAGTCGACGTATCAATCGAATCGGTAACGGCAGTCACCGCCGCGGTTGGGCTGACTTCGAGGTGCTCGAAGTCACCACCGGTAGTGCCGGTAACGGTCACGCTGACGTTGGTGCCGTCCACGTACACGGTGTTTGCCGGTGCCGGCAGGGTGATGCTGGCTTCGGTCTGGCCCTTGCCGATGGTGATGGTTTCACCATTGCTCAGGGTGATCTTCATTTCGGTGCCAGCCGGGTTGGTCAGCTTGGCGGTGTAAACGATCTCGCCGCCTTCCTGAACGGTGCCGGTGGCAGTTAGGGTCAGGCCGGTGCTATCGAGGCGAGCCGGGTCATCGGTGACCGTGGTGGTCGGGTTGCCTGCTGTGTCCAGCTTCTCGTAGTTGCCACCGGTGACGCCGGTGATGCTGTTGGTCAGCGGGGTATTGGTGTTGAGTACGTTGTTCGGGGCGATGAAGTCGACCGAACCGGAGCTGGCATTGACCGGAATGGTGATGGACTGGCCGTTGGCCAGGGTAATCACCAGCGGGGTACCGGTCACAGGCGAAGTAACCGAAGCGGTGTAAGTCACTACGCCGCCTTCGACGGCCGAGGCAGTCGCCGTCAGGGTGACGGTGCTGGTGTCGATGCTGTCGGTAATGGCAGTCACGGCCGCAGTCGGGCTGACTTCTAGCTTCTCGAAGTCACCACCGGTGGTGCCGGTGACGGTCACGCTGACGTTGGTGCCGTCCACGTACACGGTATTAGCCGGTGCAGGCAGGGTAATGCTGGCTTCGGTCTGGCCTTTGCCAATGGTGATGGTTTCACCATTGCTCAGGGTGACCTTCATTTCGGTGCCAGCCGGATTGGTCAGCTTGGCGGTGTAAACGATCTCGCCGCCTTCCTGAACGGTGCCAGTGGCAGTCAGGGTCAGGCCGGTGGTGTCCAGACGAGCCGGGTCGTCGGTGACCGTGGTGGTCGGTTCGCCGGCAGTGTCCAGCTTCTCGTAGTTGCCACCCGACACGCCGGTGATGCTGTTGGTCAGCGGCGTGTTGGTATTCAGCACGTTGTTCGGCGCGATGAAATCGACAGAACCGGAGCTGGCATTGACCGGAATGGTGATGGACTGGCCGTTGGCCAGAGTGATCACCAGCGGGGTGCCGGTCACAGGCGAAGTCACCGACGCGGTGTAGGTCACCACACCACCTTCAACCGCCGAAGCCGTGGCGGTCAGGGTCACGGTGCTGGTGTCGATGGTGTCAGTAATAGCAGTCACAGCCGGAGTCGGACTGACGTCCAGCTTCTCGAAGTCACCACCGGTGGTACCGCTAATGGTCACACTGACATTGCCAGCATCGACATAGACGCTGTCACTCGGCGCGGCAAACGGCACGCTGCCTTGGGTTTCACCCTTGGCGATAGTGATAACGGCGCCGTTGCTGAGTGTAACGGTCATCGCGGTGCCAGCCGGATTGCTCAGAGTGGCGGTGTAGATGATCTGACCACCTTCAGCGACAGTGCCGGTAGCAGTCAGGGTAAGGCCAGTGGTGTCCAGGTTTGCCGGGTCATCGACGACGGAGGTGGTCGGGTTGCCGACGGCTTCCAGCTTCTCGTAGTTACCGCCAGTCACACCAGTAATGCTGTTGGTCAGCGAGGCGTTTGTGCTCAGCACGTTGTCCGGCGCGGTGAATGGCACCGAACCTGACGACTGACCCACCTGAATCGTAATGGTCTGGCCGTTGGCAAGAGAAACCACCAGTGGAGTGCCGGTAACGGGCGCGCTGACCGTAGCTGTGTACGTGACGACACCGCCTTCAGTCACGCTCGGGGTGGCTGTCAGCGTCACCGTCGACGTGTCGATGGAGTCATTGATGGTAGTTACAGCTGGCGTCGAGTTGGCCTCAAGCTGTTCGAAGTTACCGCCAGTGGTGCCGGTAATGGTGGTGCTGACGGTGGAACCGTTGTTGTAGACGTCATTGGCTGGCGTCTGGAAGTTCACGCTACCGGTTGACTGGCCCGCTTCAACAGTAATGGTCTGGCCATTGGACAGGGTCACGGTCACCGGAGTCTGGGCCGGGTTGCTCAGGGTCACGGTGTAGGTGATCACGCCACCTTCGGTCACGCTTGGCGTGGCGGTGAGGGTAGCGGTGGTGGTGTCGACCGAGTCGGCAATGGTGGTTTCAGCCGGAGCCGGGTTCGGGGTCAGCTGTTCGAAGTTACCGCCAGTGGTACCGGTAATGGTGGTGCTGACGGTGGAACCGTTGTTGTAGACGTCATTGGCTGGCGTCTGGAAGTTCACGCTACCGGTCGACTGGCCCGCTTCAACAGTGATGGTCTGGCCATTGGACAGGGTCACGGTCACCGGAGTCTGGGCGGGGTTGCTCAGGGTCACGGTGTAGGTGATCACGCCGCCTTCGGTCACGCTTGGCGTGGCGGTGAGGGTCGCGGTGGTGGTGTCGACCGAGTCGGCAATGGTGGTTTCAGCCGGAGCCGGGTTCGGGGTCAGCTGTTCGAAGTTACCGCCAGTGGTACCGGTAATGGTGGTGCTGACGGTGGAACCGTTGTTGTAGACGTCATTGGCTGGCGTCTGGAAGTTCACGCTACCGGTCGACTGGCCCGCTTCAACAGTGATGGTCTGGCCATTGGACAGGGTCACGGTCACCGGAGTCTGGGCGGGGTTGCTCAGGGTCACGGTGTAGGTGATCACGCCGCCTTCGGTCACGCTTGGCGTGGCGGTGAGGGTCGCGGTGGTGGTGTCGACCGAGTCGGCAATGGTGGTTTCAGCCGGAGCCGGGTTCGGGGTCAGCTGTTCGAAGTTACCGCCAGTGGTACCGGTAATGGTGGTGCTGACGGTGGAACCGTTGTTGTAGACGTCATTGGCTGGCGTCTGGAAGTTCACGCTACCGGTCGACTGGCCCGCTTCAACAGTGATGGTCTGGCCATTGGACAGGGTCACGGTCACCGGAGTCTGGGCGGGGTTGCTCAGGGTCACGGTGTAGGTGATCACGCCGCCTTCGGTCACGCTCGGCGTGGCGGTGAGGGTCGCGGTGGTGGTGTCGACGGTGTCGGTAATTTCGGTGAGCGTCGGCGTCTGCGGCAAGGTCACGACCAGCCCGCCACCGCCAGTGGTGCCGGTAACAACTGTCGAAATCTGGCCGCCATCAATGTAAGGCGTGTCATTCGCCGGGATGGTGACGTTCACGCTGCCGGTGGTCTGGCCGGCCGGGATGACGATCACCGCGCCGTTCGACAAGGTAACGGTCAGGTTGGTCGAAGGCGCCTGGCCGACGGTAGCGGTATAAACGATCACGCCACCCGCTTCGGAAATGGAAGGGGTGGCGCTGAGGGTAAGCCCGGTGGTGACTACGGTGTCGGTATCCGTAGTCGATGTGGTGTCAAGTGCACCCACTTCCTCCGTGTCCAGCCCGGCGGCGAAGGCCAGCGGGTCAGTGGGGAAGCCGATGGTGGGGTCCACACTGCCAGCCGTGGCATCGAGCATCACGAAGCTGTGGCCGCCGCCGACCGAGCCGCCGCTACCTGCCGCAGTCGGGCCGGCTGCAGTGGCTTCAAGTTGTGTGGTCGGGTCGACACCCGCAGCAATTGCCTGCTGCAGTTCCTCAACAGACGGTGCCGCCTGTGCAGTGGCCTGGCTCAGGTCAGTGCTGCTGTCGGGCGCATCAGCGCTCCACTGGCTATCACGGCCCAGGTCGAGCAACCGGCCATCGGCCAGCTCCAAGGTAACGGCGCCACCTGGGCCGGTGAGCACTTGCTCACCCGCCAGCAAGCGGTCTCCTTCAATGAGTACGCGCCGGATGCCTTCTGGGGATACTGCGATGACTTGGCCAACAATGCTCTTGACGATGGCAACAACGCTGCTCATTGGACTCTCCGGGTTACCCGATGTTGGTTCTTCCATGCCCCGAGCGGTGTTCAAAAGGCCGCTTCAGGCGGGAATGTTTCGTTAATGTTTTCGACTTATTTGACGTCAAATTTTTGTCTATATCGTTTGGCGATTAACTTTATGCCAAACTATTGACCTTCTGATTGCCATCCTAAACAATCGGCTCAGTAATGTCACATTGATATTTGAACGTTTGCTTCTTCTTCCCGAAGTGCCCAGCCCTGTGCCCTGTTGGAAGCTCGCTCATCGGTCAAATCAGGTTGCCATTTTCCAAGCCTGAACAGCTTCAGCCGTGCTTCAGGACAACAGCGCCCTCGGGGATCAGTAAACAATGCGTGCATCTCTTTTTACCGCTCTACCACTGGCCTTTGCCGCCTCCTTCGTACACGCTCAGACACTGCCTGAAGCCATGCAGGCGGCGCTTGAGGTTCACCCCGAGATCCAGGCCGGGGTCAATGCCCGCGTGGCGGCGGACTATCAGCTGCGTGCTGCCAAGGGCGGCTATTTGCCGCGGGTAGATGTGACAGCCGGTTACGGCCGGGAAGGCACCGACAGCCCGAGTACTGCCAATCGTTGGGAAACCCTTAACCGAGGTGAGTCAGCGATCCGTTTGCGCCAGATGGTTTTTGACGGTTTTGCCACTTCCAGCGAAGTCGGCCGCCAACAGGCCACCGCCAATGCCCGCGCTTACTCGCTGATGGGTACTTCGGAGCGTACCGGGCTCGACGTGGCCCAGGTTTATCTGGATGTGCTGAGCCGCCGCGAAATGGTGCGCCTGGCAGAAGAAAACCTGCGTAACCACGAACGCATCCTCGACCAGATCAAACTGCGTACCAGCCGTGGCGTTGGCCGCCTGGCCGACCTCGACCAGGCTGAAGCGCGCCTGGCACAGGCGCAAAACAACCTGATAACCGAGAAGACCAACCTGGCTGATGCCAATACCAACTACCTGAGCGTGGTTGGCCGCATGCCCGAAGAACTGAGCGCACCCGCACCTTTCATCGACTTGCTGCCAGCCACGCTGGAGGAAGCCCGCGCGCAGATGGTAGAAAGCAGCCCGGTACTGCGTTCGGCAGAATCCGACATTGCCGCAGCGGAAAAACAGTACGAAGCGGCGAAGTCTACGTTCTACCCGCGTTTTGATGCAGAGCTCGGACGGACGGCCGACAACAACATCGATGGCATCGCTGGCCATAACAATGAATGGCAGGCCATGCTGCGCATGAACTTCAACCTGTATGCCGGCGGCAGCAACAAGGCAGACCTGGAGTCGAAGTCGTACCTGGCCAACCAGGCGCTGGACATTCGCAACAATGCCTTGCGCCAACTCAACGAGGAATTGGGCCTGGCTTGGAACGCCCAGGAGAACGCCAACGCCCAGGTCCCGATCGCCCAGCAATACGTTGACCACAGCAACCGTGTGCGCAGCGCCTATCAGCAGCAATTCAGCCTTGGCGAGCGAACCTTGCTCGACTTGCTCGACAGTGAAAATGAAACCTTCACCGCTCAACGTCGGTTGGTAGAAGTAAAAAACATTCAATTGTTTACTCAGTACCGAATCAAGGCGACCATTGGCCAGCTGCTCAAGAGCCAAGGCGTTGTAGCGCCGATGGCCACCGTTGTGCAGAACGATTTGAAACCCAAGGTGAACCTGCCAGGCCTGAACTGAGGCTCACCCGACCCCATCTACCCGTAAGGTTGAAGAGAGCACCGCGTGGAATCCGAAGTCAGTCGAGTCCAACTCAACCACGATCCACGCAGTCAGCATGACGATCCGCTACTGGATAGCCTGCTGACCCTGTGTGTGCTGCATCAGAAACCCGCCAGCCGGGCGATGTTGACCACTGGCCTGCCGCTGCCTGCGCAACGGCTGAGCCCGGAGCTGTTGCCTCGTGCAGCAGCCCGCGCCGGCCTGCAGGGGCGCCTGTTGCAGCGCAAGCTGGAGCAAATTCCGAGCATCGCCATGCCTGCCATGTTGCTGCTCAAAGAAGGCCGCGCCGCAGTTATGCTGGGCTGGGAGAACGAGGATACCGCCCGCCTGCTGCTCAGCGAGAGCGACGGCGGCGAGGTGCTGGTCAGCCGTGAGGCATTGCTGGACGACTACAGTGGCCGGGTGTTCTTCGCCCAGCCGCAGCACAAGTTCGACGTCAACCACGGCAACCTTATCCCGCGCGCCCGCTCCTGGTTCCGCGACACCCTCCTGCGCAGCAAATGGCTGTACATCGATGCAATCGCCGCCAGCCTGGTGATCAACATCATCGCTTTGGCGGCGCCGTTGTTCGTGATGAACGTCTATGACCGGGTAGTGCCCAACCAGGCCACCGCAACCCTGTGGGTGCTGGCCGTCGGCATCGCCGGTGCTTATGTTTTCGATCTGATTCTCAAGGGCCTGCGCGGGTTATGCCTGGATCTGGCCGGTAAAAAAACAGACCTGATCATCTCGGCCACGCTGTTCGAGCGTATCGTGGGCATGTCGATGAAGTACCGGCCCGCGCGGGTCGGCAGCTTTGCCCAGAACATTCATGAGTTTCAGGGCCTGCGTGACTTTCTCGCTTCGCTGACACTGACCAGCCTGATCGACCTACCGTTCACGTTGTTGATCCTGATCGTCATCGCCATTATCGGCGGCCACCTGGTGTGGATTCCGGTGCTGGCGTTCCCACTGGCGCTTGGCATTGGCTATGCGCTGCAGCGGCCCTTGATGGCCACCATGGAGCGCACCATGGCCTTGGCGTCCGAGCGCCAGTCGAGCCTGATCGAAACCCTCGCCGGCCTTGACGCGGTGAAGGTCAACAACGCCGAGAGCGAGCGCCAGTACATGTGGGAGCAGACTCTCGGCACCCTCAGCCGGCTGGAGCTGCGGGTGAAAGTGCTGTCGAGCCTGGCGATGAATATCACCATGCTGATTCAGCAACTGGCCGGTGTGGCGATGATCTGCGTGGGCGTTTACCTGATCATCGATGGCACTCTTAGCATGGGCGGCCTGGTGGCCTGCTACATGCTCAGTGGTCGCGCCCTCGGCCCGCTGAGCCAGCTCAATGGCCTGCTGGCCCGCTATCAACAGGCCAAGGTAACCATGGCCTCCACTGACCAGATGATGGAACTGCCGCAGGAGCGCAACTTCGAGGAGCGCCCGCTGAGCCGTCAGGTGCTGCAGGGCGCCATCGAATTCCGCGGTGTCGATTTCACCTATCCGAATCAGCAAAACCAGGCGCTCAAAGGTATCAACCTGAGCATTCGCCCCGGCGAGAAAGTCGGCATCATCGGCCGCAGTGGTTCGGGCAAGAGTTCGTTGGCCAAGCTGATTGTTGGCCTTTACGAAGCCGACAAGGGTTCGTTGCTGGTCGATGGCGTGGACATTCGCCAGATTGACGTAAGTGAACTGCGCCACAACATCGGTTATGTGCCCCAGGACATCCAGCTGCTGGCCGGTACCCTGCGCGATAACCTGGTCAGCGGCGCCCGCTACATCGAAGACGAACTGATCCTGCAGGCCGCCGAGCTGGCAGGTGTGCACGAATTTGCCCGCTTGCACCCCGACGGTTACGAGCTGCAGGTTGGCGAGCGCGGCCAGAACCTCTCCGGGGGCCAGCGCCAGAACGTGGCGCTGGGTCGCGCCCTGTTGCTCAACCCGCAAATCCTGCTGCTCGACGAACCAACCAGTGCCATGGACAACACTGGCGAAGAACGCCTCAAGCAACGCTTGCAGGCCGTGGTGGAGAACAAGACCGTGCTGCTGGTCACCCACCGTGCTTCGCTGCTGTCGCTGGTCGACCGGCTGATCGTCATCGACCGTGGGC
The DNA here is from genome assembly GCF_028898945.1 of Pseudomonas sp. PSKL.D1. Lineage (NCBI taxonomy): Bacteria > Pseudomonadati > Pseudomonadota > Gammaproteobacteria > Pseudomonadales > Pseudomonadaceae > Pseudomonas > Pseudomonas sp. PSKL.D1. The sequence goes on from NZ_CP118607.1 coordinate 201,903, forward strand.
AGATTGTCGCCGATGGCCCTAAGGCCGCGGTCATGGATGCGTTGAAGAAGGGGCAGATCAGTGTTGCATAAGCTGGATATGGGGCGTTTCAAGGACGGCCTGCGCCGCTATTTCAAAGGCTCTGAGTCGTTGAATGGGCAGCCGCTGCCTGAGGTCAACAAAGCGCTGATCGAAGATGCCCCACGGGTGGTGCGGTTGACCATCTGGGGTGTGATCGGGTTTTTCGTGTTCCTGATTGTCTGGGCCTGCTTTGCACCTATCGATGAAGTGACGCGCGGCGAAGGCAAGGCGATCCCATCGTCAAAGGTGCAGAAGATCCAGAACCTTGAGGGTGGCATTGTTGCCGAGCTCTTCGCCAAGGAAGGGCAGGTGGTGGAAGTCGGCCAGCCATTGCTGCGCCTGGATGAAACCCGCTTTGCTTCCAACGTCGGCGAAACCGAGGCCGACCGGCTGGCCATGGCCCTGCGCGTGCAGCGCCTGAGCGCCGAGGTGGATGACAAACCGCTGCAGATTGACGAAGAACTGCGCAAGGCCGCGCCAAGCCAGGCCGCGAACGAGCAATCGTTGTACCAGAGCCGCCGCCAGCAACTGCAGGACGAGATTGGCGGCCTACAGCAGCAATTGGTGCAGCGTCAGCAGGAGCTGCGCGAGTTCAACTCCAAGCGTGCCCAGTACGCCAACAGCCTGCAGTTGCTGCGCCAGGAAATTTCCATGTCCGAGCCGCTGGTTGCTCAGGGTGCGATTTCCCAGGTTGAGGTGTTGCGCCTGCGCCGGGCCGAGGTCGAAAACCGTGGCCAGATGGATGCCACCACGCTGGCCATCCCGCGAGCCGAAGCGGCTATTCGGGAAGTCGAGAGCAAGATTGAAGAAACCCGCGGCAAGTTCCGCAGCGACGCCCTGACCAAACTCAACGAAGCACGTACCGAGCTGGATAAGGCCACTGCCACCAGCAAGGCGCTGGACGACCGTGTAAACCGCACGCTCGTTACCTCGCCGGTGCGCGGTATCGTCAAGCAGTTGCTGGTCAACACCATTGGCGGCGTGATCCAGCCGGGCAGTGACATCGTCGAGATCGTACCGCTGGACGATTCATTGGTGATCGAGGCCAAGATCTTGCCCAAGGATATTGCCTTCCTCCACCCTGGCCAGGAAGCGACCGTCAAGTTCACGGCCTACGACTACACCATTTACGGCGGTTTGAAGGCCAAGCTTGAGCAGATCGGTGCCGATACCATCACGGATGAAGACAAAAAAACCACCTACTACGTGATCAAGCTGCGCACCGATAAAAGCCACCTGGGCACTGACGACAAGCCGCTGCTGATCATCCCCGGGATGGTCGCCACGGTGGATATCATGACCGGCAAGAAAACCATCATGAGCTACCTGCTCAAGCCGATCATGAAAGCGCGGTCCGAGGCTTTGCGCGAGCGGTAGTTTTGGGGCGGCCGCATCGCGGATAAATCCGCTCCTACGCGGTCTTGTAGGAGCGGATTTATCCGCGATGCGGCCAGCACATATTCTTCAGGATCACGCATTCCTGTTCATATCGTTATTCATTAACGATATTTAAATTATTTTTCTTATTCCTTTATATTCAATCCCACTGCGTACCCGTCGACCAATCGATGCGCCGCACGACTTGAACCCACACGGGTAGCCCCCGTGCGTTTCTGATCGTTGCGCGCCATTGAAGTCGCGCACTGCGTGGGAGTGAAACATGCCAGCCGCCTCGAACGCCTTGTCGTCCAACGACAGCGCCCAGCCGCAACTATTTGAAATCCGCCCGTTTCCCGGTGCCGTCGGCGCCGAGATCATCGGCCTGGACTTGGCCAAGCCGGTCAATGCCGAGGATTTCACCCGAATTCATCGCGCCCACCTCGACCACCATGTGCTGGTGTTTCGTGACCAACGCATCAGCCCCGAACAGCAAATTGACTTCAGCCGTCGTTTCGGTGAGCTGCAAATCCATGTGCTCAAACAGTTTTTGCTGGCCGGCCACCCCGAAATCCTGATCGTTTCCAACATCATCGAAAACGGCCAAAACATTGGCCTGGGTGATGCCGGTAAGTTCTGGCATTCCGACCTGTCCTACAAAGAGCTTCCCAGCCTCGGCTCGATGCTGCATGCCCAGGAGTTGCCCAGTGAGGGCGGCGATACCCTGTTCGCCGACATGCACAAGGCGTGGGACGCAGTGCCGGAAGCACTGCGCAAAATCGTCGAAGGCCGCCATGCCGCGCATTCCTACACCGCCCGTTATGCCGAAACCAAGTTCGAAGGCAACTGGCGCCCGACCTTGACCGCCGAGCAACTGGCCCAAGTGAAGGAAGTCATTCACCCGGTAGTTCGTACCCACCCGGAAAACGGCCGTAAGGCGCTGTTTGTCAGCGAGGGCTTCACCACCCGCATCGTTGGCCTGCCGGACGATGAAAGCCAGGACGTGCTGCAGCAGCTGTATGCCCTGAGCGTGCTAGAGCAGAACATCTACCGCCACCAATGGCAGCCTCACGACCTGGTGTTCTGGGACAACCGTTCGCTGATCCACCTCGCCACCGGCTGCCCCGCGCACCTGCGGCGCAAACTCTTCCGTACCACCATCCAGGGCGATGCCCCGTTCTGACGACTGAGGAATACATCATGCGCAAATCCATCAGCCGCCTGGCGGCAAGCATTGGCCTGGGCGCCAGCCTGGTTGTCGGCAGCCTAGCGGCGCCGGCCGTGGCCCAGGCCGAAGGCCAAATTAGAATTGCCGAGCAGTTCGGCATCGTTTACCTGCTGCTCAATGTGGTACGTGATCAGAACCTGATCGAAAAGCATGGCAAGGAGCAAGGCCTCGACATCAAAGTTGATTGGGCCCAGCTTTCCGGCGGTGCGGCAATCAACGATGCGTTGCTGTCCGGTTCGGTGGACATCGCCGGGGCCGGTGTTGGCCCGCTTTTGACCGTGTGGGACCGCACCAAAGGCCGCCAGAACGTGAAAGCCGTCGCCTCGCTGGGCAACTTCCCGTACTACCTGGTCAGCAGCAACCCGAATGTGAAGACCATCGCCGACATTTCCGAAAAGGACCGTATTGCGGTGCCAGCCGTGGGTGTTTCAGTGCAGTCACGCTTCCTGCAGTATGCCGCTGCCCAACAGTGGGGTGACAAGGAATACAACCGCCTCGACAAGTACACCCTTGCCGTTCCGCATCCGGATGCCACCGCAGCGCTGCTGGCGGGCGGCACCGAGCTTAACGGGCATTTCTCCAACCCACCGTTCCAGGACCAGGCGCTGGCCAACAAAGACGTGCATGTGGTGCTCAACAGCTATGACCTGCTTGGCCCCAACTCGCCAACCCTGCTGTTCGCCACCGAGAAATTCCGCAAGGACAACCCCAAGACCTACAAGGCCTTCGTCGATGCCTTGGCTGAAGCCGCCGACTTTGCCCAGAAGGACAAGGCAGCTGCTGCCGACACGTACATCCGCGTGACCAAGGCAAAGATCGACCGCGACACCTTGATCAAGCTGATCGACAACCCGCAGTACGAGTTCACTGTAACGCCCAAGAACACCTACAAACTGGCTGACTTCCTGTACCGGGTAGGTGCCATCAAGAACAAGCCGGAATCGTGGAAGGATTACTTCTTCCAGGATGAACGCCCGTTGCAGGGGAGCTGATCAGCCATGACCGCCCCATTGCCAGGCCACACGGCCAGCAACCTGAGCCGTGTCGCGACACCCCCTCTGCTCAAGGTGGACAACCTGAGCCTCGAATACCGCACCGCGCAGCGCGTGGTGCGGGCCACCCACCAGGTCAGCTTCGAGGTGGATCGTGCAGACCGCTTCGTGCTGCTTGGGCCTTCCGGTTGCGGCAAGTCCACCTTGCTCAAGGCAGTTGCAGGGTTTATCAGCCCACAGGAAGGGCAGATCCTGCTGCAAGGCCAACCGGTCAGCGGCCCCGGGCCGGATCGCATCGTTGTGTTTCAGGAGTTCGACCAGTTGCCGCCATGGAAGACGGTGAAGCAGAACGTCATGTTCCCGCTGCTGGTTTCCGGCCAACTCAAGCGTGCCGAGGCTGAAGAGCGGGCGCTGCATTACCTGGACAAAGTCGGGCTGGCGGCTTTCGCCGATGCTTACCCGCACACCCTGTCGGGCGGGATGAAGGCGCGTGTTGCCATTGCCCGCGCACTGGCCACGCAACCCAAAATCTTGCTCATGGACGAGCCCTTCGCCGCGCTAGACGCTTTAACGCGCCGCAAGATGCAGGAAGAGCTGTTGCTGTTGTGGGAAGAGGTGCGCTTCACCCTGTTGTTCGTCACGCACTCCATTGAGGAAGCGCTGGTGGTCGGCAACCGTATTTTGCTGTTGTCGCCGCACCCGGGCAGGGTGCGTGCCGAGGTGCACAGCCATCAGTACGACCTTGGCAGCCTGGGGGGGACGGATTTTCAGGCTGATGCACGGCGTATCCATCGGTTGCTGTTCGATGAGGCCGAAATCCCGGAGCAGGCCGACGGCCTGGGTTTCAACGACATTCGCATCGCCTACTGACAGGAGCTTCAGTCATGACCCCTACACCTGTACGCCAGGAATACGAGGTGCAGCTGGAGCCTTTGCTCAGTGTGCCTCTTGAACGCAACTTGCCGCTGGCACAGCGCCTGTGGCAGCACGGTTGGCTGCGCAAGGCGGTGATTCTCGCGGTGATCGCTGCGCTGTGGGAGGCCATTGCCCGTTATCAAGGCAATGACCTGTTGCTGCCGACCTTTCTGCAAACAGCCACGGCACTGTGGGACGGCCTGATCAGCGGCGAGCTGCCGGCCAAGGTCGGTGTTTCGCTGGTGATTCTGCTCAAGGGCTACGTGCTCGGTATTGTGCTGGCGTTTGGCCTGACCAGTTTGGCGGTTTCTACCCAGTTGGGGCGCGATCTGCTTGGCACGTTGACCTCCATGTTCAACCCGCTACCGGCAATCGCGTTGCTGCCGTTGGCCCTGTTGTGGTTTGGGCTGGGCGACAACAGCCTGATCTTCGTGCTGGTGCACTCGGTGCTCTGGGCGCTGGCGTTGAACACCTACGCGGGCTTTTTGGGGGTGTCGGAAACGCTGCGCATGGCGGGGCGTAACTACGGCCTGAAGGGCTTGAGGCTGGTGCTGCACATTTTGGTGCCAGCGGCGCTGCCGTCGATCCTGTCTGGGCTGAAGATCGGTTGGGCATTTGCCTGGCGCACACTGATTGCCGCAGAGCTGGTGTTTGGGGCGAGCAGCGGTAAGGGTGGGCTTGGCTGGTACATTTTCCAGAACCGTAACGAGCTGTATACCGACAAGGTGTTTGCCGGGTTGGCCGTGGTGATCTTGATCGGCTTGTTGGTCGAAGGGCTGGTGTTCAATACCCTGGAGCGGTTGACCGTGCGACGCTGGGGCATGCAGCGATGACATACCTGTGCCGGCCTCATCGCGGATAAATCCGCTCCTACAGTGATTTCACCGTCTGTAGGAGCGGATTTATCCGCGATAGGGCCATCACAGGCATTCAAATCAAGTATCGGGCAGCCGCATTGCTCAAGGCCCTGGCAATCTCATCGCGCAGCTCGCCTGGCTGCTCCACCACCACACCGTCCCCTTGGCTAAGCAACCACCAGCGCAGCGGCCAACCGTCCTCCACGGTGGCCCGCAAGCGGTGCCCTTGCTCCAGTGCAGTCAGCTGCATGTCCGGGCTCAACGGCTCATCACGTAACCGCCGAGCCACCTGATCGTTAACCCATGCCAGCAATTCCAGGCCTTCGCCCAGCGCCGGCTTTAGCGTTTCATTGCGCAAATAACCCAACAAGTCGAAATTGCCTCGCACATCTCCAGCGGCCTGGGCCGACCAGTGCCAGCCAAACGGAATGCTCTTGTCATTTCGCTCAAGAGGGAAGATCAACGACAACTCGTTCAAGTCGCGTTCGATCGTGCGCTTGCTGACATCGAAACCCACATCCCGCAAGCGCCACACCAGTTCGGCGCTGGTTATGCCAGGGGAGCGGCTGGGCAGTTGGCGCAGTAGCGCCCACTGACGGCAGAGGGTGGCGCGGGTGGTGGCGAACGGCAAAAGGTAACGTCCTTGTCTAGGCTTGCTGCAACAGGATGGCGGCACGAGCGGATCATGGCAATTAGCCATGGCTGCATGAGATCAGGCAATTGGCAATTGGTTGCCTGCTACCAGATCGTTCGCGACAGGTTTTGACGTGGCATTGCGCAGAATCACGCCTCAGCACAGCCGCGGTCGGGCCTGTGGGTCGTTCAATGAGGATGAACATGTCTGCTGTCAGCAATATCCATTCGCTGCTCGCCCGTCTTTTGCCCGAGCAGGTCATTACCGCACCGACCCCCGCCGGGCGCCGGCAACGGTTGTTTGCTGGCGTAGGGCTACCGAGCCAACGCGCGCTGCTGGTCAACCGCCTCGACGAAGCGCCCGACGTGCAAGCGGTGTATGCCGACCTTAGGCAGCAGGCCCTGGCTGGCAATGTAGCTGCGCTCAATGATCTCGGCTGGATCTGGCTGAACGGCAAGTACTGGCGCGCTGACACTGGCCTTGCCGGGCACCTGCTGCGCATGGCGGCGCTGCAGGGGAATGCCGCTGCGTGGTTCAACCTGGGCCAGCAGCACTACTTCGGCAAAGGGGTTGAAACGTCCTACCTGCAAGCGGCGGAATGTTACCGGCAGGCATTCGAGCGCGGCATCTGGCACGCTGCCGCCGCACTGGGCGACCTGTTCGAAGAAGAGGTGTGCGACGCCAGCCTGGGCTGGCAGGTCGACATGCCTCAGGCGTACCAATGGTTTTTGCGGGGTGCCGAACGTGGCGATGCCAGGTGCCGCTTTGAGGTCGGTTACCGTTTGCTGCATGGGCTATGCGTGGAGGCCGACCTCAAGGCCGGCCTCTACTGGCTGGAGTTGGCGGCGGCTACCGGCGTGATGCAGGCGGCCGAGGAGTTGGCGGTGCATTTCAGCAGGCGTGATGCGGGGCGTTATCTGGATTGGCGGGATCGCGCGGTGCAGATGGGCAGCACGTTGGCACTGGCCATGAAGCTGGAAGACCAGGCCCAACCCTGATGGGGGTTACACAGCGTTTTACTTACCTGCGCATGAACAACAATTCATCAGCGCTCTGTCGCCCCCTGTTGACGACAGGGGGAGGCCAAGGCGTATATTGATAGTTAGCAAACTATGAATATCCTTGGTTCCTCACATGACCCTTGACTCCCTGCGCTTGCAAGTTAGCAGTGGCATGGTGGTTGCCGGCCGCCATTGGCGCCGTATCTGCCACACAGCCCTGACCAGCTACGGTATTTCCGAAGCCTGCGCCGCACCATTGCTGATGATCGTGCGCCTGGGTGATGGCGTGCATCAGGTTGCCGTGGCGCAGGCGGCAGGCCTGGAAAGCCCGTCGCTGGTGCGCCTGCTGGATCAGTTATGCAAGGCCGGCCTGGTGTGCCGTAGTGAAGACCCACTGGACCGCCGCGCCAAGGCACTTAGCCTGACCGCTGAAGGGCGGGTGCTGGCAGAGGCCATCGAAGCCGAGTTGGTGCGTGTACGCCACGAGGTGTTGCAAGGCATTGACGAAGCTGACCTGCAGGCGGCTTTACGCGTACTGCGTGCCTTCGAGGCCGCAGGCTTGGGTTCGGGCGGGGTGGCATGAACGGTTTCTTCAGCTCGGTGCCGCCCGCCCGCGACTGGTTCTATGGCGTGCGCACGTTTGGCGCCTCGATGATTGCCCTGTACATCGCCTTGCTGATGCAGTTGCCGCGTCCGTATTGGGCGATGGCTACCGTTTACATCGTCTCCAGCCCGTTTGTAGGCCCGACCAGTTCGAAGGCGTTGTACCGCGCCCTGGGCACGCTGCTCGGCGCCGGTGGGGCGATTTTCCTGGTGCCGCCGCTTGTGCAGTCCCCGCTGTTGCTGACAGTCGCCATCGCCCTCTGGACCGGCACGCTCCTGTACCTCTCGCTTAACCTGCGTACTGCCAACAACTATGTGCTGATGCTGGCAGGCTACACGTTGCCCATGATTGGCCTGGCCGTGGTCGACAACCCGCTGGCAGTGTTCGATGTGGCCTCTTCCCGCGCCCAGGAAATTTGCCTGGGCATTGTCTGTGCGGCCGTGGTTGGGGCGATTTTCTGGCCGCGCCGGTTGGCCCCGGTGGTAGTTGGTGCCACGGGCTCCTGGTTCAGTGAGGCAATACGCTATAGCGATACCTACCTGGCCCGCGATGTGGCTGCCGATAAGGTGGGTGGCATGCGCGGCGCGATGGTCGCCACCTTCAACTCACTGGAATTGATGATTGGCCAGCTCGGCCATGAAGGGGCGGGCCCGCATACCCTGAAGAACGCTCGCGAACTGCGTGGGCGCATGATCCACCTGCTGCCGGTAATTGATGCGCTCGACGATGCGCTGGTCGCCCTTGAGGGCCGTGCGCCGGCCCAGTTCGCGCAACTGCAACCGCTGCTGGCCGCAGCCCGTGAATGGCTCAAAGGCACCGCCGACAACGCCTCGGTCGCCCGCTGGACCGCCCTGCACGAGCAGATCGACCGCCTGCAGCCCGGCGCTGCCGCCCTTGACCAGCGGTCCGAACTGCTGCTGTCCAACGCCCTCTACCGCCTGACCGAATGGGCGGACCTCTGGCAAGACTGCTGCACCCTGCAGCATGCCCTGCGCAGTGACGATGCCAAACCCTGGCGCGCGGCGTACCGCCACTGGCGCCTGGGCCGCCTGACACCATTCTTCGACCGTGGCCTGATGCTCTATTCCGTGTGTTCCACGGTGCTGGCTATCATCGTTGCCTGCGGCCTGTGGATAGGCTTGGGCTGGAACGATGGCGCCAGCGCGGTCATTCTGGCCGCAGTGTCCTGCAGCTTCTTCGCAGCCATGGATGACCCGGCACCTCAGATCTACCGGTTCTTCTTCTGGACCTTGATGTCGGTGATCTTCTCCAGCCTGTACCTGTTCCTGGTGTTGCCCAACCTGCACGACTTCCCGATGTTGGTGCTGGCGTTTGCCGTGCCGTTCATCATCGTCGGTACCCTGACCGTGCAACCGCGCTTTTACCTGGGCACGCTGCTGACCATCGTCAACACTTCGACCTTTATCAGCATCCAGGGTGCCTACGACGCGGACTTCTTCACGTTCCTCAATTCCAACCTGGCTGGCCCGGTGGGCCTGTTGTTTGCCTTCATCTGGACTCTGGTAATGCGCCCGTTTGGTGTGGAACTGGCGGCCAAGCGCATGACCCGCTTCGTCTGGCGCGACATTGTAGAAATGACCGAACCCGGCACCCTGGCAGAACAACGCCAAGTCGGCGTGCAGATGCTCGACCGCCTCATGCAGCACCTGCCGCGGTTGTCGCAGACCGGCCAGGACAGCGGCGCGGCCCTGCGTGACGTGCGGGTTGGGCTGAACTTGCTCGACGTGCAGGCATACCTGCCGCGTGCCGGCCAGCAAGCCCGCGAGCGCCTGCAAACAGTGATCGACGAAGTAGGCGCCCACTACGCTGCCTGCCTGCGTGCCGGTGAGCGCCTGCATGCCCCGGCGGCGCTGTTGCGCAACATGGAACGCGCCCGCCTGGCACTGAACCTTGACGAACTTTACGAACGTGGCGATGCCCGCACCCACCTGCTGCATGCCCTCAGCGGCCTGCGTCTGGCCTTGTTGCCGGGGGTGGAAGTGATGCTCGAGCCCGCCGAACAACCGCAACTGCCCCCCGGCCTGGACGGAGCGCCCCTGTGATTGGTGAACTGGATATCAGTGGGGTGTTCCTGCCCACGCTGCTGGTGATGATGTTTGGCACCTACCTGTTGTTCCTCGGGGTGCATGCGGTGCTGGTGCGTGTGCATTTCTACCGCCTGGTCTGGCACCGGGCGCTGTTCAACGTTGCCCTGTATGCCGTGCTGCTTGGTGCGGTGGACCACTTTTGCCGAAGCCTGATGCTGCCATGAATAAACCTTTGCTGACCTTGGGCCGTGTGGTCCTGACCTTGCTGGTAGTGACCTTTGCCGCCGTGCTCGTGTGGCAGATGGTGGTGTACTACATGTTCGCCCCCTGGACCCGCGACGGCCACATCCGCGCCGACGTGATCCAGATTGCCCCAGACGTGTCCGGGCTGATCCAGAAGGTCGAAGTACGCGACAACCAGACCGTCAAACGCGGCGATGTGCTGTTCACCATCGACCAGGACCGCTTCACCCTGGCCCTGCGCCAGGCCAAGGCCACGCTCGGCGAGCGCCAGGAAACATTGGCCCAGGCCTCGCGCGAAGCGCAGCGCAACCGCAAGCTAGGCAATCTGGTGGCGGCCGAGCAACTGGAAGAAAGCCAGTCCCGTGAAGCCCGCGCCCGTTCGGCCGTCAGTGAAGCACAGGTTGCAGTCGATACCGCCCAGCTCAACCTCGACCGCTCGGTGGTGCGCAGCCCGGTCGACGGCTACCTCAACGACCGTGCGCCGCGTAACCACGAATTTGTCACTGCCGGGCGCCCTGTGTTGTCGGTGGTCGACAGTGCCTCGTACCACGTCGACGGCTACTTCGAAGAGACCAAACTGGGTGGCATCCACATTGGCGATGCCGTGGATATCCGCGTGATGGGCGACAACACCCGCCTGCGTGGCCATGTACAGAGCTTTGCTGCCGGCATCGAAGACCGCGACCGCAGCAGCGGTGCCAACCTGCTGCCCAACGTCAACCCGGCGTTTAGCTGGGTGAGATTGGCCCAGCGGATTCCGGTGCGCATCGGCTTTGACGAAGTACCGGAAGATTTCCGCATGATCGCCGGGCGCACCGCCACGGTATCGATCATCGAGGGGCAGCACTGATGAAACAGCTGATCCTGGCCGGCTTTTGCCTGTCGCTCGGGGCTTGCATGATGGTTGGCCCCGATTACGAAGTGCCGAAGGGTGCGGCAGTGCAGCGCAGCGACCTCAACGGCCCGCTGCGCCAGGATGCCGATAGCGTAATGTCGGCGCCGGTGCCCGAAGACTGGTGGCAGTTGTACCAGGATCAACGCCTGAACGCGTTGGTGCACCAGGCCTTGAGCGCCAACACCGAGTTGCGCGTGGCCGCCGCCAATATCGCCAAGGCCCGCGCCCAGGTTGAAGTGGCCGAATCGCAGGGTGGCTTCAATGGCGGCGTCAAACTGGGTGCGCAGCGCTTGCAAGAGTCGGGTGAAGCCTTCTTGCTGACGGAAAAGGTACCGGTGGCCAACATCGGTGAGGCGATCATCAGTGCCTCGTACCAGTTCGACCTGTGGGGCACCTTCAAACGTGGTACCGAAGCAGCCCAGGCCAACGCCGATGCCGTACAGGCTGCTGCTGACACCGCACGCATCACGTTGGTGGCCGATGTGGTCAAGGCCTACACGCAAGTGTGTTCCGCCAATGAGGAATACCACATCGCCCGCGAATCGCTTGATTTGCAGGAGCAGAGCGTAAAGCTCAACCAGCGCCTGCGTGACGCTGGCCGTGGTGACGAAACCCAGGTTACCCGCTCGCAAACCCAATTCAAGTCTTTGCGGGCCGAGTTGCCGCGCTTCAAGGCCGAGCGTGAGACCGGCCTGTACACCCTTGCGGCTTTACTGGCCAAACCGGTGGAACAGTTGCCAGCCGGCACCGCCGATTGCGCCGAGCTGCCGCACCTCAGCCAGTTGGTGCCGGTAGGCGATGGCGCTGCCTTGCTCAAGCGCCGCCCTGACGTACGCCAGGCTGAACGCCAGCTGGCAGCCGCGACCGCCAACATTGGAGTAGCCACTGGCGCGTTGTACCCCGACATCAGCATCGGCGCACAAGTAGGCACTATCGGTATTCTGGAAAACCTCGGCGAGCCTGCCACCAACCGCTGGGGCTTTGGCCCGCAAATCAGCTGGAACATCCCGACCAACGGCACCCGTGCCCGCATCCGCATGGCCGAGGCGTCTACACAGGCTGCGCTGGCACATTTTGATGGCGTGGTGCTTAACGCCGTGCGCGAAACCCAGACCCGCCTGGCGCAGTACAGTGCCTTGCTGGACCGGCGCGATGCGTTGGCCGAGGCAGAGCAGTCGGCCAAAGAAGCCGCCGATCAGACCCATCGCTACTACCAGGCCGGGCGTGAGTCGTTCCTGGCCGACTTGCAGGCAACGCGCACCTACACCGACGTGCGAGCGCAGCTGGCAGCGGCCAATAGCCAAGTGGCGTTGGGCCAGATTGGCGTATTTCTGGCATTGGGTGGTGGCTGGAAGGACGTTGGCAAGCCGTGAGATTGCCGGGGCCGCTCAGCGGCCCCATGTCGAATTGTCACAAAATTTTTCATGAAACCCGCCCGCACATCTTGAGAGAAGCAAAGTGGAAGTGAACAATGTTCTCTTTCGCATCTCCTTCGAGACTGGCCATGAATCCCCGTTCCCGTCTGCTTGCCTGGCTGCTGTGGCCAGTGCTGGCGCTGTGCAGCACTACCGTGCTGGCCGAATCCTCTGCCGATGCTGCCAAGGCATTGCACTTGCTCGACTACATAGGTGCCGATTACCCACCAACCGTGCGGGACGGCAAGGTAGTAGACCCGGCAGAATACCGAGAGCAGCAGGAGTCCAGTGCAGCCTTGGCCGAACTGGTCAAAAGCCTGCCGGCCAACGCTGAACAGGCGGGCTTGCAGCAGGGCGCACAGGCGCTGAGCTCAGCCATCGACCAGCGTCAGGACGGGGCCAGTGTTGGCCGTCTGGCGCGACAGCTAGGTGCGCGGCTGGCGGTGGCCTATGAGGTCAGCCAGGCCCCGATCATCACGCCGGACCCCGCTCGCGGCGCCTCACTTTATGTACAGAACTGCGCCATTTGCCACGGCGACACCGGTGCCGGTGACGGCCCGGCTGGAGTGGGGCTTGAGCCTGCTCCAGCGGACCTGCGCAATGCCCAGCGTATGGACCAGTTAAGCTTGTACGACCTCTACAACACCTTGGGGCTGGGCATGGATGGCACCGAAATGCCTGCGTTCACCGACCAGCTCGACGAGCGTCAGCGTTGGGACGTGGCAGCCTACATCGCCAGTTTCACCGCTAACCTGCAGGCCAGCAAAGGCGACAAAACCTGGAACATAGCGGACCTCGCACGGCAAACCCCGGCAGAGATCGGCGCCAGCGAAGGCGCTGCTGCGGTGGAGGCGTTCCGCGCCCAGCGGGCCCAGCCGCCGCAGGTCAAACGTGGCCCTGCGCAGCTGCTGGAATACACCTCCACCACGCTCGACAAAAGCTTGGCCGCTTACCGAGCAGGTGACCACGATCAAGCTTACGACCTGTCGGTTGCTGCCTACCTTGAAGGCTTCGAGCTGGTGGAAAGCTCGCTGGATAACATCGACACCCAAGCCCGCAAGGACACCGAGAAATCGCTGATGGCATACCGCCAATCCCTGCAGGATGGGTTGCCCGTGGCCCAGGCCGAACAGCGCCTTACCGAAGCCAAGGCCAAGCTGGACCAGGCTGCCAAGCTGCTGGGCAGCGATGGCCTGAGTTGGTCGCTCAGCTACATTTCCGGCCTGCTGATCCTGCTGCGCGAAGGCCTTGAGGCGATCCTGGTGTTGGCGGCAATACTTGCCTTCCTGCGCAACACCGGCCAGCAGTCGGCGGTGCGCAGCGTCAACATCGGGTGGGGCCTTGCACTGGTTGCGGGCTTCGCCACCTGGGCACTCGCTGCCTATGTGATTGACGTTGGCGGTGCCCAGCGTGAGCTGCTAGAAGGCTGTACCGCGTTGTTTGCCGCGGTGATGGTGCTGTGGCTGGGCGTGTGGATGCACGATCGTCGCCATGCTGCCGCCTGGCAGGACTACATCAAGACCAGCCTTGTCAGCGGAGGCGGGCGGTTCGGCTTTGCGGTGCTGGCATTCTTCTCGGTTTACCGGGAGCTGTTCGAAGTCATCCTGTTTTATGAAACCCTGTGGCTGCAAGCAGGGCCTGCCGGGCATCAGGCAGTGCTGGCCGGTGGTGCGACGGCGCTGGTCTTGCTGGTTGGGCTGGCCTGGGTGATCTTGCGGGGGTCGGCGAAGCTGCCGCTGTCGTTGTTCTTCAGCATCAATGCGGCGCTGCTGTGTGCGTTGTCGGTGGTATTTGCGGGGCATGGCGTGAAGGCGTTGCAGGAAGCGGGGGTGCTGGGTACGCGGCCGGTGTCGTTCTTCGAGTTCGACTGGCTGGGCATTCATGCCGATGCCTATTCGCTGGGGGCGCAGGCGGTGGCGTTGTTGGCCATTGTGGTGCTATACAGCCGCAGTCGCCTGGCGGAGAAGCGTCGGGCTGCAGTTTAAAGGTTGGTGCTGCTGGCCTCATCGCGGCTAAAGCCGCTCCTACAGGGGTTACGCGTGCCCTTGTAGGAGCGGCTTCAGCCGCGATGAGGCCAGCACTGAAAAAAGAGATTTCTGCAATGCGCATCTGGATCGACGCCGACGCCTGCCCAAAGGCAGCCAAGGACCTGATCGTAAAATTCGCCCTCAAGCGCAAGCTTGAGGTAATCATGGTAGCCGGCCAGGCGGTGGCCAAGCCCAACTTTGCCGTGGTCCGCCTGATCGTGGTACCCAGCGGCATGGACGCGGCCGACGATTACCTGGTCGAGCATGCCGAACCCGGGGAACTGGTGATCTGCAGCGATGTTCCCCTGGCCGACCGTCTCATCAAGAAGGGCGTTGCGGCCCTGGACCCGCGTGGCCGTGAGTTCGACGAGCGCAACATGGGTGAGCGGCTGGCCGTGCGCAACCTGTTCACCGAACTGCGTGAGCAAGGCCAGGTCGGCGGCGGCCAGGCGCCTTATGGCGAACGCGAAAAACAGGCGTTCGCCAATTCGCTGGACCGCATCCTTACCCGCTTCAGCAAAGGCTGATCATTCGCCCTCGTGGGTCAGCTCCAGCACTCGGTCCACGAGTTTGTAGATGCCGCCAGCAGCCTCACTGATGGACTTGGCTTCCATGTAGGCTGGGGTGGTCACCAGTTTGCGCTGGGCGTCTTCAACGATGTCGTGCACATCGCAGTCCTTGTGGGTGCCACCCATCTTGGTCACTGCCGCAGCGGTATCAGCGTCTTTACCGATGGTGCACAGCACCCCGGGGCCATAAATCTTGGCAGCCAGCGCTGGCGAGATGCAGATCAGGCCAACCGGCTTGCCCGCCTCGGCAAAGGCTTCGGCCAGTGCCAGTAAGTCGGGATGAACGGTGCAACCGGCGCCTTCAATGGCGAAGTTGGATAGGTTCTTGGCCGCCCCGAAGCCGCCTGGCACGATCAGCGCGTCGAACTCTTCGGCTTTGGCTTCACGAATGTCCTTCACCTCGCCCCGGGCAATGCGCGCCGATTCCACCAGCACGTTGCGCGACTCGGGCATCTCGTCGCCGGTCAGGTGGTTGATGACGTGCATCTGCGCGATGTTGGGCGCAAAGCATTGCACCTGTGCGCCGCGCTGGTCGAGGCGCAGCAGGGTGATCACGCTCTCATGGATTTCGGCACCGTCGTACACGCCGCAACCGGAAAGAATCACCGCTACTTTTTTGGTCATGCTCATTACTCCATTTTCGAGGCGCTAAATGTCCTCTAGTTTGGCAGATGTGGCCATAGGGATTCGTGTGAGCGCATCCTAATCTCTGTGGATAACCCTTGAGAGCGTTGCCCATGGACCTGATTCTGTTGGCCGTGCCGTTTTTCTTCGTGCTGATCGCGGTTGAACTGGCCGCGGATCGCCTGCGTGGCCAGCGCAATTTCACGTTGGCAGATTCCGTGAACAGCCTCAGCACTGGCGTGCTGTCGACCAGCACCGGGCTGCTGACCAAAGGGGTAGGGTTGGTTACCTATGCTTTGGCCTGGGAGCACCTGGCGCTTTATCGCTTGCCCGAGCATGCGTGGTGGGTGTGGTTGCTGGCCTTCGTGCTGTATGACCTCTGCTATTACTGGCTGCACCGCCTGGGGCACGAGCGCAATGTGCTGTGGGCGGCCCATTCGGTGCATCACCAAAGCGAGGAATACAACCTCACCACCGCACTTCGTCAGACCAGCAGCGGCTTTATCTTTTCCTGGATTTTCTACCTGCCGTTGGCGCTGCTCGGTGTGCCGCCACTGGTGTTCATCACCGTGGCTTCGCTGAACCTGCTGTACCAGTTCTGGGTGCATACCCGGCATATTCCCAAACTGGGCTGGCTCGAGTGGGTGCTGATCACGCCGTCCAACCATCGCGTTCACCATGCGCAAAATCCTGTTTACTTGGATCGCAACTACGGTGGTGTGTTCATTCTCTGGGATAGGCTGTTTGGTACGTTCAAGGAGGAAGACCCTGCCGAGCCGGTGATTTTCGGCGTGACCACGCCCCTCGCCAGCTGGAACCCGTTGTGGGCCAATCTGCAGTTCTATGCCCAGTTGTGGAACGACGCCCGGCGCGCGGGCAGCTGGAAGGACAAGTTACGCATCTGGTTCATGCCCACAGGATGGCGGCCTGCGGATGTCGCGGCACGTTATCCACAGGCCAAGCAAGACCTGGCGCAGTTTCGCAAGTTCGAGATCGCGTTGGGGAGGGCTCAGCAGGTGTATATCGTGCTGCAATTCGCTGCCTACGTGGCGCTGGGCAGCTACCTGATGGATGTTGCTAGCCGTAGCTCGACCGCAGCGCTGATGCTGGGCTGGTCGATGATGGCGTTGGGGTTGTTCGCGTTGGGCGCTGCACTGGAAAACCGGCCTTGGGCAATGCGGCTGGAATGGGTGCGTTTGCTGGTGACCGTGCCGGCACTGTATCTGGCCGGCACTTTGGGTTTAGCGGTGGTCACGCCGTTGTTCTGGCTGCTGCTCGGCGTTTACATCCTGATCAGCTTGCTCGGGCTGGGCTTCTGCCGCCGCACGGCGCTCGGCACGAATGGTGCGAAACCGACGGCGCAGCCACAGCAGGCCACCCAGGCCCAGCAAGCCACCGAGCACCCATAGCTCGTACTTCTTGATGCTGCCCAGCATGCCTTCGAGGATGGCGCCGAAGTGATAGGCAGCCAAACCCAGCACCAGTGCCCACACCGCAGCGCCAATACCGTTCAGCAGAAGGTAACGACGCGGTGGGTAACCCGACAGGCCAATGGCCACGGGCATGACTGTGCGCAAGCCGTAAACGAAGCGGAAGCTCAGCACCCAGATGTCGGGGTGGCGGCGGATGTGTTCCAGGGCGCGGTCACCCATCGCTTGCCAGCGCGGTTTGCGTGCAAGGATCTTGCGCCCGTGGCGGCGGCCCATGAAGTACCACAGCTGGTCGCCAGCATAGCTGCCGCAAAAGGCGACCAAAACCACCAGCTTGATGTCCATGTACTCGCGAAACGCAAGAAACCCTGCAAGTACCAGGATGGTCTCGCCTTCGAAGAAGGTGCCTAGAAAAAGGGCAAAGTAGCCGAAATCCTGCAGGAATTGTTGAAGCATTTTCTGAGGTGCTGGCGAAATGAACGCGCAGCCTACCCCTTCGCGCGCATTCGGGAAAGTGTCCAAATGTGTCTCGACGTGAACATTTCCTACAACCACAATGGCTTCGGCAACAAGACGCGGCTTGCATCAGGCTGTCACACAGGCGTCATAATGGCTGCTTATCGTCCCGCGTAATTGATGATAGGGCGTTAACGTCCTCCAGGAACGTCCAGATGAATAATGAAGTGCTCACCCCTGTCACGATCAAGGACGCCCAGGCCGTCCCCGAAGAAGTCGTACAGACCCCGCCGGACCTGCCCGAA
The DNA here is from genome assembly GCF_028898945.1 of Pseudomonas sp. PSKL.D1. Taxonomy (NCBI): domain Bacteria; kingdom Pseudomonadati; phylum Pseudomonadota; class Gammaproteobacteria; order Pseudomonadales; family Pseudomonadaceae; genus Pseudomonas; species Pseudomonas sp. PSKL.D1. The sequence goes on from NZ_CP118607.1 coordinate 219,583, forward strand.
GCTCAAGAGCCGGTACTTGAAACCGCTGTTGCTGCGGCCCCGGCGCCCGCGCCTGCGCCAGCCATCGCCACGATAAGCCTGGACGACAGCAGCCTGTACATTCATCGCGAACTGTCGCAGCTGCAGTTCAACATTCGCGTGCTGGAACAGGCGCTGGATGAGTCCTACCCGCTGCTGGAGCGGCTGAAGTTCCTGCTGATCTTCTCCAGCAACCTGGACGAGTTCTTCGAGATCCGCGTAGCCGGCCTGAAGAAGCAGATCAATTTCGCCCGCGAACAGGCCGGCGCGGATGGCCTGCAGCCGCACCAGGCCCTGGCGCGTATCAGCGAGTTGGTGCACATCGAAGTTGACCGCCAGTACGCGATCCTCAACGACGTGCTGCTGCCAGAGCTGGAAAAGCACGCGATTCGCTTCATCCGTCGCCGCTACTGGACGCCCAAGCTCAAGACCTGGGTACGCCGCTACTTCCGCGACGAGATCGCACCGATCATCACGCCGATCGGCCTTGACCCGACCCACCCGTTCCCGTTGCTGGTGAACAAGAGCCTGAACTTCATCGTCGAGCTTGAAGGCGTCGATGCCTTTGGCCGCGACTCGGGCCTGGCGATCATCCCGGCCCCGCGCCTGCTGCCACGGGTTATCCGTGTGCCTGAGGATGTGGGCGGCCCAGGTGACAACTACGTATTCCTGTCGTCGATGATCCATGCCCACGCTGACGACCTGTTCCAGGGCATGAAGGTAAAAGGCTGCTATCAGTTCCGCCTGACCCGAAACGCCGACCTTGCACTGGACTCCGAAGAAGTCGACGACCTGGCCCGCGCCCTTCGCGGTGAGCTGTTCTCGCGCCGTTACGGCGATGCCGTGCGCCTGGAAGTGGCCGACACCTGCCCGAAACACCTGTCGGACTACCTGCTCAAGCAGTTCAGCCTGAGCGAGAGCGAGTTGTACCAGGTCAACGGCCCGGTCAACCTTACTCGCCTGTTCAGCATCACCGGCCTCGACAGCCACCCGGAGCTGCAGTACACGCCGTTTACCCCGGCGATTCCAAAGCTGCTGGTAAATGCCGACAACATCTTCAGCGTGATCGGCAAGCAGGACGTGCTGCTGATGCACCCGTTCGAGTCGTTCACGCCGGTGATCGACCTGCTGCGCCAGGCCGCCAAAGACCCGCACGTGCTGGCCGTGCGCCAGACCCTGTACCGTTCTGGTGCCAACTCCGAAATCGTCGACGCGTTGGTGGACGCCGCGCGTAACGGTAAGGAAGTTACCGCCGTGATCGAGTTGCGGGCGCGCTTTGACGAAGAGTCCAACCTGCAGATGGCCAGCCGCCTGCAAGCAGCCGGTGCCGTGGTGATCTATGGCGTGGTGGGCTTCAAGACCCACGCCAAGATGATGCTGATCCTGCGTCGTGAACAGGGTGAGATCGTGCGTTATGCGCACCTGGGCACTGGCAACTACCACGCCGGCAACGCCCGCCTGTACACCGACTACAGCCTGCTGACCTCTGATGACGCCCTGACCGAGGACGTCGGCAAGCTGTTCAGCCAGCTGATCGGCATGGGCAAGACGCTGCGCATGAAGAAGCTGCTGCACGCGCCATTCACCCTGAAGAAGGGCATGCTCGACATGATCGCCCGGGAAACCCAGTTCGCGCTGGAGGGCAAACCCGCGCACATCATCGCCAAGTTCAACTCGCTGACCGACGCCAAGGTGATCAAGGCGCTGTACAAGGCAAGCCAGTCGGGCGTGAAAATCGACTTGGTAGTGCGGGGTATGTGCTGCCTGCGCCCAGGTATTCCGGGGGTTTCGCACAATATTCAGGTGCGCTCGATCATCGGCCGCTTCCTGGAGCACACGCGCGTGTTCTACTTCCTCAATGGCGGCGAAGAGCAGATTTACCTGTCCAGCGCCGACTGGATGGAGCGCAACCTCGACAAGCGCGTCGAGACCTGCTTCCCGGTAGAAGGCAAGAAGTTGTTGCTACGGGTGAAAAAGGAGCTGGAAGGCTACCTTACCGACAACACCCATGCCTGGACGCTGCAACCTGACGGGCGCTACGTGCGCAGCACGCCAACCGGTAACCAGAACCCGCGCAGTGCCCAGGCGACCCTGCTGGAGCGCCTGAGCAACCCGGTGCTTAACGTACGCTAAGCACAAAGCCGACCCGGGTCAGCCACTCCGCTTCGTTGGCGAAGTCGGCCTGGGTCAGCTGGTTTTGTTCCAGCCAGCCCTCTGGGAAGGCCACGTCAAGGCTCTCGCCGGCAGCCTTGAGTTGCACTTTTGGCATTTGCTGATTACCACGGATGTGGTGGAAGAGGATGGCGAAGCGCAGCAATACACACAGGCGCAACAGCTTGACGCCCTCGTCGCCCAGTTCGGCAAACTTGTCCTTGGGGATGTTGCGGCGGTGGCCACGCACCAGCAGTGCCATCATCTGCTGATCTTCACGGGAGAAGCCAGACAGGTCGGAATGCTCGATCAGGTAAGCGCCGTGCTTGTGGTAGTGATAGTGGGCGATATCCAGGCCGATTTCGTGGATTTTGGCTGCCCAACCCAGCAAGTCGCGCCAGTTTCCGTCTTCCAGATCCCATGCCTTGGCCACTTGATCGAAGGCGTGCAATGCCTTGCGCTCGACACGGGCAGCCTGGCCTTGGTCGACGTGGTAGCGCTCCATCAGGGAATTCAGCGTGCGTTCGCGAACATCTTCATGGTGGTGACGGCCCAGCAGGTCGAACAGCACGCCTTCACGCAGTGCGCCATCACAGTGTTCCATGCGTTGCAGTTCCAGCGCATCGAAAATGGCTTCGAGAATGGCCAGGCCAGCCGGGAAGATCGTGCGGCGGTCAGGTTTTACGCCGTCGAAATCGATCTTGTCGACTTCGCCCAGCTTGAACAGCTTGCGCTTGACCCAGGCCAGGCCCTCGGCGTTGACTTCGCCATTGCCCAGGCCGCCTGACTTGATGGCCGCGCCAATGGCGCGGATGGTGCCGGATGAGCCGATGGCTTCATCCCAGGTCAGGCGGTGCAGCGCGTTCTCGATGCTCATCAATTCCAGGCGCGCGGCAGTGTAAGCCTGTGCATAACGTGCCGGGGTAATCTTGCCATCGCGGAAATAGCGCTGGGTGAAGCTCACGCAGCCCATTTGCAGGCTTTCACGCAGAAGCGGTTCGAAGCGCTGGCCGATGATGAACTCGGTGCTGCCGCCGCCGATGTCGGCAACCAGGCGCTTGCCAGGGTTATCGGCCAATGTGTGCGATACGCCCAGATAGATGAGGCGCGCTTCTTCACGGCCGGAGATCACTTCAACGGGATGCCCAAGAATCTTCTCGGCACGTTGTATGAAGATGTTCCGGTTGCGCGCTTCGCGCAGCGCGTTGGTGCCAACAATACGCACGGCGCCCGACGGCATGCCATTGATCAGTTGGGCAAAACGCTTGAGGCACTCCAGGCCTCGCTGCATGGCTTCTTCGGTAAGCAGGCGGTCTTCGCCGATGCCCGCGGCCAATTGAACCTTTTCACCCAGGCGCTCGAGAATACGGATCTCGGTGTGGTGAGCCTTGGCCACGACCATATGGAAGCTATTGGAGCCAAGGTCGATGGCGGCGATCAGGGACAGGTTCTTCGCAGTGGTATGCGGCATGATCTGAGTGTTCTCGGTCGTTAACCCGGCAATCGTGCCACGATCCTTGGCTGTCGCCAACGCGCGGTTCACCGGGGCTTGATGCAAGGCAATGTGCCATTCGATGCTATGACACTTGTGTGACAGTTTCGATTCGCGGCGTCTTGCACAACTATAGTTACACTCAATCGTCCGTGACTTCCTGTAATCAGCCTCTGCGGCTATGATGGGCCACGTTTTTTGCTTACGACCCTGGAGATATCCATGAGCAGCGATCTGATCAAACACGTCACCGACGCCACCTTCGAAGCCGAAGTGCTGCAGGCTCAAGGCCCGGTGCTGGTCGACTACTGGGCTGAATGGTGCGGTCCATGCAAGATGATCGCTCCGGTTCTGGACGACATCGCTTCCACCTACGAGGGCAAACTGACCGTCGCCAAGCTGAACATCGACGACAACCAGGAAACCCCGGCCAAGCACGGCGTGCGTGGCATCCCGACCCTGATGCTGTTCAAGAACGGCAACGTCGAAGCCACCAAGGTTGGCGCACTGTCCAAGTCGCAGCTGGCCGCGTTCCTCGACGCTCACCTGTGATGTGAAAAGCCCCGCAAAAGCGGGGCTTTTTTTTGCCTCAAGGAACAATTTACCCCCCGAAGGCCACTAGACGCAGAAAAAAGCAAGTGTTACATTCGGCCTCGCACTGATTTTTAAGTGCCCTCTGCACGCCGTCGCCGAAGCATCCCTAATTCGAATCAGTACGCGATCCTGTCGCCATCTAGCGGCGCGGCCTCATTAAGCCAAAGCTTAATTCTCCCTTCTTACATGATTACGTCACTCCCCTTATGAACCTGACTGAACTCAAGCAAAAGCCGATTACCGATCTTTTGGAAATGGCCGAACAGATGGGCATCGAAAACATGGCCCGTTCGCGCAAACAGGACGTGATTTTCGCCCTGCTGAAGAAGCACGCGAAAAGCGGCGAAGAGATCTCGGGTGACGGCGTGCTGGAGATTCTCCAGGATGGTTTCGGTTTCCTGCGTTCGGCTGATGCGTCTTACCTGGCCGGCCCCGATGACATCTACGTCTCGCCAAGCCAGATCCGCCGTTTCAACCTGCGCACCGGCGACACCATCGTCGGCAAGATCCGCCCGCCTAAGGAAGGGGAGCGTTACTTCGCGCTGTTGAAGGTCGATACCATCAACTTCGACCGTCCGGAAAACGCCAAGAACAAGATCCTGTTCGAAAACCTGACGCCGCTGTTCCCCAACAAGCGCCTGAAGATGGAAGCCGGTAACGGCTCCACCGAAGACCTCACCGGCCGTGTCATCGACCTGTGCGCGCCTATCGGTAAAGGCCAGCGTGGCCTGATCGTTGCTCCGCCGAAAGCGGGCAAGACGATCATGCTGCAGAACATCGCGGCCAACATCACCCGTAACAACCCAGAGTGCCACCTGATCGTCCTGCTGATCGACGAGCGCCCGGAAGAAGTGACCGAAATGCAGCGCACCGTGCGCGGCGAAGTGGTCGCCTCCACCTTCGACGAGCCGCCAACCCGTCACGTGCAAGTGGCCGAGATGGTCATCGAGAAGGCCAAGCGCCTGGTCGAGCACAAGAAGGACGTGGTCATTCTGCTCGACTCCATCACCCGTCTGGCCCGTGCCTACAACACCGTGATCCCGAGCTCCGGCAAGGTACTGACCGGTGGTGTTGACGCCCACGCCCTGGAAAAGCCGAAGCGCTTCTTCGGTGCCGCCCGTAACATCGAGGAAGGCGGTTCGTTGACCATCATCGCCACCGCGCTGGTCGAAACCGGCTCGAAGATGGACGAGGTGATCTACGAAGAGTTCAAGGGTACCGGCAACATGGAGCTGCCGCTGGACCGCCGCATCGCCGAGAAGCGCGTGTTCCCGGCCATCAACATCAACCGTTCCGGTACTCGCCGCGAAGAGCTGCTGACTGCCGACGACGAGCTGCAGCGCATGTGGATTCTGCGCAAGCTGCTGCACCCGATGGATGAAGTGGCTGCCATCGAGTTCCTGGTCGACAAGCTCAAGCAGACCAAGACCAACGATGAGTTCTTCCTGTCGATGAAGCGTAAGTAAGCGTTTCGATTCGGGATTGATTGGGGCCGCTTCGCGTCCCATCGCGGATAAATCCGCTCCTACAGGTGGTTGACCTGTAGGAGCGGATTTATCCGCGATGGGACGCGAAGCGGCCCCAATGCATTTTTGCCCCAACGAACCCCTGATCGGCGCTACACTCTGCACCCCCGACCGATACGGCCAACACGAGGCTCTTGCATGCAGTATCGCGATTTGCGCGACTTCATCCGTGGCCTGGAGCAGCGCGGCGAACTCAAGCGCATCCAGGTTCCGATCTCTCCCGTCCTGGAAATGACCGAGGTCTGCGACCGCACGCTGCGTGCCAAAGGCCCCGCCTTGCTGTTCGAAAAGCCCACCGGCTTCGATATTCCGGTGCTGGGCAACCTGTTCGGCACCCCGGAGCGGGTTGCCATGGGCATGGGCGCCGAGTCGGTCGATGAACTGCGCGAAATTGGCAAGCTGCTGGCATTCCTCAAGGAGCCGGAGCCGCCAAAGGGCCTGAAGGACGCCTGGTCCAAACTGCCGATCTTCAAGAAGGTCGTGTCGATGGCGCCGAAGGTAGTCAAGGACGCGGTGTGCCAGGAAGTGGTAGTTGAAGGTGACGATGTCGACCTCGGCCAACTGCCGATTCAGCATTGCTGGCCGGGCGACGTTGCCCCGCTGATCACCTGGGGCCTCACCGTTACCCGTGGCCCGAACAAAGACCGCCAGAACCTGGGCATCTACCGCCAACAGGTCATCGGCCGTAACAAAGTGATCATGCGCTGGTTGAGCCACCGTGGCGGCGCGCTCGATTACCGCGAATGGTGCGAAAAGAACCCGGGCCAGCCTTTCCCCGTGGCTGTTGCGCTGGGTGCAGACCCGGCAACCATCCTCGGCGCCGTTACACCCGTGCCGGATACGTTGTCCGAGTACGCCTTTGCCGGCCTGCTGCGAGGCAACCGCACCGAACTGGTCAAGTGCCGTGGTAGCAACCTGCAGGTGCCTGCAACCGCGGAGATCATCCTTGAAGGCGTGATCCACCCCGGCGAAATGGCCCCCGAAGGCCCGTATGGCGACCACACCGGGTACTACAATGAGGTGGACAGCTTCCCGGTGTTCACCGTCGAGCGTATCACCCACCGGCAAAAGCCGATCTACCACAGCACCTATACCGGCCGGCCGCCAGATGAGCCGGCGATTCTGGGTGTGGCACTCAACGAAGTGTTCGTGCCGATCCTGCAGAAGCAGTTCCCGGAAATCGTCGATTTCTACCTGCCACCTGAAGGTTGTTCGTACCGCATGGCAGTGGTGACCATGAAAAAGCAGTACCCGGGCCACGCCAAGCGCGTGATGCTGGGTGTGTGGTCGTTCCTGCGACAGTTCATGTACACCAAGTTCGTTATCGTAACCGACGACGACATCAACGCCCGCGACTGGAACGATGTGATCTGGGCCATCACCACGCGCATGGACCCCAAGCGTGATACGGTGATGATCGACAACACGCCAATCGATTACCTGGACTTTGCGTCGCCGGTATCGGGGCTGGGGTCGAAGATGGGCCTGGATGCCACCCACAAGTGGCCGGGCGAGACTACACGCGAATGGGGCCGGGTCATCGTCAAGGACGAGGCCGTCACCCGCCGTATCGATGAGCTGTGGGATCAGTTGGGAATAGATTGATGCAGGTAACGTTGCAGCCGTCCGGGGCGGTGCTGGCGCTCGAACCCGGGGAACGGATCCTGGATGGCGCCCGGCGTTTGGGCTACGACTGCCCGAACAGCTGCCGCAATGGCAATTGCCATGTCTGCGCCGCGTTGTTGGTCGAAGGGCGGGTGCGCCAGAATGGCGAAGTCCGCGATCACGGCGAATTGTTCACCTGCATTGCCGAGCCGCTGGAGGACTGCGTGCTGCTCTGGGATGGCGTGCTCGCTTTGGGCGAGCTGCCGGTACGCAAACTGGCCTGCAGCGTGGGTGAGTGCGTTGAAGTTGGTGGCGATGTGTGGCGAGTGCGCCTGCGCGCGCCGGCGGGCAAGCCACCGCGCTACCATGCTGGCCAGTACCTCATGATCGAGCGTGAGGGTGGCAAGCAGGCTGCCTTTTCGTTGGCCTCAGCGCCGCATGCAGGGCGGGAGCTCGAGTTGCATGTGCTGGGGCGTGAGGCCAGTGCTCAGGAGCTGCTCGCACAATTGCAGCGTGATGGCTTGGCGCGCATTGAGCTGCCATTTGGTGACACTCACCTGGCTGAATTGCCGGATGGCCCCTTGGTGCTGATTGCAGCGGGTACCGGCATGGGGCAGATGCACAGCCTGGTCGAGCATTGCCGGGCTCAGGGTTTCAAGCATCCAGTACACCTCTATTGGGGCGTACGCCGCCCGGAAGACTTCTACACCATCGAGCACTGGGATGAGTGGGAGCGCCTGCCGAACCTGTTCCTGCACAAGGTGGTCAGCGACCTGTGTGGCTGGGAAGGGCGATGCGGCATGTTGCACGAAGCGGTGTGTGAGGACGTTGCAGACCTGAACACGGTTCACGTGTATGCCAGCGGCTCGCCAAACATGGTGTACGCCACGCTCGACGCGCTGGTGGAAGCCGGTATGGACGCGCATCGAATGCGCGCAGACGTGTTTGCCTACGCCCCTCGCGGCTAATAACTCAAGTTACGGCAAGTGGGTATAAGGCGGCTATTGTTACCGCCTTTGCCCATAACTTTCGTGTCAATTGGAATAATACTCCCCAGTCGTCGGAACTGGCCGAGAAACATGTGCTCCAGGGGTTGAGCATTGGCCAGTTTGTGTCCTATGGTAAATGCAAGGAACCCGGAAACGGCGGCGCAAGGCCTGCCACGCTGAGGTTCAGGCTTTATCTGTAGTTCACAGGGAATGATGGCGGCAGCTTATGTCGGCAATTGAAAGTTTGTCCTGGGAAGTTTCCTATCCGCCGGTGCTCGACTTTGGTCAGCAACTCACGCGCGAGCAACTCTACAACTCCATGCAGTCGACCATGTCGCAGCATCAAGGCGGCCCAGTGTGGTTGTTTGCGTATGGTTCGTTAATCTGGCGCCCGGAGTGCAACTCGGTTGAACGGCAACGTGCGCGGGTGCATGGCTACCACCGCGGTTTGTACTTGTGGTCGCACGAGCATCGTGGCACGCCTGAGACACCAGGGCTGGTGTTCGGGCTTGATCGTGGCGGCTCATGCAGTGGTTTTGCCTATCGGCTTGAGGACAGCAACCTCGATGACTCGCTGATGGCGCTGTGGCAGCGAGAGATGCCTTATCCGGCCTATCGGCCGCATTGGCTGAGTTGTCGGCTGAGTGACGGCAGCAAAGTGCAGGCATTGGGCTTTGTGCTGGAGCGGCATTTGCCGTGCTACGCCGGTAACCTGCCAGATGCACTGCTGAGCCGGATTTTGGCCAGTGCCAAGGGCCGGTACGGCACCACACGCGAATATGTGGAGCAAACGTTGAATGCGTTGCGCAGCCATCAGATGCCGGATCGCGGCCTTGAGGCGAGGTTTAGGCGTTGCCATAACCTGCGCGAGGTTTGATGGCCTGGCCCCATCGCGGGCTTGCCCGCGGTGAGGCCGAACCTGCCCTACCTGGCCAGCACCACCAACTTACCCACAGCCCGACGCTGCCCCAGCTCTTCAATCGCAGCCCCTGCCTCACCCAGTGGATAAGTCCTGGACACCAGCGGTTTCAACTTGCCCTCGGCGTGCCAGGCAAACAGTTGCCTGAAGTTGGCCGCATTGTCTTCAGGCTGGCGCTGCGCAAACGCCCCCCAGAACACGCCAAGCACCGCCGCCCCCTTCAGTAGCACCAGGTTTGCAGCCATTTGCGGGATCGTCCCGCTGGCAAACCCCACCACCAGGAGCCGGCCATTCCACGCCAGCCCGCGTACCGCGTGATCGAACAGCTCACCACCGACCGGATCGTAGATCACATCCACACCTTGGCCCCCGGTCAGCCGCTTTATTTCGTCCTTGAGGCTGGCTTTGCTGTAGTCGATCAGTTCGTCAGCCCCAGCCGCTTTGGCAATCGCGAGCTTCTCGGCGCTACTGGCTGCGGCAATTACCTTTGCCCCCATTGCCTTGCCGATCTCCACGGCTGCCAGGCCTACACCACCCGATGCTCCCAGTACCAGCAGTGTCTCGCCCGGCCGCAATTGGCCACGCTGACTGAGTGCATGCATTGAGGTGCCGTAAGTCATGCCGAATGCGGCAGCTGTGGTGAAATCCATGCTCTCGGGAATAGGCAGCACGTTATAGAACGGCACCGCGACCTGCTCGGCAAAGGCCCCCCAGCCAGTCAACGCCATCACCCGGTCGCCCACCTTGAATGCCCCGGCTTTCTCGCCCACGGACGCGACAGTGCCGGCTGCCTCGCCACCCGGTGAAAAGGGCATCGGCGGCTGGAACTGGTATTTGCCCTCGATGATCAGCGTGTCGGGGAAGTTGACCCCGGCCGCCTGCACGTCAAGCAGGATTTCGTTCTTCTTCGGTACCGGGCTGGCGACTTCTTCCAGCACCAGGTTGTGAGCCGGGCCCAAGGTTTTGCACAACACCGCTTTCATCGGGACTATTCCTTTGCCTGTGGTGGCCGATAAGTGTAGGAGGGCCACCTCCCGGGTCAACGAGCATGGCCCGCCCTGATGCACCGGCATAAGCCCGGGCTTGGGTTTGAGCGGTGTGCTGGGTAAGCTGGCGCCAACTGTATTGAGGAGTGCATTCGTGAAAGCGTGGATCTTGATGGTACTGGCCTTGATGCTGCCAGCGGCGGCCATGGCCGAAGAAGCCAAGGAAGGGGTGCCGAAAGTGGCCTACATCAGCCTGAGCCCACCCTTTGTGGGTAACTACGCCCTCGACGGCAGCCCCAAGCTACGTGTTTACAAGGCCGACGTCGCATTGCGTGTGACCGGCGACGAAGCTGCCAAAGCCGTTAAGCACCATGAGCCGTTGATCCGTAACCAGCTGGTGGCACTGTTCACCCAGCAGGGTGTGGATAACATGAGCAACGTCGAGGCCAAGGAAAAGCTGCGTCAGGAGGCCCTGAAGCAGGTCCAGCAAGTGATGGAAGCGGAAGAGGGCAAGCCGATTGTCGAAGACTTGCTGTTCAACAACCTGATCGTGCAGTGATCCAACGCATCGCGGATTAATCCTTGTAGGAGCGGATTTATCCGCGATGCGGCGCGCAGCGGCGCCTGAAGCACGCTGCCCCTCTCTTCTACCTCATCGCGCCAAGGCAACAATCGCCGCCCACTGCTCCTCGGTCACCGGCATCACCGACAGCCGCGTACCCTTCTGAACCAACGGCAGCTCCACCAAGGCACTCTGCTGCTTCAGCAAGCCCAGCCCCAGCACCTGGCGGAATGTTTTCACATGCGCCACATCCACCGCGCTCCACGGGTTCTTCTCGGTATTCGCCTTGGCATCAAAGTAATGGCTTTCAGGATCCAGCGCCGTAGGGTCCGGGTAGGCGGCCTTGATGATCTTCGCAATCCCGGCAATCCCGGGCTGAGGGCAGCTGGAGTGGTAGAAGAAAAATTCGTCACCCTCGCTCATGGCCCGAATGAAATTGCGTGCCTGGTAGTTGCGCACACCATCCCAGCGCGCCTCGCCCAAGCGTTCCAGCCCTGTAATGGATAGCTCGTCGGGCTCGGATTTCATCAGCCAATAGGCCATTGGTACTGCTCCTGAAAAGGTTTGAAATAACCTGTTGCACGAAACCGACAGCCGGTTGGCGTCAACGTTTGCGTGTCGACTCAGGTTGTCGGAAAATGCGCCGATTTTAAAGCTAGACGCTCCGGCGGCACCTAGAAGGTCGTGGAGCATGGACAGTTTGCCTAGGGGGGCATTCTTCGATGAATCAACGTAAACCGGACCTGCTCTGGGTTCTGGTCTTCATCTTTGGTCTTGGTGTTGTTACCACCGGTTATGCCCAGGGTTTTCTGGAGCGTAAGCAGGATGCTGCCTATCAGGCACAGGCAGTAGCTACCCAACCGCAACGCTGACTCCCGAGGCGCGTCGCTCATTTCGACGCCAGGTACCAGCCACGGTCCGAGACCGTGCCCTGCAACGGTACATCCCAGCTGGCTTGAGCCAATCGCTCCACCTTTTGGCATTCGTGGGCCAGGCCCAGCAGCAATGGCTTCTTCCAGGCCTTGCGACGTGCCTGATACGCCAGGCTGCGATCGTAGAACCCACCGCCCATGCCCAGGCGACCGCCAATCTCATCAAACCCCACCAGCGGTAGCAATATCAGGTCCAGCGACCAGATAGCGCGTTGGCGTTTGCGCTCGGTAATCGGCTCTGGAATACGGAAGCGGTTGCGCTTGAGCCGCTCGCCCTGCTCGAAACGCTGGAAGACCATGCGCGTGCGCGGCCAGGCGTGCAGTACTGGCAAATAGGTGTGCTTGCCTCTGCGTTGGGCTTCTCGCAGTAAAAAACGCGGGTCGATTTCACCGTCATTGGGCAAGTAGAGTGCAATATGACGGGCGCGTCGAAACAGCGGGTGCTGCGCCAGCTGGCGATACAGGCCACGTGAGGCCTGGCATTGCTGTGCAGGTGTCAACGCTCGGCGAGCATTGCGAAGCAGGCGACGAAGCTGCGGGCGGGTAAGCGGCGCGGTGTCTGTCATGGCACGGGCGTTCCCGGGTGTCGGATTGCCTGCCGGCTGGCAGGCAATGAGGAAGCAGGCTCCCCGATAAGACCGCTATCGGTGTAGCCCTTGAACCCGAAAGTTCAAGGTGGAGATTGCAGGGGGCGTTAAGGCTTTCCGTCGGGCGGACATGCACACCGGCCCCAGCGTGCAACCCCCGTGGTTGTGCGTATCGGCTCAGGGACATAACCGACTGGCGCATCCCCCAGGGAGTGGCGCCAGTATACCAATCTCAGCCGATTTTGGTATCCGTGTCGTCGCCTAATGCCTGATCGACCCGCTCCAGCAGGTCGCGCACCTGCTCTCGGGTGGCGCCACCTGCTGGCGCATCGTTGCGGTCTTCCTGCCGGTGCAGCAGTTCGTGGGTGATGTTCAACGCAGCCATCACCGCGATACGGTCGGCGCCGATCACCTTGCCGCTGCTGCGGATTTCGCGCATCTTGCCATCCAGGTAGCGTGCCGCACTGACCAGGTTGTTGCGCTCTTCCGGCGGGCAGATGATCGAATACTCCTTGTCGAGGATCTGCACGGTGACGCTATTGCTTGAACTCATGAGTCTTGCTCCAGGGCCTTCAGGCGTAAAATCATCGACTCGACCTTGCGCTTGGCGATTTCGTTCTTTTCGATGAGGTGGGCGCGCTCCTCGCGCCAGGATTTTTCCTGAGCTACTAGGAGTGCATTTTGCCGTTTTAGTTGCTCGACGCGTTCGATCAGCTGCTCGAACCGGCTCATCAGCGCCTGCAGGTCGTTCTCTTGCGTGGGTTGCACTCGATTCGCTCCGTCATTGAATCACCCGACGATGATGCCTCTCCCTGAACGCCGACGGCCAGTGCCGATGGTCTTGGCGCGCCTGCCGGTGCTAGGATACAAGGTCTTCATTCTAGTCAAATGCGCCGTCTGGCGCCTAGCTGCCCATGCCTAATACCCAATCGCCGTATACCGCATTCGCCGCACTGCTTTCGAGCAACGGCCACCCTGTTTCCCCTGCCGAGCTGCATGGCCTGTTGATTGGCCGTAGCTGCGCCGGTGCCGGCTTTGACGCCGACGCCTGGCTGGCCGACGCCGCCGGCGTGCTGGAGAACGAGCCAGAAGATACCGTGCGTGCCGCGCTGATCGGCCTGCAAGAGATGGTCAAGGCCGAGCTTACCGGTGAGGACATCGCCATTGTTCTGCTGTTGCCAGGTGACGAAACGCCACTCACTGAGCGTGCTACGGCACTGGGCGAGTGGTGCCAGGGCTTCATCACAGGCTTTGGCCTGAACGCTGGCGGCAAGGATTTGTCCACCGATGCCAAGGAAGTGCTCCAGGACTTGGTGGCTATTTCCCAGGTACAGGAAGCGCTGGAAGAGTCCGAAGACGGCGAAAGCGACTATATGGAAGTTTCGGAGTACCTGCGGGTTGCCCCGTTGCTGCTGTACACCGAGCTGGCCGCACCCGCCGCACCTGCGCCAAAACCATCGCTGCACTGATCAACCGGGGGACGTTCTGCCCATGAGCCACATTCCCAAGGCCGAGTATGCCCGTCGGCGCAAGGCGCTGATGGCGCAGATGGTCCCCAACAGCATTGCGATTCTGCCCGCTGCCGCCGTTGCCATTCGCAATCGTGACGTCGAGCACGTATACCGCCAGGACAGCGATTTCCAGTACCTCAGCGGGTTCCCCGAGCCCGAGGCGGTGATTGCGCTGATCCCCGGGCGTGAGCATGGCGAGTACGTGCTGTTTTGCCGCGAACGCAACCCGGAGCGCGAGCAATGGGACGGCTTGCGGGCCGGGCAGGAGGGGGCGGTGCGCGACTACGGCGCGGACGATGCCTTCCCCATCACTGACATCGACGAGATTCTCCCCGGGCTGATCGAAGGCCGCGAGCGCGTTTACAGTGCCATGGGCAGCAACGCGGAGTTCGACCGCCGGCTGATGGACTGGATCAACGTGATCCGCTCCAAGGCGCGCCTTGGCGCCCAGCCGCCGAACGAGTTCGTTGCCCTGGATCACCTGCTTCACGACATGCGTCTGTATAAATCGGCTGCAGAGGTGAAGGTGATGCGCACGGCCGCCGAAATTTCGGCGCGGGCCCATGTACGGGCCATGCAGGCTTGCCGCGCGGGGCTGCATGAGTACAGCCTTGAGGCAGAGCTGGATTACGAGTTCCGCAAGGGCGGGGCGAAGATGCCAGCTTATGGTTCCATCGTTGCAGCAGGCCGTAACAGCTGCATCCTGCACTACCAGGAGAATGACGCTGCTCTGAAGGACGGTGATCTGGTGCTGATCGACGCAGGTTGCGAAATCGACTGCTACGCCAGCGATATCACCCGCACCTTCCCGGTCAGCGGCCGTTTCACGCCAGAGCAAAAGGCCATTTACGAACTGGTGCTCAAAGCCCAGGAAGCCGCCTTTTCCGAAATCGCCCCGGGCAAGCACTGGAACCACGCCCATGAGGCGACCGTGCGTGTCATTACCGAGGGCCTGGTGGAGCTTGGGCTGCTCAAGGGCGATGTGCAGGCGCTGATCGACAGCGAGGCCCATCGCGCGTTCTACATGCACCGTGCAGGGCACTGGCTGGGCATGGATGTGCACGATGTGGGCGATTACAAGGTCGGCGGTGAATGGCGTGTGCTGGAGCCCGGCATGGCGCTGACCGTTGAGCCCGGCATCTACATTGCCGCTGACAACCAGAGTGTCGCTAAGAAATGGCGCGGCATCGGTGTAAGGATCGAGGACGATGTGGTCGTGACCAGGCAAGGTTGTGAAATTTTGACGTCGGGCGTACCCAAGACTGTCGCCGAAATTGAAGCGCTGATGCAGGCAGCGCGTAAGGACGCGGCATGAATCGGGTGAGCCTTGCAATCGTTGGCGGTGGCCTGGTGGGCGCGAGCCTGGCCCTGGCGCTGCAGGCAGGGGCGAAGGCGCGTGGTTGGAAAATCTTGCTGATCGAGCCGTTTGCTCCGGGCGACAGTTTCCAGCCCAGCTATGACGCACGGTCCTCGGCGCTGTCGTTCGGTACCCGGCAGATTTATCAGCATCTGGGTATATGGCAAACGATCAGCCCACGTGCGGAGCCAATCCGGCAGATCCAGGTTTCAGACCGCGGGCGCTTCGGTGCGACGCGGCTGGATGCGATGGAAGAGGGCGTACCAGCGCTTGGCTACGTCGTCGAGAATGCCTGGCTCGGCCAATGTCTGTGGCAGGCGCTGGACAACGAGGTGGTGAGCTGGCGTTGCCCGGCCGAAGTGAAGGCGATGCAAGCCATAGAAGGCGGCTACCATCTGCAACTGGACGATGACACCACCGTGGAATGCGACTTGGCGGTACTCGCCGACGGTGGCCGTTCGGGCTTGCGCGAGCAGTTGGGCATCCATGTACGCCGCACCCCTTATGATCAAAGTGCCCTGATCGCCAATATCACACCGGGCGAAGCCCATGGTGGGCAGGCGTTCGAGCGTTTTACCGAACAAGGGCCGATGGCCCTTTTGCCGCTGCCGGACAACCGCTGTGCGCTGGTCTGGACGCGTCAGGGGATGGATGCCAAACGCCTGGCGGACATCGACGAGCGCAGCTTCCTGCGTGAATTGCAGGATGCTTTCGGTTACCGCTTGGGTGCTCTGCGCCAGGTCGGCGCTCGGCACCTGTACCCACTGGCGCTTGTCGAGGCCGAAGAGCAGGTGCGCCCGCACCTGGTGGTGCTGGGCAACGCTGCGCATAGCCTGCACCCGATCGCCGGGCAGGGCTTCAACCTGTCGCTGCGTGATGTGCAGTCGTTGGCCGATGCGCTGCTGGCCGGCCCGCAGCACCCTGGCGACTTGGCGACGCTGCAGGGTTACCGCCAGCGGCAGCAGCTGGACCAGGCCATGACCATAGGCTTCTCCGATCAGGTTACGCGGCTGTTTGGCAGCAATCAGCCCTTGGTCACGGCCGGGCGCAACATCGGGCTGCTCGGGCTCGACCTGTTGCCGCCAGCCAGAAGCTGGTTCGCGCGCCAGGCCATGGGCCTGGGCACGCGCCCTGATCCGCGGGGCCAGGCATGACTAACCCGCGCAAGCTGGCGCGCCGGGCGCGCATGTTGCGCTGGCTGCTGAACCTCTACCCGCCCTACCTGGGCGCGGGAATTCGCATCCAGCACATCAGCCCCGATATGCGCAGCGTCAAGGTGCGCATGAAATTGACACGCTGGAACCGTAACTACGTCGGTACCCAATTCGGGGGCAGCCTGTATTCGATGGTCGACCCGTTTTACATGCTGCTGCTGATCGAGCAGTTGGGCCGCGAATACATTGTCTGGGACAAAGCTGCCAGCATCGATTTCATCGCACCGGGCAAAGGCCCGGTATATGCCGAATTCCGCGTCGATGATGCGCTGCTGGACGAAATCCGCCAGCAAACCGCCACCGGCAAGAAGTACCTGCCCCGATTGCAGGTCGACATCCGCGACGGCGCTGGCGAACTGGTGGCGCGGGTGGATAAAACCCTATACGTGCGGCTCAAGCCGCAAGCGAGGCAGGCGTAAGGCATGGAAATGCGCGCAGATCTTTTGATTGTCGGTGCCGGTATGGTCGGCAGCGCTCTGGCCTTGGCGTTGCGCCACAGTGGCCTGGAAATTCTCCTGCTCGATGGCGGCCCGCTGACGGTCAAGGCGTTTGACGCCGATGCATCGTTTGAGCCACGGGTCAGCGCCTTGTCGGCGGCCAGCCAGCGGATCCTCGAACGCTTGGGCGCATGGGAAGGGATTGCCGGGCGACGCGTTTCACCGTATTCCGATATGCACGTATGGGACGGTAGTGGCACTGGGCAGATTCACTTCTCTGCCGCCAGCGTACACGCCCAGGTGCTTGGCCACATCGTCGAGAATCGCGTGGTGCAGGACGGTTTGCTGGATCGCCTTCACGACAGCGACATCGGTTTGCTGCCCAGTGCCCGCCTTGAACAATTGCGCCGCTCTGGCGACGAATGGCTGCTGACCCTGGCTGACGGCCGCCGCTTGCGGGCCCCACTGGTGATTGCCGCAGACGGTGCCAACTCCGCTGTGCGCCGCCTGGCGGGTTGCGAGACCCGTGAATGGGATTACATGCACCACGCCATCGTTACCAGTGTGCGATGCAGCGCGGCACATCAGGCCACGGCATGGCAGCGCTTCACTGATGAAGGGCCACTGGCGTTCCTGCCGTTGTCGCGTGACGGCCAGCAGGAGTGGTGCTCGATCGTGTGGTCGACCACGCCGGAGCAGGCGGAGAAAATCATGGCGCTGGATGACGACGCCTTCCTCAAGGCGCTGGAGCGTGCGTTCGAAGGCCGTTTGGGCGAGGTGCTGCAAGCCGACCCCAGGGTTTGCGTGCCGTTGCGACAGCGCCACGCCAAGCGCTATGTGGAAGAAGGGCTGGCGCTGATCGGCGATGCGGCTCACACCATTCACCCGTTGGCGGGGCAGGGGGTCAACCTTGGTTTCCTTGACGCTGCGGTATTGGCAGAGGTGCTGGTCAGTGCATGCGAGCGGGGGGAGCGGCTTGCGGACGTGAAAGTGCTGAGCCGTTACGAGCGCCGCCGCATGCCGCATAATTTGGCACTGATGGCGGCAATGGAAGGGTTTGAGCGGTTGTTCCAGGCCAATCCGTTACCGTTGCGTTGGTTGCGTAACAGCGGGCTCAAGTGGGTGGAGCAGATGCCGGAGGCCAAGGCGTTGTTTGTGCGCCAGGCGCTCGGGCTGACCGGGGATCTTCCGGATTTGGCGAAGGCCTGATATCGCCAGGGGCTGCTTTGCAACATTCGGTAACGGCTAGGTGGGTGAGCCGGAAAATGGGATTCACTACCATTTGCGCCTTTCCCATGAACCGAGGAGTGCCTTCCATGTTGCCACGCAAGCCCCTACTGGCCGCCCTGGCCTTGACCCTGTTCGGCGGCACCGCCCAGGCGGCGGACGAAGTGGTGGTGTACTCCTCGCGCATCGACGAGCTGATCAAGCCGGTGTTTGATGCATACACTGCCAAGACAGGCGTCAAAATCAAATTCATTACCGACAAGGAAGCCCCGCTGATGCAACGCATCAAGGCCGAGGGCGTGAACGGTGTTGCCGACCTCTTGTTGACCGTGGATGCCGGCAACCTCTGGCAGGCCGAGCAGATGGGCATCCTGCAGCCGATCAAGTCGGACATCATCGACCAGAACATCCCGCCTCAGTACCGCGCCTCATCCCATGACTGGACCGGGCTGAGCCTGCGGGCGCGCACCATCATCTACTCCACCGACCGGGTCAAGCCTGAAGAGCTGACCACCTACGAAGCCCTGGCCGACAAACACTGGGAAGGCCGCCTGTGCCTGCGTACAGCGAAAAAGGTCTACAACCAGTCGCTGACTGCCACCATGATCGAGAACCATGGTGAGGCGCAGACCGAGCAGATCGTCAAAGGCTGGGTGAACAACCTGTCCACTGATGTTTTCTCTGACGACAACGCAGTGATCCAAGCTATCGAGGCAGGGCAGTGCGATGTTGGCGTGGTCAACACCTATTATTACGGTCGCCTGCACAAGCAGAACCCCAATTTGCCGGTGAAGATTTTCTGGCCTAACCAAGGCGACCGTGGTGTACACGTCAACCTGTCGGGTATCGGCCTGACCAAGCATGCGCCACACCCAGAGGCGGCGAAGAAGCTGGTCGAGTGGATGACTGGCGAAGAAGCGCAAAAGCTGTTTGCCGATATCAACCAGGAATTCCCGGCAAACCCGAAGGTTAAGCCGTCGGAAGAAGTGGCGGCCTGGGGCAGCTTCAAGGCGGACAGTATTCCGGTGGAGGTGGCTGGCAAGCGCCAGGCTGAGGCCATTCGGTTGATGGATCGGGCTGGCTGGAATTAAGCGTCAGGCTATATTCTCCCGGCGCCTTTGAGGGCCATTCGCGGATAAATCCGCTCCTACGGGCCCTGTAGGAGCGGATTTATCCGCGATCGACCGCGCAGCGGTCGCCACCGCAATCGAGATTCCAACCTTGCACCACACCCCCCAACGCCGTTGGTACCTACCGGTTTCCCTGATCGCCGCCTTGGTGCTTCTGCCCCTGAGCGTGCTGCTGCTGTCCTGGCAATCGATTGACCTGCAAATCTGGTCACACCTGCTCGACACCCAGATGGGCCGTTTGCTGGGCAATACGGTGACCTTGGTGTTGGGTGTTGGCGTAGGCGTCACTGTGCTGGGCGTGAGCCTTGCCTGGCTCACAAGCCTTTGCGAATTCCCCGGCAGGCGCTGGCTGGACTGGGCGCTGATGCTGCCCTTCGCGATCCCCGCCTATGTGCTGGCGTTCGTCTTCGTTGGCCTGTTGGACTTTGCCGGCCCGGTGCAAAGCGCCCTGCGCGAGGTGTTCGGGCCGATGCGTCTGCCTCGGGTGCGGTCCACCGGCGGCGTGATCATTGTGCTGGTGCTGGTGTTCTACCCCTATGTCTACCTGCTGGCGCGCACAGCCTTCCTGGCTCAAGGCAAAGGTTTGATGGAGGCTGCTCGCGTTTTGGGGCTTTCGCCGTTACAGGCCTTCTGGCGGGTCGCCTTGCCAATGGCGCGCCCGGCCATCGGTGCCGGTATTGCACTGGCCTTGATGGAAACGCTGGCCGATTTCGGCGCGGTGGCGGTGTTCAACTTCGACACCTTCACCACCGCCATCTACAAGACTTGGTATGGCTTCTTCAGCCTTTCCAGCGCGGCCCAGCTCGCCAGCCTGCTGCTGTTGGCGGTAATGCTGGTGTTGTACGGCGAGCGCAGAGCGCGGGGCGCGACCCGCAGCGGCAATGAACGCCCGCGCGGGCAGGCGCTTTACCCTTTGCGCGGGGTGAAGGCGTTGTTGGCAAGCGGGTG
This sequence comes from Pseudomonas sp. PSKL.D1, assembly GCF_028898945.1. NCBI lineage: Bacteria > Pseudomonadati > Pseudomonadota > Gammaproteobacteria > Pseudomonadales > Pseudomonadaceae > Pseudomonas > Pseudomonas sp. PSKL.D1. The sequence continues at coordinate 239,768 of NZ_CP118607.1, forward strand.
GTGCCTGCTGGTTTTCGCCTGCGCCTTTGTGATTCCGCTGCTGCAACTGCTGACATGGTTCTGGCAGCGCGGGCGGCACGACCTGGACGAGCGCTACGTGGGGCTTGTGCTGCACACCCTGTATCTCGGCGCTATGGCCGCACTGATCACGGTTTGCGTAGCGTTGCTGCTGGCATTCGCCAGGCGTCACGCGCCGACGGGCGGCATCCGCGCTGGCGTCGGCCTTGCCAACCTGGGCTATGCCTTGCCCGGGTCGGTGCTGGCGGTTTCGATCATGTTGGCCTTCAGCTACCTCGACAATCACTTGGTAATCCCGCTGTCCACCTGGCTGGGCGGTGCTGGCAAGCCACTGTTGCTGGGGAGCCTCGCGGCACTGCTGCTGGCCTATCTGGTACGGTTCATTGCCGTGGCCTATGGCCCGCTGGAGAGCAGCCTGGAACGTATCCGGCCGTCGCTGCCGGAGGCGTCACGCAGCTTGGGGGTCAGCGGCGTGCGATTGTTTTTCAAGGTGTATCTGCCCTTGCTTGTACCGGGTGCTCTGAGCGCCGCACTGCTGGTGTTCGTCGATGTGTTGAAAGAGATGCCGGCGACGCTGCTGATGCGACCGTTCGGCTGGGACACGCTTGCTGTTCGGGTGTTCGAAATGACGAGTGAGGGCGAGTGGGCACGGGCCTCGCTGCCAGCGTTGACGCTGGTACTGGTTGGCTTGTTGCCGGTCATCGGGTTGATACGCCGCTCGGCCCGGCGGCCCGGTCACAGTCACTAAAGGTGCCAGCCAGCGACCTTGCGGCTACAATGCGCGGCATTCGCGCGGCGGGTCCTACAAGAAGAGCTGACGATTAAACGTCAACGACCGCCGCCGCTTCGCCACGCCCGGAAGGAGAAACCCATGGGACAGCGCACGCTTTTGTACGACTTGCACCTGGCGCTTGGCGCCAAGACGGTCGATTTCGGTGGCTGGGACATGCCGCTGCACTATGGCTCGCAGGTCGAGGAGCACCATCAGGTGCGTAGCGACTGTGGGGTGTTCGATGTGTCTCACATGACGGTCATCGACATCGACGGGGATGATGCCACCGCCTGGTTACGCAAATTGCTGGCCAATGACGTTGCCCGCCTTGATGGCCCAGGCAAGGCCCTGTACAGCCCGTTGCTGAACGAAGAAGGCAAGGTCATCGATGACCTGATTGCCTACCGCACCGAATATGGTTATCGCCTGGTAACCAACGCCGCCACGCGAGCTACGGTGCTCGATTGGCTGACACGCCAGAGCGACGGCTTCAGCGTTGGCTTTGAAGCACGCCCGGACCTCGCCATTTTTGCCATCCAGGGGCCACATGCCCGTGAAAAGGTGGCTGCCCTGCTCAGCGCCTCCCGCGCAGCCCTGATTCGCGAACTACGCCCGTTCGAAGGCCTTGCCGAGGGCGACTGGTTCATTGCCCGCACGGGCTATACCGGTGAAGACGGCCTGGAAATCATTCTACCGGGCGATCAGGCAGTAGCCTTTTTCAACGATCTGGTCGGTGCCGGTATCGCCCCCAGCGGCCTTGGCGCGCGCGACACCTTGCGCCTTGAGGCCGGCATGAACCTGTATGGGCAGGACATCGACGCAAGTCACACCCCGCTCACGTCCAATCTGGGCTGGTCGATTGCCTGGGAGCCAGCCGAGCGCGACTTCATCGGCCGCGCCGGCCTGCTCGCGGAAATCGAGCAAGGTGTGCAGGAAAAACTGGTCGGCCTGGTGCTCGAAGAACGTGGTGTTCTGCGCGCCCATCAGGTGGTCCGTGTCGCCGGGATTGGCGAAGGGGAGATCACCAGTGGTAGTTTCTCACCTACGCTGAGCAAGTCCATTGCCCTGGCACGCGTGCCCATGGCCACCGGTGACCGGGCCGAGGTTGAAATCCGCGGCAAGTGGTACCCGGTGCGGGTGGTCAAACCGACCTTCGTGCGCCACGGCAAGATTCTGATCTGAACATTTGACGGCGGGCCGAACCGCTGACCCAATCGAGGAATACAACACATGAGCAATATCCCCGCCGATCTGCGTTTTGCCGAAAGCCATGAGTGGGTACGCCTGGAAGCCGATGGCACCGTAACCGTCGGCATCAGCGACCACGCCCAGCAAGCTTTGGGTGACGTCGTGTTCGTTGAGTTGGCTGAAGTGGGCAAGGCCTTCGCTGCTGGCGATGCCGCCGGTGTGGTCGAGTCGGTCAAAGCCGCATCCGACATTTACGCGCCGGTTTCTGGCGAAGTGATCGCTGTCAACGAAGAGCTGGCCGACAGTCCAGAGCTGCTTAACGAAGAGCCTTACGAATCGTGGATCTTCAAGTTGAAGCCTAGCGACAAGGCTGAGCTGGACAAGCTGCTGGACGCTGCGGCCTACAAGGCTGCGATCGGCGAGTAAGACCGCGCTGGCTTCATCGCGGCTGAAGCCGCTCCTACAAGGTCTGCGAGGCCCTTGTAGGAGCGGATTTATCCGCGATGAGGCCCGTACAGGCAACAACTTTTCCCACACCCTCAGCGATCCCTTCCTAGACTTGTAAGTCTCCACGAGACCCGGTACAGGAAGAGAATTCGCCATGTCCCAGTCGCCGTCCCTGCATCAACTGCACGATTCCAACCCGTTCCTGCGTCGCCATCTGGGCCCTGATGCCACCGAGCAGCAGGCCATGCTCGGCACGCTCGGCCTTAAAACCCGTAGTGAACTGATCGAGCAGACCGTCCCGCCCGGTATCCGACTCAACCGCCCGCTTGAGCTGCCCCAGGCCCTGGATGAGCAAGCAGCACTGGCCAAACTGGCAGGCTACGCCGAACTGAATCAGGTGTGGACCAGCCTGATCGGCATGGGCTATCACGCCACCGTTACCCCAACCGTGATTCTGCGCAACGTTCTGGAAAACCCCGGCTGGTACACCGCCTATACGCCCTATCAACCGGAAATTGCCCAAGGCCGGCTGGAGGCCTTGCTGAATTACCAGCAAATGGTCATCGACCTGACCGGGCTGGCGCTGGCCAACGCCTCGCTGCTTGATGAGGCCAGCGCTGCTGCTGAAGCCATGGCCCTGGCCAAGCGCGTCGCCCGTAACAAGAGCAATGCCTTTTTTGCCGATGAACATTGCCACCCGCAGACCCTGTCGGTGTTGAAGACCCGTGCCGAGGGCTTTGGCTTTGAGCTGATCGTCGACGCTGTGGATAACCTTGCCCAGCACAATGTATTTGGGGCGTTGCTGCAGTACCCGGACACCCATGGCGAGGTGCGTGACTTGCGCCCGTTGATCGACCAGCTGCACGGCCAGCAAGCGCTGGCCTGCGTTGCTGCCGACCTGCTCAGCCTGGTGGTGTTGACGCCGCCCGGCGAGCTGGGCGCCGATGTGGTACTGGGCTCGACCCAGCGCTTCGGTGTGCCCATGGGCTACGGAGGTCCGCATGCGGCCTACTTCGCCTGCCGCGACGACTTCAAGCGGGCGATGCCCGGGCGCATCATCGGTGTGTCAAAGGATGCCCGGGGCAACACTGCCCTGCGCATGGCCCTGCAGACTCGCGAGCAGCATATCCGCCGTGAAAAGGCCAACTCCAACATCTGCACCGCGCAGGTGCTGCTGGCCAATATTGCCGGCTTCTATGCGGTCTATCACGGCCCCGAGGGCCTGCGGCGCATTGCCCAGCGCGTGCACCGCCTGACCTTCGTGCTGGCGGCTGGGCTTGAAGCCAAGGGCATCAAGCGCGTCAATCAGCATTATTTCGACACATTGACGCTGGACGTTGGGGGCGCCCAGGCGGCGATCATCGAAAGCGCTGAAGCCGCGCGCATCAACCTGCGAATTCTTGGGCGTGGGCACTTGGGGGTTAGCCTTGACGAGACCTGCAGCGAAGCAACCGTGCTGCGGCTGTTCGACATCTTCCTCGGCGTCGACCACGGCCTCGACATCGCTACATTGGATCGGCAGGCCCTCCCCGAAGGCATTCCTGCTGCATTGGTACGGCGTACGCCATTTCTTGATCACCCTGTGTTCAACCTGCACCACAGCGAAACCGAAATGCTGCGCTATCTAAAGCAGCTGGAAAACAAAGACCTGGCCCTGAACCAGTCGATGATCCCGCTGGGCTCCTGCACCATGAAGCTCAATGCCACCAGTGAAATGATCCCCATTACCTGGCCGGGCTTTGCCTTGCTTCACCCCTTTGCGCCTGCGGCACAGGCCACGGGCTACAAGGCGATGATCGAAGAGCTTGAAAGCTGGTTGTGTGCAATCACCGGGTTCGACGCCATTTGCATGCAGCCCAACTCAGGCGCCCAAGGCGAGTACGCCGGGCTCATGGCAATCACACGCTACCACCACAGCCGTCATCAGCCCCAGCGCACGTTGTGCCTGATTCCGTCTTCGGCCCATGGCACCAACCCGGCCTCGGCACAGATGGCAGGCATGGAAGTGGTCATCGTCGATTGTGATGACGACGGCAATGTCGACCTTGAGGACCTCAAGGCCAAGGCCAGGGCGGCGGGGGACAAACTGTCGTGCCTGATGGTCACTTACCCTTCGACCCACGGGGTGTACGAGGAGGGTATTCGCGAAATCTGTGAAGTGGTCCACCAGCACGGTGGCCAGGTGTACATGGACGGTGCCAACCTCAACGCTCAGGTCGGCCTGACGCGGCCGGCGGATATTGGTGCCGACGTTTCCCACATGAACCTGCACAAGACGTTTTGCATCCCCCATGGCGGTGGCGGCCCGGGCATGGGGCCAATCGGTATCCGCGCTCACCTTAAGCCGTTCGTCGCCAGCCATCCCGTGGTTCCGGTGCCGGGCCTGGACCCGAACAACAGTGCGGTCAGTGCGGCACCGTGGGGCAGCGCGAGCATCCTGCCGATCAGTTGGATGTACATCGCCATGATGGGGCCGCAATTGGCTGATGCCAGTGAAGTCGCCATTCTGTCTGCGAATTACCTGGCTGGGCAGCTGGGTGGGGCCTTTCCCGTGTTGTACCGCGGCCGTAATCAGCGGGTGGCGCACGAGTGCATTCTGGATTTGCGACCTCTCAAAGCCCAAACGGGCATTACGGAGGAGGACGTTGCCAAACGGCTGATGGATTATGGCTTCCACGCACCGACCATGTCGTTTCCGGTGCCGGGTACCTTGATGGTCGAGCCGACCGAAAGCGAGTCGAAAGCCGAGTTGGACCGCTTCATCGAGGCCATGTTGGCGATCCGTGCAGAAATCAACGAGGTGCAAGAGGGGAACTGGCCGGCAGAAAACAACCCCCTCAAGCACGCGCCACATACCTTCGCGGATGTGCTGGCACCGTGGAACCGGCCTTACAGCCTGGAGCAGGCAGTAGCGCCCAGCGCTCACGTACGCCAGCACAAGTACTGGCCGGCAGTGAACCGGGTCGACAACGTGTATGGGGACAGAAACCTGTTTTGTGCCTGTGTGCCGGTGGAGGCTTACCGGTAATGCTGAATGCGGGAGGGGCGGCGCGGCGCCCCTCCCCACTGGCTGCGGTTATTCAGCCACCGCATTCTTCGCCAGAATGGCATTGGCCAGTTCCATGTCCGAGGCGTTCATCCCTGGGTTTTCGGCACGTGCCTGGCGCATGGCTGCCTCCAGGAATGGCCCACGGATTGCGCCTTCACTGGCCACGAAGCTGCTGGCGTCATCCTGCGCCGCAATCACCATTTTGTGATCCCTGGAGGTGAGGTAAGTCGACCCCGTGGTAGCGCCCGAAGTCAGCACGTTGCGCCAGAAGGTATCGGCCAGGGCGGAGCCAACAGGCAGCGAGAGCAATGCAGCAGCTGCGATGGCGGTTTTGAGACGCATGATGAAACACCTCGAAGGATGAGGGTTGAGGATGCCCGCTTGGATCGTGCTTCACGTAGCCAAGTTCCTTGAATGCAAGGGTTTTTTCCTTAGCCACACACCCTCAATACCTCTTCGGGCCTGGTTAGCCCGCGCGCCACTTTGGCCTCTCCACACTGGCGCAGGTCCAGCATACCTTCATCCACTGCTTGCTGTTGGAGGCTGGCGAGGTCTGCGCCGCTACTTATCCGCGCACGCAGGGCTTCGCTTGGAACAAGGAGTTCGAACAAGCCTGTGCGGCCATGAAAGCCTGTACCGCGGCAAACCTGGCAGCCTGCTGTTGCCCCCCCTCTGCATTCAACACACAGCAAGCGCACCAGGCGTTGTGCCATGACGCCACCCAGCGTTGCCCGAATCAGGTAATCGGCGACACCCAGTTCCTGCAGGCGGGTGATGGCGCTGCAGCTGTCATTGGTGTGCAGGGTAGACAACACCAAGTGCCCGGTAAGGGCCGCCTGTACCGCAACCAGCGCGGTTTCCTGGTCGCGGATTTCGCCGATCATGATGATGTCCGGGTCTTGCCGCAGCAGAGCACGTACGCCGTTGGCGAAGCCAAGGTCCAGCGCCGGCTGAACCTGCAACTGGTTAAACGCTGGCTCCAGGCGTTCAATTGGGTCTTCGATGGTGCACAGGTTGACCTCCGGCGTGGCCAGCAGCTTGAGGCTTGCGTACAGCGTGCTGGTTTTGCCGGAGCCTGTGGGGCCGGTGACCAGCAAGATCCCTTGGCGGCGTTGCAGCAGTGCTTGCCATTGGGCCAGTTGCTCGCCATCCAGGCCCAGGTGGTCAAAGTCTTCCTTGAGCTGTTGTGGGTCAAACAGGCGCAGTACCAGCTTTTCGCCAAATGGCGTGGGCAGGGTCGAGAGGCGTAGTTCGACTTCGCCCTTGCTGCCAGGCAGTCGGCTTTTCACGCGGCCATCCTGTGGCCGGCGTTTTTCTGCCACATCCATGCGGCCCAGGTGTTTGAAGCGGCTGACCACGGCCAGCGTGACGCTTGCAGGGAAGGCGTAGACGGTGTGCAGCAGACCATCGATGCGGTATCGCAACTGGCCTTGATCGCGACGTGGCTCCAGGTGGATATCGCTGGCGCGCTGCTCCACGGCGTACTGCAACAGCCAATCTACGATGTGCACGATATGCGCGTCGTCGGCAGATACGTCGGCTTGGCGCTTGCCAACCTCCAGCAACTGCTCAAGCTCGCCCAGGCTGGCCGGTTGCTGGTGCTGGGCGCCTTGCACTGAATGAGCGAGGTGGAACAGTGACTGCCCCAACTGGCGAATCTGCTGTGGGCTGGCCATCACCCGGCGCACCGGTTTGCCCAGGCTGCGCGCCAGGTCGGCTTGCCAGCCGTTTTGGTAGGGTTGTGCGCTTGCTACGGTGATGCCGTTGGGGTCATTGCTGACGATGAGTATGCCGTGGCGTTGGGCGAACGCCGGGGATATCAACCCATTGACCTGTGCCAGGTTGAGCTGCATGGGGTCGATACGCAGGTAAGGCTGGCCGACCTTGTCGGCCAGCCATTGGCAGAGACTTTCCAGATGCAGTGGCTGGCCGGGATGCAGGCGGTCATCCAGGTTCAGCGCCGCGATGGTTTCAAGTGGATGGCGGGAGGGGTGTCGGCTCGCCAGCTCACGTATCTGCCTTATGGCGGGGGGATCTATGCGGCGGTCGGTTTGAAGCGCATCGAGTACCCGACCCAGGTCGAGTGATTGATCGTCGTTAGTGTGCATGATGGCATCCGTGCCAGGTAATGAGTGCCCGCTGAAGGCTAGCCCGGCAGATTCTGGCCATTGGCTCAAAACCGTTTCCGGATCTTGCGGCTCACACCACTGCCAATTCCGCTCTTGCCCGGTTTTCCAGGCTCACTTGCGCGACACACACCAGGTTGCGCATTTTTTGCGCAATGACCTCTGCTCGATGCCAACTCAGCCCACCAATGGCCACCTCGATGTCGAGCCAGTCATCCTGCTGGCATACCTGCACGCTGTGGGGGGTCAAAAATTGCAGCGCAAACAAATTGAGCACACGGCACAGGGTGTCAGGTTCGGCCTCAGCCTGTAGTTGGTAGCACACCGTGCTGTGGCTGGCATTGGCGGCCCAGGCGTCGGAGCGGGGCAGGGGGCGTTCGAGTGCGTTCATGGTGGTCTCCGCTAGAGTGGGAGAATTTTTACACGTTGAAAGCGGTATTGTTTCGCTATGATTGGCTCAATTACCCTGGAGATTAGATTGATCTATTCGACAGGTTTGGCCATGGAGAATTAATTATGCAAAGTGATCTGGACGCTTATGACCGACAGATTCTTCAGTTGTTGCAAGAAGACGCGTCGCTGTCCAGCGCGCAGATAGCCGAGCGCGTTGGCCTGTCGCAGTCACCTTGCTGGCGCCGAATTCAACGGTTGAAAGAAGAAGGGGTCATTCGTGGCCAGGTGACCTTGCTGGACCGCAAGAAGGTGGGCCTGAACACGCAGATTTTTGCCGAGGTAAAGCTCAATGCCCACGGCCGCTCGAACTTCACCGAGTTCACTGAGGCTATCCGTGGCTTTCCGGAGGTGCTGGAGTGTTATGTGCTGATGGGGGCTGTGGACTTTCTACTGCGTATCGTCACGTCGGATATCGAAGCATATGAACGGTTTTTCTTCGAAAAGCTGTCGAACGTGCCGGGTATTCAGGAGGTGAACTCGATCGTGGCGTTGTCAGAGATCAAGTCCACCACCAGCCTGCCCCTACGCTAAAACCTGTAGGAGCGGATTTATCCGCGAACACCGGCGAAGCCGGTGCCATGCACCGCGGCGCTTGCTTCGCGGCTAAAGCCGCTCCTACAGGGTACGCGTCGCGCTTGCGACCGTAGTTCCCTGTGCGACAGCGCAGCCCGAATGGGCTGGGCAATCGCCTACAGTTCCAGTTTCAGGCTTTGAGCAGGTGTTTCCAGCCGCGGCTCTGATCGACGACGCGAGCCTGTTCGATACGCGCCTCCAGCAGCTCATCGCTCAGCGGCTGCTCCGCCAACTCATGCAGCTTTTTCAGGTCGCCGTACAGGCGGTCCATCTGCGGCGCCTCCAGCACCTGGCGGGCATGGTGCAGCCAGGCCAGCAACTGCTCGATACGCGGCAACTGTTCAGCCAGGTCTTCCGGGCGCTGGGTGTATAGCGGCAGTTTCAGCGCACGGCCTTCTTCGCCCAATTGATGTGCCAGCCAGCTGGCCAATTGCGCCTTGCCTTGGCGTTCGCCGCGGCCCTTGCGCTCCACAGTCCAGGCTCGGGCCAAGAGCCAACGCGAGGTTTCCAGCGAGAACTGGCCCCAGCGTACGTCTTCCAGCTCTTCTATAAACTGCTCAGGCGCGGCGCGGCGGATATCTTCGTCGTCATTGCCGGCCTGTACCAGCGGGCGCCAGTCCTCCAGCAGGGCGTCGAGGCTGGCGCGCAGTTCGCGGGTGGTGGCACGCGGAGCGGCCTGGCCCAGGCTGGCAGTCAGGGCGCGCAATTCGGCCAGGCACTGCACCCAATCCTGCAGCAGGCGCCAGTGGCCGTTGTGGCGGTATTGCTCGGCCAGGCGCTGGCTGCTGGCCAGCAACTGCCAGGCGAGGGCGGTGTAGGCGTCGTCCAGCGCGATTTCGGCGTCCAGCTCGGTGGTTGGCAAGCCCAGCTCGTAGCTGTCCGGCTCCAGCAGGCGATAACCGCGCTCGGCCTTGCTGATGTCGCAGGGCATCAATGGCAAGCTGGCAGCCAGCTCTGCGGCCAGCTCCAGCAGGGCCTCGGGGGCGCCTTCGCGCAGTTCCAGTTCAAGTTCGCTGATTTCTTCCTTGCGCTTGCCGGCAATCACGAAACCTTGGTCCAGTGCCGCCTCGATCACGACCTTGCTCTTGCCGCGGCCCCAGCTGATCTCCGCGTATTCGCGGGTGAAGTCGGTGGTGAACAACGGCTTGATGGTTTTTTTGTCCAGATTGGCCAGTTGCTCCGGCCAGCAGGTGGCGTCGAGCTTTTTCAGGTCGAGCTTGACCTTGTCCAGGTGCCACTCGTATTCGTTGCGCTCGGACAGCCCGGCGACGCTTTGGCCACGGCACTTCAAGGTCTGGATGACTTCTTCGCCATCGCGGCGCAGGCGCAGGGCTACGCGGGCTGCGGACAGCTCGCGCTCCGGGGTGTCGAAGTACTGGTTGAGCAGTTCGCGGGTCTGCCAGCCGGACTTGTTGCGCTTTTTCAGCAGAGGGTGCTCGCGCAGGGCGGCAAGGGTCTCGCGGCTGGCGCGGAGCTTGAGTTCGGTTTCTTTGTGCATCGCAGGCTCGAAGGAGGGGCGTAATAACCGTGCAGTCTACAGGACTGGGCCGGCAACGGTTTATTCCTTACGGCGGATAGCCCTATGATGGGCAACGCTTTCGAGGAGTACGCGCATGCCGTTGCCAACGCTGAAAGACCAGTTTGCCGCTTTGATCGCCGCGCCCTCGGTCAGTTGCACCCAGGCTGCCCTGGACCAGTCCAATCGCCAGGTTATCGACCTGCTGGCCGGCTGGCTGGGCGACCTGGGCTTCACCTGCGACATCCAGCAGGTCAGCCCCGGCAAGTTCAACCTGCTGGCGAGCCGCGGCACTGGCCCTGGTGGCCTGGTGCTGGCCGGCCACAGCGATACCGTGCCATACGATGAGCAGCTGTGGAGCAGCGACCCGCTCAAGCTCACCGAGGTCGATGGCCGCTGGGTTGGCCTGGGCAGTTGTGACATGAAGGGCTTTTTTGCCCTTATCATCGAAGCGGTGATTCCGCTGCTGGAGCACGACTTCAAGCAACCGCTGCTGATCCTTGCCACTTGCGATGAAGAAAGCTCGATGTCCGGCGCGCGCGCTTTGGCCGAGGCGGGCCAGCCACTGGGCCGAGCGGCGGTGATCGGCGAGCCCACGGGCTTGCGGCCGATCCGCATGCACAAAGGCATCCTCATGGACCGCATCGACATCCTCGGCCGCAGCGGCCATTCCTCCGACCCGAGCCTGGGCCACAGCGCCCTGGAGGCCATGCACGCGGTGATGGGCGAGCTGATGGGCCTGCGTCGGCAATGGCAGGAAACCTATCGCAACCCACAGTTCACGGTGCCCACCCCCACCATGAACTTCGGCTGCATCCACGGCGGCGATAACCCCAACCGCATCTGCGGTCAGTGTGCGCTGGAGTTTGACCTGCGTCCCTTGCCCGGCATGGATGTGGAACAACTGCGTGCGGCAATTCGCGCCAAGTTGCAGCCAGTTGCCGAACGCCATGAAGTGCGCATCGACTATGCGCCGCTGTTCCCTGAAGTACCGCCTTTCGAGCAGGCCGCCGATGCCGAGTTGGTGCAAGTGGCCGAGCGCCTTACCGGCCATCGGGCCGAAGCGGTGGCATTCGGCACCGAGGCGCCTTATCTTCAGCAACTGGGTTGCCAGACCATCGTGCTTGGCCCCGGAGACATTGCCTGCGCCCACCAACCGGGCGAATACCTCGAAATGTCACGCATCGAGCCTACCGTGCGTCTATTGCGTGATTTGATTCGGCACTACTGCCTGAACTAAACGTCCACCCTGCTGATTCGTTTTTTGCCTAGAGGAGACCGCGCGTGACCGCAAGCCTGTTCCGACGATGATCCTGAACGCCGCGCCATCCAACGTTCTCCGTCCACTTTATCCACAGGCCCCGTCATGCCCGATTATGTCAACTGGCTACGCCATGCCTCCCCGTACATCAATGCCCATCGTGACTGCACCTTCGTGGTCATGCTTCCCGGCGATGGTGTAGAGCACCCGAATTTCGGCAACATCGTCCACGACTTGGTGTTGCTGCACAGCCTGGGCGTACGCCTGGTGCTGGTGCACGGCTCGCGCCCGCAAATTGAAAGCCGACTGGCCGCCCGTGGCCTGACCCCGCACTACCACCGTGGCCTGCGCATTACCGATGCGGCCACGCTGGACTGCGTGATCGATGCGGTCGGCGCCTTGCGCCTGGCCATCGAGGCACGCCTGTCCATGGACATCGCTGCCTCACCGATGCAGGGCTCACGGCTGCGCGTGGCTTGCGGCAATCTGGTGACGGCGCGGCCTATCGGCGTGCTCGAAGGCGTGGACTACCACCACACTGGCGAAGTACGGCGTATCGACCGCAAAGGCATCAGCCGTTTGCTCGATGAGCGTTCGATCGTGCTGTTGTCGCCTTTGGGCTACTCGCCGACCGGCGAAATCTTCAACCTGGCCTGCGAAGACGTGGCCACCCGCGCCGCGATCGAACTGGGGGCGGACAAATTGCTGCTGTTCGGCGCTGAGCCTGGCTTGCTGGATGAGCAAGGAAAGCTGGTGCGCGAGTTGCGGCCGCAGCACATCGGGCCACATCTGGCGCGGTTGGGCAGCGATTACCAGGGCGAACTGCTGGACGCTGCCGCCGAGGCTTGTAAAGGCGGTGTGGCGCGTAGCCATATCGTCAGCTATGCCGAGGACGGCGCGCTGCTGACCGAACTGTTTACCCGGGGCGGTGGCGGTACGCTGGTGTCGCAGGAACAGTTCGAAGTCGTTCGCGAGGCGACCATCGAGGATGTTGGCGGCCTGTTGGAATTGATCAGTCCGCTGGAAGAGCAGGGCATTCTGGTGCGCCGCTCCCGTGAAGTGCTGGAGCGCGAGATCGAGCAGTTCAGCGTGGTGGAGCGCGAGGGCATGATCATCGCCTGTGCGGCGCTGTACCCGATTGCCGATTCCGAGGCAGGTGAGCTGGCGTGCCTGGCGGTGAACCCGGAGTATCGCCATGGCGGGCGTGGGGACGAACTGCTGGAGCGGATTGAAAGCCGGGCGCGGGCGTTGGGGCTGAATACCCTTTTCGTGCTTACCACGCGGACTGCGCACTGGTTCCGCGAGCGCGGGTTTGCGCCGAGTGGGGTGGAGCGGCTGCCTGCCGCGCGGGCTTCGCTTTACAACTATCAGCGCAATTCGAAGATTTTCGAGAAGTCTTTGTAGGCCTGTACCGCAGCCCATTGTGGGAGCGGCCTTGTGTCGCGACAGGGGTGCGAAGCGCCCCCATGATTTGCGCATCACGCTGATAGTTTTGGGGCCGCTCTGCGGCCCTTTCGCGACACAAGGCCGCTCCCACAACAGGGGCGGCGTTTTTGCTTACACGGTATGCAGATACCAGTTGTACTCAAGGTCGGAGATCGAATGCTCGAACTCCTCCAGCTCGCTTTCCTTGCACGCGACAAAGATGTCGATGTACTTCGGATCGATGTACTTGTTCAGGATTTCGCTGTCGTCCAGCTCGCGCAGGGCATCGCGCAGGTTGTTCGGCAGGCTCTGCTCCAGCTGTTCGTACGAGTTGCCTTCAATCGGCTCGCCCGGTTCGATCTTGTTGGTCAGGCCGTGGTGCACGCCTGCCAGCACGGCTGCCATCATCAGGTACGGGTTGGCGTCGGCACCGGCCACGCGGTGCTCAACGCGCACGGCGTCCGGCGAACCGGTGGGTACGCGAAGGGCTACGGTGCGGTTGTCCAGGCCCCAGCTTGGCGCGTTCGGCACGTAGAACTGCGCGCCGAAGCGGCGGTACGAGTTGACGTTCGGGCACAGAAACGCCATGGACGCGGGCAGGGTCTCGAGCACACCGCCGACAGCGTGACGTAGCGCGGCGTTCTGCTCGGGATCCTCGCTGGTGAAGATGTTGTTGCCATCTTTGTCCAGCACGGAAATGTGTACGTGCAGGCCGTTGCCTGCCTGGCCCGGGTAGGGCTTGGCCATGAAGGTGGTGTCCATCTCATGGTCGTAGGCGATGTTCTTGATCAAACGCTTGAGCAGCACCGCGTAGTCACAGGCCTTGAGCGGGTCGGCAACGTGGTGCAGGTTGACTTCGAACTGCGCCGGGGCGCTTTCCTTGACGATGGCGTCGGCCGGGATGCCTTGCTCCTTGGCACCTTCGAGGATGTCCTGGAGGCAGTCGGCGTATTCGTCGAGGTCGTCGATCAGGTAAACCTGGGTCGACTGCGGGCGCTTGCCCGAAATTGGCGAGCGTGGCGGTTGCGGGCGGCCGTTCACGTTCTCCTGATCAATCAGGTAGAACTCCAGCTCGAACGCAGCGCAAATGGTCAGGCCCATGTCGGTGAACTTGCTCACCACCTGACGCAGCACTTCACGCGGGTCGGCAAAGAACGGCTCGCCTTCGAGTTCGTGCATGGTCATCAGCAGCTGGGCGGTAGGGCGCTTCTGCCAGGGTTCGTTGGAGAGGGTGCCAGGGATCGGGTAGCAGATGCGGTCGGCATCGCCAATGTCCAAGCCCAGCCCGGTGCTTTCAACGGTGGAACCGTTGATGTCCAGGGCGAAGAGGGAGGCCGGCAGGTTGATGCCTTTCTCGTAAACCTTGTGGAGGCTGGTGCGCTCAATGCGCTTGCCACGCACCACACCATTCATATCTGCAATCAGAAGGTCAACGTAGAGAACCTCAGGATGTTCCTTAAGGAACGCGTTCGCTTCGTTAAGCTGAACGGCACGCGGGGGTACCGACATGATGCAACACCTTTGTTGTTAAAAATATCAATCAAGGGGGGCTTGCAGGACCAGTCAATCGAAAAGCCATACTGATGTCAAGCCAACCCCATGATGCCCTGAAATGGCACATCGACGGCAGATTTGCTGCATATCGGGGCGTGCCATTATCCGCTATTTCCGCTGTGAAGGGCTATCTCAGACATGCCGTGTTTTATTTTTTACGGAGGTGTTGTGTAAAAAAATGAACAAGGCTAAGCTCGGCCTCAACCCAAAACACAATAATACGAGGGTCACATGGTCCGCTTGTCGCGACCTGAAAGCGCTGCCATTGCAGTGCCATCGGGTACTCATGCCATTTATGCGAGCACCGCCTGCGTCGCAGCCACTCTGGCCGCAATAATTGACGCTTGGTGCACTCGGATCATGCCCTGTAGCGGCTTGCCGCGCCTCTTTTTGCCTTTCTGCCCTTCGAACTCATTACGGAAACACGTGTTTTCAGTGTATCCAACGCGGCTCTGCGCGGGTGTTTTTGCTTTAGCAATCTACTCCATCCAGAATCAATGCGCGGACCACATTACCTCCTGAGGTATTTATGAGTAACAACCTCGACCAGCTCACCGATTGGTTGAAAGAGCACAAGATCACCGAAGTCGAATGCCTGATCAGCGACCTGACCGGCATCACCCGCGGCAAGATCTCGCCCACCAACAAATTCATCGCCGAAAAAGGCATGCGCCTGCCTGAAAGCGTGCTGCTGCAGACCGTGACCGGCGATTACGTCGATGACGACATCTATTACGACCTGCTCGACCCGGCCGACATCGACATGATCTGCCGCCCGGACGAGAACGCCGTGTTCCTGGTGCCATGGGCCATCGAGCCAACTGCACAGGTGATCCACGACACTTACGACAAGAAGGGCAACCCGGTCGAGCTGTCGCCGCGCAACGTGCTGAAGAAAGTACTCAAGCTCTATGCTGACAAGGGCTGGCAGCCCATTGTCGCGCCCGAGATGGAGTTTTACCTGACCAAGCGCAGCGAAGACCCGGACTTTCCGCTGCAGCCCCCGGTAGGCCGCTCCGGCCGCCCGGAAACCGGCCGCCAGTCGTTCTCCATCGAAGCCGCCAACGAATTCGACCCGCTGTTCGAGGACGTTTACGACTGGTGCGAACTGCAGCAACTGGACCTCGATACGCTGATCCACGAAGACGGCACGGCGCAGATGGAAATCAACTTCCGTCACGGCAACGCCCTGCATTTGGCTGACCAGATTCTGGTGTTCAAACGCACCATGCGTGAGGCGGCCCTCAAGCACAACGTGGCGGCCACCTTCATGGCCAAGCCCATGACCGGCGAGCCAGGCAGTGCCATGCACCTGCACCAGAGTGTGGTGGACGTGCACACGGGCAAGAACATCTTCTCGAATGAGGACGGCAGCATGAGCGAGCTGTTCCTCAACCACATCGGTGGCCTGCAGAAGTTCATCCCTGAGGCTCTGCCGCTTTTTGCACCCAACGTCAATTCGTTCCGCCGTTTCCTGCCGGACACCTCGGCGCCGGTGAACGTGGAATGGGGCGAAGAAAACCGCACCGTGGGCCTGCGCGTCCCGGATGCCGGCCCGCAGAACCGCCGTGTCGAGAACCGCCTGCCGGGTGCCGATGCGAACCCTTACCTGGCCATCGCCGCCAGCCTGCTATGCGGTTACATCGGCATGGTCGAGGGCATCGAAGCCAGTGCGCCGGTTGTGGGGCGCGGCTATGAGCGCCGCAACCTGCGCTTGCCGCTGACAATCGAAGATGCCTTGGAGCGTATGGAAATCAGCCGTGCGCTGACCCAGTACCTGGGCAAGAAATTCATCACCGGCTACGTCGCCACCAAGCGGGCCGAGCATGAAAACTTCAAGCGCGTCATCAGCTCCTGGGAGCGTGAGTTCCTACTGTTCGCTGTCTGATCAACCCTGAGGCCGCCGGTTGGCGGCCACCGGAAAATGGAGAGGCACATGAGCGTCAAAAACCCGCAAACCCGTGAATGGCAAACCCTGAGCGGCGAGCACCACCTTGCTCCTTTCTCTGACTACAAACAGTTGAAGGAAAAGGGGCCGCGCATCATTACCAAGGCGCAGGGGGTGCATTTGTGGGACAGCGAGGGGAGCAAGATCCTCGACGGCATGGCCGGTCTATGGTGCGTGGCGGTGGGTTATGGCCGTGAAGAACTGGTGCAGGCGGCAGAAAAGCAGATGCGCGAGCTGCCGTACTACAACCTGTTCTTCCAGACAGCCCACCCGCCTGCGTTGGAGCTGGCCAAGGCCATCACCGATGTGGCGCCCGAAGGCATGACCCATGTGTTCTTCACCGGTTCCGGCTCTGAAGGCAACGACACCGTGCTGCGTATGGTCCGCCATTACTGGGCGCTGAAGGGCAAGCCGCCCAAACAGACCATCATCGGCCGCATCAACGGCTACCACGGCTCCACCTTCGCCGGTGCATGCCTGGGCGGTATGAGCGGGATGCACGAGCAGGGCGGCCTGCCGATACCGGGCATCGTGCACATTCCACAGCCGTACTGGTTCGGTGAAGGTGGCGACATGTCACCGGACGACTTCGGGGTATGGGCTGCCGAACAACTGGAAAAGAAAATCCTGGAAGTTGGCGAAGACAACGTCGCTGCCTTTATCGCCGAGCCGATTCAAGGTGCCGGTGGCGTGATCATTCCGCCGGAAACCTACTGGCCCAAAGTGAAGGAAATTCTGGCCAAGTACGACATCCTGTTCGTCGCCGACGAGGTAATTTGCGGGTTCGGCCGTACCGGCGAGTGGTTCGGCTCCGACTACTACGGCCTCAAGCCCGACCTGATGACCATCGCCAAGGGCCTGACCAGCGGTTACATCCCTATGGGCGGTGTGATCGTGCGTGACAAGGTGGCCAAGGTGATCAGCGAAGGCGGCGACTTCAACCATGGCTTCACCTATTCCGGGCACCCGGTAGCGGCAGCGGTAGGCCTGGAAAACCTGCGCATTCTGCGCGACGAGCATATTGTCGAGGACGCTCGTACCAAAGTGGCACCCTACTTGCAAAAACGACTGCGCGAGCTTGAAGACCACCCGCTGGTGGGCGAGGTGCGCGGCCTGGGCCTGCTCGGCGCGATCGAACTGGTCAAGGACAAAGCCACCCGCAGCCGTTACGAAGGCAAAGGCGTGGGCATGGTCTGCCGCAACTTCTGCTTCGAAAACGGCCTGATCATGCGGGCGGTTGGTGACACGATGATCATCGCGCCACCGCTGGTGATCAGCCACGCAGAGGTCGATGAGCTGGTGGAAAAGGCGCGCAAGTGCCTCGACCTGACCTACGAAGCGATCAAGTAAGCACCTGCTAGGCTAGCGATGTGACATTAAGTCGTTACAAGGCCCTGCTTTCCTTGAAACAGCGCCTTGTAACTTGCCAGACTAGCGGCTGCTTCAGTTGCCTGATCGCGTGTACGGCGGGGCCTGGCTGCTGAACGGATGGCTAATCAAAAAAATCTGGAGCATGACGCATGAAGAAAATGGGCAAGACGTTGCTGGCCGCAGCCCTGATGGGTGCCATGGCTACTGCTGCACAGGCTGAGGACAAGGTACTTAACGTCTACAACTGGTCGGACTACATCGCACCGGACACCATTGCCAAGTTCGAGAAGCAGACCGGTATCAAGGTCAAGTACGACGTCTTCGACAGCAACGAAACCCTGGAAGCCAAGCTGCTGGCAGGCAAGTCGGGTTATGACATCGTCGTGCCTTCGAACAACTTCCTGGCCAAGCAAATCAAGGCTGGCGTTTACGAGGAGCTGGACCGCTCCAAGCTGCCAAACTGGAAAAACCTCGACACGGACCTGCTCAAGGCCGTTGGCGATGCCAGCGACAAGGACAACAAGCACGCCTTCCCGTACATGTGGGGTTCGATCGGTATCGGCTACAACCCGGAGAAGGTCAAGGCTGCGCTGGGCGTGGACAAGATCGACTCGTGGGACGCCGTGTTCAAGCCTGAGAACATCGCCAAGCTCAAGAGCTGCGGCGTGAGCTTCCTGGATGCCCCGACCGAAATGTTGCCAGCTGCGCTGCACTACCTGGGCCTGCCGAGCGACAGCACCAAGAAAGAAGACCTGAAGGCGGCTGAAGACCTGTTCCTGAAAATCCGCCCATCGATCACCTACTTCCACTCCTCCAAGTACATTGGCGACATGGCCAACGGCAACATCTGCGTAGCTGTCGGCTACTCGGGTGACCTGGAGCAGTCCAAGGCGCGTGCCCACGAAGCAGGCGACAAGGTCAAAGTGGACTACATCATTCCGAAAGAAGGCGCCGGTACCTTCTATGACATGGTCGCCATCCCGAAAGATGCCGAGCATAAAGATGCCGCCTACAAGTTCATGGACTTCCTGATGCAGCCAGAAATCATGGCTGAAATCACCAACGCCGTGCGCTTCCCGAACGGTAACGCTGCTGCTACCCAGTTCGTGGACAAGGACATCACCAGCGATCCAAGCATCTATCCACCAGCTGAAGTGAAGAAGCAGCTGTATGCGATCGCTGCGCCTGACGCTTCTGTTCAGCGTGTGATCACTCGCAGCTGGACCAAGATCAAGTCGGGCAAATAAGCCTGATGCGGCACCTCTGGGCCGGGGTTTTCCGGCCCAGAGCCAGTGAACGGCAATTGATGATTGCGGCATCGAAGCTGCGAAGGTAAGTTGCGCGCCGGTTTTGCGTGTGCGGCTGCATTGCCGCTACCCAGGGCACTGATTGTGAGGACCACCCACTTGTCTATTTCTGTATTACGCAAGGCCTTGATGGCTGGAGCGGGCCTGACGCTGGCATGCAGCGTCCAAGCGGCGCCTACGGTGCACTTCTACAACTGGTCCGACTACATCGGGCCGACCACGCTCGCGGACTTTGAGAAAGAAACGGGCATCAAACCCGTGCAGGATGTTTTCGATTCCAATGAAACGCTGGAAGGCAAACTGCTGGCCGGCAATACCGGCTATGACGTAGTCGTGCCGTCCAACCATTTCCTGGGCAAACAGATCAAGGCGGGCGCATTTCAGAAGCTCGACAAGAACCTGCTGCCCAACTATGAAAACCTTGACCCGGCGTTGATGAAACGCCTGGAGAAGAACGACCCTGGCAACCAGTACGCCGTGCCATACCTGTGGGGCACCAACGGCATCGGCTACAACGTCGACAAGGTCAAGGCAGTGCTGGGCGTGGACACCATCGACTCGTGGGCCGTGCTGTTCGAACCCGAGAACATGAAGAAGCTCTCCAAATGCGGTGTGGCCTTCCTCGACTCGGCGGACGAAATGCTGCCTGCGGTGCTCAACTACATGGGGCTGGACCCCAACAGCACCAAGGAAGCGGACTACAAGAAGGCCGAGGAAAAGCTCCTGGCCGTGCGCCCCTACGTCACTTATTTCCACTCGTCCAAGTACATCACCGACTTGGCTAACGGCGATATCTGCGTCGCGGCAGGTTTCTCCGGTGATGTGTTCCAGGCCAAGGCCCGCGCTGAAGAAGCGAAGAAGGGCGTGAACCTGGCCTACGCCATTCCGAAAGAAGGCGGCAACCTCTGGTTTGACGTGTTGGCGATTCCAAAGGATGCCAAGAACGTTAAAGAGGCCCATGCCTTCATCAACTATTTGCTGAAGCCTGAGGTTATCGCCCAGGTCAGTGATTACGTCGGTTACGCCAACCCGAACCCCAAGGCTGGCGACCTGATGGACCAGGCCGTGAGGACTGACGCCGCGGTTTACCCACCGCAGGAAGTGCTGGACAAGATGTTCGTCAACAGTGAGTTGCCGCCCAAAGTGCAACGTTTGATGACCCGCAGCTGGACCAAGGTCAAGTCGGGCAAATAACAATCCAGGCCCGTCGCTGACGCAGCGGCGGGCACACAAATCTTGTTGGGAGTTTCACTCATGGCAGTTGCCTCCGGTGCCTATAAAAAAGCCCTCGAGGGTGGCCAGCAACCCAAGCAGGTGCTGGTCAAGATCGACCGGGTCACGAAAAAGTTCGACGAAACGGTAGCCGTGGACGATGTGTCCCTGGAAATCCGCAAGGGCGAGATCTTCGCCCTGCTGGGCGGCTCCGGTTCCGGCAAATCCACCTTGCTGCGTATGCTGGCTGGCTTCGAACGCCCGACCGAAGGGCGGATTTTCCTCGATGGCGTCGACATCACTGACATGCCGCCCTACGAGCGGCCGATCAACATGATGTTCCAGTCCTACGCCCTGTTCCCGCACATGACCGTGGCGCAGAACATTGCCTTCGGCCTGCAGCAGGACAAGATGCCCAAGGCTGAGATCGACGCCCGCGTGGCCGAGATGCTCAAGCTGGTGCACATGACCCAGTACGCCAAGCGCAAGCCGCACCAGCTTTCCGGTGGCCAGCGTCAGCGTGTGGCCCTGGCCCGCTCGCTGGCCAAGCGCCCGAAACTGCTGCTGCTCGACGAACCAATGGGTGCGCTGGACAAGAAGTTGCGCTCGCAGATGCAACTGGAGCTGGTGGAAATCATCGAGCGCGTGGGCGTGACCTGCGTGATGGTGACCCACGACCAGGAAGAGGCCATGACCATGGCCCAGCGCATTGCCATCATGCACCTGGGCTGGATCGCCCAGATCGGCTCGCCTGTGGATATCTATGAGACCCCCACCAGCCGCCTGGTGTGCGAGTTCATCGGCAACGTCAACCTGTTCGAAGCCGAGGTGATCGATGATGCCGAAGGCCACGCGCTGATCGCCTCGCCGGAGCTTGAGCGCAAGATCTACGTGGGCCACGGGGTTTCCACCTCGGTTGAAGACAAGCACATCACCTACGCCCTGCGCCCTGAAAAGATGCTGGTCACCACCACTCAGCCAGACTTCGAGCACAACTGGTCGCGCGGCAAGGTGCACGACATCGCCTACCTGGGTGGCCACTCGGTGTTCTACGTCGAATTGCCAAGCGGCAAGATCGTGCAGTCGTTCGTGGCCAACGCCGAGCGCCAGGGCACGCGCCCGACCTGGGGCGATGAAGTGTACGTATGGTGGGAAGACGACAGCGGCGTGGTACTGCGGTCATGAAACCTCGCAAGCTCAAGCGAGCACTCCAGCGCATCATCCCGGAGGGGCGCCACTTGGTGATCGGCGTGCCGTTCATCTGGCTGTTCCTGTTCTTCATGCTGCCGTTCTTCATCGTGCTGAAGATCAGCTTTGCCGAAGCGGACGTGGCGATCCCGCCGTATACCGAGATCTACAGCTACGTCGAAGGCAAGGTTCAGCTGATACTGAACATGGCCAACTATGGGTTGCTGACCGAGGATGAGCTGTACCTCTCGGCCTACCTGGGCTCGCTGAAGATGGCGTTCTTCAGCACCCTGCTGTGCCTGTTGATTGGCTACCCGATGGCCTATGCCATTGCCAATGCCAAGAAGGAAACCCAAACCGTTCTGCTGTTGCTGATCATGATGCCGACCTGGACGGCGATCCTGATCCGCGTTTACGCCTGGATGGGCATCCTCAGCAATAACGGCCTGCTTAATGGTTTCCTGCTGTGGACAGGGTTGATCGACCAGCCGCTGCAGATCCTCAATACCAACCTGGCGGTGTACATCGGTGTGGTCTATTCGTACCTGCCGTTCATGATCCTGCCGCTTTACGCCAACCTGGTGAAGCATGACCAAAGCCTGCTGGAGGCCGCATCCGACCTGGGTTCGAGCACCTTCAACAGCTTCTGGAAAATCACCGTACCGCTGTCGAAAAACGGCATCATCGCCGGCTGCATGCTGGTGTTCATCCCGGTGGTGGGCGAGTTCGTGATTCCTGAGCTGTTGGGCGGCCCGGAAACCCTGATGATCGGTAAAGTGCTGTGGCAGGAGTTCTTCAACAACCGTGACTGGCCGGTGGCATCTGCCCTGGCGGTGGTGATGCTGGCGATCCTGATCGTGCCGATCCTGCTGTTCAACCGTAGCCAGGCCAAAGAAATGGAGGGCCGCGCATGAAACGCTTCAGTTTCTCCAAGCTGATGCTGGTGCTCGGCTTGCTGTTCATCTACTTGCCGATGCTGATCCTGGTGATCTACTCGTTCAACGCCTCCAAACTGGTAACGGTATGGGGCGGTTGGTCGGTCAAGTGGTACGTCGGCCTGCTGGACAACAGCCAGCTCATGGGTTCGGTGATGCGCTCGCTGGAGATTGCCTGCTACACCGCGGTCGCCGCTGTGGCGCTGGGTACCCTGGCGGCCTTCGTGCTGACCCGGGTGACCCGCTTCAAGGGCCGTACGCTGTTCGGTGGCCTGGTCACCGCGCCGCTGGTAATGCCTGAAGTGATTACCGGCCTGTCGCTGTTGCTGCTGTTCGTGGCCATGGCGCAGATGATCGGCTGGCCGCAAGAGCGTGGCATCGTCACTATCTGGATCGCCCACACCACGTTCTGCGCGGCTTATGTGGCAGTGGTAGTGTCGGCGCGCCTGCGTGAGCTGGACCTGTCGATCGAAGAAGCGGCCATGGACCTGGGTGCCAAGCCGTGGAAGGTATTCTTCCTGATCACCATCCCGATGATCGCGCCATCGCTGGCGGCGGGCGGCATGATGTCGTTCGCCCTGTCGCTGGATGACCTGGTGTTGGCCAGCTTCGTGTCCGGCCCGGGTTCGACCACGTTGCCGATGGAAGTGTTCTCGGCGGTGCGTCTGGGCGTGAAGCCTGAGATCAACGCCGTGGCCAGCCTGATCCTGCTGTCGGTGTCGCTGGTGACCTTCCTGGTCTGGTACTTCAGCCGCCAGGCCGAAGAGCGCCGCCGCAAGGCGATCCAGCAAGCCATCGAAGAAGGCGCTGCGGCAAACGTGTCGCAGCCGCAGGTCAAACGCCCGACGCAGGTCGCTGCGTCCGCCTGACCGACACGGTCAATGTGGGAGCGGCCTTGTGTCGCGAAAGGGGCCGCAAAGCGGCCCCCAAGGTCTCTGCAGGTATGCCGAGATTGCCGGGGCCGCGTTGCGGCCCATTCCGACCGGTTCGGCGCCCCGGCAAGGCCGCTCCCACAACCAATCCTCATTAGTCCCGCCCCGTGTTCTTTTCTGAACCCTGAACTACGCTGACAGTCGCATCCCACAAATCATTTGTGCGCAAGCAAGGAGCCTGCATGGCGGTTATCCGTCCGCTGTCGGTCATTTGCCTGGGGCTGCTGTACATGCTCGCTGGCTGTAGCAAGGAACAGCCCCCGGAGCCCAAGCCCCGGGTGGGTGTGCTGCAGGTGCAGCCCACCGATTTCGCTGCCAGGGTCACCCTGACCGGCGACGTGCAGGCGCGGGTTCAGACCGACCTGTCGTTCCGCGTGGGCGGCAAGATCATTTCGCGCAGTGTCGATGTGGGCGACCACGTCAAAGCCAACCAGGTGCTGGCACGGCTAGACCCCAAAGACCTGCAGAACAATGTCGATTCGGCCAAGGCTGAAGTGTTCGCTGCCCAGGCCCGCGTGACCCAGACCAGCGCGGCTTTTGTCCGGCAACAGAAACTCCTGCCCAAGGGTTACACCAGCCAGAGCGAGTACGACTCCGCCCAAGCTTCGCTGCGCAGTAACCAGAGCGCACTCAAGGCTGCCCAGGCCCAATTGGCCAACGCCAATGAGCAATTAAGCTACACCGCGCTGGTGTCCGAGGCCGACGGGGTGATCACCGAGCGTCAGGCCGAAGTGGGGCAGGTGGTGCAGGCAACCATGCCGATCTTCAGCCTGGCCCGCGATGGCGACCGCGATGCGGTATTCAACGTATACGAATCCTTGCTAGTGGCGCCGCCCAGTGACGAAGGCGTCATTGTCAGCTTGCTGGACAACCCCAAGGTGCAGGCTCAAGGCTTTGTGCGTGAAGTTACCCCGACCGTCTCGGCCCAGAGCGGCACGGTGCAAGTGAAAGTAGGCCTTCGCAACGTGCCGCCGGGCATGCAGTTGGGGGCGCCGGTCACCGCCACAGGCAACACGCAGGGGCGCCCAAGCATCGAACTGCCCTGGGCGGCGCTGACCAAGGCGCTGCATGAGCCTGCCGTATGGGTAGTAGGCGAGGGCGACAAGGTTGAACTGCGCAAAGTCCAGGTCAGCCGTTACTTGACGGGTAAGGTGGTGATCGCACAGGGCATCAAAGGGGGGGAAACCGTTGTGGTCAGCGGTGGTCAGCTTTTGCATCCCGGCATGGAGGTTGAAAAAGTCGATGCCAAGGATGGAGGCGCCGCACCATGAAACGGAAGATGTTGATGCTCACGGCCGCCGTGCTGCTGACGGCCTGTAGTGGAGAAGATGAAAAACCTGAAGCCGTGCGCCCGGTGCTGTCGACGTTGGTAGAGTCCCAGGCGCAATCGCAGTTAGGCCGCTTCGCCGGCTCCATTCAGGCCCGGTATGAAAGCACCTTGGGCTTTCGTGTGGCCGGGCGCATTGCCCGGCGCTGGCTGGACGTTGGTGCGCAGGTCAAACCCGGTGACACCCTGGCAACCCTCGACCCTACCGATCAGCAAAACCAGCTGCGCGCCGCCGAAGGCGACCTGGCCCGGGTTCAGGCGCAGTGGATCAACGCCCAGGCCAACGCCCGCCGCCAGCAGCAACTGTATGACCGGGGTGTTGGCGCCCAGGCCCAGCTGGACATCGCCCAGACCGACCTGAAAACCACCGGTGCCAGCCTCGAACAGGCCCGTTCGGCGGTCAGCCAGGCCCGCGACCAGCTCGACTACAGCACCTTGCGCACCGATCACGCAGCGGTGATCACGGCCTGGCAGGCCGAAGCCGGGCAGACGGTCACCGCGGGGCAAGCGGTGGTCACACTGGCCCGCCCTGATGTGAAAGAGGCCGTCATCGACCTGCCAATCACCTTGGCTGAACAACTCACCAAAGACCTGACCTTTACCGTTGCCTCGCAACTCGACAGCAGTATCAACACCACCGCCACCCTGCGTGAACTGGAACCCCAGGCCGATGCCACCACCCGCACCCGCCGCGCCCGCCTGACGCTGGCCAGTACCCCGGACGCCTTCCATCTGGGTACGGCGATCAGCGTCACGCTGACCTCGGCGATTACCCCGCGCAGCGAATTGCCGCGCAGTGCCTTGCTCGAGCGCGACGGCAAGACCCAGGTCTGGGTGATCGACCCTCAGCAAAAGACCGTCGCCACGCGTGATGTGGCGTTGATTGATCGCACCGACAACAGCATTGTGCTGGCGTCCGGCGTGCAGCCCGGCGAGCGTGTGGTTACCGCTGGCGTCAACAGCCTCAAACCCGGCCAGAAGGTTACATTCGACGAGGATGAGCAATGAAAGGAAGCTTCAACCTGTCCGAATGGGCCCTGCGCCACCAGTCGTTCGTCTGGTACCTGATGTTCGTTGGCTTGCTGATGGGGATTTTTTCCTACTTCAACCTGGGGCGTGAGGAGGACCCGTCCTTCACCATCAAGACCATGGTCATCCAGACCCGCTGGCCGGGCGCAACCCAGGACGAAACCCTTTACCAGGTCACCGACCGTATCGAGAAGAAGCTCGAAGAGCTGGATTCCCTCGATTACACCAAGAGTTACACCCGCCCCGGTGAGTCCACGGTTTACGTCTACTTGCGCGATACCACCAAGGCTGCGGACATCCCGCAAATCTGGTACCAGGTACGCAAGAAGATCCAGGACATCCGGGGCGAATTTCCCCAAGGCATCCAGGGGCCAGGGTTCAACGACGAGTTCGGCGATGTGTTCGGCTCCATTTACGCCTTTACCGCCGATGGCCTGACCCTGCGCCAGCTGCGCGATTATGTGGAGCAGGCCCGCGCCGAAGTGCGCGAAGTGCCCAACATCGGCAAGATCGAACTGGTCGGCACTCAGGATGAAGTGCTCTATCTGAACTTCTCCACCCGTAAGCTGGCGGCATTGGGCATCGACCAACGCCAGGTCATGCAGGCGCTGCAGCAACAGAACGCGGTAACACCGGCGGGTGTGATCGAGGCCGGGCCGGAGCGTATCTCGGTGCGCACCACCGGGCAGTTCGCCTCGGAGAAAGACCTGCAAACTGTCAATTTGCGCATCAATGACCGCTTCTTCCGCCTGGCCGATATCGCCGAAATCGAGCGCGGCTACGTCGACCCGCCATCACCCATGTTCCGCTACAACGGCCAGACCGCCATCGGCCTGGCCATCGGCATGAAAGCCGGTGGCAACATCCAGGTGTTCGGGGCGGCGCTGAAGAAGAAGATGGACAGCGTGACCAATGACCTGCCAGTGGGCGTTGGTGTGCATACCGTGTCGGACCAGTCGGTGGTGGTGAAAGAGGCGGTGGGTGGCTTCACCAGCGCGCTGTTCGAGGCGGTGGTGATCGTGCTGGCGGTGAGTTTCGTGAGCCTTGGGGTTCGGGCGGGGTTGGTGGTTGCCTGCTCGATTCCGCTGGTGTTGGCCATGGTGTTCGTGTTCATGGAGTACAGCGGCATCACCATGCAGCGGATCTCGCTGGGCGCCCTGATCATCGCGTTGGGGCTGTTGGTGGACGATGCCATGATCACCGTGGAGGTGATGGTCACCCGGCTGGAAATGGGCGAAAGCAAAGAGCAGGCGGCGACCTTCGCCTATACCTCCACAGCCTTCCCCATGCTCACCGGCACGTTGGTGACAGTGGCCGGCTTTGTGCCGATTGGCCTCAATGCCAGTTCGGCAGGGGAGTACACGTACACGTTGTTCGCGGTAATTGCTGTGGCGCTGATCGTGTCCTGGGTGGTGGCGGTGTTTTTCGCACCGGTTCTGGGCGTGCATATTCTCAAGAGCGACAAGCTCAAGGCTCACGAGGCCGAGCCAGGGCGGGTGGGTAGAGCGTTCGAGGGCGGGTTGGTGTGGTGCATGCGTCACCGTTGGCTGACCATCATCGGCACCATCGTGATTTTTGCGTTGTCGATCTTCAGCATGCGCTTCGTGCAGAACCAGTTCTTCCCGTCGTCGGACCGCCCGGAAATTCTTGTCGACCTCAACTTGCCGCAGAACGCCTCGATTGAAGAGACGCGCAAGGTGGTCGACCGGCTGGAGGCCAGGATAAAGGACGACCCGGACCTGGTACGCTGGAGCACCTACATCGGCCAAGGCGCCATTCGCTTCTATCTACCGCTGGATCAGCAGTTGCAAAACCCGTATTACGCCCAGCTGGTGATCGTCAGCAAGGGCTTCGAGGAGCGCGCTGGCATGATTGCGCGGCTGCAAAAGCTGCTGCATGAAGAATTCGTCGGTGTCGGCACCAACGTTCAGTCCCTGGAAATGGGCCCCCCGGTAGGGCGGCCGATCCAGTACCGGGTAAGCGGCAAGGACATTGACCAGGTGCGCAAGCATGCCATCGACCTGGCCACCCTGCTTAACGCCAACGAGAACGTCGGCGAGATGATTTACGACTGGAACGAGCCCGGTAAGGTGTTGCGGGTGGAAATCGCTCAGGACAAGGCGCGTCAGCTAGGGCTTTCGTCCGAAGACGTGGCCAACGTGATGAACAGCATCGTCAGCGGCGCGCCGGTGACCGAGGTCAACGACAACATCTACCTGGTGGATGTGATTGCCCGCGCGGTGGACAGCGAGCGTGGCTCGCCCGATACCTTGCAGAACCTGCAAATCGTGACCCCAAGCGGAACGTCCATTCCCCTGTTGGCTTTCGCCACCGTGCGTTACGAGCTGGAGCAGCCGCTGGTGTGGCGCCGCGACCGCAAGCCGACCATCACCATCAAGGCCTCGGTCAATGGTGATATCCAGCCGACCGACCTGGTTGCGGTGCTCAAACCCAGCATCGACGAGTTTGCCAGCAAACTGCCAGTCGGCTACGAGGTGGAAACTGGCGGTACAGTCGAGGAAAGTGGCAAGGCTCAAGGCCCGATTGCCAAGGTCATCCCATTGATGCTCTTCCTCATGGCCACATTCCTGATGATCCAGTTGCACAGCGTGCAGAAGCTGTTCCTGGTGGTCAGCGTTGCGCCGCTAGGGCTGATCGGCGTAGTGCTGGCGCTGGTCCCGACGGGTACGCCAATGGGCTTTGTGGCGATCCTGGGCATTCTGGCGCTTGCTGGCATAATCATTCGCAACTCGGTGATTCTGGTAACCCAGATTGACGAGTTCGAGGCCCAGGGTTACTCGCCGTGGGACGCGGTGATGGAGGCTACCAACCACCGCCGCAGGCCGATTTTGCTGACGGCCGCAGCGGCCAGCCTGGGCATGATCCCGATTGCCCGCGAGGTGTTCTGGGGGCCGATGGCTTACGCGATGATCGGCGGCATCATCAGTGCAACGCTGTTGACGCTGCTGTTCCTGCCGGCGCTGTATGTGGCCTGGTACAAGATTCGTGAGCCGCAGGAACAGTCGCGTTAGAACATGAGGGCCGCTTTGCGGCCCTTTTCGACCGGTCCGGCGCCCCGGCAAGGCCGCTCCTACAGGCGATCGCGACCCCTTGTAGGAGCGGCCTCGTGTCGCGAAAGGGGTGCGCAGCACCCCCAAAAAACGTCAACAACTCACATAGGCATGAAAGTTATATAAACATTCTTAAACAGTATTTTTAAGAATATCCGCGCGTCACTACTATTGCTCTCAAGCCAGGCGCAAATCCCCCTTCAAACCTCTGCCCGGCACCCTTGTTCAACAGGAGAACGAGCATGAGCGCATCGCTGCGTAGCATCGACGGTCAGGACGAAGCCACCATTCTGCGTGAGATCCAGAGCGCCCTGCGCGACCTGCGTTTCGGCGCGGTGGAGATTACCGTGCACAACGCGCAAGTCGTGCAGATCGAGCGCAAGGAGAAGTTCCGCCTGCAACAGCCTGGCAACAAGCCCGGCTGATACCGCACCACCTTCAAAACTAGAAAAATGCCAATCGGGAGCTTCACCATGTCCATCCGCCGTTATGCGCTCGCCGCTCTGGCCAGTGCTGTGTTTGCCGGTTCCGCCATCGCCAAGGACTACGAACTGCTGAACGTGTCCTACGACCCGACCCGTGAGCTGTATCAGCAATACAACGCCGAGTTCATCAAGCACTGGCAACAGTCCAATCCGGGCGACAAGGTGAAGATCCAACAGTCCCACGGCGGCTCGGGCAAACAGGGCCGTGCGGTGATCGACGGCCTGCGCGCTGACGTGGTGACCCTGGCCTTGGCCGGTGATATCGACGAAATCGCCAAACTCGGCAAGACCCTGCCGGAGGACTGGCAGAAGCGCCTGCCGGACGCCAGCACCCCGTACACCTCGACCATCGTGTTCCTGGTGCGCAAGGGCAACCCGAAAGGCATCAAGGATTGGGGCGACCTGATCAAAAAAGACGTCTCGGTTATTACCCCTAACCCGAAAACTTCCGGCGGTGCCCGTTGGAACTTCCTCGCCGCCTGGGCCTATGGCCTGAAAGCCGGCGGCAGCGAAGCCAAAGCCAAAGAGTATGTGCAGGAGCTGTTCAAGCACGTACCGGTGCTGGATACCGGCGCCCGTGGCTCGACCATCACCTTCGTCAACAACGGCCAGGGCGATGTGCTGCTGGCCTGGGAAAACGAAGCCTTCCTGGCGTTGAAGGAAGACGGCGGCAGCGACAAGTTCGAAATCGTCGTGCCTTCGCTGTCGATCCTTGCCGAGCCACCGGTGGCCGTAGTTGACAAGAACGCTCAGAAGAAGGGTAACGAGCAGATTGCCGAGGAATACCTCAAGCACTTGTATAGCCCGGCCGGCCAGAAAATTGCCGCCGAAAA
This sequence comes from Pseudomonas sp. PSKL.D1, assembly GCF_028898945.1. Lineage (NCBI taxonomy): Bacteria > Pseudomonadati > Pseudomonadota > Gammaproteobacteria > Pseudomonadales > Pseudomonadaceae > Pseudomonas > Pseudomonas sp. PSKL.D1. The sequence continues at coordinate 269,788 of NZ_CP118607.1, forward strand.
CTTCTACCGCCCACGTGACGAAAAGGTCGCTGCCGAATTTGGCAAGCAGTTCCCGAAACTGGACCTGGTAACCATCGACAAGGACTTCGGTGGCTGGAAGACTGCACAGCCGAAGTTCTTCAATGACGGCGGTGTGTTCGACCAGATTTACCAGGCGCAATGATAAAAGCTGGGGCCGCTTTGCGGCCCTTTCGCGACACAAGGCCGCTCCTGCAGGGGCTTGTGCTCGACCTGTAGGAGCCCCAGGCTCCTAAAGCCTGCACCAGCCCGGGAGCGCTCCCGGGCTTCGTGCGTTCAACCAGGGATATTTATGTCACGTCGTATTTCCCCCGTCATACCCGGCTTCGGGCTGACGCTGGGCTACACCTTGGTGTACCTCAGCCTGATCGTGCTGATACCGCTGGCCGCCATGTTCGTGCATGCCGCGCAGCTTACCTGGGAGCAGTTCTGGAACATCATCAGTGCACCGCGGGTCATTGCCGCACTTAAGCTGAGTTTCGGCACCGCCCTGTTCGCCGCCATCATCAACGGTGTGATCGGTACCCTGCTGGCCTGGGTACTGGTGCGTTACACCTTCCCCGGGCGCAAGATCATTGATGCGATGATCGACTTGCCATTCGCGTTGCCGACCGCTGTTGCCGGTATCGCTCTGACGGCCCTGTATGCGCCGGCGGGCTGGGTCGGGCAGTTCGCGACAGATCTGGGCTTCAAGATCGCCTATACGCCGTTGGGCATCACTTTGGCTCTGACCTTCGTCACCTTGCCCTTCGTGGTGCGCACGGTACAGCCGGTGCTGGCAGACATCCCGCGTGAAGTCGAAGAAGCCGCTGCCTGCCTCGGCGCCAAGCCGCTGCAAGTGTTCCGCCACGTGCTGGCACCGGCGCTGCTGCCCGCCTGGCTCACCGGCTTTGCCCTGGCGTTTGCCCGTGGCGTTGGCGAGTACGGCTCGGTGATCTTCATCGCTGGCAACATGCCGATGAAGACCGAAATCCTGCCGCTGCTGATCATGGTCAAGCTCGACCAGTATGACTACACCGGCGCAACCGCCATCGGCGTGCTGATGCTGGTGGTTTCCTTCATCCTGCTGCTGCTGATCAACTTGCTGCAGCGCCGCATCGAAACCCCTTGAAGGAGGCCCGGTCATGTCCAGTTCATCCCTGAGTGCCAGTGCCGCCGCCAACGCTGCACGCCGTGGCAATGCCACCTCTCGGCGCATCCTGATCGGCCTTGGCTGGTTGGTGTTTGCGTTGTTCCTGTTGCTGCCGCTGGTGATCGTGGTGTCGCAGGCGCTGAAGAATGGCTTTGGCACATTCTTCGAGGCGATCTTCGAGCCTGATGCCTTGTCGGCCCTGAAGCTGACGTTGCTGGCAGTGGTCATTTCGGTGCCGCTGAACCTGGTCTTCGGTGTCAGTGCCGCCTGGTGCGTGAGCAAATACACGTTCCGCGGCAAGAGTATTCTGGTCACCCTGATCGACCTGCCGTTCTCCGTATCACCGGTGATTGCCGGCCTGGTCTACGTGCTCATGTTCGGTGCCCAAGGCCTGTTCGGCCCGTGGCTGCAGGACCACGACATCCAGATCGTCTTCGCCTTGCCCGGCATCGTGCTGGCGACCATCTTTGTCACCGTACCTTTCGTTGCCCGTGAGCTGATCCCACTGATGCAGGAGCAGGGTACGCAAGAGGAAGAGGCCGCACGCCTGCTGGGTGCCAACGGCTGGCAGATGTTCTGGCACGTGACCCTGCCGAACATCAAATGGGGCCTGATTTATGGCGTGGTGCTGTGTACCGCCCGTGCCATGGGCGAGTTTGGCGCAGTGTCGGTGGTATCTGGCCACATCCGCGGCGTCACCAACACCTTGCCGCTGCATGTGGAGATCCTCTACAACGAGTACAACCACGTGGCGGCCTTCAGCGTGGCCAGCCTGCTACTGATCCTGGCGCTCTTCATCCTGCTGCTCAAGCAGTGGAGCGAGAACCGTATTAACCGCCTGCGCCACAGCGCCGCGGAGGAATGATTCATGTCGATCGAAGTTCGTAACGTCAGCAAGCGCTTCAACAGCTTCCAGGCTTTGGACAACATCAACCTGGACATCAACAGCGGTGAGTTGGTGGCCCTGCTCGGCCCGTCCGGCTGCGGCAAAACCACCCTGCTGCGCATCATCGCGGGCCTGGAAACGCCGGATAACGGCAGCATCGTGTTCCACGGCGAAGATGTATCCGGCCACGACGTGCGCGACCGCAACGTCGGGTTCGTATTCCAGCACTACGCATTGTTCCGCCACATGAGCGTGTTCGACAACGTTGCCTTCGGCTTGCGCATGAAGCCTAAAGGCGAGCGCCCGAGCGAAAGCAAAATTGCCGAGAAGGTTCATGAGCTGCTGAACATGGTGCAGCTCGATTGGTTGTCCGACCGCTACCCGGAGCAGTTGTCTGGTGGGCAGCGCCAGCGTATCGCCCTGGCCCGTGCCCTGGCCGTAGAACCCAAGGTACTGCTGCTCGACGAGCCGTTCGGCGCGCTGGATGCCAAAGTACGGAAAGAACTGCGCCGCTGGCTGGCGCGTCTGCACGAAGACATCAACCTGACCTCCGTGTTCGTGACCCACGATCAGGAAGAAGCCATGGAAGTGGCAGACCGCATCGTGGTGATGAACAAAGGTGTGATCGAGCAGATCGGCTCGCCTGGCGAGGTGTATGAGCAGCCGGCCAACGATTTCGTCTACCACTTCCTTGGCGACTCCAACCGCCTGGCCCTGAGCGAAGGGCACCACGTGCTGTTCCGCCCGCATGAGGTGTCGCTGTCGCGGCATGAAACCGAAGGCCACCATGCCGCCGAGGTACGTGATATCCGCCCGCTTGGCGCCACTACCCGGGTGACCCTGAAGGTGGAAGGGCAGAGTGACCTGATCGAGGCAGAAGTGGTGAAGGATCACGATAGCCTGACAGGCCTGGCGCGGGGGGAGACGCTGTTCTTCCGGCCGAAGGTTTGGCAGAAGGTGGCGGATATCTAGGCCTCCTGTACAAGAAAGCCCGGGCATGGTCCCGGGTTTTTTATTACCTGTTCCGGCCTCGATCGCGGATGAATCCGCTCCTACAAGGCCCTGTAGGAGCGATCGAGGGCGCAGCGCTCGCAGAAATCCCATGCTATTCAGGAATATTTAAAATGCTTCTAAAGCATTGCAGCCTGATACCTCGCCCACACCACGCGAATGACGTGGCCTCACGACGATCGATGAAATTAAATATTCCTTAAAGATCTAAGTTTAATTTTAAACATTACTTTAAGAGATAAGCCTCTGCCCCTGATGATTCAGCCACACACCTGAATCAAGAACCCCCAGGAGTTTATCAATGGGTAATGTCCAGTCGGCCGTCAGGGCCTACGACCAGCCATGGCGCCCGGCCCCAGGCGACTTGGTCGAGTTGGGACGGACGCTTCGACTGCCATTGGGCCAGCTGCGCCTGCAGCGCACCCCCGTCAGTGGCCTGAAGCGCCGTGACAAAATGGCCTTGGGCCTGCTGGTGCTGGCCCTGCACGGTGCCGCCGCCTATTGGGTAAGCCAGGCACCCACGCCTGAATTGCCGGTGGTGCCGCCGCAGATTCCACCCATGACCATCGAATTTGCCGCACCTGCACCACCTGTGCTGGAGCCACCACCGCCCGCCCCGGCGCCACCGGTTGTCGAAACGCCGCCTCCGCCAGTGGTTGACGAACTGGCCGCAAAGCCCAAGCCCAAGCCAAAACCTGTGCCCAAGCCCGTGGCCAAGCAGCCGCCCAAGCCACAGCCCAAACCGGTCGAAGCACCACCACCGGCACCTGCGCCAGTCGCCGCCCCGGCACCACCCGCGCCGCCTGCACCCGCGCCGGTGACGCCGCCTTCGGCCAACGCGGCGTACCTGAAGAACCCCGCGCCGGAATACCCACAGATGGCCCAGCGCCGTGGCTGGGAAGGCACGGTGCTGTTGCGTGTGGAAGTGCTTGCCAGTGGCAAACCAGGGCAGATCCAGATTCAGAAAAGCAGCGGTCGCGATGCGCTCGACGCCGCTGCCTTGGCCGCGGTCAAGCGTTGGAGCTTTGTCCCCGCCAAGCAGGGCGACGTGGCCCAGGCTGGCTGGGTCAGCGTGCCGATCGATTTCAAGCTTCGTTAACTTTTTTACAGAACACAGGAAGACATCATCATGAGCCTGCTGGTATCCCCCCTCGAGTCCGTTGAAAGTGCAGTCATCTGGCTGCTGGTCGGTTTTTCCGTCGTTACTTGGGGCCTGGCCCTGGTCAAGGTCACGCAGTTTGTGCGGCTGAAGAACCAGGACAAACGCTTCCACCAGCAATTCTGGGCAGCCTCCAGCCTGGACTCGGCAGCCGAAATCAGCCATGACCTGCCCGGCCCGGCTGCCCGTGTTGCACAGTCCGGCTATGCCGCCATTGCCGTCGGCGATACCCAGGCCAATGACCTGAGCCACGCCATCAACCACCAAGACCGCCTGGAGCGCGCCCTGCGCCAGCAAATCGTGCGTGAGCGCCGCTCGCTTGAAACCGGCCTGGCCGTGGTCGCCAGTATCGGCAGCACCTCGCCCTTCATCGGCTTGTTTGGCACTGTGTGGGGCATCATGGAAGCGCTCAAAGGCATCAGTGCTGCAGGCTCCGCCAGCCTGGAAACCGTAGCCGGCCCGATCGGTGCGGCGCTGGTCGCCACCGGCGTGGGTATTGCCGTGGCAGTGCCAGCGGTGCTGGTTTACAACTACTTCCTGCGCCGCCTGAAGCTGACTGCGGCTGACCTCGACGACTTCGCCCACGACTTCTACAGCCTGGCCCAGAAGAGCGCCTTCCGTGTGCTGGTGCACCCGGCCGTGCACAAGGCCCAGGCCGGTTTCACCCAGCCCGTGAAGGAGGCGTCCTGACATGGCCTTTTCGACTCAAGACAGCGACGAAGTCCTCAGTGAGATCAACGTCACGCCGTTGGTGGACGTCATGCTGGTGCTGCTGGTGGTGTTTATCGTCACCGCGCCGCTGCTGACCAATGCCATCCCCATCAACCTGCCCAAGACCGAGGCAGTTGCGCCGGTGGAGCAGAAAGACCCGCTGGTGGTAAGCATCGACGGTGCGGGCAAGTTGTTCATCAACAAGGACGAGATTCAGCCGGATTTGCTGGAAACCAACCTCAAGGCGGCCAAGGACAAAGACGCGGATGTGCGTGTGCAACTGCAGGCTGACGATGGCGTGAACTACGGCGAAGTGGCGCGGGCCATGGCGGCGATTGAACGCGCCGGGATCAGCAAGTTGGCGGTGATCACCGCGCGGTGATCCGCAAAACCTCTTCAGGCAAGTGTTTATGGGCCGTATCTCTTGGCAGGGGTAGGCCCATTTTTTTGCAGGAAGCGCCGCTGCGCGCCGCATCGCGGATAAATCCGCTCCTACAGGGGATCGCATTGCTTTGTAGGAGCGGATTTATCCGCGATGCGGCGCGTAGCGGCGCCAAATGAGCGTATTTGGTTATTAATAAATAGCTTCTTATTCCTTTACGAATATAACTCCCTCCCTATACTGACCTCCAAGCACGCAAACTCACTGGAGGCGTCCCCATGCGCAATGAGTCAATTCGTTACCTGATTGTGCCGGGCTGGCAAGGATCGCCAGACAACCATTGGCAAAGTCACTGGCAGCGCACCCTGCCCAACAGCGCCCGGGTCGAGCAGCATGACTGGCTCACTCCGCAGCGTCGCGATTGGGTACAGGCGCTGGAGCAGGCGATTGCCGCCGAGCCCTCGCCAGTGATCCTGATCGCCCACAGCCTGGGCTGCATTACGGTCGCCCATTGGGCGGCCGAAGCCAGCCCGGCGTTGTTGCAGCGGGTGCGTGGCGCGTTGCTGGTGGCCCCGGCGGATGTCGAACGGCCAACCTGCGCGCCTGCGCTGCGCAACTTTGCGCCTATCCCGCTGCAGGTTTTGCCGTTCCCCAGCCAAGTGGTCAGCTCCGATAATGACCCGGCAGTGAGCGTGCCGCGCGCGCTTTACCTAGCTCAGGTATGGGGTGCCGAAGCGGGGCTGCTGACCAACGCAGGGCACATCAACGTCAAATCCGGGCATGAGCGCTGGGAGCAGGGCTTCGCATACCTTTACCGCCTGCAAAGCCGGGTTGAGCAACGCGCACTGCGCAGCGCCTGACCGGCACGAGAGTTCGTCATGACATTTCAAAACCCGTTCGGCCAGCCGCTGCTGACCTTCCCTGAACTGGACAAAAGCCCTTTGAGCATCCGCGCCAAAGCGCTGGTGTTCATCGACCCCCGTTCTCAGCAATTGCGCCAAACCCTTGAGCGTCTGGCCCCGCAACCGCTGCCAGTGCTGATACGTGGTGAAACGGGTACCGGCAAGGAACTGCTGGCCCGGCAGATTCACCGCGCCAGCGACCGGGCCGGGCTTTTTGTCTCGGTCAACTGCGCGGCCATCAGCCCCACCTATGCCGATGCCGAGCTGTTCGGCTACAGCGCAGGCAGCCAGGGCGGTACTGCCAGCAGCCGTGCAGGTTGGTTTGGCTCTGCAAACGGCGGCACGCTCTACCTGGACGAAATTGCCGACCTGCCGCTGGAAATCCAGGGGAAACTCCTCGCCGCACTGGAGAACCGCGAAGTCACCCGTGTGGGCGCACAGCAACCGCAGCCTGTGGATGTGCGGCTGGTAGCCGCCACCAGCATCGACTTGGCGCGCGTGGTTCGTGCTGGCCGTTTCAACGAGCGCTTGTATCAGTACCTGCTTGAGGGTGCCCTGGAGCTTCCGCCACTGCGCGACCGCCCCGGCGATATCCTACCGCTGGCCGAGTATTTCGTGGGCATCTACAGCGTTCGCCTGCAGCGCGCGGTACCCCTGATCAGCGAGGCAGCACAACGTGTGCTGGAGGCACATGCCTGGCCGGGCAACACCCGTGAGCTGGAGAATGTGGTGCACTTCGCACTGCTGGTCAATGACAGCGAAGAGATACAGCCGGAAGACCTCGACCTTCCGCACCCCCCGCGCTAGACGTGCCTCATAAGCAAATACGCTGATGGCAGTTTGTTTTGGCTATAAGCAGCGAATTAAAAGATATTGTTGCGGAATAAAAAATGTCGGTATCTTCCGCCTCACGCCCACTGGTGAACCGGTTGGGCACCTGACTTTGCCATCGCCGATGGCCCAGCTTAAGCATTAAGGATCCCCATGAAGAAGACCCTGCTGACCACGGCCCTGGCCGCTGCCCTGTCGTTCTCCGGCTTGGCCGCCGCCGCTGAAAAACTGGTGGTTGCCGCTACTCCCGTACCGCACGCTGAAATTCTTGAGCTGATCAAACCGACCCTGGCCAAAGAAGGCGTGGACCTGCAGATCAAAGTCTTCACCGACTACGTGCAGCCAAACGTGCAAGTCGACCAGAAACGCCTGGATGCCAACTACTTCCAGACCCTGCCATACCTGAAGAGCTTCAACGAAGGCAAAGGCACTCACCTGGAAACCGTAATCGGCGTACACGTCGAGCCTTTCGGCGGCTACTCGAAGAAGATCAAGAGCCTGAGCGAGCTCAAGGACGGCGCCACCGTTGCCATTCCTAACGAAGGCAGCAACAGCGGCCGTGCCCTGATCCTGCTGCAGAAGGCTGGCCTGATCACCCTGAAAGACCCGAAAAACGCCCTGGCCACCCCGAAAGACATCGCCGAAAACCCGAAAAAGCTCAAGTTCCGCGAGCTGGAGTCGGCCATGCTGCCACGCGTGCTGGACCAGGTTGACCTGGACATGATCAACACCAACTACGCCCTGGAAGCCGGCCTGAACCCGGCCAAGGATGCGCTGGTCATCGAAGGCAGCGATTCGCCTTACGTGAACTTCCTGGTTGCCCGCCCGGACAACAAGGACAGCGAGGCCATCCAGAAACTGGCCAAGGCGCTGACCAGCCCTGAGGTGAAGGAATTCATCGCCAAGAAATACAGTGGCGCGGTGCTGCCGGCGTTCTAAGTTAGCCGGCAGGACGAAAAACGCCGACGCATATGCGTCGGCGTTTTTATTTGTGGTCACTGGTTGCGCGGCAGCCAGTTCAATAGAAAGTCGTTGATGACTTTTGGGTTCTCAAGGCTCGAAATATGCCCTGCAACCGGTATCTGCGCGGCCAGGCAGCCGATGATCCGGGACATCTCGCTGGATTCTTCAGGTGGGCGGGGAATGTCCTTGTCGCCGCACAGGATGAAGGTTCGCTCACTGGCCATTTCATTCAGTCGTGGCAAGAAATCCGTCCGCCCGAAGATAAGCCTGCCCAGCGGGTAAAAACTGTCGCGAATGGTCTCGGCGGTGCTGGCCTTGAGTTTGGCGCGAAACTTCTCGCGCTCTTCCGGGGCAGTTTGCCCGTCAGCATGGAAGAAGATCGGTACGATGATATCCAGCAGCGGATCGGGGAAGCTGCCGGCCGCTTTGGCTGCTTCCAGTAGCGCAAAGTACTTGTCGCGGGTTTCTGCCGGTTCTGCGCCAAGGTAGGTGTCCATCAACACCACCCGATCAACCCGTTGCGGATGCTCAACGGCCAAGCGCGCGCCCCACATGCCACCTACTGAAAGGCCAACCAAATGGCATTTGTCTATGTCCAGGGCATCGAGCAGTTTCAGATGCTGCCGGGCCAGGGCATTCATGTCGGTGGTGGTGCCGGGCGGTGCATCTGACGCGCCATGCCCCCATATCTCGGGCACGATGACGCGAAATTGCTTCGACAGCGCTTCGATCTGCGGCTGCCACATCTCGGCATCCCACAGGTAGCTATGGCCGAGCAGCACCGGGAAGCCTTCGCCTTGGTCGACATAGCTCATGCGTGCGCCGTCGGTTTCTACATATTGCCTTTGCATGGAGTGAGCTCTACGTAAACATTAATCGGTCGGCAGCAATCGTAGCGTGCTCTTGGCCGGGATAACGCCCATTTGCGCCTTGAAATATCGCCCCTGGATGTAGGCTTCGGCCTGATCGGCGAAATGCTCGTCGAAAGGTACGCCGCTTTGGCCGACCGGATTTACGGTCAGGGCCTGTGCGGGGTCGGCGAAGTCGATGATCCGGCGGGTGGACGGGCCGTAGGTAACCGGCCACGGCGCGGGGCCAATCTTGGCCGACAGGTTATTGGGCACTTCATGGGTGCCGGGCACCGCAAATGGACCGACATTGAAAAGCAGGTTCAGCGGCTTTTTCACCCCCAGCGGGTGGTTGTGGGTGAGCGTATGCGCTTTGCCCCACTGCCAGCTGGCCGGGTCTTTGCCGAACGTTTCACGCAGGTGTTTCAGGCTTTTCTGCCACGCGACTCGCACGACGGCGGTGCGGTCTGTGCGCTGATCGGCGCCACGGGTATTCCACCATGGCGACTCAGGGTCTGCGGCCAGGCGCGGTAGGGCAGCATCTATGGCGCGCGTGCTGATGAGTACCGGGAACCAGGTGTCGCCCAGTTCATCGTGCAGGGCTGCATGTGCCAGTTCATATAGAAACTGGTTGAACAGTGTGGCGTTGGTGGACTCCACAGGGTAGTCGCCACGCCATGCTGCAAGCTGCTCGACCAGCTCCTTTTCTTCATCACCACTGGCGACGCTGCGCAGGGTCGCCAGCAGCGGCGCCAGGGTGCGTGGGCCATAGTCGTTGCTGGTGTCCAGTTGCAGGGCCTGGGTGTTTTCGCTGTTCCATTTCACATCAGGTGCTGCCAGTTGTCGGTCGAGCTGGCGGCCTCGATCCGGCAGGTTGTAATAGCCCGGGATTGGCACCACGGCAGGTGGCTGATAATTGGCCGAGACGATGTAACCATTGGCCGGGTTCTCTTGCTGTGGGTTGACGCTGAACGGGTAGAACCCCGGTTTGTCTGCCTGCGGGCTGCTGCCATTCAGAATGAACGCCGGGTTGGCCCCGTCGGCGCGCACAGGCAGCTTCGCCGCTGCCCACCAGCCGATGTCTCCACGGGCATTGGCCCAAACGAAATTGAGCCCGGGGGCCTGGACCTTGGCGGCGGCCTCTCGCATTTTGCCCAGCGTGTCGGCGCGGTTGATCTGGTAGAAGCCTTCGAGGATCGGATTTTCCGTTTCAAGGAATGCCCACCACATGGCGATCGGTGTGGCGCCTGCGGTCGCCCCCAGCACGCTGTTGACGATGGGGCCGTGGGGCGAGCGGAGCAAGGTCAGTGTGACCGGGTCTTCGCCCTTGACCGTTACCTTTTGCTCGGTCTTTTCCAGGTTTTGCCACTGCCCGTCGACCATCACCTGCTCGGCGTTGGCAGGGTTGGTCTTTTCCGCGATCAGGTCGACATCGTCGTTCTGGAACATGGTCAGGCTCCAGCCGAAGTCGCTGTTGTGCCCCAACAGGGCAAACGGGTTCAAGGCCTGGAAGTAGCCATACAGGTTGAACCCCGGTGCCGACAGTTCTGCCTCGTACCAAACGGCAGGCATGGCAAAGGCGATATGTGGATCACCGGCCAGCAACGGCCTGCCGCTGCTAGTGCGGTTACCGGCGATTGCCCAGGCGTTGCTGCCTTCAAACTGTGGCAGCCCTGTTTCGTGCAAGGCCTCCTGGCTCACGCGTGCCAGCGCCTCCAGGCTCTGCCAGTCAGCTGCGGCCAGGGGCGCCGCCAATGCGCCATCGGGGTGCCATTGGAGGTCGAAGATGTTCAGGTACTGCGGGCCGAGCTGGTCGCGGATGTACGTCAGCGCGGGTTCCGTACGGAAGGCTGCGGCGAAGCTGTAGGCCAGGTAACCGGCGATGCTCAGGGTATCTTCAGCCGTAAATGGGCGCGGCGTAATGCCAATCAGGTCGAATTCGATCGGTTTGGGGTGGCTGGCCTGCCAGGCATTGATGCCATCAAGGTAGGCTTGCAGCGCTTGCCAGGAGGGCGAATTGCGGTCCTGCCGCTGCACCATCAGCGCCGCTTGATCGCGAATGCGCAGGCTGCGGAACAAGGTGTCGGTAGGCAGCAGCTTGTCGCCCAGCACTTCGGCCAGTTCGCCCCGGGCCAGCCTGCGCATGATCTCCATCTGGAACAGCCGGTCTTGGGCGTGCACGTAGCCGAGGGCGCGGTACAGGTCCTGCTCGTTTTGCGCCTGCAGGTGGGGCACGCCGCGGGCGTCATAGCGCACGCTGACCGGTGCCTGCAGCCCGGCAATGGTCACCTCGCCCTCGCGCTGTGGCAGCTTGCCATGCACGTACCAGTAACCGGCACCCGCGGCCGCGGCTACCACGATCGCCAACAGGGTCAGGCTGCGCTTCATCGGGACTCCTTGTGCAGAAATTAACTAGCCCAAGGACAATAGCAGCCCACGGAAAGCGTGTTGGATGCGAAAACCTGGCGTCCTTGAAGCAACGCCTTGAGGATTGGCTCGATGAAACTGTTGCTGGCATTGCACACCGCGCCTTCGCTGTACGGGCCGAAGTAGGCGAGCTGGCCCTTTTGGTCCCAGATGGCCACGGCGGGCGAAGCGGGCAGGTGTTCGCTGCCGGGGAAGTGGGTGATGGTTTGCAAACTGGTGAGGTTCGCCGGCAGTTGGCCATGGCTACCGGGCTTCTGCACCACGTGGAAGCTCACGCCTTTGCCTGCAAACTGGCTGACAAGGTCGCCCAGGTGTTGTTGATTGCCGACATTGCACGGGCAGGCCGGGTCCCAGAAGTGCACCACACGGATCGGGCCGGGGCCGGCGAGGTCGGCAGGCAGGTGCAGTTGGCTGCCGTCGAACAGGGTGGTCTGGTTGTCGAAAGGGCGCAGGTAGCGGGACTGGAAGCTGGAATAGGCTTGCCAGAAAATCACGGCGCATATTAAAGCTGCCAGCAAAGCAATCACTGGCTTGATCGAGCGGTTCTTCATCGGAATGTCCGGAGCGCTTGTGGGAGTGGCCTTGTGTCGCGAAAGGGCTGCGAAGCAGCCCCAAGGTTGCAGCTACGCAGCACATATTGCTGGGGCTGCTTCGCAGCCCTTTCGCGACACAAGGCCGCTCCCACAGTGTCTGTTCGAGGTGAGCAAGCTTGCCATGATGGCGGGCAGAGCTGAATATCCCAGATCAATACTCGCTTTACCGTGGATACACTTGATGCCTGCTTTCCAACCCGATCACCTGCGTACCAGCCTGGCGCCACTGAGCACTCGCCAGCCTTTGTCCTCGCAAGCGCAGGACTATCAGCGCTTCTATGGCCTGAACCTGCCTGCCCAGAGCTGGCTCGGTGGTTTCAAGGGTGCGGGGTTCGACCTGGTGGGGCAGGCCTGGGTGCCGCAAAAACCGGTGGCAACGTTGGTCCTTCTGCACGGTTACTACGACCACATGGGCCTCTATCGGCATGTGATCGAGTGGGCGCTGAAGCTCGGTTATGCCGTCATCAGTTGCGACCTGCCAGGCCATGGGCTGTCCAGCGGGGAGCGGGCCAGCATCACAGACTTCGCCCTGTACCAGCAGGCACTGGACGCCCTGCTGGAGCAGGCACGCGGCCTCGAGTTGCCACGCCCATGGCACCTGTGTGGGCAGAGCACCGGTGGTGCGATTGCGGTGGATCACCTGTTGCACAAGGGCGCGCAAAGCCCGATTGATGGCCAAGTGATCTTGCTGGCGCCGCTGGTACGCCCACGTGCCTGGCGCTGGTCAAAATTCAGCTATCGCGTGCTGCGCCATTTCGTCAATGGCATCGAGCGTCGCTTCAGCGAGAACACCAACGACCCGACCTTCCTGCCATTCCTTGAGGCCGATCCGCTACAACCCCGCCGCCTGCCTACGGCGTGGGTCGGGGCACTGATGGCGTGGGTCAAACGTATTGAGGCAGCGCCGCAGAGCGCGCGGCAACCTTTGATCGTTCAGGGAGAGGCGGATGGTACGGTGGACTGGCCCTACAACCTCAAGGTGCTCAAGGCCAAGTTCAGTGACCCGCAGATCTTGATGCTGCCCGAAGCCCGACACCACCTGGCCAACGAGCTGCCGAACATCCGCCGGCGCTACTTTGACTTCATCAACCAGCGCCTGGGCTGATTACTTCAAGTCTGCGCTGTTCTGCCCAACTGCAAGGCCTGCCCGCACGGCAGCCACCGCAGCTTGGTAATACGCCTTGCCTTCCGGCGATTCGGCAAAGGTGGCGAACTCTTCCAGCTCTGCGTCGGACAGGCCGCGATAGACGTAGAGCAACGTATTGTTCAGGTCTTCGCCAATCTGGCTCATCAGGCGCTGGCGCTGGCCGTCGAGCATGCCTTGGGCCTGGCCGCCGCCAAACAGGCCGGGGATCATCGAACTCAGGCTGTCCGCCGCCACACCGGCAATCGCCAGGCTGACTTCCGCCCCAGCTTCGCGGGCAGGCAGCGCCTGGGCCAAGTGGCCGATGATCAGCAGGCGATTATCGCTGGCCTGGATTTTCGGTAGGCCCTTGGCGTTTTTGGCCAGCTGGTCCTTGCGCGTGGCCAGCAGTTCGGCGGCAACGATCTTGCGCCCCAGTGGCGACTGGAAAAAGGCCAGCGCAGGAGCAGGGTTTGGCAGCGAAGCGCGCAGCTTGGCCAAGGCACGGCTGTCCATTGCCTGAGCCTGGAAGCGCTGGTTGCTGTTATTAACCAGTGCCTGGTAAACCGCAGGCGGCAAGCTGTTACGGTAGCGCTGCTGGGCGGCGCTCACGGCATCGTTGAAATGGGCGCGCTGGTCGGGCCAGCCGGCGGCCTTGTAGAGTTGATCGAGGCTGTCTGCCCAGACAGGTGTGGTGCAGATCATCAGCAAAATCAGGGTAAACAGACGGCGCATTCAGGACTCCTGTCGGCAGATGGCTATTGTCCTTGCCTCGGCGCAGGTTTGTCGAGTGATCCGCATGCTTCTCAGCCAAGTGGCGCTGTGCGGCGGCATGGCGAATGGATATGATGCGCGCCATGCACATCTCCCCTGAAAACCCGATGTTTGCGGCCGTCGTAGACGATCTGGCCACCCATGGCTGGTCGCAGCAGGCGCTCTTTTTGCCCGCCGACCTGGTGCGCGCGCTGGCAGCCGAATGTCGGCGGCGTGATGCCGAAGGTGAACTCAACCCGGCAGGTGTCGGGCGCGGTGCGGACCAGGAAGTGCGCGAGGCAATCAGGGGTGACCAGATCCAGTGGATCGACCCGGGGCAGGCCGAGGCATGCGACCGCTACCTGGAGGCCATGAGCCATCTGCGTCAGGCGATCAATCAGGGGTTGTTCCTGGGCCTTGAAGACTTCGAATGCCATTTTGCCCTTTACCCGCCCGGGGCTTTCTACCGCCGCCATCTGGACCGCTTCCGCGACGATGACCGGCGAATGGTTTCTGCGGTGCTGTACCTCAACGAAGATTGGCAAGCGCAGGATGGCGGCCAGCTTCGCATGTACCTTGCTGGGGATGTGACGCACGATGTTCAACCGGTGGCGGGCTGCCTGGTGGTGTTTCTGTCGGGTGAAGTACCCCACGAAGTGCTGCCGGCCGGGCGCGAACGATTGTCGTTGACTGGCTGGTTCCGCCGCCGTGGCAATGACCCGTTCTGATTCGCCCAAGGTCCTGGTCAGCGCTTGCCTGCTGGGGCAGCCGGTGCGCTATGACGGCCGCGCAAGCGGGCACCCCGATGTGTTGCAGCGCTGGCAGGCTGAAGGGCGCGTGGTGCCCTTGTGCCCCGAAGTGGCGGGGGGATTGCCGACGCCAAGGCCGCCGGCGGAGATACCGGGCGGGCAGGGCAGTGACGTGTTAAACGGTATTACCCAGGTGCTGACGGTAACCGGTGAGGACGTCAGTGCTGCCTTTGTTGCCGGCGCCCGGCAGGCATTGGAGCTGGTGCGCCGCCATGGTATCCGCGTGGCGGTACTCAAGTCCGGTAGCCCGTCCTGTGGTAATCGCCTGACCTACGATGGCACCTTCTCGGGTGTGAAAGTGCCGGGTGAGGGGGTAACTGCTGCGCTGTTGCGGCGCGAAGGTGTGCAGGTTTTCAGTGAGCTGGAGTTGGAGCAAGCGCAGCAGGCGCTGGCTCTGGTGCCTGAGGTGCCTTGAACCATTTTTGCTCCAGTTCGGTCAGCCGGCCACTGGTTTTCATGCGCTGCAGCGCGTTGTTCAGCACACTTTGAAACGCTGGGTTGCCCTTCTGGAACGGGATGACCATTTGTTTCTCGCCAAACGGCTCACTGACATCGAAGGGGCCATCACTCTTGAGCGTTTCACCTGGCGGCGTCAGTGCAACGTCGTAAGTGCCGCGTTCCACCCCTGGCATCACTTTCTCTTCGGGAGTCTCGATGAGTTCGGCACGCAGGCCCAGTTCGCGAGCCAAATCCTGGCCTAACTCGACCTGGAAGCCCGTCAGGTGTTCATTTTCCTTGAAGGCGTAGGGCGGAGCATCAGCTTGCACTGCAATACGCAATTCGCCCCGGTCGGTGATCTCATCGTACAGGTCTGCCTGAGCCAACGGAGTGATCAGTACTGCCAGCAGTACGCCTATGGTCGACCGCATTGTGTGCCCCTTTTTCAAACAGATGAATTTCTTTCGCCACGACTTTCTTCCTCGTCGCGGTCGAGCGCAGCCTATGACCTTATCGTCTTGGCGAGGTTTAACCCTAACTGAAATATTTCTCCGTGTGGGCTATGGTGAACTACCGCCGCTATCCGTTTGTAGGTGGATGCGGTCTTAAAGTGAATACAGGAGAAGTGAATGAACAGCCTATTTTCGCGTGCTGCCGTTGCCGGTCTGCTGATGGGGGCCTCGGTATTGGCCAGCGCCGCAGATGCGCTGAAGAGCCAGGAGCCGCCCAAGGATGCCAAGGTCTTCATCGTTTCCCCCGCCGATGGCGCCACGGTCGACAAAACCTTCACCGTCAAGTTCGGCATCGAGGGCATGGCGCTCAAGCCAGCGGGTGACCAGACCCCGCATACCGGCCATCATCACCTGCTGGTAGATGTGGACAAAGAACCTGCTGCCGACCAGCCGCTGCCAACCAGCCTGATGCCAGAGAACAACGCGCCGCTGCCAGCTGGCCCGCAGGTGCTGCACTTCGGCAAGGCGCAGACCGAGGCCACCATTACCCTGACCCCAGGTAAGCACACCTTGCAGCTGGTGCTGGGTGACCAGTATCACGTCCCGTTCAAGCCGAGTGTCGAGTCGCAGAAGGTTACTGTTACCGTGAAATAGTGCTGGATCTTCGCGGGTAACCCCGCTCCCGCAGGGCTTGCACAACCTCTGTGGGAGCGGGTTTACCCGCGAAGCAGGCAACACCGATCTCACTGGACAAAAAAAGGGAGGCCACCAGGGCCTCCCTTTTTCATGCCGCTGCCAAGCTTAGAACAACACGCGCGAGCGAATGGTGCCCTTGACCTGCTGCAGCTTCTCTTGCGCCAGGTCGGAGTACTCGGCGTCGACGTCGATTACTACATAACCAACTTTCTCGTTGGTCTGCAGGAACTGACCGGAGATGTTGATGCCGTTTTCAGCGAAGACTTTGTTGATCTCGCTGAGCACACCCGGGATGTTTTCGTGGATGTGCAGCAGGCGGTGCTTGCCAGGGTGAGCCGGCAGGGCCACTTCAGGGAAGTTGACCGAGGACACCGAGGTACCGTTGTCGCTGTACTTGACCAGCTTCTCGGCCACTTCCAGGCCAATGTTGGCCTGCGCTTCGGCAGTGGAACCACCGATGTGCGGGGTCAGGATCACGTTGTCCAGGCCGCGCAGCGGGCTTTCGAACTGCTCGTCGTTGGAGCGTGGCTCTACCGGGAACACGTCGATGGCGGCGCCGATCAGGTGCTTGTCCTTGATGGCGGCAGCCAGGTGGTCCAGTTCGACCACGGTGCCACGGGCGGCGTTGATCAGGATCGCGCCCTTCTTCATCGAGCGGATTTCTTTCTCGCCGATCATCCACTGGGTGGATGGCAGCTCCGGCACGTGCAGCGAGACGATGTCGGCCAGGCCCAGCAGTTCGTTCAGGCTGGTGACCTGGGTAGCGTTGCCCAGCGGCAGCTTGGTCAGCGGGTCATAGAAATAGACCTGCATGCCCAGGTTCTCGGCCAGTACCGACAGTTGGGTACCGATCGAGCCGTAACCCACGATGCCCAGCTTCTTGCCGCGGATTTCGAACGAGTTGGCCGCGCTCTTGATCCAGCCGCCACGGTGGCAGGAGGCGTTTTTCTCCGGGATGCCGCGCAGCAGCAGGATGGCTTCGGCCAATACCAGTTCGGCTACCGAACGGGTGTTGGAGTAAGGCGCGTTGAACACGGCGATACCGCGCTCGCGGGCAGCGCTCAGGTCGACCTGGTTGGTGCCGATGCAGAAGCAGCCGACTGCGACCAGTTTTTTGGCGCCGTCGAAGATCTCTTCAGTCAGCTGGGTACGCGAGCGGATGCCGATGAAGTGAGCGTCGGCGATCTTTTCCTTGAGTTCCGCTTCTGGCAGCGAGCCAGTGTGGTACTCGATGTTGGTGTACCCGGCGGCCTTGAGGGTATCCACCGCGTTCTGGTGCACACCTTCAAGAAGAAGGAACCTGATCTTGCTCTTGTCGAGAGAAGTCTTGCTCATCTGCGTAAACCTGTATCCCGGAGAAAAAATGGCGAGGGGTGAAGCGGCGCGGTGTCGGCCTTAGCACGAACAGCAGGGGGGCTATGCTAGCATACGCGACACAATCTGAGCTTATCCCGACAGGTGAAGAGTGCTCAGGGTGACTATGAATAAGTCGAGAGTTCCAGCGATGACCCACCCCGCGGTAATTGATGAACTGAAGACCCTGGTCGACCCTGGCAGGGTCCTGACCGACGCGGCTTCCCTTGAGGCGTACGGCAAGGACTGGACCAAACATTACCCGCCCGCGCCTTCTGCCATCGTACTCCCCAAGACCATCGAGCAGGTGCAGGCCATTGTCGGCTGGGCCAACCGCCATCAGGTTGCGTTGGTGCCCTCGGGCGGGCGTACCGGGCTGTCGGCTGGCGCGGTTGCGGCCAACGGCGAGGTGGTGGTTGCGTTCGACAACATGAACCAGATTCTCGACTTCAACGCCTTTGACCGCACGGTGGTCTGCCAGCCGGGCGTGATCACCCGCCAGTTGCAGGCCTTCGCCGAAGAGCAGGGCTTGTACTACCCCGTGGACTTCGCTTCAAGCGGCTCCAGCCAGATTGGCGGCAATATTGGCACCAATGCTGGCGGTATCAAGGTGATCCGCTACGGCATGACACGCAACTGGGTGGCGGGCCTCAAAGTGGTCACCGGCAAGGGCGAGCTGCTGGAACTGAACAAAGACCTGATCAAGAACGCCACCGGTTATGACCTGCGCCAGCTATTTATAGGCGCGGAGGGGACGCTGGGCTTCGTGGTCGAGGCGACCATGCGCCTGGACCGTGCACCGCGCAACCTCACCGCGATGGTGCTGGGCACCCCGGACTTCGACTCGATCATGCCGGTGCTGCACGCCTTTCAGGGCAAGCTCGACCTCACCGCGTTCGAGTTCTTCTCCGACAAGGGCCTGGCAAGGATCATGGCTCGTGGCGATGTGCCGGCACCGTTCGATACCCCGTGTCCGTTCTACGCCTTGCTGGAGTTTGAAGCCAGCACCGACAACGTGGCCAACGAGGCGCTGGCCACCTTCGAGCATTGTGTGGAGCAGGGCTGGGTGCTGGACGGTGTGATGAGCCAGAGCGAAACACAGCTGAAGAACCTGTGGAAGCTGCGCGAATACCTGTCAGAAACCATCTCTCACTGGACACCCTACAAAAACGACATTTCCGTCACCGTGTCCAAGGTGCCGGCGTTCCTGCGCGACATCGATGCCATTGTCAGTGAGCACTACCCGGACTACGAAGTGGTCTGGTACGGCCACATTGGCGACGGCAACCTGCACCTGAACATCCTCAAGCCCGACCACATGAGCAAGGACGACTTCTTCGCCTCCTGCACCAAGGTCAACAAGTGGGTGTTCGAGATCGTGCAGCGCTACAACGGCTCGATCTCTGCCGAGCACGGCGTAGGCATGACCAAACGTGATTACCTGGGTTACAGCCGCTCGCCTGAAGAAATTGCCTGCATGAAGGCAATAAAGGCCGTGTTCGACCCTAACGGCATCATGAATCCGGGTAAGATCTTCGCTCCTGAATAAAAGCAGTAATCAAAGGAGTCGGCCATGAGTTACCAGCACCAGTACGTAGACGGCACGCGCATTCACTTCCCGCTGGGCAAGGTAGTGTGTGTGGGCCGTAACTATGCCGAGCACGCCAAGGAACTGGGCAACCCCATTCCGACCGAGCCGCTGCTGTTCATCAAGCCCGGCAGTTGCGTGGTGCCACTGGAGGGCGGCTTCAAGATCCCGACCGACCGTGGCTCGGTGCATTACGAGGCTGAAATTGCCGTGTTGCTCGGCAAGCCGCTGTCGGCGCACCCCACCGAAGAGGAAGTGGTCGACGCCATTTCCGGATTCGCCCCGGCGCTGGACCTGACCTTGCGTGACGTGCAGACCAAGCTCAAGGAAAAGGGCATGCCGTGGGAAACCTGCAAGAGCTTTGACGGCGCCTGCGTGCTGCCACCGTTCGTTGCCGCCGGCACCTTTGAAGACCTGACCGACATCCCGGTACGCCTGACCATCAATGGCGAAGTGTGCCAGGACGGCAATAGCGGGATGATGCTGAACCCGATCGTCCCGATCATTAAGCACATGGCCTCGCATTTCTCGCTGCAGCCTGGCGACGTGATTCTCACCGGCACCCCGGCCGGTGTCGGGCCGTTCAATGTGGGTGACGAGCTGGTGCTGGAGCTGCCGGGCGTTTGCCGCTTCGAAAGCCGGGTGCTTTAAGCACTTACGCTGACTGTGTGGGAGCGGCCTTGTGTCGCGAAAGGGCTGCATGGCAGCCCCGGCAATATCAGTTGCGAAGCTGCACCCTGGGGCCGCTACGCGGCCCTTTCGCGACACAAGGCCGTTCCCACAGGTGCGTATTTCGATTTACCGAATTTTTCACACCCCATCCGGATAATGCGCCTCCCATAGCCCCTACCCCAGGACCACCCGCATGCCATCCTCCGCCAGCGCCCCCGTATCCCCCAAGCGCCGTTTCTACCTGCGCTGGCCCTTCGCCCTGGCCGTGGCTGCGGTGATCGGTTATGGCGTAGCCGTGGCCATGCACTGGGACGACCGTGGCCTGCTGTGGGTAAAGGAAAGCTTCGAAAGCACTGCCGAACGCAGCGAAAGCGTGTGGTTGCCCGACTTCAAGGTCGATATCGACGCCAAGCCAATGCCGGGCATGGACGATGACGAAGCTTCCGACATCGCCTTCAACCCTCATACCCGCACCTTGTTCGTGGTCATGGGCAAAAACCCGTTCCTGGTCGAGCTCAACCTTGAGGGTGATGTGTTGCGCCAGATCCCGCTGGTCGGCTGGAACAACCCTGAAGGCGTGGCCGTGCTGGAAGACGGCCAAATTGCCATCACCGACGAGCGCAAGCATGACCTGACCGTGGTCAAGGTCGATGCCAGCACCACCACCCTTAACCACGCCGACTTCCCGAGCCATGACTTGGGCGAGTCGGTCAAAAGCAACAAAGGTTTTGAAGCCGTTGCCTGGGACCCGATGCGCCAACGCCTGATCATCGGCGAGGAGCGCCCGCCAAAGCTGTACACCTGGGCAACCGATGGCCGCAGCCCGCTAGAGGGTGACAAGCAGCCGCTGGCCAGTGACGAACTTGACCTGCGCAACCTCTCGGCCCTGGGTGTGGACCCGCGCACCGGGCACCTGCTGGTGCTGTCTGCCGACTCCAACATGCTGCTGGAACTGGACGAGCAAGGCCAGCAGGTCAGCTTCATGACCCTGCTGGGTGGTTTCAACGGCCTCAAGAGCACCATCCCGCGTGCCGAGGGCGTGGCCATGGACGATAAGGGCAACCTTTATATGGTCAGTGAGCCCGCGCTCTTCTATCGTTTCAAGAAGAACTGACTGCCTTATCAGGGAATGATGGCATTAAGCTTCACTTCAGTCAGGCATGGTTAGATTCGCCACCCTTACGCCGAGTCTGCCGTTATGCGTCGTTATGTTCGCCTGCCCCTGATCCTTGCTGTTGTCGGTTTGCTGGCCGTGCTCTTGTTGAGCATGGCGGGGCAGGAGTTCCGCTTGTTCGAGCGGGGTTGGTTCAACCTCAAGACCTGGTGGCAGCCCGCTGAGCAGAGCATGGGGCTCGATCGCTACCGGGTGGCGATCGAAGCGCAGACGATCGACGGCCTGGACGATGATGTGTCGGCGCTGACCTACGACCCCGACCGCAAAACGCTGTTCACCGTCACCAACCAGCGCTCCGAATTGATCGAACTGTCGTTGGACGGGCGCATCCTGCGCCGCGTGCCGCTAACCGGTTTTGGCGACCCTGAAGCCGTGGAATACGTCGGCCCCAACAGCTATGTGATTACCGACGAGCGCCAGCAGCGCCTCATTCGTGTGCGCCTTGACGATGACACGATGTTCCTCGACGCTAACGACGCCGAGCAACTGAGCCTGGGCATCGGCCTGAACGGCAACAAAGGCTTCGAAGGCTTGGCCTACGACTCGGCAGGCAAGCGCCTGTTCGTGGCCAAGGAGCGCGACCCCATGGTGATTTACGAAATTCACGGGTTCCCTCATGACAACCCGGAACAGCCATACGCCGTGCATGTGGTGCAGGACCGCAAACGTGATGAGCGGCTATTCGTGCGCGACTTGTCGAGTTTGCAGTTCGATGAGCGCAGCGGGCATTTGCTGGCGCTGTCGGACGAATCGAGGCTGGTGCTGGAGCTGGATGTGAAGGGCAAGCCGCTGAGTACCTTGTCGTTGCGCAAGGGGTACCAGGGTTTGAAGCAGGCGGTGCCGCAGGCAGAAGGGATTGCGATGGACGAGGCCGGGACCATTTACATGGTCAGCGAGCCTAACCTGTTCTACGTGTTCAAACAGCCGGCCGACTGATTGCCTACAGATGAACCCGCCCTGCGTGGAGCGGGTTCACCGAGACGTCGAACCGCCGCGATGGCTATTACTCGGCCTTGAGGGTTTTCACACCTTCAGCGGTACCCAGCAACAGCAAATCCGCCGGCCGCGCCGCGAACAGGCCGTTGGTGACCACGCCAACGATCGCATTGATTTGCGCTTCCAGCTCTACCGGGTTGGTGATCTGCAGGTTGTGCACGTCCAGGATCACGTTGCCGTTGTCGGTCACCACGCCTTCGCGGTAAACCGGGTCGCCGCCCAGCTTCACCAGCTGGCGCGCCACATGGCTACGGGCCATCGGGATTACTTCGACTGGCAGCGGGAAAGCGCCCAGCACCGGCACCAGCTTGCTGCCATCGGCGATGCAGATGAAGGTCTTGGCCACCGCCGCAACGATTTTCTCGCGGGTCAGGGCTGCGCCACCGCCTTTGATCAGGTTCAGGTGCGCATCGCTTTCGTCGGCACCATCCACATAAAACTCCAGCTCGCTGACGCTGTTCAGCTCATACACCGGAATACCGTGGCCTTTGAGGCGCTGGGCAGTGGCTTCGGAGCTGGCAACGGCGCCGTCGAAGGCGGTTTTGTGCTGGGCCAGGGCGTCAATGAAGAAGTTGGCAGTCGAACCGGTGCCGACACCGACGATGCTCTTGGTATCCAGCTTCGGCAGAATGAAGTCGACAGCGGCCTGGGCGACGGCCTGTTTGAGTTGGTCCTGGGTCATGCGGGCTCCGGAATGGGGCAGGGCGGTTTTCAAAGTGGCCTAGTATAACGGCTCGGGCGGCTTTGCTGTGGTCGCCCGACGTAGCGCTGCGGTAGACTCGCAACCCTTGTCCTGCGGCCAGTGATGCTTTCCCGATGCTCGAACAGTACGTCAAGAAGATCCTCACCTCGCGCGTTTACGACGTTGCGGTCGAAACCCCGCTGCACAATGCCGGCCAGCTCAGCAAGCGCCTTGGCAACCACGTGCTGCTCAAGCGTGAAGACCTGCAGCCGGTGTTTTCCTTCAAGATTCGCGGGGCGTACAACAAGCTGGCCCAACTGAGCCCGGAAGAACTGGCGCGCGGCGTGGTTACTGCCTCGGCGGGTAACCATGCCCAGGGCGTGGCGTTGGCGGCGCGTGAGCTGGGCATCAAAGCCACCATCGTGATGCCCAAGACCACCCCGGAAATCAAGGTCGAAGGTGTGCGCTCGCGGGGCGGGAAGGTGGTGCTGCATGGCGACTCGTTCCCAGAGGCGTTGGCCTATTCGCTGAAATTGGTCGATGAGAAGGGCTTCGTCTATATCCACCCTTACGACGACCCGCACACCATCGCCGGCCAAGGCACCGTGGCGATGGAAATTCTGCGCCAGCACCCGGGCCAGCTGGATGCCATCTTCGTACCGGTGGGCGGGGGCGGCCTGATTGCCGGTATTGCCGCTTACGTTAAATACCTGCGCCCGGAAATCAAGGTGATTGGCGTTGAACCGGATGACTCCAACTGCCTGCAGGCCGCCATGGCGGCGGGTGAGCGCGTTGTCTTGCCACAGGTGGGGCTGTTTGCCGATGGCGTGGCGGTTGCACAAATCGGCCAGCACACCTTCGATATCTGCCGCCTTCATGTGGACGAAGTGATCACGGTCAGCACCGACGAGATCTGTGCCGCCATCAAGGATATTTACGACGATACCCGCTCGATCACTGAACCTGCCGGCGCTTTGGGCGTTGCCGGCATCAAGAAGTACGTTGAAACCACCGGCGTGACCGGGCAGGCCCTGGTGGCCATCGACTCGGGCGCCAACGTCAACTTCGACCGCCTGCGCCACGTGGCCGAACGTGCCGAGCTGGGTGAAAAGCGCGAAGCGATCATCGCGGTGACCATTCCCGAGCGTCCGGGTAGCTTCAAGGCCTTCTGCGAAGCGATCGGCAAGCGCCAGATCACCGAGTTCAACTACCGCAAGCACACCTCCGATGAAGCCCATATTTTCGTTGGCGTGCAGACCCACCCTGAGAACGACCCGCGTGCCGCACTGGTTCAGCACCTGACCGAGCAGGGCTTCCCGGTCGCCGACCTGACCGACAACGAGCTGGCCAAACTGCACATTCGCCATATGGTGGGCGGCCATTCGGCGGGGGCCAGTGACGAAATCGTGCTGCGCTTCGAGTTCCCTGAGCGACCGGGGGCTTTGTTCAACTTCCTCAACAAACTGGGTGGGCGCTGGAATATCTCGATGTTCCACTACCGTAACCACGGCGCGGCTGATGGGCGTGTGGTGGCCGGCTTGCAGGTGCCGGAAGACGAGCGCCACCTGGTGCCAGCGGCGCTGGCCAAGATCGGTTACCCGTATTGGGATGAGACTGATAACCCGGCTTACAAGCTGTTTCTGGGTTGAGGGGCTAAGCTGGGGCTGATGGCCCTTTCGCGACGCAAGGCCGCTCCTACAGGACGCTCGACATGGAACACCTCAACACCATCAAGGCCCTGCACATCGCCGCCACCGTGCTTTTGCTTCTAGACGCTCTGGGTCTGACCATCTGGACGGTCCGCGCCCGTAAACAGGGCGATACCGAGGCCTATGCCAAGCTGCTACGCCGGCCACTGGTGTTCGTCTGGCTGGTGATGGGCCTGTGCCTGGTGAGCATGCCCTTTACCGGCTGGTGGCTGGTGCACCTGGTGGGCTGGCCGTTGGGGCAGACCTGGGTGTTGGCGTCCAGCATCATCTATACCTTGGGCGCGTTCGCCGCGTGGTGGCTGCTGGTGAGGTTGAACCGGCTACGCAAAGCCGAATCAGTGGGCTTGCGGTTCACCTTGGCGTTGGCCGTGTTCAGCGGGGTCTGTTTCCTGTCGATTGCCGGGCTGATGGGCGCCAAACCGGTTTGAGACTCAGGCCAACATCAATCCTTAACGTAAACCGGTTATACCGGTACTGCGCCCACAACCAGGCCAGCCTTCAAAACACGCAGTTTTCACCTCGCAGCACATAAGCTTGGCGGGCGCGTTGCTGCGCTCGCAAGCTTTGTGGAACAATGCGGTGACATGCGTTTGCGAGGTTGCTGCCGTGATCGACCCGGATGGTTTTCGCCCCAATGTCGGGATCATTCTTACGAATGATGCCGGGCAGGTGCTATGGGCTCGACGGATCAACCAGGATGCCTGGCAATTCCCGCAGGGTGGTATCAACCCTGACGAGACGCCGGAAGATGCCCTGTACCGTGAGCTGAACGAAGAAGTTGGCCTTGAACGCGATGATGTTGAAATTCTTGCCTGCACCCGCGGCTGGTTGCGTTATCGTTTACCCCAGCGGCTGGTACGCACCCACAGCCAACCGCTGTGCATCGGCCAGAAGCAGAAGTGGTTTTTGCTGCGGTTGGTGAGCAATGAGCAACGGGTGCGGATGGACCTGACTGGCAAGCCGGAATTCGACGGCTGGCGCTGGGTCAGCTATTGGTATCCGCTGGGCCAGGTGGTGACGTTCAAGCGTGAAGTCTACCGCCGCGCCCTGAAAGAGCTAGCACCGCGTCTACTGACGCGCGACTGACGACGGAGTTCGACCCCGAGCCATGCTCAATACGCTGCGCAAGATCGTCCAGGAAGTGAACTCCGCCAAAGATCTCAAAACGGCGTTGGGTATCATTGTCTTGCGCGTAAAGGAGGCGATGGGCAGCCAGGTCTGCTCGGTGTACCTGCTCGACCCGGAAACCAACCGCTTCGTATTGATGGCCACCGAAGGCCTGAACAAGCGTTCCATCGGCAAGGTCAGCATGGCGCCCAACGAGGGCCTGGTGGGCCTGGTGGGCACCCGGGAAGAGCCGCTGAACCTGGAAAACGCCGCCGATCACCCCCGTTACCGCTATTTTGCCGAAACCGGCGAAGAGAAGTTTGCGTCCTTCCTGGGTGCGCCGATCATCCACCACCGCCGTGTGGTGGGTGTTCTGGTCATTCAGCAGAAGGAGCGCCGCCAGTTCGACGAGGGCGAAGAGGCCTTCCTGGTTACCATGAGTGCCCAGCTCGCAGGGGTTATTGCCCATGCCGAGGCCACCGGTTCGATCCGCGGCCTGGGCCGCCAGGGCAAGGGCATCCAGGAAGCGCGCTTCGTGGGTGTGCCGGGCTCGCCGGGCGCCGCCGTGGGCCGGGCGGTGGTCATGTTGCCTCCGGCAGACCTCGAAGTGGTGCCGGACAAAACCGTCGATGACATCGACGCCGAATTGAAACTGTTCCACAACGCCCTCGAAGGCGTGCGCGAAGACATGCGCAAGCTTTCGGCCAAGCTGGCTACCCAGTTGCGCCCCGAAGAGCGCGCGTTGTTCGATGTGTACCTGATGATGCTCGAAGACGCTGCCTTGGGTGGCGAGGTGGTGGACGTCATCAAGACCGGCCAGTGGGCCCAGGGCGCCTTGCGCCAAGTGGTTGGCGAACACGTTAACCGCTTCGAGCTGATGGACGACGATTACCTGCGCGAACGCGCCTCTGACGTCAAAGACCTTGGTCGCCGCTTGCTGGCCTACCTGCAGGAAGCCCGTTCGCAAACCATGGTGTATGCCGACAACACCATTCTGGTCAGCGAGGAGCTGACCCCGGCAATGCTCGGCGAGGTGCCGGAAGGCAAGCTCGTCGGCCTGGTTTCGGTGCTGGGTTCGGGCAACTCCCACGTCGCCATTCTGGCCCGGGCGATGGGCATCCCGACGGTGATGGGCCTGGTTGACCTGCCTTACTCCAAGGTCGACGGCATCGAAATGATCGTCGACGGCTACAAAGGCGAAGTGTTCACCAACCCCAGCGACGTGCTGCGCAAGCAGTACAGCGATGTGGTCGAGGAAGAGCGCCAGCTGGCCCAGGGCCTCGATGCCTTGCGCGAACTGCCTTGCGTCACGCCAGATGGCCACCGCATGCCCCTGTGGGTAAACACCGGCCTGCTCGCCGATGTGGCCCGCGCCCAGCAGCGCGGCGCCGAAGGCGTAGGCCTGTACCGCACTGAAGTGCCGTTCATGATCAACCAGCGGTTCCCCAGCGAGAAGGAACAGCTGGCGATTTACCGTGAGCAGTTGGCGGCCTTCCATCCGCTGCCGGTGACCATGCGTACGCTGGACATTGGCGGCGACAAAGCGCTGTCTTACTTCCCGATCAAGGAAGAAAACCCGTTCCTGGGCTGGCGCGGCATCCGTGTCACCCTCGACCACCCAGAAATTTTCCTGGTTCAGACCCGGGCAATGCTCAAGGCCAGCGAGGGCCTGAACAACCTGCGCATTCTGCTGCCGATGATTTCCGGTATCCATGAGCTGGAAGAGGCGCTGCACCTGATTCACCGTGCCTGGGGCGAAGTGCGCGACGAAGGCACCGATGTGCCGATGCCGCCGGTGGGTGTAATGGTCGAAATCCCGGCTGCGGTTTACCAGACCAAGGAACTGGCCCGGCAGGTGGACTTCCTATCGGTCGGCTCCAACGACCTGACCCAGTACCTACTGGCAGTGGACCGTAACAACCCGCGCGTTGCCGACCTGTACGATTACCTGCACCCGGCCGTGCTGCAGGCCTTGAACACCGTGGTGCGTGATGCTCATGGCGAAGGCAAGCCGGTGAGCATCTGTGGCGAGATGGCCGGTGACCCGGCAGCAGCGATCCTGTTGATGGCCATGGGCTTCGATAGCTTGTCGATGAACGCCACCAACCTGCCAAAGGTTAAGTGGATGCTGCGCCAAGTCAACATGAGCAGGGCCAAGGAATTGCTGAGCGAGGCGTTGAGCCATGACAACCCGCAGGTTATCCACAGCTCGCTGCAGTTGGCGCTGAAGAACCTCGGGTTGGCGCGGATGATCGGGCCGAACAAGACGTTGTGATGTTGGGGCCGCTACGCGACCCATCGCGGATAAATCCGCTCCTACAGGGTCGCGCGCACTTGTAGGAGCGGATTTATCCGCGATGGCCGCGCAGCGGCCCCTTCAAACCCCCACCTCAACCTCACCAAGATGCCCACCAAACGGCCCAAAACTACGCTCAATCAGCCGCCTTCTCCCCTGATCATCCACAATCAATACCGTACTCGCCCGCGTCCCATAATTCTGGCTGGCGATGAATACGCTCGACAACAACCGCTCGGTCGCCATCCCCACCCCCGTTTCCGGCAGGTCAGCATCCGGCGCAATCTCTCCATCGCTCAGCAAAGTCAGCAACTGCTGTGGATCAGCCGCCTCCAGCAGCCCCTCCAGCCCTTGCCGCGCCTTCACCAGCTTCGGCCACGGCGTATCCAGCCCGGCATTGGAAACCCCATAAACCCCAGGCGCAAGAATTCGCGGTGCCGCCTCGCGGGCATGCAGATACCCCAATTGCTGCCCATCGCCCACCAGCAGGTTGAACCCCGAATACTGCCCGCTGCGGCTGGCAACCTGGTCCAGGTACGCCTCGACGCCCAGTTCACTTTGCAGGTATGCCGCCACCAGTTCACCCCGCGAACGTGGGCCTACTGCCTGCCCCGGGTCACGAATGTTGGTCAATGCTGCAAACCGACCATCAGGCCCCACCCCCAGCCAGGTGCCACCAGCTTCCAGATCACGCCCTGCATGCACGCCAGGCGCATCCTCCCACGCGGCCAGCGCTTGGGTGGGCCTGGCATAGAACTCGTCACGGTTGGCCGCCACGATCAGCGGCAGGGCATGCCCCGGCCGCCAGGCGAATACGATCAGGCACATAGGTGTGGCCCCTGTGTTTTTTGCCACTCTAACCATTGAGGCCGTGACGATCCATCCTGTCACAGACTTCACTAGAGCCACGAGCCCGGCTTCCGTTACCATGCCGGATTGATTTTCTCGGGGACCACGAATGGAGTTCGTACTCTATCTGCTGTTGGGCGCCTGCGCCGGTGTGCTGGCCGGGCTGTTCGGCGTGGGGGGCGGCATCATCATCGTGCCGGTGCTGGTATTCAGCTTCACCTTGCAAGGTTTTGATGCTTCGGTGCTAACTCACCTGGCAGTGGGCACATCGCTGGCCACCATTATCTTCACCTCAATCAACGCTGTGCTGGAGCACCACCGCAAAGGCGCGGTGCAATGGCGCATTTTTGCCTGGATGACCCTCGGCATCCTGCTGGGTGCCGGTATCGGTGCCAAAACGGCCTCGTTGATCCAAGGCCCGCAACTGCAAAAGATCATCGGCGTGTTCGCCCTGATCGTCGCCGCGCAAATGGCCCTGGACCTAAAACCCAAAGCCAGCCGTGGCATACCGGGTAAGCCGGGGCTGATCGGCGCTGGTGGGGTAATCGGCTGGGCCTCTGCGATCTTCGGCATTGGCGGCGGCTCGCTGACCGTGCCGTTCCTGACATGGCGCAGCCTGCCAATGCAGCAGGCGGTGGCCACATCCTCGGCCTGTGGCCTGCCGATTGCCATAGCCAGTGCCCTGAGCTTCATGCTGCTGGGTTGGCACGACGAACACCTGCCGCCTCACAGCCTGGGTTACGTGTACCTGCCGGCATTGCTCGGCATCGCCGTCACCAGCATGTTCTTTGCCCGCTTCGGCGCGCGCCTGGCGCACAAGCTGTCGCCCCGTTTGTTGAAACGCCTGTTCGCAGCGCTGCTGTTCTGCGTTGGCCTCAGCTTTCTGATTTGAACCAAGAGGAATCTCCATGCTGCCTTACCCGCAGATAGACCCCGTGGCCGTGGCCCTCGGGCCGCTGAAAATCCATTGGTACGGCCTGATGTACCTGATTGGTATCGGCGGCGCCTGGCTGCTGGCGTCGCGCCGGCTCAACCGCTTCGACCCTACCTGGAGCCGAGAAAAGCTCTCGGATCTGGTGTTCTGGTTGTCGATGGGGGTGATCGTGGGCGGGCGCCTGGGTTACGTGCTGTTCTACGACCTGCACCAGTACCTGGCCAACCCGACCCTGATCTTTGAGGTGTGGAAGGGCGGCATGTCGTTCCACGGCGGTTTCATCGGCGTGATGCTGGCGGCCTTGTGGTTCGGCAAGCGCAACAACAAGTCGTTCTTCGAACTGATGGACTTTGTCGCGCCACTGGTGCCGATCGGCCTGGGCGCAGGGCGGATCGGCAACTTCATCAACGCCGAACTGTGGGGCAAGGCCACTGATGTGCCGTGGGCAATGGTGTTTCCACCGTTCAGCGACCCGGCCCAACTGCCGCGTCATCCGTCGCAGCTGTACCAGTTTGCCCTGGAAGGTGTGGCATTATTCGTGATTCTCTGGTTGTACTCGCGCAAACCGCGCCCGACCATGGCCGTGTCCGGCATGTTCGCGCTGTTCTATGGCATTTTCCGCTTCATCGTGGAGTTTGTGCGGGTGCCTGATGCCCAACTGGGCTACATTGCCTTCGGCTGGTTGACCATGGGTCAGTTGCTTTGCGTACCGATGATCATCGGCGGCATCTTCCTGATCTGGTTGGCCTACAACCGCAAACCCACGGCCAAACCCGCCGTCTGATTTTCACGGCAGGGGCGATCCCCCTGCCGTTTTTGTTACAGGTAAGCCATGAAACAGTATCTAGACCTGGTTCGCGACGTCATCGAAAACGGCACGCTGCAAGGCAACCGTACCGGCATCCGCACCATCAGCCTGCCGGGCGCCATGCTCAAGTTCGACCTGCAGAAGGGCTTCCCGGCCATCACTACCCGCAAGCTGGCGTTCAAGTCGGCCATCGGCGAAATGGTCGGCTTTTTGCGTGGCGTGAAGAACGCGGGCGAATTCCGTGAGCTGGGCTGCAAGGTCTGGGACCAGAACGCCAACGAAAACGCCCAGTGGCTGGCCAACCCGTTCCGCCAGGGGCATGACGACCTTGGCGAAATCTACGGTGTGCAGTGGCGCCAGTGGCCGGGCTACAAGCGCGTGCCGTTGAGCAACCCGGCCGCCATCGAAATGGCTGAAAAAGCCGGTTTCCGGCAAATCGCCAAGGACGAGGAAGACGGCGAGGCATTCGTCATCCTGTACAAGGCCATCGACCAGGTGCGCCAGTGCCTGGACACCATCGCCAACGACCCGGGCAGCCGCCGTATTCTGTTCCACGGCTGGAACTGCGCCCAGCTCGATGAGATGGCGCTGCCGCCGTGCCACCTGCTGTATCAGTTCCACCCGAATGTCGAGACGAAGGAAATTTCCCTCACGCTGTACATTCGCTCGAACGACCTGGGCCTTGGCACACCGTTCAACCTCACCGAAGGTGCGGCGCTGCTTTCGTTGTTCGGCCGCTTGACCGGCTATACCCCGCGCTGGTTCACCTACTTTATTGGCGATGCCCATGTGTATGAAAACCACTTGGACATGCTCAACGAGCAGCTCAAGCGCGAGCCGTTGGAAGCACCGAAGCTGGTGATCAGCGACCGCGTGCCGGACTTTGCCAAAACCGGCAAATATGAGCCGGAGTGGCTGGAGAAGATCGAGCCGAGTGATTTCAGCCTGGAAGGGTATGAGCACCATGCGCCGATGACGGCGCCGATGGCGGTTTGACGCGATTTGAGCTTATGCGGTCTGTGTAGGAGCGGCTTTAGCCGCGAAGCAGGCGACGCGGTGCGTGGCACCGGCTGCGCCGGTGTTCGCGGCTGAAGCCGCTCCTACAGGAGTTTTGTACAATCTTCAGTGCCCGTGGCTGCGCCCCACATGCGAATGCTCGGTGTCCGGCACGGACACCGCGCCATTCACCTCCAGCTGCTGCAAAATTGCGCACTCTGCCCCCTGTGCACTGCAGCGCCTGCGCAACTCCACCAGTTGCGCCTGCAACGCTACCAACCCGTCAATCCGGGCTTGTACGTGCTCGATATGCTCATCGATCAGGGCATTGACGCTACCGCATGAACCTTCAGGGCTGTCGCGCAGGCGCAGCAGGCTGCGTATTTCATCCAGGGTCATGTCCAGCGTGCGGCAGTTGCGGATGAACGTCAGCCGCTCCACGTGGGCCTGGGTATAAAGCCGGTAATTGCCATCTGTGCGTGCCGGTTCCGGCAGCAGTTGTTCGCGCTCGTAGTAGCGAATGGTCTCCACAGGGCAGTCGGTGGCCTTGGCGAGTTCTCCGATCTTCATCGCACAATCTCCAGCAAGTGGCTTGACCCTATAGTGGCTACAGGGTGTTCACTTGGCAACAGGCTCACTTTAAGGACGACCCCATGAACCAGCCTGTCAGCCACGAACACAAGCACGGCCACAGTTGCTGCGGTAGCCACAAGCCGCTGCCGGTGATTCAACTCGGCGAAAAAATCAGCGCCGAGGCACAGCTCAGCCGCTTTCGCATCGAGGCCATGGACTGCCCTACTGAACAGACGCTGATCCAGGACAAGCTGGGCAAGCTGGCAGGTGTCGAACAGTTGGAGTTCAACCTGATCAACCGCGTGCTGGGCGTGCGCCACACCCTCAAGGGCACCGCCGAGATCGAACGGGCCATCGACAGCTTGGGGATGAAAGCCGAACCTTTGGTTGGCGACGATGACGGTACGGCCTCTGCACCCAAACCCCATGCCACCCGTTGGTGGCCGTTGGCGTTGTCTGGTGTTGCAGCGGTCGCGGCTGAAATCGTGCATTTCAGCGCGCTGGCGCCGGAGTGGGTAGTTGCCGGGTTGGCCTTGGCGGCGATCCTGGGCTGCGGGCTTGGTACCTATAAAAAGGGCTGGATTGCCCTGAAGAACCGCAACCTGAACATCAACGCACTGATGAGCATCGCCGTGACCGGCGCGGTATTGATTGGCCAGTGGCCCGAAGCAGCCATGGTGATGGTGTTGTTCACCATCGCGGAACTGATCGAGGCCCGTTCCCTTGACCGCGCGCGCAATGCTATCAGTGGCCTGATGCAACTCACGCCGGACATGGCCACCGTGCAGCAGGCCGATGGCCAGTGGCAGGAGGTTGAAGTGCGTGAGGTGGCCATCGGCGCGTTGGCCAGGGTGCGACCCGGCGAGCGCATTGGCCTGGACGGCGAGGTGGTGAGCGGCCAGTCCAGCGTTGATCAGGCTCCGATCACCGGCGAAAGCCTACCTGTCGAGAAGGCCGCAGGCGACAAACTGTTTGCCGGCACGATCAATCAGGCGGGTGCGTTGGAGTACCGCGTCACCGCCGCAGCGGGCCAATCCACGCTGGCCCGAATCATCAAGGCCGTCGAAGAAGCCCAAGGCGCCCGCGCACCGACTCAGCGCTTTGTCGACCGTTTTTCGCGCATTTACACTCCGGCGGTGTTTGCTTTGGCGTTGGCCGTTGCGCTGATCCCGCCGCTGTTCATGGCGGGCGCCTGGTTTGACTGGGTGTATCGAGCGCTGGTGCTGCTGGTGGTGGCCTGCCCGTGTGCGCTGGTGATCTCAACCCCTGTGACCATCGTCAGCGGCCTGGCCGCAGCTGCACGCAAAGGCATCCTGATCAAGGGCGGCGTTTACCTGGAAGGTGGCCGCAAGCTGGACTTTCTTGCCTTGGACAAAACCGGCACCCTGACCCACGGCAAGCCGGTGCAAACCGATGCCCAGGTGCTCGACCCGTTGTTCGAGGGCCGCGCCCAGGCGCTTGCCGCCAGCCTGGCCAGCCGTTCCGACCACCCTGTTTCCGGGGCCATTGCCCAGTTCGCCAAGGCGCAGAGCCTGGGCGTGTATGACGTAACCGAATTTGCCGCTTTGGCGGGCCGTGGTGTGCGTGGCGTCATTGAGGGTGAAACCTACCATTTGGGCAACCACCGCCTGGTCGAAGAGCTGGGCCTGTGCTCGCCGCTGTTGGAGGCACAGCTTGATGCGTTGGAGCGCCAAGGCAAGAGCGTTGTGCTGTTGCTCGACCGCTCCGGCCCGTTGGCACTGTTCGCGGTGGCCGACACGGTCAAGGACAGCAGCCTCCAAGCCATTGCCGAGCTGCACGAACTGGGCATCAAAACCGTCATGCTCACGGGCGACAACCCCCATACCGCCCAAGCCATTGCCGCCCAGGTGGGCATTGACCGTGCCGAGGGCAACTTGTTGCCTGCCGACAAGTTGAGCGTCATCGAACAGCTCTATGCCCAAGGTCACCGGGTAGGCATGGTCGGGGACGGTATCAACGACGCGCCTGCCCTGGCCCGCGCCGAGATCGGGTTTGCAATGGCCGCGGCGGGCACCGACACCGCCATCGAAACGGCCGATGTGGCACTGATGGACGACGACTTGCGCAAAATCCCCGCGTTCGTCAGGCTGTCGCGCCAAAGTGCCGCCATCCTGATCCAGAACATCGTGCTGGCATTGGGCATCAAGGCCATCTTCCTGGCGATTACCTTTACCGGCATGGCCACCCTGTGGATGGCGGTGTTTGCCGATATGGGCGTAAGCCTGCTTGTGGTATTCAACGGCCTACGCCTGTTACGCAAATGAGGTTACCCAATGCTCAGTGCCGAGCTCAAAGCCTTCTACATGGTCGCCCGCCTGGGCAGCATCACCCAGGCGGCGAAGAAGCTCGGGCTGAGCCAGCCAACGGTCACCACGCAGATTCGTAACCTGGAGAATCACTACGCCGTGGAGCTGTTCTACCGTGGTGGCAGGCGGTTGGTGCTTAGCGAAGAAGGTGTGCGCCTGCTGCCGATGGTCAAGGCGCTGCTGCAACAAGAGGCCGATATCGAGTTTGAGCTGCGCAACAGTGGCCAGTTTCAGGGCAGTTTGCGCATTGCCGCCACAGCGCCCTATTACATTCTCGACTTGGTGAAAATCTTCCGCGAGCGCCTGCCGCAGGTAGAAGTGGCGGTAGAGATTGGTAACTCCCAGCAGGTGCTGGAGATGCTCGATGATTACCGCGTCGACATCGCCGCCTCATCGGAGCTGGTGGAGGATGCCCGCCTGGTGCGCCGGGTGTTGGGCACCGACCCGTTGGTGCTGGCGGTGCACCGCAACCACCCGCTGGCTCACCGGCAGGCGGTGGCTATCGACGCGCTGGCCGGGCATTGCCTGTTGGTGCGGGAGAAGGGCTCGATCACCCGCAAGCTTACCGAGCAGATGATGCAGGACGCCGAGGTCAAGGCGGGCGCGCTGCTGGAGATTGGTAGCCGCGAGTCGATCCGTGAAGCGGTGTTGCGCAATATCGGCATCAGCGTGATTGCCCGTCACGAAGTGCCGCATAACCCTGAGTTACGCGTGGTGGCGCTGGAGAATGCGCCGGTGATGCATGAGTACTTGTATTGCTTGAAAGAGCGGCGTCAGGCGCGACTACCGGCGGCGTTTCTCGGGGTGGCGCAGGAGGTGGTGGGTTCGCAGTTTTAGGCGTGTGCTTGCCTTATCGCGGATAAATCCGCTCCTACCTGGGCCGGTGTAGGAGCGGATTCATCCGCGATAAGGCCCTAAAGGCCACTACCAAATCTGCCTATACTACTATCACTCGCTTTTGCCCCAACGCCACAGAACCTTCGCACAGCCTTCCTAGCATGGCCCCATCTCTTCGATGAGGCCTTGCCATGACCCATGCCACCCCTGGCGCACACATGAAAGTGCGCGGTATCCACAAGCGCTTCGGTGCTTTCACAGCGCTTAACGATGTGTCGCTGGACGTTGCCGCCGGCGAGCTGGTGTGCCTGCTGGGCCCTTCCGGGTGCGGCAAAACAACGCTACTGCGCTGCATCGCCGGCCTGGAGCGCCAGGACCGCGGTGAACTGTTCATCGGTGAGCGCAACATTTCCGAGCTGCCGCCCCAGGCCCGGGACTACGGCATCCTGTTTCAGTCCTATGCGTTGTTCCCTAATCTCACTGTCGAAGCCAACATTGCTTACGGCCTGACCGGCACCGGCCGCGAGGAAAACCGCCTTCGTGTAGGTGAGATGCTTGAGCTGGTTGGCCTGGCCGGCAGCGAAAAGAAATACCCCGGCCAATTGTCCGGCGGCCAGCAGCAGCGTGTCGCGCTGGCCCGTGCCCTGGCCCCATCGCCTTCATTGTTGCTGCTTGATGAACCCATGTCGGCGCTGGACGCCCGGGTGCGTGAGCACCTGTGCACCGAGCTGCGCCAACTGCAACGCCAGCTTGGCATCACCACGTTGATGGTCACCCACAACCAGGACGAAGCCATGCTCATGGCCGACCGCATTGCGGTGATGAACAATGGCCAGGTTGAACAGTACGCCACCCCTCAGGCCATCTACGACCAGCCTGCCACACCGTTCGTGGCC
Organism: Pseudomonas sp. PSKL.D1; assembly: GCF_028898945.1. Lineage (NCBI taxonomy): Bacteria > Pseudomonadati > Pseudomonadota > Gammaproteobacteria > Pseudomonadales > Pseudomonadaceae > Pseudomonas > Pseudomonas sp. PSKL.D1. Next base: position 305,719 of record NZ_CP118607.1, read on the forward strand.
GAGTTCGTCGGGCAAGGCAACTGGCTGCCGTTCCAGCGCAGTGGCGACAGCCATGCCCAGGTCGGCACCATGAACATGCGCCTGGCTGCCGATGCCCCGCATACCCGCAGCGGCCGGCTGTTTTGCCGCCCGGAAGCGATCACCGTCAACCCGGTGGTGCATGAGGAAAACCTGTTCCCGGCCAAGGTCCGCGAAATCACCTTCCTGGGCAACCGCTGCCGCATGAGCTTCGAGTTCAAGGCTTTGCCCGGCCACGCGTTGCTCGCGGAACTTGCACCGGAAGCCATGCCGCGCCTGGGTTCGCAGGACATCTGGGTGGCCTTGCCACCGCAGAGCCTGCAGGTGTTTGCCTGAGATGGCCGCGCCAATGTCCCTGCCGCTTGCTCAGGCCACGCGCGCGTCGCAGGGTAGCGCCGCCCTGGGTGATCGCCTGTTCGTCATCGGTGGCAAGAGCCTGTTGCTGCTGCTTTTGGTGCTGGCGGTGCTGATGCCGTTGCTGGCGATTTTCTGGCGAGGCTTCAGTGGTGATGCCAGCCAGGGCGGTGGTTTGCTGGCGGCCCGAGAACTGTTCGCCAGCGAAAACTTCCGTTGGCTACTGGGCAACAGCTTGTCGGTGGCCTTTACCGTCGCGGCCATCGTCATCCCGCTGGCCTACCTGTTTGCCTACGCCCTTCAGCGCACGTTGATCCCGGCCAAAGGCCTGTGGCGCGGTATCTCGCTACTGCCGCTGCTGGCGCCGTCGATGCTGCCGGCCATCGCGCTGGTTTATCTGTTCGGCAACCAGGGCCTGCTGCGCGGGCTACTGGACGACAACATTTATGGCTTCTGGGGCATTGTCCTGGGTGAAGCGATCTACACCTTCCCCCACGCCCTGATGATCCTGCTCTCGGCGTTGTCCCTGGCCGACGCGCGACTGTTCGACGCGGCGTCCAGCATGGGCGCCGGCCCTTGGCGAGCGTTTCACAGCATTACATGGCCGGCGACGCGCCAGGCCGTATTCGCGGCGTTCTGCCTGGTGTTCACCCTTACCATCACCGACTTCGGCGTGCCGGTCGTGGTGGGCGGCGATTATCAGGTGCTGGCGCTGGAAGCCTACAAGGCGGTGGTCGGGCAACAGCAGTTTGGCCGTGGCGCCTTGATCGGCATGGTGCTGCTGGTGCCAGCGCTGCTCAGCTTCAGCGTCGATGCCTGGCTGCGGCGCCGCCAGGGCGAGGCCATGAGTGGCCGCGCCCAGGCCTTCATGCCCAAGCCGTCGCGCCTGCGCGATGCCTGCTTCCTGGCAATCGTGCTGCTGGTGTGTGCTGTGCTGGTAGCGGTGGTGGGCATGGCGGTGTACTCGTCGCTGGTCACCTTCTGGCCCTACAACATGACGCTGTCGTTCAAACACTACATGTTCGAGGACACTGCCGGCGGTGGTTGGCTGGCCTACCGCAACAGCGTGACCATGGCCATCTGCACCGCGTTGGTCGGCAGCGTCGTGATCTTCACCGGTGCCTACCTGATGGAGAAGACCCAAGGCCAGCGCCTGCTCAATCAAGTTCTGCGCCTGCTCAGTTTCATTCCCATGGCAGTCCCCGGGCTGGTGCTGGGCCTGGGCTATGTCTTCTTCTTCAACCTCAACGGCAACCCGCTGCACGTGTTCTATGGCGGTATGGGGCTGTTGGTGGTGTGCACCATCGCCCACTACCTGACCACCGCGCAGATGACCGCAGCCACTGCGCTGCGCCAGCTCGACGGCGAGTTCGAGGCCGCCGCGCTGTCGCTCAAGGCCCCGCTTTACAAGCACTTCATGCGGGTCACCGTGCCGATCTGCCTGCCCGCCCTGCTGGACATCATTCGCTACCTGTTCGTCTCGGCGATGACCACGGTCTCGGCCGCGATCTTCCTCTACAGCCCCGACACCATCCTCGCCGCTGTCGCCGTGCTGAACATGGACGACGCCGGCAACGTTGGCGGTGCAGCCGCCATGTCCACCCTGATTTTGCTGACCAGCGCAGCGGCGTCCTTGCTGCTGGCCGGTGCATCCCGCGGCCTGCTGCGCCGCTCCCAAGCCTGGCGCCAGCGCGCGCCCGGCCATTGACCGACTGCCCACACTGAAGGAAACGCACCATGTTCAAGCCACTCGCACTTGCCGCTGCCGTATCCGCCGTATTCAGCCTGCAGGCCTCGGCCGCCGACACGCAGCTGACCGTGTACACCGCCCTGGAGGCTGAGCAGCTCAAGGCCTACAAGCAGGCGTTCGAGAAAGCCAACCCGGACATCGAGATCAAGTGGGTACGCGACTCCACGGGCATCATCACCGCCAAGCTGCTGGCAGAAAAGGACCGCCCACAAGCGGATGCAGTGTGGGGCCTGGCCGCGTCCAGCCTGGCGATCCTCGACCAGCACGGCATGCTTGAAGCCTATGCGCCGAAAGACCTGGGTACCATTTCGCCCAACTACCGCGACGCCGCCAACCCGCCGGCCTGGGTGGGCATGGACGTGTGGGCCGCGACCATCTGCTTCAATACCATCGAGGCCGAGAAACAAGGCCTGAGCAAGCCCATCAGCTGGCAGGACCTGACCAAGCCTGAGTACAAGGGCAAGATCGTCATGCCTAACCCGGCCTCGTCCGGTACCGGCTTCCTGGATGTGAGTGCCTGGTTGCAAACCTTTGGCGAGCCGCAGGGTTGGGCCTACATGGACGCCTTGCACCAGAATATCGGCCAGTATGTTCATTCCGGCTCCAAGCCCTGCAAGCTGGCGGCAGCGGGCGAATTCCCGATCGGCATTTCGTTCGAGTACCCGGCCATGCAGCTCAAGCGCCAGGGTGCGCCGCTCGATATCGTGCTGCCCAAGGAAGGCCTGGGCTGGGAAATCGAAGCGACCGCTGTGATCAAAGGCACAGACAAGGCAGAAGCGGCCAAGCGCCTGGCCGATTTCTCGGCCAGCCCGGCGGCCATGGAGTTGTATAAAGAGAACTTTGCCGTGCTGGCGGCACCGGGTATTGCCAAACCGCAAACCGAGTTGCCGGCTGACTACGAGCAACGGCTGATCAAGAACGACTTTGCCTGGGCTTCAAAAAACCGTGACCAGATTTTGGCCGAATGGCGCAAACGCTATGACGGCAAGTCGGAGAAAGTGGCACAACAATAACGTCAGGAGCCAAACCATGCCTACGCCAGCTGAAATCATCGAACGTACCTTCGCCTTGTATGAGCAACATGGCAGCGACGACTACATCGGCGAAGCCATCACCCAGCTCGAACACATGTCCCAGGCCGCGCAACTGGCCATGGCCGAAGGTTATGACGACGAAGTGGTGCTGGCGGCTTTCTTCCACGACATCGGCCACCTGTGCGGCGGTGACGCCAGCATGGGTGGTTATGGCGTAGTCAGCCACGAACGCATCGGCGCCGAGTACCTGCGCCGCTGCGGGTTTGGCGAGCGCATGACGCGGCTGGTGGAGTATCACGTGGAGGCCAAGCGTTATCTCACACTGCGCCAGCCTGGGTATTACGAGCGGTTGAGCGAGGCCAGCCGGCGCACCTTGGCGTATCAGGGTGGGGTGATGAGCGAGGGTGAGGCGGATGCGTTTGAGCGCGACCCGTTATTCGCGGTGAGCCTGCGGATGCGCGAGTGGGATGAAATGGCCAAGGAAGTTGGGGTGCCGGTAATCAAGCTGGCTACCCTTCAGTCCAAAGCGCTGGCGCTCCTACAGAAGCAACGCGGTTCACCGTGGGCTATGCGTCAGTTGGAAACATAATTTTACGTAATCAAGCCGTGTTCATCGTCAAATTTGTAGGAAATTTCCCAAAGTTTGTTTGAGCTGACGCGTACTATTGCGCCGGTTGACACAGGGAACTAGTGTCAACCGAACCTAATGGCGAACGGGACGATGCGCCCTAAGCCCTCAGGAACATCCGACAGACGACGGTGTCCGAAAATCGTCGTCATCAGCCCAACATTACCAAGGAGAGGTAAGCATGGCTTTCGATGCTTATATTCAAATTACCGACATCACTGGCGAAGCACTGGACGAGCAGTACGCCAACTGGATCGAGATCATCGGCTACAAGTTCGGTGCCAACCAGAGCACCTCTGCCACCGCAAGCTCCGCGGGTGGCGCATCCTCCGGGCGTACCGCCTTCACCAACTTCACCTTCACCAAGAACCTGGACAGCGCCAGTTGCAAGCTGCTCGAAGCCAGCTGTGCGGGCCAGCACCTGAAAGAAGTGAAGTTGGTGGTGTGCCGTGCCGGTGGCGAGAAGCTCAGTACTACGAAGTGGTCCTTGAGGAAGTGATCATCGCCGACTACACCCAGAGCGCCAGTGCCGGGGTGCCGGTGGAGGTGGTGCAGTTGAACTACGGCCGTATCAAGACCACCTACACACGGCAGAAGCGCCTGGATGGCAGTGCCGGCGGCAACGTGACCGGCGGCTGGGACCGCATCAACAACAAAAAGTATGCGTGAGGTGCGACCATGTCCGAGGCACGCAGCTTTATCAATCAGCACGCGCAGACGTATGAATCGCTGAAGGCCGACACGCCCATGACCGCGAATCAGCGGGCCAAGTTTGATGTGTTGAATGCGCATATCGCCAATGGTGTGGTCGTTGGTGGGGAGCTTGTGATTGTTGGTGACCCCAGCACGCCTATGTGCACGGGGCATGAAGCATTCCTGATGGCGAAGGCAGAGGGGATACATCATCAGCTTGAGATCAATGGCGCTGGGGTGGATGACTTTTTGCTGGATAACTATGAGATGTTGAAAAGTCTTCTGGCGCACGCTTCCATAGGGGCGGGAGCAGCTGCTGATGGATGGAGCCGGTACCTCGAAGATATCAAAGCAACGCTGGAAGAAATCGAGCAGCTCCACCGAAAGTACTTGGGAAATGGTACGAACCGTTCGCGTGATGAGTTTTATGCAAAGCGCATGGCGTTGTTCATGAGGCTGGATGAGCAGCTGAGTAGGATAGCTGCTTACGGTTCTGCCTTACGTAACAAAGGGGCAGCGAAGAGGGCACTTGAGATATCCACCAAGAGCTACCTGCATACCGGCGAATTAGCTGGTTACGCGGAAAAAATTGCTGGGGTTTCTAGGGCGGCGGCGTTAGTGAAGAAGGGTACGTACATTGGCGTTGGGCTTGATGTTGCATCCACGGCGCTCGATGTTCACAAAGCTTGCACACTTGGTAGAGAAAGTGAGTGCACAAAAGCCAAGTATGTCCAGGGCAGCTCCTTAGTGTTGGGATTGGGTGGGGGAGGTGTGGGAGGTTCTGTGGGGAGTTTTTTTGCCACTGCTGGTTGTACTTTCGTGCTGGGCGTTACCACGGGGCCTGGTGCTCTTGTCTGTGCGGTGTTGGGGGGCGCGCTGGGCGGTGTTGTTGGCGGAGATATAGGAGCGGAGGGTGGTGAAGTCATCGGTGAGTACCTGTATCGGAAGGTGGCGGAATGAATATCGAACCTGCCCTTATTTGGATGGCTATTTTAGGCCCGGGCTGCCTGTCTATGTTGTTGCTGATATATGTGGCTTATAAGTATATTGATGCGGTCGAGGAGTTGCTGGCTAACTCAAAGTATATTAAAGATCTGAAGGTTACATTTTCCGGGGCAGGAATGATCGGGAAGGTTGTGCGAATATGTATCATCGGAGGCGTGCTGTTAGTGCCAGGCCCCTATGCCCGCAGGGGGCTTGTCGACTTGACTGAAATCGAGCGTTTTCCCAGTGGGATAAGGAGGGTTGTTGTGGGGGGGCTGTTAATCCTCGTTTTCTCTTTTCTGATGATGGTTGCTTTCAGAGTATGGAGCTATTTAGTTATGCAGTAGCTTTTGCATTGCTCTCCAGTTGTAACTGCTTGTTTAGAGGTTTAGCTGCAGCTGTATGCGCTGTGATGTTTGATGTTGTTGCCTTCGGCACGGTTGCAGTAGTTTGTATTGGCGCTTTATCGTGAGTCTGGTCAATGAGTAGTAGTGGTATTAATTGGGTTGTCTTCTCGTGTTTTGCCTTGGCGCTGCTGTGTATGCTGTGTTTAACTTATATTTCGTGGCGCTACTTGGATAGAATAGAGTCACTACTATCGAATTCAAAATTTGTGACGGATAACAAAAGTCTTTACGCTCGTGTTGGCCTGGCTGGGCGCGTAATGAGAGTTTGTACGGTTTCAATATTGCTTACTATGCCCAAGGTTTTTAGTTGCAGAGGGTTGGTTGATCTGCAGGAGGTAGAGCGCTTTCCTGTAATTATGCGAATAATTTTAGTGGCGCTTTGGAATGTGATGTTGGTGGCATTCATTGCGTTCCTCTGTCTTAGGCGTTTTCATGTTGTCTTGTAGGACTTGGAGCAAGTGCGACAGTTTCCCAGCGGACTGAGGGTTTTTATGGTTTTCATGTGGGGAGTTACGTTGTTGTCCTTGTCAGGTGTCGCTTATCTGGATCTATTCTGCGGATAGCACCAGCAAGTTCTGCGGTGAACTCGAAATCCTAGGAGCTGCTGCGCAGCCCTTTCCGACCGGTCCGGCATCCCGGCGAGGCCGCTCCTACAAAAGCAATGCCAGGGCTGCTATCTCAAATCTGCAAAACCAGCGCCTCCAACTGCTCCTGCCGCTCTGCCTGATTCACCCGTGCCCCCGGGTTGAGCGTCGACCATTGCGGATGCGCCCGCGCTTTGCTCAGCGCCTCGGGCAGTTTGCCCTCGCGCCAAGCCTTTTCATCCAGCGCTGCCAGGCGAATGCTGTCTTGAGCCGCATGCCCCCGGTTCTCCAGCGCCACCATCAGCTGTTGTTGGCGCAATGCCAGCAAGCGCAGCACATTGTCGTCAACGGTCAGTTCACGCTGGCCCTTGAGCTTGCCCATCAACCGTGAGCCGTAATTGCGGGCAGTTTGAAGTGCACCACCAGCAATGGCGCCGGCCAATGCGGCAGCGCCAAGGGTCAGGCCGCCGACCAGCAGGTCCACACCCGCGCCCGCCGCAGCACCCGCCGCCACGCCGCTGCCCAGGCGCACGCCCAGCAGCTTCAACGTTTCGGGGTTGAACAGGTCGTCTCCCCAGCGCCCATCCAGCAGCGGCAGGTCACCGGCATTGGCATCTTCACGGCGGAAGGCATAAAGCTTGAGCAAGGCTTCCACGCAGCGTTGTTCACGCTGGCGGACCTCGCGTCGCAAGGCCTCGATAGCCTGGGCTTCGGCAGCAGGTTCAGCCTCCACGCTGCGTCGGCACGCAGCGCAGTCGAGCAGCAATTCGGCAATCAGGCGCTTGCCGCTTTGCTGGCGTGCCAAACGCTGTGCTTGCTGGTCGTCGATCAAGCGTTGCAGCGACGGGCGGGCGTCCTCCAGCAATAACGCCAGGCTCTCGTAAAGGCGACGCTCACCATCCTCCGGCGGCGCCACGCTGTCGAAACGCACCAGCGCGTGCAGGCCCAGGCGGGCCAGCGCATCGCGCCATTCGGGCTCGCGGTGCTGGCTGCTGGCGACGAAGTTGAGCACTGGCAACAGTGGCTTGCCGCAACTGGCCAGTACCTCCAGTTCGTCGCGGTATTTGGCCAGTACCGGCTCGCGGGCGTCGATCACATACAGGCCGGCATTGCTGGCCAACAGCTGGCGCAGCACTTTGGCTTCCTGTTCGAACCGCTGGCGCGCCTCGCTGCCCTGAAGAAAACGCTCCAGACGGGCAGGGCCGTCCAGCCGTTCACCCGGGCGCTCCAGGCGCTCCAGGTAGTCGAGCAAGGCAATGGCATCTTCCAGCCCGGGCGTATCGTAGAGTTCAAGCAGCGGCTGGCCGTCCACCGACAGGCGTGCACCTTCTACATGGCGCGTGGTGCTGGGGCGGTGGGAGACTTCGCCAAAGCCCACGTCGCGGGTGAGGGTGCGCAGCAGCGAGGTCTTGCCGACGTTGGTGTGGCCGACCACGGCCAGTTTCAGCGGCTCAGTCATGGCCATGCTCCAGCCAGGTCAGGGGCGAGGTGTCGGCGTGGGGCAGGCCGAGACGGTCCAGGGCTTCGTGCCAGTCGCCAAGGCGCGCTGCGTCCAGCGCTTGGCCTGGGGCTGCCTGCAGCAGCCAGATGCGCGTGGCGCCGGCATTGCGGGCCAGCTCGGCCAGCAACGCCAGGCTGCCGCGGTCGGGCGAGCGGCGGGGGTCGCAGGCGATGGCCAGGCGTGCCGGGGGGAAGCGGCTGAGTTGTTCCAGCAGCTTGTTGCGCGACTCGCGGCTGTCGAGCACGCCGGCATCGGTAACGGTTTTGGGCAGCGCTGGCGGCCAGGGCCGCTGATCGTCCAGCTCCAGCCCGACCAGCAGGGCGCCTGAGCTGCCTGGTTCAAGCTGACCGGTTTGAAACTGCGGCAAGGCTTCTGGGGCTGCGTCCTGCACGCCGATGCGTTCGCTGCGTGGCATTAGGGCTTCGCGCAGTTGTGCATAACCGGGCAGGCTAAGATCCAGCATCAGGCACTTGCGGCCCTGGCGCCAGCGCAACAGGCACAGGCCAGCCAGCAGCAGGCGGGGCAGCAGGCCATAGACCAGCACCACGCCGAGCAGCCAACTGGCCCAAGCCTGGCGGGCGATGTCGAGGGCGGGGAGGGTGTCGCCGCTGGTGCGGATCATCGATTCGTCGGGCACCGCGAAGCCCAGCAACGAGGGCAGGGCGCCGAGTGCCTGGGTCAGGTGCACGAATGGGTCGGCTGCCAGCAGGGTGGTTTCCCACACGAAGCCGTAGCGCCGGGTGGCGAGCAGCGTCAGCAATACCACCAAGGCGCTGAGCATGGCCAGCAGCCAAAGGCCATGAACCAACAAGCCCAGCAGCCAGCGGTTAAGGCGCTGGCGCTGCAGCAGCACCAGCAGCGCCGGGGCAAGCTGCGCCGCTTGGGCATCGCGGGCGAAGCGCTCCCTCAGCCACAACCACAAGCGCCCAAGGCTGGCACCATGTTCGCCGCTCAATGCCAGGCCGACGGCCCAGCCCAGCAGCATCAGCACATTCAGCCCAAGCAGGCTACCCAGGGCCCAGAACACGTTGACCGGGCGCAGCCCGTCACCCAGCGCCGCAAAGGCCAAGCCTGCGCCGCTGAGCACGGCCAGCACCATCAACGCGATCAACGCCAGCCGCGCGCCCTGCTTCCAATGGCGCAGGGCTGCAGCCATGCCGTCGCGTTCGGCCAAAAACAACGCCCGGGCTTCGATACGTGCCGCCAGGTCGCCGCCCCGCTGGCGGGCATGGCGGTTGGCTTCCTGGTCCTCCAGGGGGCCGGCGTGTTCTTCGCGCAGGCGTACCGCTTCGGTAAGCCAGCGCTTGTCCAGTGGAGTCGGTCCAGTCACAAGGTCTTCCATTGCACAGTTCAGGGCAGAAGCATAACCCACCACGGGTTTGCTATCCTCGCCGGCATGACTACCTCACTCCCCCTCAGCCTGATCGCGGCTCACGCCGAGAACCGCGTGATCGGCATCGACAACTCCATGCCCTGGCACCTGCCTGGGGATTTCAAGTACTTCAAGGCCACCACCCTGGGCAAGCCGATCATCATGGGGCGCAAGACGTGGGACTCACTGGGTCGGCCGCTGCCTGGGCGGTTGAACATCGTGGTCAGCCGCCAGCCGGGCCTGGAGCTGGCCGGTGCCGAAGTGTTCGCATCGCTTGAGGCAGCACTGGTGCGGGCCGAGCAGTGGGCGCGTGAGCAGGGTGTCGATGAGCTGATGCTGATCGGTGGTGCGCAGCTGTATGGGCAGGCGTTGGAGAAGGGGCTGGTGAGCCGCATGTACCTGACCCGGGTCGAGCTATCGCCGCAAGGGGATGCGTGGTTCCCTGAGTTCGATGAGGCACAGTGGCAACGGGTGTCCAGTGAACCGCAAACTGAAGACGGGACGGCTTATCACTTTGAGGTTTGGGATAAGCGTTGAGGCAGGTTGGGGCTTGACGACAGGTGTTTGGTGTTGGTGAGATCGAGCGCCGCTCACGCGGCGCGTCGCGGATAAATCCGCTCCTACAGGCCATGGTTGCCTGCCTTGTTACACCTGTAGGAGCGGATTTATCCGCGATGCGCCGCGTGAGCGGCGCTCAACAATTGCGAATTCATCTCATCTTCTGCTAGCGTGCGCTCCTCTTGAGGCCCAGAGCCAGGACGTGCCGTGTCTTCATGGAACAAGCAGATCACCCGGCTGTTCACCGAGCAGAAAAAGGCGCTGGAAGCCTTTGTTGCCCGGCGTACCGGCAATGCCCAGGTGGCCGCTGACCTGACGCAGGAATCGTTCCTGCGCCTGGCGCGGCTGCCTGCCGACAAGCAGATCGACAACCTGCCAGCCTTTCTTTTCACCATCGCCAGCAACCTGGTGCGTGACCACCAGCGCCAGGCCATCCGCCGTGAGCGCATGGAGGGCGGTGAGCCGAGCGAAGATCTGGCCAGCGACGTGCAGGCTGCCGAAGACCAGCTGGCCGACCAGCAACAGCAGGCCCTGATGCAGGCGGCGATCCAGTCGCTGCCTGAGGCGACCCGGCATATCTTCCTGCTCTATCATGTCGACGGTTGCAGCTACCGCGAGATCGGCGAGCGCATGAATGTCACCCCGCGTAGCGTCGAGTACCAGCTGCGCCGTGCGCTGCTCGACTGCCGTGCCTTCATCAAGGCGCAACTGGCCGGGAGGCCGCGGCCATGAGTACCGATACCGAGAACCCGACCATCCCCATGAGCGAAATACCCGACAGCGAGCAGTTGTTCGCCGAAGCCACGGCCTGGTATTACCGCTTGCAGGCGGACGATGCTACCGCCGATGAGCATGAGGCGTTCGCCGCCTGGAAAGCCAAAGGCACGGACCGTGTGCAGGCCTGGGACGAAGTGATCGTGCTGTTGGGGGCGCTGCAGGCACCTGCCAGGGCAATTCGCCAACAACAGCACGATGCCTGGCGCAAGCCGGTGCGCTGGGCATGGCCAAAAGCAGTGGCGGCGGTTTTGCTACTTGGTTTTTTGTTTGCCCAAACGCCTTGGCTCGACCGTTGGCGCTCCGACTACGCCACCGTCACTGGTGAGGCCCGCAGCGTTCAGCTGGGCGATGGTTCGCGGCTGGAACTCAACACCGACAGTGCGGTGCAGGTTGAGATGCTCGCCAACGAACGGCGTGTCACGCTGCTGCGTGGCGAGGCCTGGTTTGACGTGGCGCGCAATCCTGACCGGCCTTTTGTGGTGCACGCAGGCGACGGCTGGGTGCGCGTTGTGGGCACCCGCTTCAGTGTTGAGCGGGCTGATGGGCAAACGCGTGTGCAGGTCGAGCAGGGCAAGGTCGAGGTCAACGCAGGCCAAGGCCCGGGCGTGTTTCTGGAGCCGGGGCAAGCTGTCGAATACAGTGCCAGTACCCTTGCTGCCGCGCATGCGTTCGAACCCGCCAGCGCATTTGCCTGGCGCCATCGCCAACTGGTGTTCAGCCAGCGCCCTTTGGCCGAAGTGGTGGATGAACTGAACCGCTACTGGCCGGGCCAGACGTTGGTGCTTGGGGATAACTTGCGAGCGCGCAAGGTGTCTGGCGTGTTTGAAATCGACAAACCCCAGGCAGTCATCAAGGCATTGACCCACACCTTGGGGCTGAGTGCGGAGCAATACACCCCCTACCTGCGCATCCTGCGCGAACGCTGAGCAAAAAAAATTCAGGAAAGTTTCAGGGTTTCCCCTAACACCGACGTCCTTGATGGGGTAGGCGCAAATAATAAGCACTCTCAGACAGTGCCGCGCTGTTCATCTGGATATGTTCGGGGGAGCTCTACCAATGAAAATCATCGCCACGCGAACCGCGCTTGGTTTGGCCATCGCCCTGGGTTGCGGCGCTAACGCAGTGTTTTTAACCACTCAGGCGTTCGCTGAGGCTCGTGCTTACCGCTTCAGTATCCCGGCGCAATCACTGGATTCGGCCCTGGCCGCCTTCAGTGCGGTGACGCGGGTGCAAGTGCTGGTACCTGGCGAGTTTACCCGTGGCCTGCGCTCCCCTGGCGTCAGCGGTAGTTATCCACAGGAGCAGGCCTTGGCACGGCTGCTCAGCGGCACCGGGCTGAGCGCCACCTACATTGATGGTGACAGCGTGACGCTGGAACGCGCCCGCAGTGCAGACGACACATCGCTGCAACTGGGTGCCACGCGGGTCGACAGTAAATCGTTGGGCGCAACCACCGAGGGTAGTGGTTCCTACACCACTGGCGCGCTGACCATTGGCAAAGGCGAGCAGAAGCTCAAAGACATCCCCCAGTCAGTCTCGGTAGTAACCCGCCAGCGGCTGGACGACCAGAACATGAACAGCCTGCAGGACGCCATGCGCCAGGTGACTGGGACTACCATCAAGGCCTACAACTCCGGCTCCAACCTTAACGATGTGTACATGCGCGGCTTCCTGGTCGACCAAGTGCAGGTCGATGGCGTATCCCAACGTACTGGCCAAGGCGACATGGCCACCAGTTTTGACTTGGCAATGTTCGACCGGGTTGAAGTGCTGCGGGGGCCTTCTGGCCTTTATCAAGGGGCAGGCGAGCCGGGCGGCACTATCAATCTCGTTCGCAAGCGTGCGCTTGGGCAGTTTGCACTCGCAGGGGAGCTGTCTGCCGGGAGCTACGACCGCTATCACTCCACGGTCGATGTCACCGGGCCGCTGAACGATGAGGGCACCTTGCGGGGGCGCTTTGTAACTGCCTACGAAAACAACCAGTCGTTCGTCGATTACGCACAGAACGAGCGGCCCATGATCTACGGGCGGCTTGAGTACGACATCACGCCCGCTACCACCCTTTCCCTGGGCGGTGCCTACCAACGTAACAACTCCACCCCGGCGTTCGGCCTGCCGGCATACGCCGACGGCAAGCTGCTTGATGTTAGCCGCTCGACCTTTGTCGACGCCAAATGGAACGAACTGGACGAGCGCCTATGGGAAAGCTTCTTCGAAGTCGACCACGCCCTGGAGGACGGTGGCCAGTTCAAGACCTCGCTGACCTACCGCGATGCTGAAACGCCAACCCGCAACTTCACCTGGAGCGATGACGCGGTCAACCCGCAAACGGGTGACAGTTGGGCAGTGGCATACGCCTATTACACGCACATCAAGAGCCTTGGGCTGGACAGCTTTGTCACGTTCCCGGCACAAGCGTTCGGGCGAGAACACGAGTTCACCGTAGGTGCGGAGTATCAGCACCTGGACAAGGACTTCACCTACGGCGGTGGTGAGTACTTCCCCATCAATGTGTTCGACCCGGGCAGCATCGACATCCCCAAGCGTGACTATGAGATGGTCAACGGCAACTGGTCGAAGTCCAACCAGTACGGCCTGTATGCGCGGGCGAAGATCAGTGCGACAGACTGGCTGGATGTGATCGTCGGCAGCCGGGTGAGCTGGTTCGACAGTGAAGCGCGTAACGAAAACCCGTTCTTCAACAACTTCACCCGTACCGACACCAATATTGACCGCAAGGTGATCCCGTACGCGGCGCTTGTGGCCAAGCTCACGCCCGAGTTGTCGGCCTATGCCAGCTATACCAGCATCTTCAAGCCACAGACCGAGGTGGATGCCGATGGTCAGCCGCTCGACCCGCGCAAAGGCAAGCAATATGAACTGGGTTTGAAACGCGAGTTTCTGGATGGCCGCCTCAATGGCAGCGTGGCGCTGTTTCGCATCTACGATGAAAACCGCGCACAGTCGGTCAGCCAGACGGCGTTCTACGAGGCCCAGGCCAAAGTGCGCAGCCAGGGGTGGGAAACCGAGCTTTCCGGCAACCTGACCGACAACTGGAGCATCAGCACGGGTTATGCCTTTACGATGCTCAAGTCGATGAGCGACGAAAACTACCAAGGCATCAGCATCACGCCCAAGCACAACTTCAACTTGTGGACACGCTACCAGTTCAGCGATGGGCCGCTGGCCGGGTTCAGCGTGGGTGGCGGGGTGCGCGTAGTCAGCGAAACGTACTACAAGCGCGATGTGGACTTTGTGCAGGGTGGCTATGCCGTGGCCACCGCGCAGGTCGGCTACCGCTTCAACAAGCACCTGAGCAGCACGCTGACGGCCAACAACCTGTTCGACCGCAAATATTACGAGCGTGTGGACAGCGCCTGGGGCTCGAACTTCTATGGCGAGCCGCGCAACCTGACGTTGACGCTGCGCGCGGCATACTGATTGACGCAATCCTTGTAGGAGCGGATTCATCCGCGAAACAGACCACGCGGTGGACGGCACCGGCTTCGCCGGTGTTCGCGGATAAATCCGCTCCTACAAGGGATGGAGTAACGTTTAGGTATGGCTTAGCTCGGCATGCTGATCACCCGCCAGCACATCCTTGTCGGTTTCTTTCAACAACTGGCTGGTCACCACGCCCGCGGTCATCGAACCGTTCACATTCAGCGCCGTACGGCCCATGTCGATCAGCGGTTCCACCGAAATCAGCAAGGCCACCAGCTCTACCGGCAAGCCCATGGCCGGCAGCACGATCAGTGCTGCGAAAGTTGCACCACCGCCAACGCCGGCCACACCTGCCGAACTCAGGGTAACAATAGCGACCAGGGTCGCGATCCACAGCGGGTCGAAGGTATCAATGCCCACGGCCGGCGCTACCATCACGGCCAGCATCGCCGGGTACAGGCCCGCGCAACCGTTTTGGCCAATGGTCGCCCCGAACGAAGCGCTGAAGCTGGCAATGGACTGCGGCACGCCCAGGCGGCGGGTTTGCGCCTCGATGTTCAGCGGGATGCTGGCAGCGCTTGAGCGGCTGGTGAAGGCAAAGGTCAGCACCGGCCATACCTTGCGGAAGAAGCGCAGCGGGCTGACGCCGGTGGCGGCGAGGATGATGCCGTGCACCACGAACATCAGGCCCAGGCCGATATACGACACCACCACGAAACTGCCCAGCTTGAGGATGTCGTCCAGGTTGGAACTGGCCACTACCTTGGTCATCAGTGCCAGCACGCCGTAGGGGGTGAGCTTCATTACCAGGCGCACCAGGCGCATGACCCAGGCCTGCAAAGTGTCGATGGCCGACAGGGCGCTGCGGCCTTTTTCGGCATCGTCCTTGATCAGTTGCAATGCAGCCAGGCCAACGAACACGGCAAAAATAACCACGCTGATGATCGAAGTCGGCTTGGCCCGCGCCAAGTCACCCACCGGGTTGCTGGGGATGAACGACAGCAACAGCTGCGGGATATTGAGGTCGGCAACCTTTCCGGCATAGTCGCTGTGGATGGCCTGCATGCGGGCGCTTTCCTGGGCGCCGGCCACCAAACCTTCGGCGCTGAGGCCGAACAAATTGGTCAGGGCGATGCCGATCAGCGCGGCGATGGCCGTGGTCAGCAGCAGGGTGCCGATGCTGAGCACACTGATGCGCCCGAGCGAGGACGCGTTGTGCAGGCGCGCCACGGCGCTGAGGATCGATGCGAAGATCAGCGGCATGACGATCATCTGCAGCAGGCCAACGTAGCCGTTGCCGACCAGGTCGAGCCAGCCGATGGTGGCTTTCAGCACGGGGTGGCCGGCGCCATAGATCGTGTGCAGTACCAAGCCGAACAGGACGCCCAGCACCAGGCCGAGCAGCACTTTTTTGGCCAGGGTCCAGTCGGTACGGCGGGTTTGCGCCAGGCCCAGCAGCAGGGCCAGGAACGCCAACAAGTTAAGGGACAGCGGCAGGTTCATTGAAGCTCCAGGAAAAAGCAGTAGAGGCATCGCCTCTGTGAGCGATTGCGAACGGAAATGCTAACAGCCTGAAAACAAACGAATTTATACCCAAAAGGCATTTGCATAGTCGTTTATGGAATAACGAACTGTCGGAAATAGCAATGAACACGGCGTTTAAACACGCGCAAAGGTCGTTGCCAGAGGCTGCCTTGAGGGGTTGATGGTCTAGCTTCTGACGACCTTTTCAGGAGATCCGCACATGAAGTTCGCTCCGAAAATGCTCGCCGCCGGGCTGTCGCTGCTGTTCAGTGTCGAAACCTTTGCCACCGAGCTCAAGCACTGGCCGCCTGAAGCCGCCCGGCAACTGGATGCCATGATTGCCGCCAATGCCCACAAAGGTAACTACGCGGTGTTCGACATGGACAACACCAGTTACCGCTTTGACCTTGAAGAAGCCTTGCTGCCCTTCATGGAGAACAAAGGGCTGCTTACCCGTGACAAGCTGGACCCCTCACTGAAGCTGATCCCGTTCAAGGACACCGCTGACCACAAGGAAAGCCTGTTCAGTTATTACTACCGCCTGTGCGAACTGGACGACATGGTGTGCTACCCGTGGGTAGCCCAGGTGTTCTCGGGCTTTACCCTCAAGGAGCTCAAAGCACAGGTCGACGAGATGATGGCGTCGCACAAGCTGATCTCAAGCACGTACTACGAAGGGGATCAGGTCAAATCCATCGAAGTTCAGCCCCCCAAGGTTTTCACCGGCCAGGCCGAGCTTTACAACAAGCTGATGGAAAACGGCATCGAGGTGTACGTGATTTCAGCGGCTTCCGAAGAACTGGTGCGCATGGTCGCCTCGGACCCGAAGTACGGCTACAACGTAAAGCCTGAAAACGTGATCGGCGTGAGCCTGCTGCTCAAGGACCGCAGCAGCGGGCAGTTGACCACCGCACGCAAACAGATCAGTGCAGGGCATTACGTTGCCAGCGCCAACGAGGGCATGGAGCTGACGCCTTACCTGTGGACCCCGGCCACCTGGATGGCGGGCAAGCAGGCGGCGATCCTTACCTACATTGATGAATGGAAAAAGCCCGTGCTGGTGGGCGGTGATACCCCGACCAGTGATGGCTACATGCAATTCCACGGTGTGGATGTGGGCAAGGGCGGCATCCACCTGTGGATAAACCGCAAGGCCAAGTACATGGATCAGCTGAACGGCATGATTGCCAAGAATGCGGCGGCGCAGGCCAAGGAAGGGTTGCCGGTGACAGCGGACAAGAATTGGGTGATTGTGACGCCGGAGCAGATTCAGTAGTTGTGCGGGCCTCATCGCGGATAAATCCGCTCCTACAGGTACAACACCGCCTGTAGGAGCGGATTTATCCGCGATGGCGCCGTTACAGGCATAAAAAACCGGCGCACCTGGCGCCGGTCTTCATTGCTGCGAAAGAGCCTTACAGCCCTTCCAGCATCGCCTTGTTACGCACAGCACCTTTGTCGGCACTGGTCGCCAGCAGCGCGTAAGCCTTCAGGGCAGTGGTCACCTTGCGAGGGCGAACTTCCGCCGGCTTCCAGCCTTTCTGGTCCTGCTCGACGCGGCGTGCAGCCAGCTCTTCATCGCTGACCAGCAGGTTGATCGAACGGTTGGGGATGTCGATCAACACCTTGTCACCGTCGCGCACCAGGCCAATGGCGCCGCCAGCAGCCGCTTCCGGCGAGGCGTGGCCGATAGACAGGCCCGAAGTGCCGCCCGAGAAGCGGCCATCGGTGAGCAGTGCGCACGCTTTGCCAAGGCCTTTGGACTTCAAGTACGACGTCGGGTAGAGCATTTCCTGCATGCCCGGGCCGCCTTTCGGGCCTTCGTAGCGGATGATCACGATGTCGCCAGCCTTCACTTCGTCGGCGAGGATGCCGCGCACGGCGCTGTCCTGGCTCTCGAAGATCTTGGCGCTGCCTTCGAACACGTGGATCGACTCATCGACACCAGCGGTTTTCACCACGCAGCCATCAAGGGCGATGTTGCCGTACAGCACGGCCAGCCCGCCTTCTTGCGAGTAGGCGTGCTCGAAGCTGCGGATGCAGCCGTTTTCACGGTCGTCGTCCAGGGTTTCCCAGCGCGTCGACTGGCTGAAGGCCGTTTGGGTCGGTATGCCGGCCGGGCCTGCCTTGAAGAAGGTGTGCACGGCTTCGTCATCGGTCTGGGTGATGTCCCACTTGGCGATGGCTTCTTCCATGCTGCGGCTGTGCACGGTCGGCAGGTCGGTATGCAGCAGGCCGCCACGGGCCAGCGAGCCGAGGATGCTGAAGATGCCGCCAGCGCGGTGGACGTCTTCCATGTGGTACTTCTGGATGTTCGGCGCCACTTTGCACAGCTGCGGTACTTTGCGTGACAGGCGGTCGATGTCACGCAGGTCGAATGCCACTTCACCTTCCTGAGCTGCTGCCAGCAGGTGCAGGATGGTGTTGGTCGAACCGCCCATGGCGATGTCGAGCATCATGGCGTTTTCGAATGCCTTGAAGTTGGCGATGCTGCGCGGCAATACCGACTCGTCGTTTTCGCCGTAGTAACGCTTGCACAGCTCGACAATGGTACGGCCAGCGGTCAGGAACAGCTGTTCGCGGTCGGCGTGAGTGGCCAGGGTCGAACCGTTGCCTGGCAGGGCAAGGCCCAGGGCTTCGGTCAGGCAGTTCATCGAGTTGGCGGTGAACATGCCGGAGCACGAACCGCAGGTCGGGCAAGCGCTGCGCTCGTACTCGGCGACTTTTTCGTCGCTGGCAGTGGAGTCGGCGGCGATGACCATGGCATCGACCAGGTCCAGGCCGTGGCTGGCCAGCTTGGTCTTGCCGGCTTCCATCGGGCCACCGGAAACGAAGATCACCGGAATGTTCAGGCGCAGGGCCGCCATCAGCATGCCGGGGGTGATCTTGTCGCAGTTGGAAATGCACACGATGGCGTCGGCGCAGTGGGCATTGACCATGTATTCCACGGCGTCGGCGATGATCTCGCGGCTCGGCAGGGAGTACAGCATGCCGTCATGGCCCATGGCGATGCCGTCGTCGACCGCGATGGTGTTGAACTCTTTTGCCACGCCACCGGCGCGTTCGATTTCGCGGGCAACCAGTTGGCCCAGGTCCTTCAGGTGCACGTGGCCCGGGACGAACTGGGTGAACGAGTTGGCGATAGCGATGATCGGCTTCTTGAAATCTTCGTCCTTCATGCCGGTGGCGCGCCACAGGGCACGGGCGCCGGCCATGTTGCGGCCTTGGGTCGAAGTCTTGGAACGATAATCAGGCATGAAACACTCCTGGCGGCTAAATCAGGTCACTAAAAGGGGAGTGAGCTTCTCTTGTCCTTTGTGCCGCAGGCCGGTTGCCACTGGCACGGATGAGGCCGAAACCGCGCGGGATCGCCGCGTGCTCGACCAGAGCTCATAAACCCGCCGGGGGATGACTGGCGATGAATAGGCCGATTCTACACCGCTGGCGCGTCGAGGGAATGCGGATGTGGGTGACTGAAAGGGGGATTGCGACAGGAAAGAGCTGCCGGGCCCCTCTTTTTAGCAGATATCAGCGCTTTGCCCTCAACTGGCAGGTATTGCCGGTCGCCACCTTGCGCTCTATGACGTGGGGCAGGCGCGGTAGAAAATTTACTTTCGACGTAGGCTAATACTGAAGATGCCCTAAGTGCGCCATTTTCGGATGACGTTGGTGTTTGGCCTTACTACTATCCCTGCGCCGCATGTGCGGCTCCACGAGACACGACTTCAATGGACCTTCCCAGTTTCAGTTCATCGCGAACCTGCAAATTGGCACTGAGCGCGCTGTCGCCAGGGCTTCCGAAGACTTGAGTCCGTGTGGCTGAGGTTTGCGGGTGCCCGTGTCGGCGCCTGGAGAACCTTATGCAACACATCCATGCAAGCTGCATCCACTGCAAGGCCGCCTATCCGGTCCCAGCCACGGGCGAGGCCATCGAACAGCTACGCCAGGAAGCCACCGAAGATTTCCACAAAGGTGCATCGATCACCAACCACGTCGGCAATCTCAGGGATGCCACGGTCAGCCTGCTATATCGCAAGCGCGTGTTGTGGTTGGTCCTGCTAGTGTTTGGCAACCTGTTTTCCGGGGCAGGTATCGCTGCTTTCGAAGATACCATCGCCGCACATATCGTGCTGGTGTTCTTCCTGCCGCTGCTGGTGGACAGTGGTGGTAACGCTGGCGCGCAGTCTGCAACCCTGATGGTACGCGGCCTGGCCACGGGGGAAGTGGTCATGGGCGACTGGTTGCGCCTGTTGGCGCGAGAATGCGCTGTCGCATTGGCACTGGGCGGCACCATGGCGGTAGCCGTTGCGTCGCTGGGAGTTTTGCGCGGCGGGGCGGATATTGCTCTGATCGTGGCCAGCAGCATGCTGGTGATCGTCTTGCTGGGTAGCCTGATCGGCATGAGCTTGCCGTTCATGTTTACCAAGTTGAGACTTGACCCAGCGACGGCAAGCGGCCCGCTGGTCACCTCAATTGCCGATGCGGCGGGCGTCCTGGTGTACTTCGGGATAGCTTCCTACGTATTGGGCTTGTGAAAAACAGGGGGCCGTCAAGCGGCCCCCTGTTTTCAGCGTTAGCTGTTTGGCAGCAACCGGCAGGTGATGCTCTTGATGTAACGCGTCTCGGCAATAGCCGGGTGTACCGGGTGATCCGGACCCTGGCCGCCGCGTTCAAGCAGTTGCAGGTTGCGGTCCAGGTGGCGGGCGCTGGTCAGCAGGATGTTGTTCAGGTCATCTTCCGGCAGGTGCATCGAGCACGAAGCGCTCACCAGAATGCCGTCCTTGGTCAGCATGCGCATGCACTGTTCGTTGAGGCGGCGGTAGGCCGCTTCGCCGTTTTTCAGGTCTTTTTTGCGCTTGATGAAGGCGGGTGGGTCGGCAATGATCACGTCGAAGCGCTCTTCGGCGGCTTTGAGCTCACGCAGCGCCTCAAACACGTCACCTTCGATGCAGGTCAGTTTCTCACTGATGCCGTTGAGCGCCGCGTTGCGTTCAACGCCATCCAGGGCAAAGCCCGAAGCATCCACGCAGAACACTTCACTGGCGCCGAATGCGCCAGCCTGCACGCCCCAGCCGCCGATGTAGCTGAACAGGTCGAGCACGCGCTTGCCTTTTGCATAAGGGGCCAGGCGCGCACGGTTCATGCGGTGGTCATAGAACCAGCCGGTTTTCTGGCCTTCGCGGACAGGGGCCTCGAATTTGACGCCGTTTTCTTCCAGCGGCACCCAATCCGGTACTTCGCCGTAAACGGTTTCGACGTAACGCTGCAGGCCTTCGGCATCGCGGGCGGACGAATCGTTCTTGAACAGGATGCCGCTTGGCTTGAGTACCTGAATCAGTGCTGCGATCACGTCGTCCTTGTGCTGTTCCATGGTGGCCGAGGCCAGTTGCACAACGAGGATATCGAAGAATCGGTCAACCACCAGGCCAGGCAGCAGGTCGGAATCACCGTACACCAGGCGGTAGCAAGGCTTGTCGAACAGGCGCTCGCGCAGGGACAGCGCTACGTTCAGGCGGTGCACCAGCAGCGACTTGTCCAGTGGCAGCTTGGCGTCGCGCGACAGCAGCCGGGCGCAGATCAGGTTGTTCGGGCTCAGTGCCACCACGCCCAGTGGCTTGCCGTTGGCAGCCTCGAGAATAGCCTGTTGGCCGGCCTGCAAGCCCTGCAGCGGGGTCGCGGCGACGTCGACTTCGTTGCTGTAGACCCACAGGTGGCCGGCGCGCAGGCGGCGGTCGGCATTGGCTTTAAGGCGAAGGCTGGGCAGGGACATGACGTCGCTCCGGGAAAAAAGAGCGGGAGTATAACCTGTTGGCCCGCAATTCGGTTCGGGCTGCGACAAAGCGCTGGCGCAGGCAACTGGGTTAGAATCCCCCGTCCTTAACGAGTAAGTACGCATGTCCCAAGAACTCAGCGCCGAACAGATCCAGCAAGCCTTGCAAGGCATTACCATTCCGCCGCAGCCGCAGATCATGGTCGACCTGCAGTTCGAGCAGTACATGCCCGACCCGGACCTGGAAACGATCGCCAAGCTGATTTCCCAGGACCCGGGCCTGTCGGGGGCCTTGCTCAAACTGGTCAATTCGCCGCATTTTGGCCTGTCGAACAAGATCGGCTCGATCCAGCGGGCCGTGAATTTGCTGGGCAGCCGTTCGATCATCAACCTGATCAACGCCCAGTCGATCAAGGGCGAGATGAGCGATGAGACCATCGTCACCCTCAACCGCTTCTGGGATACCGCCCAGGACGTGGCCATGACCTGCCTGACCCTGGCCAAGCGCACCGGCATTCAAGCGGCAGACGAGGCCTATACGCTTGGGTTGTTCCATGATTGCGGCGTGCCGTTGATGCTCAAGCGCTTCCCCGAGTACATGGATGTGCTGGAAGAAGCTTATGCCAAGGCCAATGCCGAAACCCGTGTGGTTGATACCGAGAACCGTGCCTTCAACACCAATCACTCGGTGGTCGGTTACTTCACCGCCAAGTCCTGGCGCTTGCCAGAGCACTTGAGCGCAGCCATTGCCAACCACCACAACGCCTTGGCGATTTTCCGCGAAGAGTCATCGCGCAATACCCAGAGCCAATTGAAGAACCTGCTGGCCGTACTGAAGATGGCGGAGCACATCTGCGCGTCCTATCGGGTGCTGGGCAATCAGAGTGTGGACCACGAATGGAACGCCGTCGGGCCACTGGTGCTCGACTACATCGGGTTGTCGGAGTACGACTTCGAAAACCTCAAACAGAACATTCGCGAGCTGGGCGGGCATTGAGTCATGCCGGAATTACCTGAAGTCGAAACGACACGGCGCGGCATCGCCCCCCACCTGGAAGGGCAGCGCGTCAGCCGTGTGGTGGTGCGGGACAGGCGCTTGCGCTGGCCGATTCCTGAAGACCTGGATGTGCGTTTGTCCGGGCAGCGGATTGTCACTGTCGAGCGACGGGCGAAGTACCTGCTTATCAATGCCGAGGTGGGCACGCTGATCAGCCACTTGGGAATGTCGGGCAACCTGCGCCTGGTTGAAGTAGGGCTGCCGGCGGCCAAGCATGAGCATGTGGACATCGAGCTGGAGTCTGGCTTGATGCTGCGCTACACCGACCCGCGTCGTTTTGGTGCAATGCTTTGGAGCCTTGACCCACTCAACCATGAACTCTTGTTGCGCCTCGGGCCTGAGCCGCTGACCGACCTGTTTGACGGCGAACGGTTGTTCCAGCTGTCACGCGGACGGGTGATGGCCGTGAAGCCATTTATCATGGACAACGCAGTGGTGGTGGGTGTGGGCAATATCTATGCGACCGAGGCGCTGTTTGCTGCGGGGATTGATCCGCGGCGTGAAGCGGGTGGGATTTCCCGGGCTCGTTATCTGAAGCTGGCCATTGAAATCAAGCGTGTGCTGGCGGCGGCCATTGAGCAGGGCGGCACGACCTTGCGCGATTTCATTGGGGGCGACGGGCAGCCAGGTTACTTCCAGCAGGAGCTTTTTGTGTATGGCCGGGGTGGCATGCCGTGCAAGCTGTGCGGCACGACCTTACGCGAAGTGAAGCTGGGCCAGCGGGCCAGCGTGTTTTGCCCGCGCTGTCAGCGTTGACTGTGGGGGCCAATCGCGGATGAATCCGCTCCTACAAGACTGGCGCTGATCTTGTAGGAGCGGATTCATCCGCGACACGGGCGAAGCCCGTGCCACGCACCTTATTCCTTGCCGGTTATGCGCCGGTACTTGGCCATCAACTGCTCTTCAGTCTCCGGATGCGCTTCATCCAGCGGGATGCAGTCGACCGGGCAAACTTGCTGGCACTGTGGCTCGTCATAATGGCCCACGCACTGGGTGCACAGGTTAGGGTCGATCACGTAGATCTCTTCGCCTTGGGAGATAGCCTCGTTCGGGCACTCGGGTTCGCAGACGTCGCAGTTGATGCAATCGTCGGTGATGATCAGGGACATGGGGACTCCGGCCGGGGCTCCGCGCCCGGGCATGTTCAACGCAATGGGCACAATTGTGCCGCATTCGCGCCCGCAGTGCACGCGGGCGCGATAATCAGGCGCTAAAGGCTTACTTCTTGAATCGTTCGGTCAGCGCTTCGGCCACCGCTGGATGGACGAATTTGCTGATATCACCGCCCAGTGCAGCGATTTCACGCACCAAGGTCGAGGAAATGAACGAGTAACGCTCGGATGGCGTCAGGAACAGGCTCTCTACGTCGGGCGCCAGTTGCCGGTTCATGTTCGCCAGCTGGAATTCGTATTCGAAGTCCGACACTGCACGCAGGCCGCGCAGGAACACGTTGGCACCTTGTTCCTTGGCGAAGTGCGCTAACAGTGACGAGAAGCCGATGACTTCGACATTGGGCAGGTGCTTGGTGACCTCACGGGCCAGCGCTACCCGTTGTTCCAGCGGGAACAGGGGGTTTTTCTTCGGGCTGGCTGCCACCGCGATGATCACGTGGTCGAACAGGCGTGAGGCACGTTCGACCAGGTCGCCATGGCCTTTGGTAATGGGGTCGAAAGTACCCGGGTACAACACTCGGTTCATCGCGTCATCCTGGCTGGAGTGCGTTGGGGAGTCGGATGGTAGCGCAGCGATTGCGCCCGGCCAAGTCATGCGGCCGGCTGATGGCACTATAGACAGTGGGCGTATTTGTTGTCATGCACTCTGTGCCAGGCGGGTAATCAGGGCATCGGTGAGCTTTGCGCTGATGGCGTACACCGACAGTTGCGGGTTGGCACCGATGCTGGTGGGAAACAGCGAACCATCGTGGATCGACAAGTTTTCCAGCTGATGATGGCGGCCCAGGCTGTCGCAGACCGCTTGGCGGGGGTCGTCGCCCATAGGACAGCCACCCATCACATGGGCACTGCCAAGGCGGGTGCGGAACAGCTCCAGGCGCAGGCCGTCGATCATGGCCCGCGCGTTTTCCGGGTTGGCGGCGGGGCTGGCGTCGCTGTGCACGGGCGTGACGTGCGTGGCCCCGGCAGCAAACTGAATCTGCGCCATGTTGTGATAGGCGCGGCGAAGGCCATCGCGCAGGTAGTCGGTCACCGGGTAATCGAGCACGGGCGAGCCGTCGCCACGCAATTCCACCGTCCCTCCCTCGCTTTCAGGGTGAAAACCGTCCCGCAGCAGCGCCAGCATGACGTGGGTATGCGGCAGGTCGGCCATGCGCTGGGCATTTTCGTTGCCAAAGCCGCCCAGCAGGGTGCTGGCAAGGGCCGGGTGCAAGGGTGGCACTTCCAGTTTGTAGCCCACCGGGCCGTCCACGCCGCCCTGCCACTGGAAATGATCGCTGTAAATTGACTGCGGGGCGCCATAGTACGGATCGATGCGTTCTTCGAAACGTGCTGCGCTGAAGTTGACCAAGTGCAGGAACGTGCGCTTGCCCAGGCGGCCATGCGGGTCTGGCGCGGCAGAGCGCAGCAGCAGGGCCGGGCTGTTGATGCCGCCACCAGCGAGAATGAAGTGGCGCGCCTGCACTGAAATTGTCAGGCCAGTGGGCTGAATGCCTTGAGCATCCAGCGCCTGGCATTTCAACAGACTGATGCGTTCACCGTCGTGCTCGAAGCGTTCAGCGCGGGCCAGGTAAAGCAGCTCACCGCCCTGGTTGAGGGTGGCGGGTATGCGCGTTACCAGCATCGATTGCTTGGCGTTGACCGGGCAGCCCATGCCGCAGTAACCAAGGTTCCAGCAGCCACGTACGTTGCGTGGGATGACGGCCCAGCGATAGCCCAATTGTTCACAGCCTCGGCGCAGTACGTCGTTGTTGGCGTTTGGCGGCACAGCCCATGGGGTTATGCCCAGGTCTTGCTCGATACGTTCGAACCAGGGGCGTAGCTCGGTTTCGCTTAAGCCCGCGACGCTGTGAGCTGAAGCCCAGTGCGAAAGGGTGGGGGTTGGGGTGCGAAAGCTTGAGGTCCAGTTGACCAGCGTGGTACCGCCCACGGCCCGGCCCTGGAGGATCGTGATGGCGCCATCCTTACTCATTCTGCCCAGGCCCTCCTGATACAGGCTGGCATACGCCTCGTTTTCCAACAGGTGGAAGTCGCTGCTGGTCTTCAAGGGGCCTTCTTCGATCAGCAGCACTTTGAAGCCCGCGGCGCTGAGCATCTGAGCGCTGGTAGCACCGCCTGCGCCGCTGCCAATCACGGCGATATCGGCCTGCAGCGTGAGGTCTTGCTCCAGTCTGGAGCCATCGTAGGTAATCCAGCCGCGTTCGAGGCCTTGGCGAAACGGGTCGGTCACAGGCATTGAAAGTGCTCTTGTTGTTGTCGGTCAGATCTTGGGTGGGCCGGGATATCCGCAGGCAGCCCAAGCTTGCGGGCGTTCGTACCAGCTCATCTGCAGCAATTGCAGCAATGATGCATGGCCCATCCGCAGAAGGTTCAGCGAGCTGTCCTGCCAGCGCTGCAGAAAGGCAGCGATCTGCCCAGGCCGTGCCTGCTGCCATGCACCCCAGACGCCGGTCAAAGGCCCTCGGGTGAGCGGCAGGCTCAGCACATCCAGCAGTTGCCGGGTGAGTTTGAGCATCTCGGGCGACAGCGCTGCCAGTTTGTTGTCGAGGCTTTGCAACACAAGGTCTTCCTTGGCCGACGTGCCGGCCAGCACCACGGGGATGAGCGCCTGCAATACCGGCAAGTCATCGTCGCGCAGCACGCGGTAACCGGTGGCAGGCGTTTGAGCGGTACAGTCCACCAGGCTGGCACCTGCAAGAAAGACACTGGCACCCAGGCTGAAGCGCAGCAGATCGCGACGGTGCATGGTCGGCCCCTCAGCGGATGAACAGTTTGTAGACCAGGCGTTGCAAGGCCTTGCCATAGGGCGGGTAGATCAGCCGGGCGGCGTTGATGCGCTGTTTGGCGAGCACGGCCTTGGCCTTGCTGAAGGTCAGGAAACCTTCATGGCCATGGTAGTGCCCCATGCCTGACGGGCCGATGCCGCCGAATGGCAGGTCGTCCTGGGCAACATGCAACAGCGTATCGTTCAGGCACACACCGCCCGAATGGCTGTGGCGCAGCACATGTGCCTGCTCGGCACGGTCGTAGCCGAAGTAATACAAAGCCAACGGACGTGGGCGCTGGTTGATGTAGGCCAGGGCGCCATCAAGCGTGTCATACGGTACCAAGGGCAGCAGCGGGCCGAAAATTTCGTCCTGCATTACCAGCATGTCGTCATTCACTCCGGTGAGCAGATGCGGTGGCAGCCGCCGGCCCTGGCGGTTTTCGCTGGCATAAAGGTCGATTACATCAGCGCCTTTGTCCGCAGCGTCTTCCAGCAAGTGTTGCAGCCGTTGCTGTTGCCTGGCGTTGATGATCGCGCTGTAGTCAGGGTTGTCGGCGATGCGCGGGAACATGCGGTGGACGGCACGTTGGTAGGCATCGCTGAACGCGCCCAGGCGGTCGCGAGGCACCAGCACGTAATCGGGGGCGACGCAGGTCTGGCCGGCATTGAGGGTTTTGCCGAAGGCAATGCGCTCGGCTGCGCTGTCCAGCGGTACGCTCGCCGAGACAATGGCTGGCGACTTGCCACCCAGTTCCAGGGTCACGGGTGTCAGGTTTTGCGCCGCAGCCAGCATGACCTGGCGACCGACGCTGGTGGCGCCGGTGAACAGCAGGTGATCGAACGGTAGCCGGGCGAAGGCCTGGCCAACTTCCACTTCACCCAGTACTACATTTACCAAGTCTTGAGGGAACACCCTTTCTAGCATCGCCTTCAATACAAAGCCGGTGGCGGGCGTGGCCTCACTGAGCTTGAGCATGACCCGGTTGCCGGCAGCCAATGCGCAGGTCAGCGGGCCGATGGCGAGAAACAGTGGGTAGTTCCACGGCACGATGATGCCCACCACACCCAGCGGCTGATACTCCACGCGGGCGCTGGCCGGCTGGAAGGCCAGGCCGACGGCCCGTCTGGCAGGGCGCATCCAGCGCCGCAGGTGGCGTTCCGCGTGTCGGATGCCTTGAATCGAGGGCATCAGCTCGGCCAGCAGGGTTTCATCGGCGCTGCGGCCGCCGAAGTCAGCGTCAATGGCTTCGATCAGCCGCTGTTGACCTTCCAGCAGTGCCTCACGCAGGCTTTTCAGCCATTGCTGCCGTTGTGCCGCCGGTGGCATGGGGTTGCCGGCAAAAGCCCCGCGTTGGGCGGCGAACGCGGCGGTCAGGTCGATGTCGGAACGCGCAGGTGGCACGGCGAGGTTCGAATTCACGGCGGTTTTCCGTGTGGGCTGGAATGACTAGAGCATATACTCTAGTTTGTACCATGGTGCTACTTTTTCTGCCCGGCCAGACGGTGCATTCGCCGCGTATTACACCGTAAGATGAGCCATTACACACAGCCTGCAGACTGGGAGCTGAGCATGGCCCCGCGCATCAAGACCCGAGAGCGCATCGTGCAGAGCAGCCTTGAGCTGTTCAATCAACAGGGCGAACGTTGCGTCAGTACCAATCACATCGCCGCGTACATGGAAATTTCGCCCGGCAACCTCTACTACCACTTCCCCAACAAGCAGGCGATTATCGCTGTGCTGTTCAGCCAGTACGAAGAGCTGGTGGATAGCTTCCTGCGCCCGCCGCAAGGGCGCGCAGCCACGGTGGAAGACAAACGCTTCTACCTCAAGGCCTTGCTCGCCGCGATGTGGAACTACCGTTTTCTGCACCGTGATCTTGAGCACCTGCTGGAGAGCGACCCCGAGTTGGCAGCCCGCTATCGGCGCTTTTCCGAGCGCTGCCTGCATCAGGCACAGGCGATCTACCGCGGATTTGTCGATGCCGGCATCCTCGCCATGGAGCCAGCGCAGATCGAGTCGCTGACTATCAATGCCTGGATCGTGCTGACCTCTTGGGTACGTTTTCTCAGCACCACGCGCGAACATTCTGCGCACTTGGGTGAAGAAGCCTTCATGCGGGGCGTTTATCAGGTACTGGTGCTGGAGCTGGGTTACGTCACTGGCAAAGCCCGCAGCGCCGTGGATGCCCTGTGCCAGGAATTTCATGTTCCGTTCAATCAGGCCTTGGCCCATTAGGCCAGGGCCCTTGTGCCATCGATCAGGAGATTGTCATGCCCCTTGCGCCATTGATCACCCCACAGCAGTTGGCCGAGCGCCTGGACTCGCCCGCGTTGGTGATCCTCGACTGTCGTTTTGCCTTGGAGGATGTGGATTACGGCCAACGCAGCTATGCCCAGGGGCATATCGCCGGAGCGCACTTTGCCGACTTGGAGCGCGACCTGAGCAGCCCGGTGAACAAGGGCAAGACCGGGCGCCACCCGCTGCCCGACCCGCAGCGGCTGGCCGCACGTTTGCGCGAATGGGGCATGAACAACGACAGTGAAGTGGTGCTTTACGACGATGGCCCTGGCGCTTTCGCTGCCCGTGCGTGGTGGCTGCTGGCGTGGCTGGGCAAACGCAGCAACGTGGCCATCCTGGATGGTGGCCTGAAAGCCTGGCACGCCGCCCATCTGCCGCTGAGCCTGGATGCACCACCCAAGCGTGAAGGCTCGTTCACCGGAGAGCCGGATGCCAGCCTGCTGATTGACGCCAAGCACCTGGCCAACCGCCTTGGCGATCCGCAAATGACCTTGATCGATGCGCGCGCCTTGCCACGCTTCAGGGGTGAAGTGGAGCCCATCGACCCCATAGCCGGGCATATTCCGGGTGCGCAATGCGCCGCGTTTACCGACAACCTGGACGCCGACGGGCGTTTTCTGGCACCACAGCTGCTCAAGCAACGCTTCGCCGACAAACTTGCCGGTCGGTCGCCGGAGCATCTGGTGGCCTACTGTGGTTCGGGCGTGACGGCGTGCCATAACCTGTTTGCCCTGGCATTGGCTGGCTATCCACTCGGTAAGCTGTATGCCGGGTCGTGGAGTGAGTGGATCAACGACCCCCGGCACGGTGTAGCGACGGGCGAGTAGTGTTCAGCCCTCGATCAGCCACTGCGGAATCCGCCGTTCCAGGTAGTACCCCGGGTTTCGCAGGCTGCCGTCGACAAACCCCACATGCCCGCCGTGGCTCTGCAGCTCGAAATGCGTCTGCGGCGCCAGCTCGCTGGCGGTGGGCAGGCTGCCGATGCTGACGAACGGGTCGTCGACCGCGTGGATGATCAGCGTCGGCGTGCGATTTTCGCCCAGGAAAAAACGGCTGGATGACCGACGATAGTAATCGTGAACGTCCTTGAAACCATTGAGTGGTGCCGTCACCTTGCCATCGAAATCCCAGAAGGTGCGCAGGTTGCGCAGCGGCCCCAGGCGATCAATGGCGGCCAGGCTGTCGTGATGGCCTTGGGTTTGAAAATGCTTCTGTTTCGACTGCACATAGGCCAGCATCTCGCGCATGAAATGCGCCTGATAGACCTTGGAAAACCCCTGGCCGATACGGTCGGCACACTGGTCCAGGCGGAACGGCACCGAAACGGCTACGGCCGCCTCAAGCTGGCTGGACGCGCCACTTTCACCCAAGTATTTGAGCAGCACGTTACCGCCCAGCGAATAGCCCACGGCATACAGCGGTGCCAATGGCCGCTGGGCACGCAGGTGGGCGACGATTTCGGCCAGGTCTTCGCTGGCGCCGGAATGGTAGCTGCGCGCCAACAGGTTTGGCTCGCCTGAGCATCCGCGCCAGTTCACCGCCACGCTGGCCCAGCCACGGCTTTGCAGCGCCAATTGCAGGCCTTTCACATACGGTGAGTGGGAAGAGCCGGTCAGGCCATGCAGCACCAGCACCAGCGGTGCGTGAGGCTGGTGCGGCCCATGCCAGTCCAGGTCAAGAAAGTCGCCATCGGCCAGCCACAGGCGCTCCCGGTTGCGTTCAAGCGCAGGCAGTTTTCGCCAAAGTGGGCCCCACAGGGTCTGCAAGTGGGGGTTGGAGAGGCCGATGGCCGGGCGGAACGTAGCGGTGAGGCTGGGCATGCTGGGCGACTCGTGTTGTGCCTGCCTAGAGTGCCATGAAACACCGCTACTGTATGTGCGCTATTGGTCTGCCAAGTAGCCTTAGCCCCTTTGCCAAAGTGCGTAATGTACCTGACCGGTCTTTTTCTCGCGGTGCAGGCGCCAATTGCCCGGCATTTGCAACGTGGAGGGTGCGGCTTCGCTCTCGGTGTAAACCCAGGCCTGTTCACGTAGCCATTGGTTTTGCTCCAGCAGGTTGCAGGTGTTGGCCAGCAAGTCCTGGTGGAAGGGAGGATCGAGAAATACCACGTCGAACTGCTGCTTGGCTGGGTTTTGCAGGTAACGCAAGGCATCGGTTTGCAGAATCTGGCCACGCGGGCAGCGCAAAAGCTCAAGGTTGTTCTTCAGGTTGCTGATTGCCGCCGGGTTGCTGTCCAGCGCCACGGCATCCTCAGCCCCGCGAGACAGCGCTTCAAGCACCAGTGCGCCGCTGCCAGTGAACGCATCCAGCACTCGCGCACCTTCGATGTAGGGTGCCAGCCAGTTGAATAGCGTTTCGCGCACGCGGTCGGGCGTGGGGCGCAAGCCCTCGCCCTCCGGTACCGCCAGGCGACGGCTGCGCCACTCGCCGGCGATGATGCGCAGGTGGCCCTGGCCCTTGCTTTGGCCCTGTTGCGGGCGGGCTGGAGGGGTGGATCTAGGCATTAGTGCTCCGGTACGCCAAGCGGTTGCTCGGCGGGTTTGTCAGTGGGGGCTGGCAGCGGCTTCTGCGGCACCGTGGGGCCGACGGTGACGATCACCAGTTTGTCGGCGGCCAAATGCTTGTTCATGGCAGCTTTTACCTGCTCGACAGTCAGCGCCTGGGATTGCTGCATGAAATCTTCCAGCCAGGTCAGCGGCAGATTATAGAAGCCGATGGCGCCCAGTTGCCCGACAATACTGGCGTTGCTGGCATTGGACAGCGGGAAGCTGCCGGCCAGTTCGCGCTTGGCATCGTCCAGCTCCTGCTGGGTTGGGCCGTTTTTCAGGTAGTC
The DNA here is from genome assembly GCF_028898945.1 of Pseudomonas sp. PSKL.D1. Taxonomy (NCBI): domain Bacteria; kingdom Pseudomonadati; phylum Pseudomonadota; class Gammaproteobacteria; order Pseudomonadales; family Pseudomonadaceae; genus Pseudomonas; species Pseudomonas sp. PSKL.D1. The sequence goes on from NZ_CP118607.1 coordinate 337,245, forward strand.
GGCAAGAATACCTTGAACCAGCTTCAGCGTACCTTCGCTGAGTTCTGCGCGGGTTTGCAGGTTGATCATGAACGGGCCGCGTACCTGCATCGGGCTGAATACCGAGTATACCCCGTAAGTCAGGCCGCGTTTTTCCCGCACTTCACTCATCAGGCGAGTGCCAAAGGCGCCGCCGCCGAGGATCTGGTTACCCAGCGACAGGGCAGGCCAGTCCGGGTCCTGGCGGTCGATGCCCAGCTCTGCGAGCATCAGGTGGGTCTGCTTGGTGGGGAAGTCGATGTGGGTGGCGCCGGCCTTCGGTTCGGCCGGTTGGGCGGGCTTGGCCAGGGCCGGGCCTTTGGGCAGTGCGGCGGAAACCTGGGCGGCAATGGTTTCGGCTTCTGCGCGGCTGAGGTCGCCGACCAGCGCTATCACGGCATTGCCAGGGGTGTATGCCTTGGCGTGGAAAGCGCGCAGCTGCTCCAGAGTGATGCCCGGAATGCTTTCTGCGCTGCCATCGCTCGGGTGAGCGTAAGGGTGGTCGCCGTACAGTTTGCCGAACAGTGCCTTGCCGGCAATTTTGCCTGGGCTCTGCTTCTCATACTCGAAACCGGCCAGCAGCTGGTTCTTGATGCGCTTGAGGGCATCTTCCGGGAACGTCGGCTTGCCGGCCACTTCAGCGAACAGTTTGAGCGCGGGCTCACGCTTGTCCTTGGCGCTGAGGCTGCGTAGCGAAGCTACGGCCATGTCGCGGTAGGAGCCGTTGCCAAAGTCGGCGCCAAGGCCTTCGAAGCCTTCGGCGATGGCAGTTACATCTTTGCCTGCAACGCCCTCGTTAAGCATTGCGTTTGTCAGCGCGGCCAGCCCGGGGGTATTGCCGTCCTGGCTGCTGCCGGCAGCGAAGGTTACGCGCAAGTCGAACATCGGCAGTTCACGGGCTTCGACGAACAGCACGCGGGCGCCTTCGGCGGTTTGCCAGTTTTGAATGTTCAGCTGCCTACGGCTGGGGGCCTTGCCGTCCAGTTCGGCCAGCGATTGCAGGGTGTTGGCCGGGCGCGCTGCATTGCTGTCGGCTGCCGCATGGGCCGGGCTGGCCAGCGCGGTTGCCACGGTAACCACCAGTGCGATGATGCCCGTACCTAACAGGGTGTGGCGGGGTACGCTGCGATCACTCATGGGCGGCCTCCTCGGGCAAAACGTGGGCAACGCTGAGGCGTTCGCGGGTGAAATAGGTGCGTGCGGCATTCTGGATATCTTCGGGGGTGACGCGTTTGAGCTCATCCAGTTCGCTGTCGATCAGCTTCCAGGACAAGCCGACCGTCTCCAGCTGGCCAATGGTGGTGGCCTGGCTGCTGATGGAGTCGCGGTCGTAAACCAGGCCTGCAATTACCTGGGCGCGCACGCGCTCCAGCTCTTCGGCGCTGGGCGGGGTGGTCTTGAGTTCTTCGAGCAGTTGCCACACGCCTTTTTCCACATCAGCGAGGGTTTTCTGCTTTTGCACGTTTGGTGTGGCCGAAATCATGAACAGGCTGTCACCGCGGGTGAATGCGTTGTAGCCGGACGAGGCGCCTGCCACCAGTTCCTGGCCCCGCTCCAGGCGAGCGGGCAGACGGGCACTGTAGCCGCCGTCCAGCAAGGCTGAAATCAGCCGCAGGGCGTGGACGGTGCGCGGGTCCTTGGCGGTGGCAAGGCCGGGGACGTTAAAACCGTACAACAGGCTAGGCAGTTGAGTGCGCAGGTGCAAAGTCAGCTGGCGCAGGCCAGGCTCGGCAAGCTCGAGCGGCAGCTTGGCGGGCGGCACGGCGCGTTTGGGGATGCTGCCGAAATATTTCTGTGCCAGCGCTTTGACTTCGCTTTCGGTCACATCGCCAACTACCACCAACGTGGCGTTGTTCGGCGCGTACCAGGACTCATACCAGTGCCGCAGCTCTTCGACCTTCATGCGTTCAAGGTCCGCCATCCAGCCAATGGTGGGGGTATGGTAGCCGCTGGCAGGGTAGGCCATGGCGCGGAACAGCTCCAATGCCTTGCCGTTGGGCTGGTCGTCGGTGCGCAGGCGGCGTTCTTCCTTGATCACTTCGATTTCGCGGCTGAACTCATCGGCCGGCAGGCGCAAGCTGGCCAGGCGGTCGGCTTCCAGCTCCAGTGCGACGGGCAGGCGGTCGCGGGCGAGCACTTGGTAATAAGCGGTGTAGTCGTCGCTGGTGAAGGCGTTTTCCTCGGCGCCGAGGTCGCGCAAAATGCGCGAGGCCTCGCCGGGGCCGATCTTTGCGCTGCCCTTGAACATCATGTGTTCCAGCGCGTGGGAAAGGCCAGTCTGCCCCGGGGTTTCGTAGCTGGAGCCGACCTTGTACCAGATTTGCGAAACCACCACCGGCGCGCGGTGGTCTTCACGCACGACCACTTTAAGGCCGTTGTCGAGGATGAACTCGTGGGTGGGTTGCACATCGGCGGCCAGGGCCGCAAGCGGCAGGCAAAGCGTGCTGAGCAACAGGCCAGCGGCCCGGCGGGCTAGAGCATTCATACAATGTTTAACCTGTTCGGCGGCCCGCTGGTTTAGCGTCGACGGGCCAGGAGGTGCTAGGATACTGATCCGGTTGCCTGGCGACCATGCCTGTCGCCGCTCTGGCCCACAGGCCCATTAAGACAAAACATTGCGCATGAACCAGCCGGATTCAAAATAGTCTGTTCTGCGTTTAGAGAATTCCCGATGCGCCAGTGCTGGCCCATCGCTACCCTGAGATAGCCGTCTTCCATGTTTGGTTCCAACGACGACAAAAAAGCGCCTGCCGAGGCTGGCGAGAAAAAAGGCCTGTTCAGCTGGTTTCGCAAGAAGCCGCAGCAACCTGTCGCCGAACAGCCGCAAAGCCCTGAGCCACAGGCTGCCGAGCCGGTAGCGCCGCAGCCAGCCGTCGAGCAACCCGTTGCAGCTCCGGCTGAGCCGGTGGCCGAGGTTGTACCCGTGGTCAAGGCCCCGGAGCCGGAGATTGTGCAGCCTGGTGCTGCCCCGGAGCCAATCAAGCCTGTTGAGCCGGCCGTAGTTGCCGAGCCGATCCAGCCACCAGCGCCTGTTGCAATCCCGGAGCCAGTCAAGGCACCAGAGCCTGTTGCAGTCCCGGAGCCAGTCAAGGCACCAGAGCCTGTTGCAGTCCCGGAGCCAGTCAAAGCTCCAGAGCCTGTTGCTGCTGTGCAACCTGCCAGCACCCCCGTTGAACCGCCAGTCAGCAACCTGGTGCTGCCAGTCGCTGAAGAACCTGTCGCCCTGGTGCCGGACCTTGAGCCCATGGCTCCGCCAGCCATCCCTGAGCGTCCGGCGCCAGAGGCCGTTGCGCCTGTTGTTGCTGCCGAGCCGTCCAAGCCCGGTTTCTTCGCCCGTCTCAAGCAAGGCCTGTCGAAGACCAGCGCCAGCATCGGCGAAGGTATGGCCAGCCTGTTCATGGGCAAGAAGGCCATCGATGATGACCTGCTCGATGAAATTGAAACCCGATTGCTGACCGCAGACGTCGGTGTGGAGGCCACTTCGGCCATCGTGCAGAACCTGACCCAAAAAGTTGCCCGCAAGCAGCTTGCAGACGCTGAAGCGCTGTACAAGTCGCTGCAGGAAGAGTTGGCCGCACTGCTGCGCCCGGTGGAGCAGCCGCTGAAGGTCGAAGCTCAGAACAATCCCTACGTGATCCTCGTAGTGGGCGTGAACGGTGCAGGCAAAACCACCACCATCGGCAAGCTGGCCAAAAAACTGCAATTGGAAGGCAAGAAAGTCATGCTGGCTGCCGGCGATACCTTCCGTGCCGCTGCCGTGGAGCAATTGCAGGTATGGGGTGAGCGCAACCAGATCCCGGTGATTGCTCAGCACACCGGTGCCGACTCTGCCTCTGTCATTTTCGACGCCGTGCAGGCCGCCAAGGCCCGTGGCGCTGACGTGTTGATCGCCGACACCGCCGGCCGCCTGCACACCAAAGACAACTTGATGGAAGAGCTTAAAAAGGTTCGTCGTGTCATTGGCAAACTCGATGCCGAAGCCCCGCACGAAGTGCTGTTGGTGCTCGACGCCGGTACCGGCCAGAACGCCATCAGCCAGGCCAAGTACTTCAACCAGAGCGTTGAGCTGACCGGCCTGGCCTTGACCAAGCTGGACGGCACCGCCAAAGGCGGGGTGATCTTCGCCCTGGCCAAGCAGTTCAAGCTGCCGATTCGCTTTATCGGTGTCGGTGAAGGCATCGACGACCTGCGTACCTTCGAAGCCGAGCCGTTCGTCAAGGCTCTGTTCGCCGAGCGAGACTGACCATGATCCGATTCGAACAGGTTGCCAAGCGCTACCCAAACGGCCATGTCGGCTTGCATGAGCTGAGTTTTCGGGCCCGCCGTGGCGAATTCCTGTTCGTCACCGGCCATTCCGGCGCGGGCAAGAGCACCTTGCTGCGCCTGCTGCTGGCCATGGAGCGCCCGACCAGCGGCAAACTGATGCTGGCAGGGCAGGACCTGGGCCAGATCAGCAATGCGCAGATCCCGTTCCTGCGCCGACAAATCGGCGTGGTGTTCCAGAACCACCAGTTGCTGTTTGATCGCACGGTATTCAACAACATCGCGTTGCCACTGCAAATTCTCGGCTTGTCCAAGGCCGAAATCACCAAAAAGGTGGATTCGGCCTTGGAGCGTGTTTCCCTGTCTGACAAAGGCGACCTGTTCCCGGCGGACTTGTCCACCGGGCAGCAGCAACGCGTGGGCATTGCCCGTGCCATCGTGCACCAGCCGGCCTTGCTGCTGGCCGACGAGCCCACCGGTAACCTTGACCCGCGCCTGGCTGCCGAAATCATGGGCGTGTTCGAAGACATCAACCGCCTGGGGACCACGGTTCTGATTGCCAGCCACGACCTGGCACTGATCGCACGCATGCGCCATCGCATGCTCACCTTGCAGCGCGGCCGGCTTATCGGCGATGGGGAGGCCGGGCAATGAGCACCACACGTACACCAAAGGTTTCCGAGCGCGTCGCACCCAAGGCTGCAGACCCGCAGCCTGCAAAAAAGAAGCGCGGCGACCACGACGATGACGGCCCGGACTTCCGCACGCTGCTCAACGCCTGGCTGGAGAGCCATCGCGCCAGCCTGGCCGACAGCTTGCGCCGCCTGGGCAAGCAGCCGATCGGCAGCTTTTTCACCTGCCTGGTCATGGCGGTGGCGTTGAGCATGCCTATGGGCCTGTCGCTGTTGCTGAAGAACGTCGAGAAGCTCGGCGGCTCCTGGCAACGTGCGGCGCAGATTTCCCTGTACCTGAAGCTTGATGCCGGCAGCCGGGAAGGCGAGGCGCTGCGCGATGAAATCAAGGGTATGCCTGGCGTGGCAGACGCGTTGTACGTCAGCCGTGAACAGGCGTTGGAAGAGTTCCAGCAACAATCCGGGCTGGGCGAAGCGCTACGCGAACTGCCTGACAATCCGCTGCCTGGCGTGGTGGTGGTGACGCCGACCGAAGTCGACAAGCCGGCGCTGGAAGCGTTGCGCCAGCGCCTGTCGGAACTGGGGCATGTGGAAAACGCTCAACTTGATCTGGTTTGGGTAGAACGGCTGGCCGCCATCCTGAAGCTGGGCGATCGCTTCGTCTTCGGCCTGGCCGTCATGCTGATTTCCGCCCTGCTGTTAGTAATCGGTAACACAATTCGTCTACATATTGAAAACCGCCGCATCGAGATCGAAGTGATCAAGCTGGTAGGCGGCACCGACAGCTACGTGCGCAGGCCTTTCCTGTACATGGGGGCCTTGTATGGCCTGGGTGCGGGAGTGTTGGCGTGGGGCATTCTGGCATTCGGCCTGAACTGGCTGAATGAGGCCGTGGTAGGGCTGTCCGGGCTGTATGAGAGTGATTTTGCCCTGGGTGGCGTTCCTGCGTCCGATGGTCTGTCTCTCTTGATCGGAGCGGTGCTGTTAGGGTATATCGGTGCATGGATCGCGGTAGCCCGTCACCTGAACGAACTGGCACCACGATAGTTTTTACGTGCCAGCATTGACATTTTTTTCATTCAGGAACTTGTACCGTCGTTCCGGGTCAATGTTGGCAGCGCTCACAAGGCGCGAGTCTAGTAAGTCGGAGGTTCTTGAATGACCACATCGTTGCAACCTGCCTATGCCCTGGTTCCTGGTGCAAACCTTGAAGCCTACGTGCACACGGTCAACAGCATCCCGCTGCTGACTGTCGAGCAGGAGCGTGATCTGGCCGAGCGTCTCTACTATGAGCAGGATCTTGAGGCCGCTCGGCAAATGGTGATGGCCCACCTGCGTTTTGTCGTACACATCGCCCGTAGCTATGCAGGCTACGGGCTGGCTCAGGCTGACCTGATTCAGGAAGGCAACGTGGGCCTGATGAAAGCCGTCAAGCGCTTCAACCCCGAAATGGGCGTGCGCCTGGTGTCTTTCGCCGTGCACTGGATCAAGGCGGAAATCCACGAATTCATCCTGCGCAACTGGCGCATCGTCAAGGTGGCTACCACCAAGGCCCAGCGCAAGCTGTTCTTCAACCTGCGCAGCCAGAAGAAGCGCCTGGCCTGGCTGAACAATGATGAAGTGCATCGCGTGGCGGAAAGCCTGGGTGTAGAACCCCGTGAAGTGCGCGAAATGGAAAGCCGTCTCAGCGGGCAGGACATGGCCTTCGACCCGGCCGCCGAAGCGGATGACGACAGCGCCTTCCAGTCGCCTGCGCATTACCTCGAAGACCACCGCTATGACCCGGCTGTGCAGCTGGAAGATGCCGACTGGAGCGACAACTCCACCAGCAACCTGCATGTAGCCCTGCAGGGTCTGGACGAGCGTAGCCGCGACATTCTCTACCAGCGTTGGTTGGCCGAAGAGAAAGCGACGTTGCATGAGCTGGCTGACAAGTACAGCGTTTCGGCTGAGCGGATTCGCCAGCTTGAAAAAAATGCGATGAACAAGGTCAAGGCGTTGATCGCGGTCTGATCAAGCCAGGTTCCAATGGAAAGCCGCTGGCCTGATAGGGTGAGCGGCTTTTTGTTTTAGAGCTTGCGCGAGCTGTCCAGCTGCATCAGATAGCTCGGCCCGCCCAGCTGGCTCATCTGCCGGCGAATCCAACCCGCCCGGCTTGCGACATAGGTACTTGGCCGGCTGGCGCTCCATTTGATCGGGCTGGGCAGCACGGCCGCCAGCTGAGCCGCCTGCTGGCGGCTCAAGCGGCTGGCATCGACGCCAAAGTGGTACCGCGCTGCTGCCTGGGCGCCAAACACGCCTTTGCCCCACTCGGCGCTATTGAGGTAAACCTCAAGAATCCGCTCTTTCGACCAGAACAGCTCGATCAGCGCTGTGAACCAGGCTTCCAGCCCTTTGCGGAACCAGCTGCGCCCGGACCACAGGAACAAGTTCTTGGCCACTTGTTGGGTCAGGGTGCTGGCACCCCGAATGCTGCCGCCGCGCTCGTTGTACGCCAGTGCGGCTTGGATAGCCGGGATATCGAACCCCCAGTGGCTGGCGAACTTCTGGTCCTCGCCTGCGATGACCGCCACTTTGAGCTCGTCAGAGATGTTCTCCCATGGCTCCCAGTCCCGTTGCAGGTCGAGCGGCTCGCCGCTGACCCACGATTGCACCTTGCGCTCGACCATCAGTGCCGTGCCCGGTGGCGGCACCCAGCGAAACACCAGCACCAGCACGATGCTGCCAGCAGCAAACCAGAGCAGGGCGCGGGAAAGGCGGCGGATGAGGGATGACAACATGGCGATGGCTTGGCCGGACCGGTGGAACGGGCCATTATACAGACCCGATCCAAGGAGTCGTCCCATGCTTCGCAGCTTCCTGATGCTTGCCGCGTTTTTCGGCTTTACCGGTGTTGCCTTGGGCGCCTTCGCTGCGCACGGGCTGAAAAACCGGCTGACGGCCGATTACCTGGCCATTTTTCACACCGGCGTGACCTATCAGCTAGTCCATGCCTTGGCGATCTTCGGCGTTGCCGTTTTGTCCGCGCATATACCGGGCCGACTGGTGGGCTGGGCCGGTGGTCTGTTCGCCCTGGGTATCCTGCTGTTCTCCGGTAGCCTGTATCTGCTGACCCTCAGTGGCCTGGGCAAGCTGGGTATCATCACCCCTATTGGCGGCCTGTGCTTTCTGGCGGGCTGGTTTTGCCTGGGGCTGGCTGCCTGGCGGCTGGCTTGACCGAATGAGCAAGAAACAGGACAAGAGGTGCCCTGCAATCGTGTGAAAAATGTCCTACAAACGCTAGAATGCGGGCCCCCGAAAAAAATGGTGACCGTGCGCATGCGCATCCAATTGAACGGTGAACCCTTTGAATTGCCCGCAGGCGAAAGCGTTGCGGCCCTGTTGGCGCGCCTGGACCTGACCGGGCGCCGTGTTGCGGTGGAACTCAACCTGGATATCGTGCCGCGCAGCCAGCACGAGAGCACGCCGCTCAATGAAGGCGACCAGGTCGAAGTGGTCCACGCCATCGGCGGCGGCTAACCCCTGCCGGCCATTTACACGCAAGCCCCGCAACCTTTTCCCGAGGAACCACGATGAGCAACGTTCGTAGCGACAAGCCCTTCACTCTGGCCGGGCGTACTTTCCAGTCGCGCCTGCTGGTCGGTACCGGCAAGTACCGTGACATGGAAGAAACCCGCCTGGCCATTGAGGCATCGGGCGCTGAAATCGTCACTGTTGCCGTGCGCCGCACCAACCTCGGCCAGAACCCGGGCGAGCCGAACCTGCTCGACGTGCTGCCGCCGGACCGCTACACCATTTTGCCCAACACCGCCGGTTGCTATGATGCGGTCGAGGCCGTGCGCACCTGCCGCCTGGCCCGTGAACTGCTGGATGGCCACAACCTGGTCAAACTGGAAGTTCTAGCCGACCAGAAAACCCTGTTCCCTAACGTGATCGAAACCCTCAAGGCCGCTGAAGTGTTGGTCAAAGACGGTTTCGACGTCATGGTCTACACCAGCGATGACCCGATCATCGCCCGTCAGCTGGCAGAAGCCGGTTGCATCGCCGTCATGCCGTTGGCTGGCCTGATCGGTACAGGCCTGGGCATCTGCAACCCCTACAACCTGCAGATCATCCTGGAAGAGTCCAAGGTGCCAGTACTGGTTGATGCCGGTGTGGGTACCGCGTCCGATGCCACCATCGCGATGGAAATGGGCTGTGAGGCGGTGCTGATGAACTCCGCCATTGCCCACGCCCAGCAGCCGGTGCTGATGGCCGAAGCCATGAAGCACGCCATCGTCGCAGGCCGCATGGCCTACCTGGCCGGGCGTATGCCGAAGAAACTCTATGCCAGCGCATCTTCGCCGCTGGATGGTCTGATCAAGTAAGAGCTCCTGATGACTGAATCGCACGATACGCCGACCACCACCGACGGCGACGCACGCCCCCACCGCCGCATCAAAAGCTTCGTGATGCGCGCAGGGCGCATGACCGAAGGCCAGCAACGCGGCCTGGACCAGGGCGGCCCGCTTTACATCCTGCCGCTGGCCGACAGCCCGGTGGATTACGACCAGGTGTTTGGTCGTTCGGCCCCGCGTACCCTGGAGATCGGCTTTGGTATGGGCCACTCCTTGCTGGAGATGGCTGCTGCCTCGCCAGAGCTGGACTTCATCGGTGTGGAAGTACACCGCCCGGGCGTTGGTGCGCTGCTCAACGGCGTGCTGACCCAAGGTTTGAAGAACCTGCGCGTGTATGACTGCGATGCCATCGAAGTGCTCAACCGCTGCGTGGCCGACAACAGCCTTGACCGGCTGATGCTGTTCTTCCCCGACCCCTGGCACAAGGCGCGTCACCACAAGCGTCGTATCGTGCAGCTGGAGTTCGCCGAACTGGTACGGCGCAAGCTCAAGCCGGGCGGTGTGTTCCACATGGCTACCGACTGGGAACCGTATGCCGAGTACATGCTGGAAGTGATGAGCGCGGCGCCCGGCTATCGCAACCAGGCGGCTGATGGCACTTACGTTCCACGCCCGGAAGAGCGCCCGATCACCAAGTTCGAGCGCCGTGGTGAGCGCTTGGGGCATGGGGTTTGGGATTTGAAGTTCGAGAAGGTGGATTGATCGGCTGAATTAGCCTTTCGATGTGCTGACTGCGAAATACAGGCAAAAAAAACCGCTCTCAAAAGAGCGGTTTTTTGTGTGAGCGGCAGGACTGAGTATCCTCCACTCTGGGACTTCACCGAAAACCCCCACACAGTCAGTGGATCATAAGTAGCCCGATCAGGCGGGTCAATGGTAAGAAATATCTAGCATCATGTGTGTCGGAGTGGTTAACAGCCTCGGCCGCGGATCCCAAGTATCATCGCGCTGCTCCTGTTTGGATGATTTCGGTGATGGGCCGGGTAGGCTAAGAATTTTGCTTTCCGGCCCCTTCGACACGGCCTGAGAACCGTGCCGGCGACTTTGTTCGAAGGGCCATTGACCTGGCCACTTCACCGAATACCTCCACACGGTTTTCGAAGGCATCGAAGCGCCGGTTAGATGCTGGAAGATTGGCCCGCCAATACGGAGGCCAAGGCATATGAAGCGTTTGCTTGATGCGCTGAGCCGCGTCTGGAAGCTCGTTCGAATCTTGACTGTGCTCAAGACCGCACGAGACCTCATGCGCGATCACTTCGATGATGCCCAATAAGGGCTAGTCAGGTGGTGGAGCTGCCCTGGTTCACCGGGGCAGCTTTTAGCAAGCCCTACCCGCGGCGATCAGCCACCACTCCGATCAACACCAGCACCACCAAAAGCACCGGTGCCAGCGCGTAATTGTTGAACTGGCTCAACCCCTTCACCACCCACGGCGTGGCATAGATCAGCGCCGCACCACTGCCGATCATCACCAGCAGGGCCATGAACGGCACGCGCAGCGCGCCAGCCAAACCGCCCAGGCGTTGTTCCACCCAGCCTTTGATATCGGTGCCGAACAGCACCAGCAAGCAGCCCACCAAAGCCAGGGAAATCTCTGACAGGTTGCTACGGCTCCAGCGGGAAACCGTAGCCAGCAGATCAAGTACCAGATCCATGGGTCATCCTTAGGTCAAGAAATACTGCAGCAAGTCATTGAGGAACAGTTGGCCCCGTGGGGTTGCCACCAACCGATCCGGTTCGACCTGCAAAAGGCCCTTTTGTTCGGCGGCGCGGCGCGCTTCGGCCAGTTGCGCCAGCGGTAAACCCGTCCTCTCGCTGAAGAGCTGGGCTTCCACGCCATCGGTGAGGCGCAGGGCGTTCATCAGGAACTCGAACGGCAGCTCGTCCACCGGCAGCAGTTTTTCGCCGGCCTTGAACGGCTTGGCCAGGTTCAGGTAGTCCTTGGGCAGGCGGGTCTTCCAGGTGCGCAGGATACGGCCATCGGCGAAGGTCAGTTTGCCGTGGGCACCGGCACCGATGCCGATGAAATCGCCAAAGCGCCAGTAGTTCAGGTTGTGCCGGGCAGCGCGGTCCTGCTGTGCATAGGCAGACACTTCGTACTGCCTGAAACCATTGGCGGCCATCAGCGCCTGGCCAGCCTCCTGGATGTCCCAAAGGATGTCGTCTTCGGGCAGCTCTGGCGGCTGGTTCCAGAACACCGTGTTCGGCTCCACGGTCAGCTGGTACCAGGACAGGTGGGTCGGCCCCAGGTCGATGGCTTGGCGCAAATCGCCGAGAGCGTCGTCCAGCGACTGGTCTGGCAGGCCGTGCATCAGGTCGATGTTGAAGTTGTCGAACCCTGCCGCCCGCGCCATGCCGGCTGCACGTACGGCTTCGTCGCCGTTGTGGATGCGACCCAGCGCTTCCAGCTTGGCGGGTTGGAAGCTTTGCACACCAATGGACAGGCGATTGATGCCGGTCTGTCGATAGGCCTTGAACTTCTCCTGCTCGAAGGTGCCCGGGTTGGCTTCGAGGGTAATCTCGATGTCCGGCGCAAACGGGATGCGCTGCTCGACGCCGCGCAGCAGGCGGCCAAGGGCGTTGGCGCTGAACAGGCTCGGGGTGCCACCGCCAAAGAAGATCGAGCTGATGGGCCGGCCCTGAACGGCGACCAGCTCCTGATCTAGGTCGGTCAGCAGGGCGTCGACATAGGCCTCTTCCGGCAGCTCAGGCCCGGCGGCGTGGGAATTGAAGTCGCAGTAAGGGCATTTGCGCACGCACCACGGGATATGAATGTACAGCGCCAGTGGCGGGAGTGCGGACAACATGTCGGTCATGCCAGGCCCAGGCGTTGACGCAGCAGGGCCATGGCGCGGGCGCGGTGGCTGAGCTGGTTCTTGTCGGCCGGGGTCAGGTCGGCGCTGGAGCATTCACGCTCCGGCACCCAGAACAGCGGGTCGTAGCCAAAGCCATGTTCGCCGCTGGCCTGGAACATGATGCGCCCGTGCCACAAGCCTTCGCACAGGATCGGCAGCGGGTCGTCGGCATGGCGCACCAGCGCCAGCACGCAGACAAACTGGGCGCCACGCTGGTCTTCAGGTACGTCCTTGAGCGCTTCGAGCAGCTTGGCATTGTTCGCCGCGTCGCCTTTGCCGTCGGCATAGCGGGCCGAGTAGATGCCCGGTGCACCGCCAAGGAAGTCCACCGCCAGGCCCGAATCGTCCGCCAGCGCCGGCAAGCCGGACAAGCGTGCGGCATTGCGGGCCTTGAGGATGGCGTTTTCCACGAACGACAGGCCGGTTTCTTCAGGCTCTACCTGGCTGAATTCACCCACCGAGCGCAGTTGAACGGAGCCGCCGAGCATGGCCTGCAGCTCTTTGAGCTTGCCAGCATTGTGACTGGCCAATACGAGTTGCTGAAAATTCATCATTCGCCTGGGAATACTTCTTGATTGAAACTGAGTTTATGGCTGACACCGCCGGTTTCGACATTCAGTTCGAAGGTCAGGGTTTCGGCCTGTTCGATCTTGAACTGGGCGATGTAGTACACCGCGCCCTGATCGGTAATCTGCTTGAACGAAAGGCGGCTCTCACGCCCGGTCAGGTCTTTTACAGCGCCACTGACCACCGCCATGGCGGGTTTGCCGCCCTTGAGCACGGCAATGTTGAGCACGCCCTGATTTTTGCTGCGAGTAAGCCCGGTGGCTGCAGCCACGTCGGGCTGCAGCATGCTGGAGGTGAAGGCACTGTAGTGCACCGTCACATCGCCGAAAACTTCCTTGCGCTCGGGTTTGGCGGCATCGGCAGCCAGTACCGGCAGGGCCAGGCACAGGCTGATCAGGAACAAGGCAAGGCGACGCATGGTGCAATTCCTCCGGTGGAGTTCAGACCGCCAGCTGGTGCTCCTGCAGGCCGGGGCTGCTGACGCGGTAAATACCGATTTCACCTAGAAGATTAGGCCAAAGCCGCCCGCCCCACCCGTTGCGGTGCAGGTGGTCGACGGCCAGGCGGTCCAGCACCTTCGCGCGGCGCTCGTGGCACAGCTCTTCGAAGTCGGCGAAGGTGCAGAAGTGAATGTTCGGCGTGTTGTACCAGGTGTACGGCATGAAGTCGGAAACCGGCATGCGCCCCTTGGTGGCCAAGTACCAGCGGCAGCGCCAGTGGCCAAAGTTGGGGAAGGTGATGATGCACTGGCGGCCAACCCGCAGCATCTCGTCCAGGATGCGGTCGGGGTACTCAACGGCCTGCAGGGCCTGGGTCATGATGACCACATCGAAGCTGTTGCTGGCGAAGTTGCCCAGGCCTTTGTCCAGGTCCTGTTCGATCACGTTGACGCCCTTCGCCACGCACGCAGCGATGTTGTCGGGGTCGATTTCCAGGCCGTAGCCGGTAACCTGCTTGCGATCACGCAGCGAAGCCAGCAGCTCGCCACTGCCGCAGCCCAGGTCGAGTACCCGGCTGCCGGCGGGGATCCAGTCGTGGATGATTTCCAGATCGGCTCTCATGCTGTCCTCAGATGGCGATGCGGTTCATGTAGTTCGCGAAACCTTGCATGTAGCGAGGCGTTGGGATCAGGAAGGCATCGTGGCCATAAGGCGAGTCGATCTCCAGGTAACAGACGTTTTTGCGCGCCGCCATCAGGGCGTCGACGATTTCCCGCGAGCGAGCCGGGGAGAAACGCCAGTCGGTCGTGAACGACATGATGCAGTAGTCTGCCGTGACATGGGCCAAGCTGGCGGCAAGGTCGCCATCGTTTGCCGCGGCCGGGTCGAAGTAGTCCAGGGCCTTGGTCATCAGCAGGTAGGTGTTGGCGTCGAAGCGGCCGGAAAACTCCTCGCCCTGATAGCGCAGGTAGCTCTCGACCTGGAACTCGACGCTGTGGAAGTCGTAGTTGAGTTTGTCGCTCTTCAGTTCGCGGCCGAATTTTTCACCCATCGAGTCATCCGACAGGTACGTGATGTGGCCAACCATGCGGGCCAGCATCAGGCCGCGCTTGGGGATCACGCCCTGGTCCTGGAACGAGCCACCGTGGAACTCGGGGTCGGTCAGGATGGCCTGGCGCGCCACTTCGTTGAACGCAATGTTTTGCGCGGACAGCTTGGGCGCCGAGGCAATGTCGACGCAATGGCGCACACGGTCCGGGTAGGTGATGGTCCACTGCAGCGCCTGCATGCCGCCGAGGCTGCCGCCGACAATGGCAGCCCATTGGCCGATGCCGAGGCGGTCGGCCAGGCGAGCCTGGCTGTGCACCCAGTCTTCCACGGTGAGTACCGGGAAGTCGGCACCGTAGGGCTTGTCGGTAGCCGGGTTGACGCTGCTTGGGCCAGTGCTGCCATTGCAGCCGCCGAGGTTGTTCAGGCTGACCACGAAGAAGCGGTTGGTATCGATCGGCTTGCCGGGGCCGATGCAGCTGTCCCACCAGCCCGGCTTGCGGTCGGTGGCAGCGTGGTAGCCAGCGGCATGATGATGGCCAGACAGGGCATGGCAAATCAGCACGGCATTGCTCGCGCTGGCATTGAGGGTGCCATAGGTCTCGTAGACCAGCTCATAGCTGGCCAGCGAACGGCCACAGGCCAGGGCCAGCGGTTCATCGAACCGGGCGGTTTGCGGTGTAACCAGACCGACGGAATCTTCGGGAAGGACAGTGGACATCGACCCTGCTCACGCTTGACGGAGGCGTAAGTCTAAAGAGCGCTACCCCCAGCGGCAAGCAAAGGCTTGCCGCCAGGTGCAAGCGGGGTCAGATCATGCGCCACAGCTCTTGTGGCATGCCGGCGTAGGCGGCCAGAGGTGGCATGACGAAGGACTGGACCACCTGGATCGCCAGGAAGGCGAAGATCGGCGAAATGTCCATGCCGCCGAGGTTTGGCACGATACGGCGGAACGGCGCCAGCACCGGCTCGCTGATCTGGTAGGCCAGCTCTGCAGCCGGGTTATGGCTGTTTGGCGCGACCCAGGAAACGATCACCATCACGATCATTGCGACCCAGAAGATTTTCAGGAATAACGAGGTGATGCCAATGATCGCCCACATCAGCAGGTGCAGTACGTCACCGAACGTGCCGTAAGTCACCATCAGCACAAAGCCCATCAGCAGGGCCTGAATGACGATCGAAAGCAGCAGTGACGAGGTGTCCAGGCCACCGATGCTGGGGATGATGCGGCGGATCGGCTTGAGCAGCGGCTGGGTGGCGCGCACCGCGAACTGGCAAAGCGGGTTGTAGAAGTTGGCCTTGACCAACTGCAGCACAAAGCGCAGCAGGACGATCACCAGGTACAGGCTGACCAGGGTTTGCACCACGAAGATCGCGGCGCCGGACAGTGCATTCATCAAGAACTCCTTATTTGCCCAATTGTTCGGCCAGTTCGGCGGAACGCTTCGATGCGGCTTGCAGTGCCTGCTCCACGATGGCTTCGAAACCGTTGCCCTGGAACGACTTGATCGCCGCTTCGGTGGTGCCGGCCGGCGAGGTGACGCGGCGGCGCAGTTCAGCGGCATCGACGTCGCTGGCCACGGCCATGTGGGCGGCGCCCAGGGCGGTTTGCAGGGTCAGCTGAGAGGCTGTTTCGCGTGGCAGGCCGAGTTTTTCGCCTGCGGCGGTCATGGCCTCGATCAGCAGGAAGAAGTATGCCGGGCCACTGCCCGAAACGGCTGTCACGGCATCGAGCTGTTGCTCTTGCTCCAGCCACAGGGCAGTGCCGACGGCCGACAGCAGCTGCTCGGCTTGCTGGCGCTGTTCGGCAGAAACCTCGGCCGTGGCGTACAGGCCGCTAACGCCCTGGCGCAGCAGGGCCGGGGTGTTGGGCATGCAGCGAACGACCGGGCGCTTGCCAACCCAGTTTTGCAGGCTTTCGCAGGTGATGCCAGCGGCGATGGAGACGATAAGCTGGCCAGCCTGCAAGCTTGGCTGCAAGGCCTGGCAAACGGCTTTCATCACCTGAGGTTTGACCGCCAGTACGATCACATCGGCCCCGGCAATGGCTTGGGCGTTGTCTTCGAACACTTCAATACCGTGCTCGGCGTGGATGCGTGCGCGGGTCT
This sequence comes from Pseudomonas sp. PSKL.D1, assembly GCF_028898945.1. Classification (NCBI taxonomy): domain Bacteria; kingdom Pseudomonadati; phylum Pseudomonadota; class Gammaproteobacteria; order Pseudomonadales; family Pseudomonadaceae; genus Pseudomonas; species Pseudomonas sp. PSKL.D1. The sequence goes on from NZ_CP118607.1 coordinate 353,575, forward strand.
CTGCGCCCGGGTCGCTGGCGCGGATCTGCGCGGCGTCCAGGCCCTGGGCACGCAGGCCGCCGATCAGGCTGGCGGCCATGTTGCCGGCGCCGATAAAGGCGATACGTGTCTTGCTCATGTCAGGTCCTTGAAGGAAAGAGTGAGTAAAGCATGGAATCAGGCCGTGCCGTAGTCGCGGGCCCCGAACAGGGCGGTGCCGATACGCACCCAGGTCGCCCCTTGAGCAATCGCCGCTTCAAGGTCGTGGCTCATGCCCATCGAAAGGGTGTCCATGCCGAGGCCGAGCTCTTCTTGCAGCTGGCGCAGGCTGGCGAAGGCAGCCTCTTGAGCGTGGCGGTCTTCGGTGGGTTCGGGGATTGCCATCAGCCCGCGCAGGCGCAGGTTGGGCAGTGCGGCCACAGCGTTGGCCAGTGCAGCGAGGCCCGCCGGGGTGCAGCCAGACTTGCTGTCTTCGCCGCTCACATTCACCTGCAGGCAGATGTTAAGCGGCGGCAGGCCTTCAGGGCGCTGTTCGGACAGGCGTTGGGCGATTTTCAGGCGGTCCACGGAATGTACCCAGTCGAAATGTTCGGCAATTGCCTTGGTCTTGTTCGACTGAATGGGGCCGATGAAGTGCCAGATCAAGGGCAGATCGCGCAGTTCATCCTGCTTGGCCAGTGCTTCCTGCAGGTAGTTCTCGCCCACATCACGCACACCGGCCGCGTGAACTTCGCGGATGGCGCTGGCCGGTTTGGTCTTGCTCACGGCCAGCAACCGAACGCTCGCCGGGTCACGTCCGGCGGCCTGGGCGGCGGTCTCGATGCGGGCGGCAAGGGCACAAAGGTTGTCTGCTATGGTGGACATGGATCGCTGCCGTCTGCTCAGGAGTCTGCGGCATTCTACCTACTTGTTGATGGCCTTTGGGGAGTCTCATGGACGTGACCGACCTGTTGGCCCGAGCTGTGGAGGCAGGGGCAAGTGACCTGCATCTGGCTGCGGGCGAAATACCGATGCTGCGCCTGGATGGCGAGTTGCGGCGGATGGAATTGCCGACGTTGCAGGCTGCGGAGTTAACTGATGGCATGGCGTCTTTGCTCGATAAGCCCCGGCAAACGCAATGGCTGCAGGGGGATGAGCTGGATTTGGCGCTTGAGCTGCCAACGCTTGGGCGCTTTCGGGTAAATCTGTTTCGTCAGCTGAGGGGGCCGGCCGTGACTTTGCGTCTGATACCGCAGCGCATCCTGACGGTGGAAGAACTCGGCCTGGAAGATGTGTATCGAGCTGTTTCGCAGTGTGCCGATGGCCTGATTCTGGTGGGTGGCCCGACCGGAAGCGGTAAGTCCAGCACCTTGGCGGCGTTGCTCGACCGGCTGAACCGCGAGCGCCCACTGCACATCATCACCCTTGAAGACCCTGTGGAGGTTATCCACAGCAGCCACAGCAGCCTGGTGAATCATCGTGAGGTGGGCCGGCATTGCCGCGATTTTTCACAGGGGCTACGTAGCGCCCTGCGTCAGGACCCGGACGTCATCATGATTGGCGAATTGCGTGACCTCGAAACCATTCGTTTGGCCCTCAGAGCGGCGGAAACCGGGCATCTGGTGCTGGCGACGGTGCATACCCGTTCGGCGGCGGGCAGCATCGACCGGTTGGTTGAGGTGTTTGCTGCCGAGGAAAAGCCACTGGTGCGGGCAATGCTGGCGGAGTCGCTGCGGTTGGTGGTGGCTCAGGTGCTGGTCAAGCGGATTGGTGGTGGGCGGGTGGCTGCCCGGGAGGTGCTGGTGGCGACGTCAGCGGTGCGTAACCTGATTCGCGAGGGGCGCATGGCACAGTTGTGTTCGGTGATGCAGAGCGGGGCGGCGGAGGGGATGCGGACGATGGAGGGCGCTTTGCGGGGGCTGAAAGAAAAGGGGTTGATTGGCGAGTTGTAGGTGCCTGCCCCGGCCTCTTCGCGGGTTTACCCGCGAAGAGGCCGGGGCAGGACAGTGCCGATCGGTTTAGCGCTTGGCCAGCGCCAACTGCTGCTGATCCTTCGGCAACACCCGCTTGGCAACAACATAATGCTTCTGCCAGTAAGGCTTGCTCAAGTTGTCGATGCTCACCCGCTTGCCGCGACGCGGCGCGTGGATGAAGCGGTCGTTGCCCAGGTAGATGGCAACGTGGTTAACCCGGCGGCTCTTGATGTTGAAGAAGATCAAATCGCCAGGCTTGAGGTCACTCTTGGCCACTTTCACGCCGTGGCCTTGAGCCATGGCATTGGAGGTGCGCGGCAAGTCGACATCAGCTACATCGTTGAATGCATACTTGACCAGCCCGCTGCAGTCGAAGCCCTTCTTGGGGCTGCTGCCACCCCACACGTAGGGCGTACCGAGCACATTGACGGCACGGCTCAGCACATCGCTGCTTTGCTTGGGCGACATTGTCGCCACAGCCGGCAGGTTGTGGGCCTTGCCTGGCGTGCTGGCGCGAGCGCGCAACGTAGCCTGTTTGGTAGGCGCGTGTTTCACTGTGGCATTGGTGGTATAGCCGGTGAAACCATTTGGAAGACGTTGCTCACGATTGGTGGCGTGGGCGGCCAGGGGCAATAATAGACAGAGGGTCAGCCATGTCTTGAATAAAGGCGGCATAGATGAAGCTCTTGTGAATGTTTTAAGTGTTTTATGTGTGTTGGCGCGCAACTTTATAACAGCTTTTTGATCACTTTTTGATCCGTTGGTCGATTGTCATGTTGCCGTACGTCGGCCTGCGCACGAAAAGTCACATTTTTTCTTAGAAAATTTTTGGATAACCCACAGGGGGCTATGAATGAACACTTATCAACACGGGGAGCCCTACCACGATACCCACAGCAAGGTGATCGGCTATTTGCTGTGGATTTTCGGCTTCACGGGTTCGCACCGTTTCTACTACGGCAAGCCGATTACCGGGACCATCTGGTTCTTCACCCTTGGGCTGCTGGGTATCGGCTGGCTGATCGACCTGTTCCTGATCCCATCGATGGACCGTGAAGCCGACCTGCGTTTTCAGTCAGGCCGCATCGACTACAACATCGCCTGGATCCTGCTGACCTTCCTGGGCATTTTTGGCGTGCACCGCTTGTATCAGGGCAAGTGGATCACTGCGATCATCTACTTCTTTACCGGTGGGTTGTTCCTGGTCGGTGTGCTGTATGACTTCTGGACCCTGAACGGCCAGATATCACAAGCCAACGCCGAACGCCGCTGAGGCAGAAAAAAGGCCTTGTCGCTGAGAGCGGCAAGGCCTTTTTGATTACTGGCGGGTTTGTCGCTGTTGCAGCAGCAGGTTGTTGAAACCGGCCCCTGCCAACTGCTTCTGCGCCCCGGTCAGCTGTTCGCGGTTGCTGAACGGGCCAACCAGTACGCGGTACCAGGTTTCCTCCTTCACCGTGCCGGATTCCACCTTGACCGCCTGGCCAAGCAGGATGATCTGGGCGCGCACTTTGTCGGCGTCAGCCTGTTTGCGGAACGAACCGGCTTGCAGGAAGAACTGTGTGGTCGCTGCCGGCTTGATCACCGGCGGAGCAGGCGGTGGCGTTTGCCCCAGCAGTGCAGCCTGGGCGCGCGCGGTGTCGATCTTCGCCGCTTCCGCTGGCGTAACCGGTGTAACGGGTTGCGCTGGCACCGGCGGCGTTTTCTCCGGCACGGCTTCTGGCGGCACGATCACCTCGGACTCCGGCAGCAGCGTGTAGAAGTCGTACTTCGGCTTCACTGGCTGCTGCGGGGTTGCAGTCGTGGTTTTGCTGGCCTCGGCCACCTTTTCCGGCTTCTGCTGCTCGGGCTTGGCGCGCTTGATGTCGCCGCCCCCGGGTTCAAGTTTCATCAGGAAAACGATGAAGGCGCCAACGGTCAGGCCAACCGCCAACCATACCCAGCCGGGAATCGGCTGTTTGGCCGGTGCCTGATTGCGGCTGGCGCCGCGCTTGGGTGCAGGTTTTTTCTTGGCAGCCAACTTACATACGCTCCAGGGTTTCCAGGCCGAGCAGTTCCAGACCTTGCTTCAGGGTACGGCCGGTGAGGGCAGCCAGGCGCAGGCGGCTCTGTTGCTGTGCCGGGGTTTCGGCGGCAAGGATCGGGCAGTTCTCGTAGAAGCTGGAGAACAGGCCGGCGAGGTCGTACAGGTAGCTGCACAGTACGTGCGGGGTGCCTTTGTCGGCCACGCTGTTGAGGATTTCGCCGAACTGCGCCAGGCGTGCGGCCAGGTCTTGCTCGTGGGCGGCTTCTAGCACGATGTTGCCGTCGACCTCATCGAAGCCTTTGCCCAGCTTGCGGAACACACCAGCCACGCGGGTGTAGGCGTACAGCAGGTACGGCGCGGTGTTGCCCTCGAAATTGAGCATCAGCTCGAAGTTGAAGCTGTAGTCGCTGGTACGGTGCTTGGACAGGTCGGCGTACTTCACCGCGCCGATGCCAACTACTTCACCGATGCGGCGCAGTTCGTCTTCGGCCAGGCTCGGGTTCTTTTCCTTGACCAGTGCGTAGGCGCGGTCCTTGGCTTCGGTTAGCAGGTCGATCAGCTTGACGGTGCCGCCATCGCGGGTCTTGAACGGGCGGCCATCGGCGCCGTTCATGGTGCCGAAGCCCATGTGCTCCATCTGCATCGGGTGGCCGACGAAGCCTGCGCGGCGGGCCACTTCGAACACTTGGTTGAAGTGCAGGGCCTGGCGCTGGTCGACGAAGTACAAGGCGCGGTCAGCCTTGAGCACGTTGCTGCGGTAGCGCACGGCGGCCAGGTCGGTGGTGGCGTACAGGTAGCCGCCGTCGGCCTTCTGGACGATCACTGGTAGCGGTTCGCCTTCGGAGTTCTTGAATTCTTCCAGGAATACGCACTGGGCGCCTTGGTCCTCGACCAGCAGGCCTTTGGCCTTGAGGTCGGAAACCACGTGGGCCAGGTCGGCGTTGTAGGCGCTTTCGCCCATCACGTCAGCCATGGTCAGTTTGACGTTCAGCAGTTCGTAGGTTTTCTGGCAGTGGGACAGCGAAATATCCTTGAAGCGTGTCCACAGTGCCATGCAGTCCGGGTCACCGGCTTGCAGCTTGACCACCAGGCCACGGGCGCGGGTGGCGAATTCTTCGGACTCGTCAAAACGCTTCTTGGCGGCGCGGTAGAAGTTTTCCAGGTCAGATAGCTCGTCGCTGGTGATCGGGTTTTCTTCCAGGTAGGCCAGCAGCATGCCGAACTGGGTGCCCCAGTCGCCTACGTGGTTCTGGCGGATCACGTCGTCACCAAGGAATTCCAGCACGCGGGCAACGCTGTCACCGATGATGGTCGAACGCAGGTGGCCGACGTGCATCTCTTTGGCCAGGTTCGGTGCCGACATGTCGATCACCACCTTCTGCACAGGCCCGGCCTTGCGCGCGCCCAAGTGAGCGTCGGTCAGGGCAGCGTCCAGGCGGTTGGCCAGGGCGTCGGTGTTCTGGAAGAAGTTCAGGAAGCCCGGGCCGGCGATTTCGACCTTGCTGATGTCGGCACTGGCCGGCAGTGCATTGATCAGTTTTTCGGCCAGGTCACGCGGCTTCATGCCGGCCGGCTTGGCCAGCATCATGGCGATGTTGCTGGCGAAGTCGCCGTGGGTCTTGTCCCGGGCGTTTTCCACCTGGATCGCCGGCGACAGCCCTTCAGGCAGCACACCGTCGGTGACGAGTTGGGTGAGGGCTTGCTGGATCAGCTGGCGAATGGTGTCTTTCATGGGAGTCTCTTTTCGACCGCAAGCGCGGTGGAGCGCCTGGATGCGCAGGTGGAAAAACTGGGCATTATCCGTGGCCGGGGCCGGGTTGCCAACCTTTGGGGTGATCGCGATGCCTGTCGACTGTAGATACTCTGTTGGCGGTCAAGCTTTTCTCAGGTGTTCAGCGCTGAAAAGCTTGGCCGTATCAAATGGCTCATCTCCACGCATGCATGCCCAGATGCCTGTCAGGTACTTACGCATGACGGCAGCGATGGCCTGCATTTTCTTCTTGCCCCTGTTGACCAGCGACTCGTAAAAAGCCCTCGCATAAGGGTCGCAGCGCACCGCGGTCAAGGCAGGCATGTACATGGCTGCCCGCAGGTACGCATTCCCACTTTTGCCGAGTCTGCCGGGCTTATCAATGCTCGTCCCCGATTGTGTCTGTCGAACATCGAGTCCCGCGTGGCGAGCTACCTGCGAGGACTTGAGCATTTGAGGAAGGGTGGTCAGTTCAGCGAGTGCAGCAAGTGCCGAGACTTCTCCCATCCCGGGACCTGCAAGTAGCTGCTTGTACTGCCGAGTAAGCGTCGGACACTGGGCGATCAGCTCGCGACCTGCCTTACGGAAGCGCTCAATTCGATTATCCAGTGAAACAATCGCTTCCTCTTGATCCTCGATCAGCATCGACACGGTCGTAGCCGTTGCCTGTAATGCATGCAGCTCGTTTTTTGCCCTGGTGCGGTGTCCCACCAATCGATTGATATGTCGACCCAGAGCTCGCAGCTCAAGCTGCACAGGGTTTGGGGGTGTCCACAAGCGTGGTGTCATACGCTCGCCGTACTCGGACAGCAGTTGAGCATCTATTGCATCGGTCTTGCTGTTCACCAGCATCAGTTTGGCGAAATTGTGGAAGCTCTTGGGGTTGATCACTGAAACAGGGAGATCGGCCGCATGTAGCTCAAGGGCCAAGTCCAAGTAATAGATCCCGGTCGCCTCCATCACGATCGACTTGGGCTTGAGTGCCAGCAGCTTTTTTACTGCAGCCTTACGGCCTGCCGGTGTTTGAGCGATATCCCACTGACCGGCAGGACGCCCATCTTTGCGCACCCCGGCGATCGAAGTACGTGAGCCGATATCGAGACCAACCCAGACACTCATTCTTCCCCCTCCCAAGCGAGTTAGGTAACAATGGCCTCCGGTTCCCCGACCTCGAACTTCATGCCGCTGCAACCTTGTAATGCGAAGTCCGACTTGTCGGCTTCTCGATACTCTTCGTAGTGGGCAATGAGGCGGGGGGCCTCTCTACATACAAGGTCAGGGCCATCCCTGCCTTCAGGAGCGGTCGGCCTCCCCGGAAGTGCTTCTTCAGCCTGACGAGCATAACCACTCTCGCCAGGCCAGACACAACATACAAGGAGCGGCCTTGTGTCGCAAAAAGGGTTGCGCGGCAACCCCGTGCGTCAATACAGGTCAACCGGATCAACATCCAGCGACCAGCGCACCGGCCGCCCGCTGGGTAACTGCTCCAACACTAGCAACCAGGCGCTCATCAGTCGATGCAAGGGCGCCCGGGTATTGGCCTGGATCAACAACTGTGCCCTGAAACGCCCGGCCCGGCGCTCCATGGGAGCCGGTACCGGGCCCAGGAGTTCAATGCCCGGCAAGCGTTGTTCAGCAATCAGTTGCTCGGCCGCGCTGCAGGCTTCGTCCAGAAATGCCTCGGCCTGTCCCGGCTTGTGTGCCTCCGCGCGCAGCAGCGCCAGGTGCGAATAGGGCGGCAGGCCAGCGGCGCGGCGCTCTTCCAAGGCCTGTTCGGCAAAGGAGAAATAGCCCTGCTCGGTGAGCTGCACGAGCAGCGGATGGTCCGAAAGGTGGGTCTGGATGATCACCTTGCCGGGCTCTTCGGCACGTCCGGCACGCCCAGCCACCTGAACGATGAGCTGGGCCATGCGCTCGCTGGCGCGGAAGTCGCCGGAAAACAGCCCGCCATCCGCATCGAGAATGGCCACCAGCGTTACCCGCGGGAAGTGATGCCCCTTGGCAAGCATCTGTGTGCCCACCAGGATGCTCGGTTGCCCGCGCTGGATGGTGGTGAACAGGTTGTGCATGGCGTCCTTGCGCGCGGTGCTGTCGCGGTCCACCCGCAGGATCGGGTAGTCGGGGAACAGCACTTTCAGGCGCTCTTCGGCACGCTCTGTGCCCGCACCCACCGGGCGTAGGTCCACGTGGAAGCACTTGGGGCACTGCTGCGGGATGTGCTCGTCATACCCGCAGTGGTGGCAGCGCAGCACGGCCGAACGCTGGTGCACGGTCATGCGGGCATCGCAGCGCGGGCACTCGGACAGCCAGCCGCAGTCATGGCACAGCAGTGTGGGTGCAAAACCACGGCGGTTGAGGAATACCAGCACTTGCTGGCCGGCTTCCAGTGTCTGGCGGATGGCCTGCTGCAAGGGGCCGCTGATGCCGCTGTCCAGTGGCAGGCTCTTGACGTCCAGCCGCAGCATGCGGGGTGGGCGGGCGCCGCCGGCCCGCTGGTTCATGCGTAGCAGGCGGTAGCGGCCAGTCAGTGCGTTGTGCAGGGTTTCCAGCGAAGGGGTTGCGGAGCCGAGCAGAATCGGGATGTTTTCCTGGTGCGCCCGCACCATCGCCAGGTCCCGGGCATGGTAGCGCAGGCCTTCCTGCTGTTTATAGGAGCCGTCGTGCTCTTCATCGATGATGATCAGGCCCGGGTTCTTCATGGGTGTGAACAGGGCCGAGCGGGTGCCGATAATGATGTCGGCCTCGCCGTCGCGGGCAGCCAGCCAGGCATCCAGGCGCTCGCGATCATTCACGGCCGAATGCAGCAGGGCGATGCGGGCATTGAAGCGTTGTTCGAAGCGCGCCAGGGTTTGCGGGCCCAGGTTGATCTCGGGGATCAGCACCAGCGCCTGCTTGCCCGCCTCCAGAGTTTCGCGGATAAGCTGCAGGTAAACCTCGGTCTTGCCGCTGCCGGTGACACCTGCCAGCAGGAAGGCGCCGAAGCTGCCAAATCCTTCACGCACTGCATCAAAAGCATCGCGCTGCTCATCGTTCAATGGCAGTTCGGGTTGTGCCAGCCAGTGTTCATGGCGGGCCGATGGCAGCTGGCGGCGAATCTCGACCTGCACCAGTCCCTTGGCCAGCAGCAGGTCGAGGCTGTCCTTGTTCAGGTTGAGCTTGCCCAGCAGGCTGTGCGCCACGCCATGCGGGTGTTGGGCCAAGGTCTTGAGGGCATCGCGTTGGCGCGGGGCGCGGGCAATGCGCGGGTCTTCAAGGCGTGCACCGGGGCTGACATGCCAGAAGCGTTCCTGGCGCATTTCAGCAGGTTCACCCTGGCGCAGCAGGGTGGGCAAGGCCCAGCTCAGGGTGTCGCCGAGGCTGTGCTGATAGTATTGAGCTGTCCACAGGCACAGCTTGAACAGCGACGCCGGCACCGGTGAAACCGGGTCGAGCAGCGCGACCGCCGGTTTGAGCTTGTCGGCGGGGACTTCACTCTGTTGGCATACCTCCACCAGCACGCCGATCATTTCCCGGCGGCCGAAGGGCACGCGGATGCGCATGCCCGGGGTCAGCGCCTGGCGCGCCATGCTCGCTGGCGCCTTGTAGTCGAACAGGCGGCGCAGCGGTGAAGGCAGGGCAAGGCGCAGGATGACGTCGGGCACGCGTGAGGTCTCAGGGTGAATCAAAGAGGGCGAGCCTAGCAGACGACGGTCGGTGCAAGCGACAACTTGCGTTGGCGCGCTGCTCTGGTATTATTCGCCGCCTAATTACGTGCGGTATTCAACAATTGGTGTTGGGTGGCGGCACGCAGCTCGAGGAAGTGACCATGAAAGCAGATATTCATCCGAACTACGAAGTAGTTGCAGTCACCTGCAGCTGCGGCAGCAAATTCGAAACCCGTTCGACCCTGGCCAAGCCGCTGGCGATCGACGTGTGCTCCCAGTGCCACCCGTTCTACACTGGTAAGCAGAAAGTCCTGGACACCGGTGGTCGCGTACAGAAGTTCGCCGATCGCTTCGGTATGTTCGGTACCAAGAAGTAATCATGCGCATGGCGAATCCTTCGGGTTTCGCATTGCTGCAAAAAAAGGCGCCCCTTGTGGGCGCTTTTTTTATGGGCGCGATTTGGCACGCCCCGGCTCTGGCGTTTTGCCCGTTACCGGACAACCCACAGCAGGTTGTGGTGAGGCAGGTGGTGGATGGCGACACCCTGCGCCTGGCAGACGGTCGCAGCGTGCGCATGATTGGCATCAATGCGCCTGAAATCGGCCGCAAGGGCCGTACCAGTGAGCCGTATGCCGAAGCGGCCAAGCGGCGCCTGCAGGCGCTGGTCGATGCCAGCCAGGGTCGGGTCGGGCTTGTGCCGGGAGTTGAGGGTAAGGACAAGTACGGCCGCACCTTGGCACACCTTTATGGCCGTAATGGTGACAATCTAGAGGCGCGGTTGCTCAGTGAGGGGCTGGGCTATCGTGTGGCCGTAGCCCCCAACGTGAGTTTGACCAACTGCCAGCAAGGCGCCGAGCACGCCGCGCGTAAGGCTGGCGCAGGGTTATGGCACCAATCCCCTGTGCTGAAGGCTGGCGACATCCGGCAGTCCGGGTTTGCTGTCGTCGGCGGGCGTATTCAGCGCATCGAGCGCAATCGAGGCGGTATCTGGCTTGAGCTGGACAACGCGCTGGTGTTGCAGATTCCCACTCGTCTGCAGCGCAACTTCCCCGCAAGCTTCTTCGATAATCTCAAGGGGAGCCAAGTCGAAGCGCGTGGCTGGGTGCTGGACCGATCCCGCAAAGGCGGCCTCCAGCCCGGGCAGCGGCGTTGGTTGTTGCCATTGACCGACCCGAGCATGCTGGAGCGTATTCCAGGCTGAAAAAATGTAGACATTTCGCTATAGGATTGTACACACTGTAAGCCCAATGCCCCCGTGTGTTATAGCGTAAAGTCGTAGGCTCAAGGCCTTGACACAAGTGACCGGCCAGTCTTGTAGCTCCCCGGCTCTTTGCGTATCCTCGGCGGTCCGTCAGAACAGTAAATAGCGGAATGCCCACCATGTCAGACCTGAAAACCGCCGCTCTCGAATATCACGCTCAACCTCGCCCGGGGAAACTGAGCGTCGAGCTCTCCAAGCCCACCGCCACCGCCCGCGACCTCGCCCTGGCTTACAGCCCAGGCGTTGCTGAACCCGTGCGTGAAATTGGCCGTGATCCAGAGCTGGCCTACAAATACACCGGCAAGGGCAACCTGGTCGCGGTAATTTCCGATGGCACCGCCATCCTCGGTCTGGGCGACCTCGGCCCACTGGCTTCCAAGCCGGTCATGGAAGGTAAGGGCGTTCTGTTCAAGCGTTTCGCTGGTATTGATGTGTTCGACATCGAAGTCGAATCGGAGAGCCCACAGGCTTTCATCGACACCGTACGTCGCATCTCCATCACCTTCGGTGGCATCAACCTCGAAGACATCAAGGCCCCAGAGTGCTTCGAAATCGAGCGCACCCTGATTGAACAGTGCGATATCCCGGTCTTCCACGATGACCAGCACGGTACTGCGATCGTTACCGCAGCCGGCATGATCAACGCGCTGGAAATCGCTGGCAAAAAACTGGAAGACGCCAAAATTGTTTGCCTGGGTGCCGGCGCTGCCGCGATCTCCTGCATGAAGCTGCTGGTCAGCATGGGTGCCAAGGTCGAGAACATCTTCATGATCGACCGCAGTGGCGTGATCCACGCTGGCCGCGACGACCTGAACCAGTACAAGGCCCAGTTCGCTCACGCTACCGACAAGCGCACCCTGGCTGACGCCCTGGACGGCGCAGACGTGTTCGTAGGCCTGTCCGGCCCGAACCTGCTGAGCCCGGAAGGCCTGAAGTCGATGGCTGCCAACCCGATCGTGTTCGCTTGCTCCAACCCGGACCCGGAAATTTCGCCAGAGCTGGCTCACGCCACCCGCAGCGACGTGATCATGGCTACCGGCCGTTCGGACTACCCGAACCAGGTCAACAACGTGCTGGGCTTCCCGTTCATCTTCCGTGGTGCTCTGGACGTTCGCGCCAAGCGTATCAACGAAGAAATGAAGATTGCTGCCGCCATCGCCCTGAAAGACCTGGCCAAGCTGCCGGTGCCTAAGGAAGTTTGCGAGGCTTATGGCGTTGACGGCCTGGAATTCGGCCGTGAGTACATCATTCCGAAGCCACTGGACGCTCGCCTGATCACTGTTGTTTCCGACGCAGTGGCCAAGGCTGCCATTGAATCGGGCGTTGCTACCCTGCCATATCCGAAGCACTACCCGCTGAACAGCGTGGATGAAGTGTTCAACGGCTGATTGCAGCTGTAGCGGTATAAAAAAGCCCCGGCTCGCGAGAGCCGGGGCTTTTTTATTGCTTGCGCAAAACATTCAGAGGCTGGCGCGATCTCTGTGGGAGCGGCCTTGTGTCGCGAAAGGGCTGCGCAGCAGCCCCGGCAATATCGGCTGCGAAGCTGCAATCGATTGGGGGCGCTACGCACCCCTTTCGCGACACAAGGCCGCTCCCACAGGAATAGCGCATGCATCGAGGTAAGCACTGGACCCGTGGTGCGGCTTCGCGGGTGTGTTGTCAGAACAGATCCATCGGCGCCGCATCGTCTGCCGGCAGCGGGCTACCCGGTGCCGCACCATTACCCAGCTCGTCCACCGAAGGCGGCGAATCCTCCGCCTTGAACAGCTCGAAATATGCATTCGGCGTGCTTGGCGAAGCCGCACGGCCGCTGACCGGGTCCACCCGCAGGCTCAGGATACCTTCCGGCTCGGCCGGAGGATGGTTTGGCTTGTCCTTAAGCGCTGCACCCATGAAATTCATCCAGATCGGCAGCGCCACGGTGCCACCGTACTCACGACGGCCGAGGGTTTCCGGCTGGTCGAAGCCGACCCACACGGTGGTCATGTAATCAGCGTTGTAACCGGAGAACCACGCGTCCTTGGACTCGTTGGTAGTACCGGTCTTGCCCGCCAGGTCGGCACGGCCCAACGCCAGTGCCCGGCGCCCGGTGCCGCGCTTGATTACATCTTGCAGCATGCTGGTCAGGATGTAGGTAGTACGGCCATCAATGATCTGTTCGGCGATGGTTGGCGTTTGCGGTGGTGGCGCGATCTGGCCCAAAGCGGACGGCGCCTCGCCTGGCATGGCGGCAGTGCTGATGGGCTGCTCCGGTGCAGCGAGGCCTGCATGGTCCTCTGCACCCTGCGGCACACGGGCCGGGTTGGCAGTGAACAGCGTCTCACCGCTACGGCTTTCGATGCGGTCGATCAGGTACGGGCTGATCTTGTAGCCGCCGTTGGCAAAGGTGCTCCAGCCGGTGGCGATTTCCATCGGGGTGAGGGTGGCGGTGCCCAGTGCCAGCGACAGGTTGCGCGGCAGGTCCTGCTTGTTGAAGCCGAACTTGGCGATGTAGTCGATGGTGCGGTCCACGCCCATTGCCTGAAGCAGGCGGATGGAAACCAGGTTGCGCGACTTGTACAGCGCCTCGCGCATACGGATCGGGCCGAGGAAGGTGTTGGTGTCGTTCTTGGGCCGCCAGACTTTGTCCAGGTATTCGTCCACGAACACGATCGGTGCATCGTTCACAAGGCTGGAGGCGGTGTAGCCGCTGTCCAGGGCTGCGCTATAGATGAACGGTTTGAAGCTCGAACCTGGCTGACGCTTGGCCTGCATGGCACGGTTGTAGTTGCTCTGCTCGAACGAGAAGCCTCCGACCAGGGCGCGGATGGCACCGTTGTAAGGGTCGAGGGTAACCAGCGCACTCTGTGCACCAGGTACCTGGCTGAACTTGAGTTTGCCATCGTCCAGGCGTTGCAGGCGCACCACATCCCCGACCTGGGCCACGTCAGTCGGCGACTGCGGCGAGCGGCCCTGGGCGTTGGTGTTGATGAACGGGCGTGCCCACTTCATGGTGTCCCAGGCAACGTCTTCTTCCTTGCCGCCACGGGTCAGCACTTTCAGGCCGGCTTTGTCCACGTGGGTGACGATGGCAGGTTCCAGCCCGCCCAGCGTGCGCAGTTTGTTCAGCTCTTGTAGCCAGGCTGCTTGCGCCTTGCCGGGGAAGCGTGCCTCGGGCCCGCGGTAGCCGTGGCGCTCGTCGTAATCGGACAGGCCATTGAGCACGGCCTTGTTGGCCATTTCCTGCATGTCGCTTGGTACGGTGGTAGTGACACGGAAGCCTTCTGTGTAAGCGTCGCTCCCATAGCGGCCAACCATCTCGGCGCGGGCCATTTCGGCGATGTACGGCGCGTTAACTTCAGGTGTCGGCACGTGGTAGCTGGCGTTGAGCGGTTCGGCCAAGGCTGCCTGGTAGCTGGCCTCATCGATTTTGCCCAGCTTGTACATGCGGCCGAGAATCCAGTCGCGGCGCTCCTTGGCGCGTACCGGGTTGGCCAGCGGGTTGAAGCGCGACGGCGCCTTGGGCAGGCCGGCGATCATGGCCATTTGCGCCAGGCTCACGTCACGGATCGACTTGCCGTAGTAAACCTGTGCGGCTGCATCGATACCGTAGGCACGGTTGCCCAGGTAGATCTTGTTCACGTACAGCTCGAGGATTTCGTCCTTGGTCAGCTCACGCTCGATCTGCAAGGCCAGAAGAATCTCGTTGGTCTTGCGCGAGAAGCTGCGCTCGCTGGTGAGGAAGAAGTTCTTCGCCACCTGCATGGTGATGGTGCTTCCGCCTGTCTGGATATGGCCGGTTTTGACCAGCTGGGTGGCGGCACGCATCAGGCTGCTCGGGTCGACCCCGTAGTGGTTGAGGAAATTATCGTCCTCAGCCGACAGAAGCGCCTGAATGAATTGTGGGGGGATTTCTGCAAAGCGGATGGGCGAGCGGCGCATTTCGCCGAACTCGGCAATCAGCTTGCCATCGCTGCTGTAGACCCTCAGCGGGATCTGCAACTGGATGCTTCTGAGCGAATCGACCGACGGCAGGTTGGGGCTAAGATACAGAAACGCACCGCTCACACCGAGTACGAGCGCGCAGATGACTGCGACGAAAGACCACCAGATGAACTTCAGCAGGCGTATCAAGGCTTTTGGGTGTCCAGGTTGAGAGGTGAATTGCGCACGGGGCCGGCGGACGAAAAACGCTGGGCATTATAAGCATTTTTCGCCTCGCCGGGTGACCGGCCGGGCGGCCCGCTGCACCGCCTGGCTGTCGAGGGCTGGTGGTGCGCGGGTATCAGCGGCTAAAGGAAACAGCCATGCTTGGACGCTACGGCAAGGATGCCGGTTCACTGCTGGGGGTGGAAATTGCCCCCGATTCCGTACGAATGCTGCAACTGCGGCGTCGCAAGGGCCGCGACGACGTGATTGCCTGGGCGGTTGAGCCACTGGCACCGGTAAAAAACGGCGAAGATTGGCAAAGCACCGACCGTATTGCACCGGCTTTGCGCGCTGCTTTTCAGCGCTGTGGCAGCCGCCAGCGTCGAGTTGCATTGGCCCTGCCAGCCTCGCAGGTAATTTGCAAGCTGTGCCATTTGCCAGCCGGCCAGTCAGAAGCCGACTTGGAAGCAGGGCTCTTGGCGGATGCCGACCGGCTTTTCCCTTTCCCATTGGAAGACCTTGCCATGGATTTCCAGTTGATGGGGCCTTCGCAGTCGCGTGAAGGGTGCGTGGATGTAATGGTGGCTGCGAGCCGACAGAGCGCGCTACAAGCACTTGAGGCAGTGATTGATACATCGGGTTTGCAACTGGACGCCGTGGAAGTCGACACCATTGCCTTGCGCCGTATGCTGCCGCGCCCTATGCCGGGAGGCGCCATGCTGCTTCGCATTGAGCCAGGCAGCGCCACGCTGCATTACTGGGAAAATGACCGACTGCCCCAGCGCAGAGAAATGGCGCTGGATGCAGCGGCAGACTGGCTTTGCGAGCTGCCGGGTGATGCCCCGCCCCCGGATGAGCTACTTGTGACCGGCCTGTCGATGGCGGAACAAGACCGTCTGGATGAGCTGAGCGGGCGGTTGCGGATACCTTGTCGGCCACTGCCGCAGCTGGTGCGTCTGGATTGCAGCGGCGGCGATATGACACTGGCCTGCGCCCTGGCCAAGGGTGGGATGTCATGATGCTGCGCCTCAATCTTCTGCCATGGCGTGAGCGCCAACGTGCCTGGGCATTGCGGCGTTTGCGTGCCACGGTTATCGCTGCCGCTACCCTGGCGCTTTGCGCGGTTGTGCTGATGGATCAATTGGCGCGGCATCGTGCTCAACAACAGGCCGATGCCAACGCCGCGCTCCAGCAGGCCATTTCAGCGTTGAATGAGCAAATCGAGCAATTCGGGCGCATTCGGCAGAATACCGAAACCCTTCGGGCTCAAGCCGCTGCGCTCGCGGCCCTGCGTACTGGCCAGGGGCAGGTGTCAGGGTTGTTTGCCGACCTGGAGCATGCCGTGCCTGAAGGCATCCAGCTGGTAGAACTGGCGCTTGAAAGGGGGCGGTTGCAGATCGAGGGTGTGGCTGCTTCCAGTGCAGCCGTGGCGCAATTCATGCGCAATCTCGATCGCTCGGGTGTGCTGGCGGGGCTTGAACTCAAGCGCATTACAAGCAGCGCGAGTGGCGATGAGTTTTTGCTGCTGGCGCGGATGTCTGCGCCATGGTCCTGAGCGTGCTGCACTTCGATTGGCATGCTCTGCTCAGGCGCTATCGGCTGCTGAGCCAAGTGTTGCCAATCGGGGTGGCGTGTCTTGTACTGGCATTGGGCTGGTGGGTCAGGCAGCCAGTGTGGCACAGGGTGCATGCGCATGAGCAACGCACACATGAGGCGTTGAGCAGTGAGTACGAGGCCAAGGCTGCCACAGCGCTCACGCGCGCGTCGGTGCAGCGTGCCCAGGACGATGCCAATCAGCTTTTGCAGGATGCGCGCTGGCGCCTCGCGGCGGGCGACGGCATGAGCGAGTTGCTGGATCAGCTGGCCGCTTCGGCGCATGCCTACGGTTTGCTCTTCGAACAACTCGATGTGCTTGATGACGTCAGGCAGCCGGGATACCTGGAAACGCCCCTGGATATGCAAGTAGTCGGTCGCTACTCGGCGTTGCGCATGTGGCTGGATGACTGGCTGGGGCAGACGCGGCTGTTACGGGTGGGTGATATGCAGTTGATCGATGCAGGTGACAGGTCAGGCCTGCTGCGTATGCGGCTGCGCGTCAGTGCCTACCAAGCCGATGCCGCGGCGCGAGTGCCCGTTTCACTGGCAGAGACGCCGGCGAGGGCGCCCGTGATGCCTCCGGAACTTGACCCGTTTTCCGCCTGGTCAACCCGCGTTGTGCGGGAAGGGCTCGCCAGTATGCCTCTTGTCCATCTGCAGATGGTTGGCAGCCTCTCCAGAGGTTCCGCCAGAGAAGCCGTGCTGGCGGCTGGCGGGCGACTGTATCGCGTGCGCAAGGGGGACCGCCTGGGCAGGGACGAAGGGGTGGTGGTGCAGATAGGTGAGCAGCAGGTTGCCGTGCGTGAGCGTTTGTACATGGGTGGTGCGTGGCGGGAGCGTACGACACTGCTGACGCTCAGGAAGGGCGTGGACAGGGAGGTCAAGGAAGATGAAATGGCTGACGAGGTGGGCAGCGGTGGCGATGATGCCCATACCGCTGGTGATGGCGGAGCCCCATCGGGCTGAGCCGATATCGCTGAACTTCCAGGATGTGGAGGTGCGCGCTGTTCTGCAAGTGTTGGCCGATTACGCTGGCGTCAACCTGGTGGCCAGTGACTCGGTGCAAGGAAATGTCACCCTTCGCTTGCAGGATGTTTCCTGGGAGCAGGCGCTGGAGCTCGTGTTGCGCAGCAAAGGGTTGGCGCGGCGCGAAGAAGGGAACGTGCTAATGGTGGCGCCTGCGGCCGAAATGGCTCAACAGTCGATCGGTGAGCGGATTGGGTCTGAACTGGATGCTCAGTTGCAGCCCTTGCACCGTGAATTGTTGCCGATTCATCACGCCAAGGCTGCCGAGCTTGCCGAATTGTTGCTCGTGGCACTGGCCGATGGTGAGTCGCTCTCCGGGCGTGGCAGCTTGAGTGTGGATGCCCGCACCAACACGCTTGTGGCCTATCAGCCCGCGGAGCGCCTTGCCGAGTTGAGGCAGTTGGTGGCCAAGCTGGACGTGCCGGTCCGCCAGGTGGCGATTGAAGCCCGTATCGTGGAGGCCAACGTGGATTACGAGAAAAGCCTGGGTGTGCGATGGGGTGGCGGCTTGTATGAAGATGCGCCGCGCATGGGCAAGGATATCTTTGTCGATCTGGGTGTCGAAAGGGCCGGCTCCGGTGTTGGTCTTGGGCTATTGCGCAGTGATGTGCTGCTGGACCTGGAACTGAGCGCTATGGAAAAGAGCGGTAATGGCGAGATCATTTCCCAGCCCAAAGTGGTGACCGCCGACAAGGAAACCGCCCGGATTCTCAAGGGGACCGAGGTGCCTTACCAGGAAACCAGCGTGAGCGGCGCTACCTCGGTTTCATTTCGCGAGGCTTCGTTGTCTTTGGAGGTTACCCCGCAAATTACGCCGGACGGTAAGGTCATCATGGACGTGCGCGTGACCAAAGATGAGCCGGACTTCGTCAATGCCTTGAACGACGTGCCCCCAATCCGCAAGAACGAGGTCAATGCCAAGGTCCGCGTAGCGGACGGTGAGACCATCGTGATTGGAGGCGTTTACTCGACCACGCAAAACAAAGTGGTCGACAAGGTGCCATTTTTCGGCGATCTGCCGTATGTTGGGCGGCTGTTTCGACGCGATGCATTACAAGAGAAAAAATCCGAGCTGCTGGTCTTCCTGACTCCGCGTATCATGAGTGACCAGGCGATTGCTGTGAGTCGTTGATTCTGTGCGAAATTTGATACTTGTAGGGCCCATGGGTGCTGGTAAAAGCACCATCGGGCGCCTGTTGGCCAAAGAACTGCGCCTGCTGTTCAAAGATTCCGACAAGGAAATCGAACTGCGAAGCGGCGCCAACATCCCGTGGATCTTCGATAAGGAAGGCGAGCCGGGCTTTCGTGACCGTGAGCAGGCAATGATCGCCGAGCTCTGCGAGCTTGATGGCGTGGTCGTGGCAACCGGTGGCGGTGCTGTCATGCGCCCGGAAAACCGCAAGGCTCTTCACCAGGGTGGCCGGGTAATCTATCTGCATGCCTCGGTGGAGCAGCAGGTGGGGCGTACCGCGCGTGATCGCAACCGGCCACTACTGCGCACCGCCAACCCGGAGGCGACCCTGCGTGCCTTGCTGGAAGCACGCGACCCGCTTTACCGTGAAATTGCCGACCTGGTGGTGGAAACCGACGAACGGCCGCCGCGCATGGTCGTGCTCGATATTCTCGAGCGTTTGCAGCAGTTGCCGCCCCGGTAGGCCGGGACTATTCTCGGCCAGCGCCGAGGCGAGGTTCAACGTTATCGCGTGGGTCGCCAAGCCGACGCCGCGCCCAAGTACATTGTGGGGATACATGCAGACACTAAAGGTCGACCTGGGCGAGCGTAGCTACCCGATCTACATTGGCGAAGGCCTGTTGGACCAGCCGGAGCTGCTGGCCCCGCACATCGCCGGCCGGCAGGTTGCCATCGTTTCCAACGAAACCGTCGCGCCTCTGTATCTCGAGCGTCTGAGCAAGACCCTGGGGGCCTATTCGGTGTTGCCGGTGATCCTGCCGGACGGCGAAGCCTACAAGAACTGGGAAACCCTGCAGCTGATCTTCAACGGCTTGCTCACTGCCCGCCACGATCGCCGTACCACGGTGGTTGCGCTGGGTGGAGGTGTGATCGGCGACATGGCCGGTTTCGCGGCCGCCTGTTACCAGCGTGGCGTCGATTTCATCCAGGTACCCACCACACTGCTGTCCCAGGTCGATTCTTCGGTGGGTGGCAAGACCGGCATCAACCACCCGCTGGGCAAGAACATGGTCGGTGCGTTCTATCAGCCCAACGCGGTGCTGATCGACACCACCAGCCTGAAGACACTGCCCGAGCGCGAGCTTTCCGCGGGGCTGGCCGAAGTGATCAAGTACGGCCTGATCTGTGACAAGCCTTTCCTGGGCTGGCTCGAAGACAATATGCACGCCCTGCGCGCCCTGGAGCCTGCAGCCCTGACCGAAGCAATTCGCCGCTCTTGTGCGGCCAAGGCCGCGGTAGTGGGGGCTGATGAGCGTGAATCCGGCGTGCGGGCGACGCTGAACCTCGGGCATACCTTTGGGCATGCCATCGAAACCCACATGGGCTACGGTGTCTGGCTGCACGGTGAAGCCGTGGCAGCGGGCACTGTAATGGCCCTGGAGATGTCCATGCGCCTGGGCTGGATCGACCGGCTCGAGCGCGATCGCGGAATCCGCCTGCTGCAGGATGCAGGTTTGCCGGTGGTGCCACCACAGGAAATGACCCCGGCGCATTTCATGGAGCATATGGCGGTCGACAAGAAGGTGATCGACGGGCGTCTGCGGCTGGTGCTGTTGCGCCAGCTGGGCGAAGCCGTGATTACCGACGACTATCCGAAAGAGATTCTTCAGGCCACGCTGTCGGCGGATTACCGCGCGATCGTGGCCCAGCTTTGAGGTTGTGACAGCGCAATGACCAGTTTGCATGCCGATGAGGCGTTTCTCGACCATTACCAGTTGAGCCACGATCCGTTCGCGCCGCGTGTGCCCGGTTTCAAGTTCTTCCCTGCCCAGCGCAAGCCTGTGCTTGGCCAGCTGCATCACCTGGCCCGTTATAGCCAGCTGATGCTGGTGGTGACCGGCCCTGTGGGCAGCGGCAAGACCTTGCTCCGCCAGGCCCTGGTGGCCAGCACCAACAAGGACTCGGTGAAAAGCGTGGTGGTGTCTGCCCGCAGCGCTACCGATGCCGCCAGCGTGCTGGCGCAGGTGGCCCAGACGCTGGAGGTGGGCCAGCCGGAAGTCCAGGCAATCATGTCCAAGGTCGTGCAGTTGGCACTGACCGGGCAGGAAGTTTATTTGCTGGTGGACGATGCGGAACAACTCGACGAGTCGGCACTCCAAGCGTTGCTGGAACTGGCGGCAGGTGTACCGGAAGGGCGCCCGCATGTGTTCCTGTTTGGCGAGCCGTCGCTGATTGCAGCGTTGGACGAGATCAATGTCGAGGAAGAACGCTTCCACGTCATCGAGCTTGCCCCGTACAGCGAGGAGGAGACACGCGAGTACCTGGAGCAGCGCCTGGAAGGTGCCGGCCGGGGCATCGATGTATACACCCGTGAACAGCTCGTCGATATCCATGAAAACTCCGACGGTTGGCCTGGCAACATCAACCAGGTCGCCCGCGATACCTTGATCGAAGCCATGATCGCCAGCCGCGGTGCGGCCAAGCGACCAACCATGGGGTTCAAAATGCCTAAGAAACACGTGCTCGCGTTGTCCGCTGTCGTCGTGGTCGCCGTTGCTGCCGCGGTTCTCATGCCCAAGAAAGGCGACAAGGCGCCTGAAGAGGCGCCGAACGCCCAGGCCCAATTGCCGCTGGGTGATGGCAAGTCGGGTAACCCGGCCATCGAATTCTCCGGCTCGTCGCAGCCTATGCCGTTGCCGCTGGTAGGCCAGTCGCAGCCGGTGATGCGCGAGCCGCTGGCTCAGGCCGCCGGCATGGGCGAAGGCGAAGAGGGCAGCCCGGCGGGCGACACTGCGCTGCAGCCTGGCAACCCTCCGACTGTCACCACCACTGCGCCGCCCGTAGGCGTGCCTGCAGGCCCGGCTCCGACCATGGCCCAGGCCACTGCTCCGGCACAGCCAGTTGCGCCGGCGCCTAAGCCTGTTGCAACCCAGCCTGCAAAACCGGTTGCACCTGCCAAGCCTGCACCGGCGCCTACCCAGGTAGCGACCGCCAAACCGGCGGCCAAACCAGCTGCTGGTGGTAGCGGCAACAGTGGCTGGTACTCGGGCCAGAAACCGGGCAATTACGTGGTGCAGATCCTGGGTACCAGCTCGGAAGCGTCGGCCCAGGCCTTCGTCAAAGCGCAGGGTGGCGACTATCGCTACTTCAAGAAAAACCTGCAGGGCAAGCCGCTTTACGTGGTCACATATGGCAACTTCGCCAACCGCGACGCAGCGGTTGCGGCAATCAAGAACTTGCCAGCGAAGGTCCAGGCTGGTAAACCTTGGCCACGTACCGTCGCCAGCGTCCAACAAGAGCTGGCCTCGGCTCGCTGATTACCTTCCGGGCGGCACCACCCCGTCGCCCAGTTGCTGAGCGAACATGACTTTTGACTAGCCTGCTGCGCCTGAGCGCGGCAGGCTTTTCTGTCCCAGACTGCCGGCCACAAGCCAACGTTGCAGTCATGGCTGAAACGCTTCAGACTCGAGCCAAGCCGCTATCACGGCGCATGGCGCAAAAACATTCAAAATTGCGACATAAATTTTCAATGGTGAGACATGAAAATTTGTGGGTATGACTGTCGCTGTGCAACAATGGTTTTCCATGGCCACCGCAAAAAAGCTGGCGTTTGATCGGCGTGGATGGTAAGTGGTTGTTAAAAAAGAGATTTGCCTCCGGTTGAGAGGTGAACCTGGTGAGAAAGTGTCTATGAAAACAGGTCTGTACCATCCCGAAGAATTCAAGGACAACTGTGGTTTTGGCCTGATCGCCCATATGACGGGCGAGCCGAGCCACCACCTCCTTCAAACTGCCATGCAGGCGCTGACGTGCATGACCCACCGTGGCGGTATCAACGCCGACGGCAAGACCGGTGACGGTTGTGGTCTGCTCATGCAGAAGCCTGATCAATTCCTGCGGGCCGTGGCCCAGGAAACCTTTGCCGTCGAGCTGCCCAAGCAGTACGCCGTCGGCATGGTGTTCTTCAACCAGGACCCAGTCAAAGCCGAAGCAGCTCGCGCCAATATGGACCGCGAAATCCTGGCTGCCGGCCTGAAGCTGGTTGGCTGGCG
This sequence comes from Pseudomonas sp. PSKL.D1, assembly GCF_028898945.1. Lineage (NCBI taxonomy): Bacteria > Pseudomonadati > Pseudomonadota > Gammaproteobacteria > Pseudomonadales > Pseudomonadaceae > Pseudomonas > Pseudomonas sp. PSKL.D1. Next base: position 376,118 of record NZ_CP118607.1, read on the forward strand.
CAAAGTCCCGATCGACACCAGCGTCCTCGGCCGCTTGGCGCTGGAGCGCCTGCCGCAGATCGAGCAGGTGTTCATCGGCGGTGAAGGCCTGAGCGATCAGGAATTCGCCATCAAGCTGTTCAGTGCCCGTCGCCGTTCGTCCGTGGCCAACGCCCACGACGCCGACCACTACATCTGCAGCTTCTCGCACAAGACCATCATCTACAAAGGCCTGATGATGCCGCGCGATCTCGCGGCGTTCTTCCCGGACCTGGGTGACGAGCGCCTGCAAACCGCGATCTGCGTGTTCCACCAGCGCTTCTCCACCAACACCCTGCCGAAATGGCCGCTGGCGCAGCCGTTCCGCTTCCTCGCCCACAACGGCGAGATCAACACCATCACCGGCAACCGCAACTGGGCCATGGCCCGTCGCACCAAGTTCGCCAATGACCTGATCCCCGACCTCGAAGAGCTCGGCCCACTGGTTAACCGCGTGGGTTCCGACTCGTCGAGCATGGACAACATGCTGGAGCTGATGGTTACCGGCGGCATCGACCTGTTCCGCGGCGTGCGCATGCTGGTACCGCCAGCCTGGCAGAACGTCGAGACCATGGACGCTGACCTGCGCGCCTTCTACGAGTACAACTCCATGCACATGGAACCGTGGGATGGCCCGGCCGGTATCGTCATGACCGAAGGCCGCCACGCAGTGTGCCTGCTCGACCGTAACGGCCTGCGCCCGGCGCGTTGGGTCACCACCAAGAACGGCTACATCACCCTGGCGTCGGAAATCGGCGTGTGGGACTACAAGCCAGAAGACGTGATTGCCAAAGGCCGTGTTGGCCCTGGCCAGATCTTCGCAGTCGATACCGAAACCGGTCAGATCCTTGACACCGACGCCATCGACAACCGTCTCAAGTCGCGCCATCCGTACAAGCGCTGGTTGCGTCAGCATGCCCTGCGCATTCAGGCGACCCTGACCGACGATCAGGGCGCGGCCAGCTACGACAGTGACCAGCTCAAGCAGTACATGAAGATGTTCCAGGTCACCTTCGAAGAACGTGACCAGGTGCTGCGCCCGCTCGGCGAGCAGGGCCAGGAAGCGGTCGGCTCGATGGGTGACGACACGCCGATGGCCGTGCTGTCCCAGCGTGTGCGTTCGCCGTACGACTTCTTCCGTCAGCAGTTCGCCCAGGTGACCAACCCGCCGATCGACCCGCTGCGCGAAGCGATCGTCATGTCGCTGGAAATCTGCCTGGGTGCCGAGCGCAATATCTTCCAGGAGTCCCCGGAGCATGCTTCGCGGGTCATCCTCAGCTCGCCGGTCATATCGCCCGCCAAGTGGCGTTCGCTGATGAACCTGGAGCGCGAAGGCTTCGACCGCCAGCTGATCGACCTCAACTATGAAGAGAGCGTCGGCCTGGAAGCGGCCATCCGCAACATCGCAGACCAGGCCGAAGAGGCTGTGCGTGGCGGCAAGACCCAGCTGGTGCTGAGCGACCGTTACATCGCCCCGGGCAAGCTGCCAGTGCACGCTTCGCTGGCCGTGGGTGCGGTGCACCACCGCCTGACTGAAAAAGGCCTGCGTTGCGACAGCAACATCCTGGTGGAAACCGCCACCGCCCGCGACCCGCACCACTTTGCCGTGTTGCTGGGCTTCGGCGCCTCGGCCGTTTACCCGTACCTCGCTTATGAAGTGCTGGCCGATCTGATCCGTACCGGCGAAGTGCTGGGTGACCTGGACGAGGTCTTCAAGTACTACCGCAAAGGTATTTCCAAAGGCCTGTTGAAGATCCTGTCGAAGATGGGCATCTCCACCATCGCCTCGTACCGTGGCGCGCAGCTGTTCGAAGCGATCGGCCTGTCCGAGGAAGTGGTTGGCCTGAGTTTCCGTGGAGTGCCGAGCCGTATCAAGGGTGCCCGCTTCAGCGACCTGGAAAGCGACCAGAAGCTGCTGGCTGCCGAAGCCTGGAGCGCGCGCAAGCCGATCCAGCAAGGTGGCTTGCTCAAGTTTGTCCACGGCGGCGAGTACCACGCCTACAACCCGGATGTGGTCAACACCCTGCAGGCGGCAGTGCAGCAGGGCGACTACGCCAAGTTCAAGGAATACACCTCGCTGGTTGACCAGCGTCCGGTGTCGATGATCCGCGACCTGCTGAAAGTGAAAGTGGCTGATGAGGCCCTGCCACTGGATCAGATCGAGCCGATGGAAGAGATCCTCAAGCGCTTCGACTCGGCCGGTATTTCGCTGGGTGCGCTGTCGCCAGAGGCCCACGAAGCTTTGGCCGAGGCGATGAACCGCCTGGGTGCGCGCTCCAACTCCGGTGAGGGCGGTGAAGATCCGTCGCGCTACGGCACCATTCGCAGCTCCAAGATCAAGCAGGTGGCCACTGGCCGCTTTGGTGTGACCCCAGAATACCTGGTTAACGCCGAAGTGCTGCAGATCAAGGTGGCTCAGGGCGCCAAGCCCGGTGAGGGTGGCCAGCTGCCGGGCGGCAAGGTCAACGGCCTGATCGCCAAGCTGCGCTATGCGGTACCGGGCGTGACCCTGATCTCGCCGCCGCCGCACCACGACATCTACTCGATCGAAGACCTGTCGCAGTTGATCTTTGACCTCAAGCAGGTCAACCCGCAGGCGCTGGTATCGGTCAAGCTGGTGGCAGAAGCTGGCGTCGGCACCATTGCCGCTGGCGTGGCCAAGGCTTATGCCGACCTGATCACCATTTCCGGTTATGACGGTGGTACTGGCGCTTCGCCGCTGACCTCGATCAAGTACGCCGGCGCCCCGTGGGAACTGGGCCTGGCTGAAACCCACCAGACCCTGCGCGGTAACGACCTGCGCGGCAAGGTACGGGTACAGACTGACGGCGGTTTGAAGACCGGCCTGGACGTGATCAAGGCCGCCATCCTCGGCGCCGAGAGCTTCGGCTTCGGCACCGCGCCGATGATCGCCCTGGGCTGCAAATACCTGCGTATTTGCCACCTGAACAACTGCGCCACTGGCGTAGCCACCCAGAACGACAAGCTGCGCAAGGACCACTACATCGGCACCGTCGATATGGTGATCAACTTCTTCACTTTCGTCGCAGAAGAAACCCGTGAGTGGCTGGCCAAGCTGGGCGTACGCAGCCTGGGCGAGCTGATCGGCCGCACTGACCTGCTCGACGTGCTGCCAGGCGACACCGAGCGCCAGCAGTACCTGGACCTGACTCCACTGCTGGGCAGCTCGCACATTCCTGCCGACAAGCCGCAATTCTGCGAAGTCGACAAGAACCCGCCGTTCGACAAGGGCGAATTGGCCGAGAAGATGGTTGAAATGGCCCTGCCGGCCATTCGCGATCAGGCCGGTGGCGAGTTCAGCCTCGACATCTGCAACTGCGACCGCTCCATTGGTGCCCGCATCTCTGGCGAAATCGCCAAGCTGTACGGCAACCAGGGCATGGCCGACAAGCCGATCACCTTCCGCTTCAAGGGCACTGCGGGCCAGAGCTTCGGCGTGTGGAACGCCGGTGGCCTGAACCTGCACCTGGAAGGCGACGCCAACGACTACGTCGGCAAGGGCATGACTGGCGGCAAGGTGACCATCGTGCCGCCCGCTGGCAGCCCGTTTGCAACCCAGCACAGCGCCATCGTCGGCAACACCTGCTTGTACGGTGCCACGGGCGGCAAGCTGTTTGCCGCCGGTACTGCGGGCGAGCGCTTCGCTGTGCGTAACTCCGGCGCCCACGCTGTTGTCGAGGGTACTGGCGATCACTGCTGTGAATACATGACCGGTGGCTTTGTTTGCGTGTTGGGCAAGACCGGTTACAACTTCGGTTCTGGCATGACTGGCGGCTTTGCCTACGTGCTCGACATGGACAACACCTTCGTCGACAAACTCAACCACGAGCTGGTGGAAATCCAGCGTATCAGTGGTGAGGCGATGGAGGCCTACCGCAGCCACCTGGCGCGTGTCCTTGGCGAATACGTGGAAGAGACCGGCAGCGAGTGGGGGCGTGAGCTCTTCGAGAACCTGGACGACTACGTGCGGCGCTTCTGGCTGGTCAAGCCGAAGGCGGCCAACCTCAAGCAACTGCTGTCCAGCACCCGCGCCAACCCGCAGTAAGAACAGCTGCAAGTGACGGCCCCGTGCGCGGGGCCCGTCGTGCTCAAGTGATCGTCTTGCAGCTTGCGGCCTGAGGCCGGCAACTGCGGTAAAGAGGTTTTGAAAAATGGCTGAACGTCTGAACAACGACTTCCAGTTCATCGAAGTGGGCCGCAAGGACCCGAAGAAGAAGCTGCTGCGCCAGCGCAAGAAGGAGTTCGTGGAAATCTACGAACCGTTCAAGCCGCAGCAGTCCGTGGACCAGGCGCACCGCTGCCTGGGCTGCGGTAACCCTTATTGCGAATGGAAGTGCCCGGTCCACAACTTCATCCCCAACTGGTTGAAGCTGGTTTCCGAAGGCAACATCCTGGCGGCAGCCGAGCTGTCGCACCAAACCAACACTCTGCCGGAAGTGTGCGGCCGCGTGTGCCCGCAAGACCGCCTGTGCGAGGGTGCCTGCACCCTGAACGACGGCTTTGGCGCCGTGACCATCGGCTCGGTGGAGAAGTACATCACCGACACCGCTTTCGCCATGGGCTGGCGCCCGGACATGTCCAAGGTCAAACCGACTGGCAAGCGCGTTGCCATCATCGGTGCCGGCCCGGCTGGCCTGGGCTGTGCCGACGTGCTGGTGCGTGCCGGCGTGACCCCGGTGGTATTCGACAAGAACCCGGAAATCGGCGGCCTGCTGACTTTCGGCATCCCCGAGTTCAAGCTGGAAAAGACCGTGCTGAGCAATCGCCGCGAAGTCTTCACCGGCATGGGCATCGAGTTCCGCCTGAACACCGAGGTGGGCAAGGACATTACCATGGAACAGCTGCTCGCCGAGTACGACGCTGTGTTCATGGGCATGGGTACCTACACCTACATGAAAGGTGGTTTCCCGGGTGAAGACCTGCCGGGCGTGCACGACGCGCTGGACTTCCTGATCGCCAACGTCAACCGCAACCTGGGCTTCGAGAAATCGCCGGAAGACTTCATCGACATGCAGGGCAAGAAGGTCGTAGTGCTGGGCGGTGGTGACACCGCGATGGACTGCAACCGCACCTCGATTCGCCAGGGTGCCAAGGCGGTTACCTGTGCCTACCGTCGTGACGAAGCCAACATGCCGGGTTCGCGCAAAGAAGTGAAAAACGCCAAGGAAGAAGGCGTGAAATTCCTCTACAACCGCCAGCCGATCGCTATCGTGGGTGAAGACAAGGTCGAAGGCGTGAAGGTGGTAGAGACCCGTCTCGGCGAGCCGGATGCCCGTGGCCGCCGCAGCCCCGAGCCGATTCCGGGTTCTGAAGAGATTCTGCCGGCTGACGCCGTGGTGATCGCCTTCGGCTTCCGCCCGAGCCCGGCGCCGTGGTTCGAGCAGCACGGTATTCAGATGGACAGCCAGGGCCGTGTGGTGGCACCGGAAAAGGGCAAGTTCAAGCACCAGACCAGCAACCCGAAAGTGTTTGCCGGTGGCGACATGGTGCGCGGTTCGGACTTGGTGGTGACTGCCATTTTCGAAGGGCGTACGGCTGCTGAGGGCATCCTGGACTATCTGGAAGTCTGATCCATCGTGGGGCCGCTTTGCGGCCCTTTCGCGACACGAGGCCGCTCCCACAGGGGTACCCACTCCCCTGTGGGAGCGGCCTTGCCGGGGCGCCGGACCGGTCGGACAGGGCTGCGAAGCAGCCCCAAAATCGAAAATTTGTATACAAAATCGTTTGATCTATGGCACTCGATAGACAAAACGCATGGTCGCATCCGTGCCTTTTGCGCTGCCGTCTGAGAAAATGCCCGCACTATTTTCCCGGATGCCGACATGACTGCCTTGAAGAATGACCGTTTCCTGCGTGCTCTGCTAAAGCAACCCGTAGACGTCACCCCAGTGTGGATGATGCGCCAAGCCGGCCGTTATCTGCCTGAGTACCGCGCCAGCCGCGCCAAGGCCGGCGACTTCATGAGCCTGTGCATGAATCCGCAGTTCGCCTGCGAGGTTACCCTTCAGCCGCTGGAGCGCTACCCACTGGATGCGGCGATCCTGTTCTCGGACATCCTCACCATTCCCGACGCCATGGGCCAGGGCCTGTACTTCGAAACCGGTGAAGGCCCGCGTTTCAAGAAAGTTGTCAGCACGTTGGCCGACATCGAGGCGCTGCCGATCCCTGATCCGCAAAAAGACCTCGGCTATGTGATGGACGCCGTCAGCACCATCCGCCGCGAGCTGAACGGCCGTGTACCGTTGATCGGCTTCTCCGGCAGCCCGTGGACGCTGGCCACCTACATGGTGGAGGGCGGCTCGTCGAAGGACTTCCGCAAAACCAAGGCGATGGCCTACGACAACCCCGAGGCCTTGCACTTGCTGCTGGACAAGCTGGCCCAGTCGGTCACCAGCTACCTGAACGGCCAGATCCTTGCCGGTGCCCAGGCTGTGCAGATCTTCGACACTTGGGGTGGCAACTTGTCTGCTGCTGCCTACCAGGAGTTCTCCCTGTCCTACATGCGCAAGATCGTAAGCGGCCTGATTCGTGAGCATGAAGGGCGCAAGGTACCGGTGATCCTGTTCACCAAGAATGGTGGGCTGTGGCTGGAAAGCATTGCCGAAGCTGGCGCCGATGCGCTGGGCCTGGACTGGACCTGCGAAATCGGTGATGCCCGCCGCCGTGTGGGTGACAAAGTGGCTCTGCAAGGCAACATGGACCCGACGGTGCTGTACGCCAAGCCAGAGGCCATCCGCAAGGAAGTGGCGCGTATTCTGGCCAGCTATGGCAAAGGTTCTGGCCACGTGTTCAACCTTGGCCATGGCATTACACCGGAAGTCGACCCGGAGCATGCTGGCGTGTTCATCAACGCTGTGCACGAACTGTCGGCGCAGTACCACGCGTAACGCCTCGGGAAGGGAGATTGGCCTGAGCAATCTCCCTTCTTTCTTTCGCGACCCCTCCCACATTTCTCAGCGAATCTGCCTTACACAACACCGCTCTGCGCCTCTTTAGCATTCGACGTATCCCGCCAGTTCAAATACTGGCCAGAACATCGAGCGCATGTGGAGGTGTTACATGAAGCAGTGCGTAGTACGAACAGGCTTATTGGCAGGTGGTGCACTTGCCGCCCTGAGCGTGGTTGGTTTCTTGCCAAACGTGGCAAATGCCCATGGCTACCTGAGCGACCCACCCTCCAGGGATTACGCGTGTCGCCTTAGGCAGAACACTGGCTGTGGTGCGGTAGTTGACGAACCGCAAAGCGTTGGCGAAACCAACAAGGGTTACCCTGCCAGCGGGCCAGCTGATGGCAAGATCGCAAGCGGTGGCATATCGAGGTTTGCAGCGATTGATGAGCAATCTGCCAATCGCTGGACACTCATGCAGATTGACAACCCTGCGGTCGAATTCGATTGGTACTACACCAAGGCTCACCTAACTACCGGGTGGGAGTATTTCATCAGCAAACCGGGTTGGAACCGCAACGCCCCATTGGCGCGTTCGACCTTCGATTCAAAACCGTTCTGCACCGTCGACGGCAAGGGCGAATTCCCGCGCGATACGAATACCCCGGGTCCAGGCCGGGAAAAGCACGCCTGCATCATCCCGGCGGATCGAACCGGGCACCATGTGATTCTTGGTGTGTGGACCGTTGCTGACACGGTCAACGCCTTCTACAAGGTGATCGATGTCGATATCCAAATTGAAGGGGGCCCGGCGCCGGAGTGGCGGCAGGTCAGCAGCATAGACCCGCATCGCGACCTTCAGGTAGGTGACAAGGTCAAGGCCAGAGCCTTCGTCGGTTCTTCGGAGGACGAGTCGTACAGTGCCGAAATCTCCATTGGCACTGCAGAGGAGGCGATTGCGGCCAATTGGTCTTACAAGCTCGCTGCCCAACTCAACCAGACCCAGACGCTGATCCGCGCCGGGCATAAGGATTCGGAAGGCATTATTGCGCCTATCCAGGGCCCTAATATCATCTACGCCAAACAGGAGAGCGGTGTTACAGGCTACGAACTGGAGTTTGACGGTGAGCCAGGTGACGATGCCTATATGCATGTGCACGGCCTGAAGCCGGAGTATGTGCTTGAGGGCGGCAAGGCGACGCTCGATTTTTCAGTCATGACCAACCGTGACCTGGAGGTGCGCGCCACCCTGTACAACAGCGCCGACAGCCAGGTTGGGTTTGCGAGCGGACAAGTGGACTCCACCACCCGGCCATTTTCGCTGCACGCCGAGAGCTCGGCAGGCGAGCACCTGCTCAAGATTGTCGGTACCGATGAAGACAGCCGCGTTCTGCTACAGCAGGAGCATCCCGTGCTGCTGCGCTCGGCAGACGGCGGCGAGCACGATTTTGTCTACCCGCAATCGATTGACGTCTACCGCGAAGGTACGCGTGTGCTTCAGCCCAAAGATGGCGGTGTCTACGAGTGCCTGCCATTCCCGGTGGATGGTTGGTGCCGCATTTACTCCTCCAGTGCGAACCAGTATGAGCCAGGGGTAGGGAGCGACTGGCAATCGGCCTGGATCAGGCGTTGATGGTGGCGGCGCGCTGGATGCCGGGCTAGATCATGACCTTGCGCTTGCTGTGCTGGGTGGTAATCCCGTCCCTGACCCTCGCAGGTATGGCGTGGCAGGGGCGGGCGATTCCGCAAACCAGGCAAATCGAGCCCGCCGCGTTGTCGCAACCCTTTGCCAGCGCACCGCCATTACCGTTGCCCGGTGCCCTGTTGGCGTTGGCATTCGGCCTGAGCACGGAGCCTGATACGCAGCCCGAGCGCAAGGACATTGTGCTCAAAGCCACATTCGTGCCCACCCACGGCCCTGCACGCGCGCTGCTGCTGGTTGACGCCAAAGCGGCTATCCATCAGGTGGGGGACCGCCTACCGGGTGGTGCCACCGTGCGGCGGATAAGCACTGATGCACTCGTCATCTGGGCCAATGGCCGGGAGCAGCGCCTGGCCTTGTCGGGCTCTGCCCCGTTTCAATATTTGCAGGAGTTCAAATGACCTTCAGGCCGAAGCTTCAGCGTGCAGGGCTGGGCGCCTACTTCATGCTGACGAGCCTCTGTGCGTTGGCCGAAGCCACCACGTGGCAAATGTCGATGAATGATGCCGACGTGCGTGATGTGGTACGGGAAGTGGGCGCCATCCTGGACCAGTCAATCATCCTCGACCCTCGTGTCCAAGGGCGCATCACCGTGCTTTCCAATGAGCGGCTGGACCGCGAAGGCGTTCGGCGATTGTTCTATTCGGTGCTCAATGCCCATGGTTTTGCGGCGGTTAACGACGATCAACGCCTGTTGATCCTGCCTGCAAGCGAGGCCAAGGCATGGGCCAATCATCAGCTGGATGCTATTCCGGCAGCGTTCACCACTCGGGTTTTCAGCCTGTCCGGCAGCCTGGCCGCAGACCTGGCAGGCTTGTTACGGCCTCTGGTATCCGGCAATGGATACATCGGGCCCTCCAGTTCGGCCAATGCGTTGGTGGTGACGGACTCTGCGGCCAATCTGGACAGGCTTCAGGCGCTTGTGGCGCAGCTCGACAGTGGACAACGGCATGACCATGAACTGGTTATGCTCAAGCAAGGTCGGGCCACCGAATTGCAACCAACGCTTGAAGCTGCCGCGGGTGGCGTGGACAGCGGCGTGCGCGTGCTTGCCGACAGTCGCAGCAACGGCTTGCTGATTCTTGGCCCGGCAAAATCCCGGCAGCGGCTGGCCCAGTTGGCGCGCTCGCTGGATGTACCGGCTCCGCCGACGTCGCAGAACTGGCGCGTGGTGCGCTTGCAGCACGGCAACGCCGAACAGTTGGCCGAAGTGCTCGGCGAGGTGGGCGGCAAACTGGGCGGTGATCCGGCTCGCGACGGGCAGGCCATGGGTGCGCTGGCTACCCAGGCGCTGGTGAAAGCGGACGTCAGCCAGAATGCGCTGGTGCTTCTCGGCCCACCCGAAGTCATGGCAGGCCTGGAAAACATCATCGGGCAACTCGACCAGCCCAGGGCGCAAGTGTTGATCCATGCTGCAATCGTCGAGGTGAGCGGCGATATCAGCGAGGCGCTGGGGCTGCAATGGGGCGTGGACAGCGGCAGCCTTAAAGGGGGTGTCAGCTTTCCTGACAGCGGCATTTCTTTGCCCGCGCTGCTTGGTGGTACTGCTTTAAACCCGGCAGGTGCAGCATTGGCAATCGGCTCGGACCGCTTTGCCGCGCTGGTGACTGCGCTGGCCAGCAACACCCGCAGCAACTTGCTGTCCACCCCTAGCCTGTTGACACTGGACAATCAGGAAGCGCAGATCCTGGTGGGCCAGAACGTGCCCTTCAAATCGGGCTCCTACGCTACCCCAGGCAATGGTTCGGAAAACCCCTTCACCACCATCGAGCGCAAGGACATCGGCATCAGCCTGAAAATCCGGCCGCACATCAACGAAGGGAACAGCCTGAGGCTGGAGGTCGAGCAGGAAAGCTCCGAGTTGGCACCCAGCACGCTTGAAAATGACCTGATCACCAACAAGCGGACCCTTAAAAGCACCATTCTGGCGGCCGACGGCGAGATCATCGTAATCGGCGGGCTGATCAAGGACAGCGTGCGCAGTGAACAGCGCAGCGTGCCGTTTCTGGGCCGCTTGCCGTTGATTGGCGGCCTGTTCCGTTGGCAAAGGGATGTTGACGAGAAAACCAACCTGATGGTGTTTCTGCGCCCGACCATCCTGCGCAGCCAGCAAGAAGCGGTCGAGGCGGGCCAGCGTGCTTATCGTGAAGTGCGCGCGCCGGGGGCGCCCAGCCTGCCGGACGAAGTAGACGGGCTGTTCGAGGCGCGCCCATGACAATGCCCCTGACGTTCGGATTCGCACGGCGCCACGGCATTTTGCTGGACCAGCAAGACGTGCAGCCATGCTTGCTGATGCGCGAAGGGGCATCTCTGCATTCGCTGTCTGAGGCATTGCGGCAACTGGGGGCTGGCTGGCCATTGCGCTGCGTCGATGCCAGCACCTTTGCCGAGCGCCTGGCGCATTGTTATGGCGACACGCAGGATGCCGCACAGACGCTGGTGCAGGGTATCGATCAACAAATCGACTTGACCCGGTTGAGCGAAGAGTTGCCACAGACGAGCGATCTGCTCGACCAGCAGGGCGATGCGCCAATCATCCGCTTGCTCAATGCGCTGCTCAGCGAGGCTGTCAGGTCCGGGGCCTCGGATATTCATCTGGAAACCTTCGAGGAGCAACTGCGGGTGCGCATGCGCATCGATGGCGTCATGCGGGAAGTGCTCTCGCCGCCGCGCGCGCTGTCGGCGTTTCTGGTGTCGCGAATCAAGGTGATGGCGCGCCTGGACATTGCCCAGAAGCGCATTCCGCAGGATGGCAGGATCAGCCTGCGGCTTGCCGGTCGAGAGGTGGATGTGCGCGTATCGACGTTGCCGGCAGCACATGATGAGCGTGTGGTGCTGAGGCTTCTGGACAAGCAGGCAGTCAGGCTGGATATCGAGCATATGCACATGCAGGAGGGCACTCGATCAGCGTTCCTGAGCTTGCTCGCCAAACCCAACGGCATCGTCCTGGTCACCGGCCCGACCGGATCAGGCAAGACCACCACGTTGTACACGGCACTGTCGGTACTCAATCAGGTGACGCGCAACATACTTACCGTGGAAGACCCGATCGAATACCACCTGCCCGGCATTGGCCAGACGCCTGTCAACACAAAGGTCGACATGACGTTCGCCAGAGGGCTGCGAGCCATTTTGCGGCAAGACCCTGACGTGGTGATGGTGGGTGAAATCCGTGACCGTGAAACCGCCGACATTGCCGTGCAGGCTTCGCTGACCGGCCATCTGGTGTTGTCCACCTTGCACACCAACAGCGCGCTGGGGGCTATCAGCCGTTTGACCGACATGGGGGTCGACCCTTGTCTGCTGGCGTCTTCACTGTCGGGGGTGATGGCACAGCGGCTGGTTCGCAAACTGTGCCCCCACTGCAAGGTGGGCAGTGCGCCGGATAGCGCGACTGTCGGTCTGTTGGGGCACCCGGTTGACCTGCCTTCAGTGGTCTTTCGCCCGAAGGGCTGCGAGGCATGCCATCAAGGCTACAGCGGTCGCCTTGCGTTGCATGAGCTGATTATCGTCACTCCCGACCTGGCCGAAGCCATCCACGAAAGGAACTCACCGTCACACCTTCTTGAGCTTGCCCGCCAGCACACTCCCAGCTTGTTTCAGCACGGGGTGCTGCGCGTGTGTGAGGGGGAAACGAGTGTTGAGGAACTGCTCCGGGTCGCGGGGCAGCAATGACCGGCATGCGATTCAGATTCGAGGCCCGCGACGGTAACGGGGTACGACAGCGGGGCACGCTGGAAGCATCGGCTGCGTTGCAGGCGCGGCAGGCATTGCGCGCGCGCGGGTGGTCCATCGTTTCGATCAGGCCTGTGCGGTTTTATCTACCACCGGGATTGGCCACTACCAATCCGTTGGGGGGTGGTCGACTGTCTATAGCCACTCGGCAATTGGCGACCTTGTTGCGTGCAGGCATGCCGCTGACGGAGGTGCTTCAAGCCGTTTCATCGCAGAGCGAGCGCGCAGATGTTCGTCAGGTATTACGTGCAGTCGGCGAGCGGGTGGCCGAAGGGTTTACTCTGGCGCAAGCCCTGGAAGAGCACCCTCAGGCCTTTCCACCTGTTTACCGCGCCACGGTGGCCGCCGCGGAGCGTTCGGGCTACCTGCCGGAGGTGTTCGAGCGCTTGGCCGACCATGCTGAGCGACAACAGGCACTGCGCCAGAAGGTGAAACTGGCGTTGGTCTACCCAGCCATCTTGCTGATGGTCTCCATCCTGGTTGTGGGCTTTTTGCTGGGCTACGTGGTGCCCGACGTGGTCCAGGCTTTCGCCCGAGGCCACGCGCAATTGCCCTTCGCGACGCGCCTCCTGATGGTCATGAGTGATTTCACGGCGCGCTTTGGCTGGCTTGCGCTGATGGTGGGTGCCTTGGCAGTGATGCTGGCCTGCTGGGCACTGCGGCAGCCCGCCAGGCGCCAGCGTTGGGATGAGTTTGCGTTGCGTCTGCCACTGTGGAGCGCGTTTGTCCGGGCCAGCGATGCCGCACGTTTTGTCGCCACGTTGGCAACCCTTGGCAGAAGCGGCGTCGCGTTGGTCGAAGCCATGCACATCGCAGCGGCTGTCACCAGCAACCTTGCATTGCGCGAGCGCCTGGCCTGTGCTGCGCGCGAAGTCGCCGAAGGCACGAGCCTTGCCAGCAGCCTGACGCGCTCTGCCGCGCTACCTGTGTTGACCCTGCACATGATTGCCAGTGGGGAGCGGGCCGGTGAGCTCGACACCATGCTGGAGCGTGCCGCCGACCTGCAGGAAAAGCACCTCGCGTCCCGTATCGCCTTGCTGGTCAGCCTGTGCGAGCCCGTCATGCTGCTGACGATGGGCGGCATTGTGCTGTTCATCGTGCTCGCCATCCTGATGCCCATCCTCAACCTCAACCAACTGGTCACCTGACTATGGCTAACCGCACCCTTCAACGCCCGCAATGGGGCTTCACGCTGATCGAAATCATGGTAGTGGTCATCATCCTCGGAGTGCTCGGCGGACTGGTTTTGCCCAATGTCATGAGCCGCCCGGACCACGCCAAGCTGACGGCAGCCCGCACCGACCTGCAGTCGATCTCGACGGCGCTTGAAGTTTACCGGTTGGACAACGGCCGTTACCCAAGCACTGCCCAAGGGCTGGAAGCGCTGGTGATGCGCCCCACGCAAGCTCCGTTGCCCAGGCTGTGGAATGCTTCAGGCTACCTCAACAGCGTACCGATCGACCCTTGGGGGGCTGCCTACCAGTACGCCAGCCCGGCGACCCGCTCCAATCAAGGCTTCGACCTGTTTTCCCTGGGGGGGGATGGGCGGCCAGGTGGCGACGCTCTGGATGCCGACATCGGCAACTGGCAACCATGAAGCGCCGACAGATGTGCGGGTTCACCTTGCTGGAGGTGCTGCTGGTGCTGGCCGTGCTCGGCACCGTGATCAGCATGGCCAGGTTGGTACCCCTGGGCAGCCCTCATCGGCTTGCACAGCAGGACGCGCAGATGTTCTTGCAGCTGTTCGAGCAGTCACGCGACCGTGCGTTGCTTGAGGGGCAATTGCTGGGTATGCACATCGATGCTGGCGGTTTTCAGGTGATGCGATACACCGAGCGCGGTTGGTATCTCACTGGGAGGCGGGTGGCGAGCGACCTGGAACTGCAGCTGGAGCTGGATAGCGTCAGCGAATTGCCTGGGAATGCCCCACAACTTCAGCTCAGCGGTGATCAGGAACACGCGCCGTTCGTACTGGCGTTTGGTCGGGCCGGTGAAACGCTGGCGTGTGTCGTGAGTGATGGCCTTGATGCGCGCATTGGTTGCTGAGCGAGGGTTCACCTTGCTGGAGGTGCTGATCGCGCTGGCCGTTTTTGCCGTGCTGGCTACCGCTGGCGGCCTTGCCATGCAACACGTGTTGCAGCAGGCCCGGCAGTTGAACGAGCGGTTGTTTGCCAGTTGGGTTGCCGATAACCATCTGGCAGAAATGAAGCTTCAGTCCAGTACGGGTGCAGGGCAGCGTGTGGTCACCATTCGTTTCGCAGAGCAGAGTTGGCAGGTGAAGGAGACACGTCAACGTAGTGTGGGATGGCTGGAGGTAAACCTGCAGGTGGCGTTGTCAAAGGACGGGCAGGTGCTGTACCAGACCACCGGCTGGCTGGAAATTGCCCATGGCAGCTAGCAGCGCTGCCTGGGGGCGCCGGCAACTTGGCTTCACCTTGCTGGAGCTGTTGCTGGCTGTGTCGATCTTTGCGTTGCTGGCTGCTGGCAGCGCGCAGCTGTTGAGCGTCATGGTCAAAGCAGATGCTGCGCGGCAAGGGTCTGCTGAATCCTTCAGACGCCTTTCCAGAGCAATGGGCCTGCTTCAGCAGGACACATTGCATGCAGTCTTCCCTTCGCAAATGAAAACCGCTGGCCACGCGGTGATGTTGCAGGGGCAGAGCCTGCAATGGATGGTGAACAGCCCTCAAACGCCCGGCCCGTCTTATCTGGGTGAGATGCAGGTGGTCCGTTACTGGGTTGAGGCTGGCGTACTGTGGCGTCAGCGTCGAACCCTGGCTGAGGGTGTGGGGCGTGCTCAACGGCTGCTCGAAGGCGTAACGGCATTGCAGTGGCGCGTGTTCGTGCCGGGGCAAGGATGGCGAACCGACTGGCCAGCCTCTGCGGGTGGAAATGATCGCCCCCTGGCCATAGAAGTCACCTTGTCTACCGAGCGCACCCGGCAGATTCGCCGTGTGCTGCACATGGCGAGCACACACCAGTGAAGGCCGTTCAACAGCGTGGGGTGGCGTTGGTTACCGTGTTGCTGATCATGGCCCTGGTCATGATGCTGATTGTGGCAATGGTTCGCAGCCATCAGTTATCGGTTGCTGCCTTGGGTTACCAGACTGAAGCCTTGCGAGCCATGCAGTTGATTTTGGCCGTGGAACGCAAGGCACTCCTGAGGTTGCGAGGGCAGTTCGACGAAAGCCTGGCTGTAATCCATGCGGGGCAACCCTGGGCACAGGCTCAGGTTCTTGAACTGGGGCAGGCCAGTGTGCACATGCAGGTTGAGGACTTGGCCGGGCGCTTCAACCTCGGCGCACTTGTACGAAACGGCCGTGTTGACCCCGTGCTTTTGAAGCGTTGGCAACAACTGTGTCAGGCCATGGGTGTGGAGCCTCCAGCCATGGAAACACTGCCTGTGGATACTTTGCTCGACATCAGCCAGTTGCGGGTGTTGCCCGGCGTCGATACAGCTTTTTTGCAACGCCTGGCGCCTTGGGTCGTGGTACTGCCCCCACAGGCCGGGCTCAACATCAATACGGCTTCGGCACGCATGATCGCCATGCTGGAAGGTCTTGAGCCCGCTACCGCCAAGCGCCTGGTTGCAGCGAGACCTGAAGCAGGCTACGCCAGCGTGCAGGGCTTTCTGGCCGACCCGATTCTGGCAGGGGGCACCGTTACGGGGCGAGGCCTTGCGGTTGGCAGCCGGTGGTTTGGGTTGACACTGCGAACTGATCTTGACGGTGTGCGTGTGCAGCTTTACAGCGAAGTGGAACTGGACGCCAGAAGCGATCGGTTCCGTGTCATGCGGCGTGCGCTTTCCCGAGTACCGAGGTAGGTGTCGAATGACTGAGCACATCATCTATCTGTTGCCAGCAGGCATCGGCGGTGCCGAGGCACAGTGGCCCGTCAGGGTTCGGACGTCGGGTGGCGAGGTGTACCGTTCAGTGCTTGGAGAATTGCCCCTGCCGCAAGTTGGCCAGGCGGTCGTGCTGGTCCTGCCGATGGAGTTGTTGTCGTGTTGTGGGACCGGGCCGCTGTCAACCCGTCGGCCCAGCCGGCAGACACTCGCCTATGCCGTTGAGGAGCAACTGGATACTGCGCTAGAAACCCTGCACCTTGCCTTCAGTGCCGATGGCGACCACGTGCTCGCCATTGATCGGGCCCTGTTCGAACGCGTGCTGGCGTGCCTGCGGGAGCGGGGCATCGAACCCAGGGCAATTTATGCTGATGCCGATATGTTGGCTCAGAAAGGGCCCGCTGCTGTGTGGCTGGAAGGCCGTTGGCTGATAGGGGGCGGGGAAAATGTACGGCTGGCGGCCAGTGCGCAGATAGCGCAGGCGTTGGTGGACCGTCTACCCCCCATGCACTGGATGGCCGAACCGGATTACGCCGGTGACCCCTTGTGTAACCGGCGTGTTGGCGATGCCCTCGCCGAGCTTTGTCACAAGCCGGCTGGCGCCATCGACCTGTTACAAGGGGGCTATGCCAGGCGGCATGGGCTGTTCCCCTGGCGGCACCTGGTGGGAGCACTGGTATTGTCGGGTTTGCTGGTCAGCCTGGCCGGGCAGTGGCGTAGCGACCAAGTGGTACGACATGCCGATGAGTTGCGGGCAGCGAGCCAGCAGCCTGACAGGCAGTTAGTACAGGCGCCGCCTTCTTCCATGCAGCACTTGGCTGAAATGAGCGAGCAGTTGGTCGCTGCGGGAGGGCTGACCATCGCGCTTGCACAGCACACTGAAGGCGAGGGTTGGCAGGTCAATGTCGTCGCCCACGGTTTTGCAGACCTGGAGCGGTTGCGTGAGCGACTGCCTAACTTGCAAGTCGGACAAGCCCGGCAACGTGGCGCCGAGGTGCGTGCCACGCTGGTTTGGGCGGGGGGGCAGCAGCGGCAAGTACCAGTGCCGCCCACTGCAGCCTGGACCGCAGCGCGTCTGAGCGAGCAGGCGCAGGCGAGTGGGCTGCGAATTACTGACCTGCAGAGTTCCGAGCAGCAGGTAATCATGGCCCTGCAAGGGCCACCACGTGTATTGATGGAGTGGATTCACTCGCTGGAGCAGGGCGGGGGGCAGTTGCATGAAATCCGTTTGCAGGTTGACGGTGAGCAAATGCTGGCGCACGTCGCACTGCAGTCGGGGCAACCTTGATGCACGTTAAGTTTGGCTTCAGCGGGGTTCGCTAGGATGCATCCATCAGAACCCCAACAGGATCATGCCAAATGAAAGCTCGTTACCTCGCCATCATCCTTGCCCCGCTTTTCAGCACCGCTGCCCTGGCTGCCGGTTATACCGGGCCTGGCGCCCAGCCGGTTACCACGGTTGCTGCCGCCAACGAGGCCGCCGACGATACGCCGGTGGTGCTGCAGGGCTTTGTTACCAAGAAGATCAACAACGACGACAAGTACGAGTTCAACGACAACACCGGCACCATCAACGTCGAAATCGATGACGAAGACCTGCCTGCCACGCCGTTCAACGAGAAGACCAAGGTGAAGCTGACCGGTGAGGTGGAGAAGCACCTGATGAGCCGTGAGGTGGATGTGGATATCGTCGAGATCGTCAATTGATCTGATGGTCTTTTCGCGGGGCAAACCCGCTCCTACCGGCCCTCTGCGCGCCCAGTGGGAGCGGGTTCACCCGCGAATGCCTCACGCCGTTTTGGCCGGCAATCTGCTCAAGTGCAATGCCACCACCAACGCCACCGCCAGCAAGCAGCCAATGAACAGCCCGATACCGTTCCAGCCCCATTGGTGCCAGAACACCCCGCCCGCAGTGCCCGCCACACTCGACCCAGCGTAGTAGCAGAACAGGTACAGCGACGAGGCCTGCCCCTTGGCCTTGAGTGCCCGGCGCCCGATCCAGCTGCTGGCAACCGAATGCGCGCCGAAGAAACCGAAAGTGAACACCAGCATGCCTGGGATCACCATGGTCAGCGGGCTGGCCAGGGTCATCAGCATGCCGATCGCCATCACCACGATACTGGCCCAAAACACTTTCCGCCTTCCCAGCTTGTCCGCCAGGGCGCCAACTTGCGCCGAGCTGTAGATACCAGACAAATACACCACTGAGAGCAGGCCAACCAATGCCTGGTTCATATGGTACGGCTCGGCCAGCAGGCGGTAGCCGATGTAGTTGAACAGCGTGACGAAGGCCCCCATCAGCAGGAAGGCTTCGAGGAACAGCCAAGGCAGGCCGGCGTCCTTGAAGTGCATGACGAAACCGTTCACCAGGCTGCGCGGGTTCATGGCTTGAGGGCGGAAATTGCGCGATTCCGGCAGTACCTTCCAGAACACCACTGCAGCGATGAGTGCCAGGCCGCCGATGGTGAGCATTGCCGTATGCCAACTTACGAAGTCGATCAGTACCCCGGTGATCAAACGCCCGCTCATGCCGCCGATGGCATTACCACCGATGTACAACCCCATGGCCAGGCCAATGTGCTGGGGGTGAATTTCCTCGCTCAGGTAGGTCATTGCCACCGCCGCCAGGCCGCTAAGGGAAAGGCCCACCAGGGCGCGCGTGGCCAGTACCAGCTCCCAGGTGGGCATTACCGCGCTGGCCAGGGTCGACAAGGCCGCGCAGACCAGCGCGAACACCATCACCGGCTTGCGCCCGATGCGGTCAGAGATGGGCCCGGTGATCAACAGCCCAAACGCCAGCATTGCGGTCGACACCGACAGCACCAGGCTGCTTTGCGCCGCATTGATCGAAAACTCCTGCGACAGCAACGGCATCATCGGTTGTACGCAGTACAGCAGGGCAAAGGTGGCAAACCCGCCGCTGAACAACGCCAGCACGGTCTTCATGAAGGCGGGGGTGCCTTTTTCGATCCAGATGTCGTTAAGCGGGGCAGGTTCGGGTTCAGCAGAAAGGGGGGCTACAGCAGTTTTCACGATGGGTACCTCTGGCGCGATGAAAAAAGCATATAGCTGGCTATTGATTAGATCCAATATATTGTTCGACCTATTTAAGACGTTTGGCGACTTGTTTGGAGTTAATCATGGAACTGCGCCATCTGCGTTACTTCATCGCGGTAGCCGAAGAGCTGCATTTTGGCCGTGCGGCCCAACAGCTGGGCATTTCACAACCGCCCCTTAGCCAGCAGATTCAGGCGCTGGAGCTGGAGCTGGGCGCGCGCCTTTTCGAGCGTACCAATCGTCGGGTTGAGCTGAGTGAGGCCGGCCGGCTGTTTCTGGAAGAAGCTCGCCAGGTGCTGGCGCAGGTCGAAAAGGCGGCGGACGTGGCACGGCGCGCGCAATTGGGCGAGCTGGGCGAAATGAAAATAGGCTTCACGTCCTCGGCGCCATTCACGTCAAAGATCCCCAAAGCCATTCACGCCTTCCGCCAGCGCTTCCCTGCGGTGCACCTGAACCTGAAGGAAATGAGCAGCCGGGATGTCGCCGAAGGCGTATACGACGAGTCCATCGAGGTGGGCTTGATGCGGCCCATGCCTTTGCCTGAAGGGTTGGTGGCCACCGAATTGTTTCGCGAGCCGCTGGTTGCAGTGATCAATGCCTCGCACCCGCTGGCGCAGGGCAGCGAAGAGGGTGTGCACATGGCGGCATTGGCCCACGAGCCGTTTGTGTTCTTCCCTCGTAGCTACGGCAGCGGGCTGCATGCGCAACTGATGAGCCTGGCGCGGCAAGCCGGGTTCAGCCCGCACTTTTCGCAGGAGGCCGGGGAGGTAATGACCATCATTGGCCTGGTGTCAGCCGGTTTGGGTGTTTCGGTGCTTCCCGCATCGTTCCAGCGCATGCGTATCGACGACGTGGTTTACCGGACTTTGCTGGACGAGGGTGCCACCTCGGCGGTGTGGCTGGTGCAGCGCGAGCAAGGTGGCTCGGCGATGGCCAAGGCCTTCGCCGAGCTGGTGACCGGCCAGGCGAAGGTGTCAGGCCCAGCGGCGGAAGATCAGTGACGTATTGACTCCACCGAAGGCGAAGTTGTTGTTCATCACGAACTCATGGCTCATGGCCCGGAAATCACCGGTGATGTAGTCCAGTTCGCCGCAGCGGGGGTCGACGTTATCGAGATTGAGGGTGTGCACGTAGCGGTCGCTGTTCATCATTTCGATGCTGAACCACGACTCCAGAGCACCGCAGGCGCCCAAGGTGTGGCCGAGGTAGCTCTTTTGTGAGCTGATCGGCATGCGTGCACCAAACAGGGTGCTGGTGGCCAGTGTTTCGGCAATGTCGCCTTGCTCGGTTGCCGTGCCATGCCCGTTGACGTAGCCGATGGCTTCGGGGGCCAGGGCCGCATCCTCCAGCGCAAGTTCCATGGCGCGGCCCATGGTGGCCTGCTCGGGGCGAGTGATGTGTTGCCCGTCGGCGTTGCTGCCAAAACCGACGACTTCGGCATGGATCCTCGCCCCGCGTGCCAGGGCGTGCTGCAGCTCTTCAAGCACCAGCATGCCGCCCCCTTCACCAATCACCAGGCCGTCACGGTCCTTGTCGTAGGGCCTTGGGGTCAGGTGCGGCGTGTCGTTCTTGAGGCTTGTGGCGTACAGGGCATCGAACACCATCGCTTCAGTGGGGCACAGCTCTTCGGCACCGCCGGCCAGCATCATCGGCAAACGCCCGTACTTGATGGCTTCGTAGGCGTAGCCGATGCCTTGACTGCCGCTGGTGCAGGCGCTGGAGGTGGGGATCAGGCGGCCGGTGAGGCCAAAAAAGATACTGATATTGGCAGCCGTGGTGTGTGGCATCATCCGCACGTAGGAGTTGGCATTCAGGCCATCGGCCACCGAATTCATCAGCATGTTGCCAAAGGTTTTTATTTCATCGGTGCTGCCAGTGGAAGAGCCACAGGCCACGCCCATGCGCCCGTCGCGGATGCTGGGGTCGCCGAGCAGCCCGGCATCGGCCAGGGCACGTTCCGCGGCGGCCACCGCCAGGCGTGACACCCGGCCCATGCTACGCAGTTGCTTGCGCGTCCAGTGGGCGGGCACTTCAAAATCATCGACCGGGCCGGCCAGGCGGGTGTTGAGCTCGGCAAAACGGTCCCACTCATGCATCCGGCGGATGCCGCTGTGTTGATTGGCGAAATGCCCGGCGATGGTTGCCCAGTCATTGCCCAGGGCAGTAATGCCGGCCATGCCGGTGACGACCACGCGGCGCATCAGCACAGCCCCCCGTTCACTGCCAGTACCTGGCGGGTGATGTAGGCCGCTTCGGCAGACATCAGGAAGTTGACCGCCCCGGCCACCTCTTCAGGGGTGCCCATACGCCCGGCCGGGATCATCTTGAGCAACTCGTCGACCGGAACATGCTCATCCAGCATGGCGGTGTCGATCAGCCCTGGCGCCACGCAGTTGACCGTAATCTTGCGTTTGCCCAGTTCGATTGCCAGCGCTTTGGCCGCGCCGACAAGGCCAGCCTTGGAGGCGCTGTAATTGACCTGGCCACGGTTGCCGATCAGGCCGGAAACCGACGTGATGCAGACAATGCGCCCCGGCGCGCGGCGGCGGATCATCGGCATGGTCAAGGGTTGCAGCACATTGAAGAAACCATCGAGGTTGGTCCGCATCACCTGGTCCCAATCGTCTTCGCTCAGCCCCGGGAAGGCGCCGTCGCGGGTCAGGCCGGCGTTGCATACCACGCCGTAGTAGGCGCCATGGCTTTCTACATCCTGTTCGAGGATGGCCTTGCAGGTTGCACGGTCGGCCACGTCAAACTGCAGCACCCGTGCCTGCTGGCCCAAGGCACGAATTTCTTCTGCCACGGTATCGGCCTCGCTGCGGCCGCTGCGGCAGTGCAGCACCAGGTCGAACCCGGCTTTAGCCAGGCGCAAGGCGATGGCCCTGCCGATGCCTCGGCTGGAGCCTGTGACCAGGATGGTGTCAGTCATGGAGCAGATTCCTCAGGGCCGGCTTCGGCCAGGTAGCTGGCCGGTTGTGGCGGGGTGTAAACGTTCAGCCTTGCTGTGGCATGAATGCCTGGGCCGTGCAGGTGGCATTCGAACACACCCATGCCATTGTCGTCTTCCAGCGAGCGTTGGGCGTGCACGTGCAATTCAGCGCCCGACGGGAAGTGCTCGACATCACACTGGTATTTGCGGGTGCCGAGCAGGAAGCCCAATTCTACCGGCTGCCCGTTGCGACGTGCACGGCAGCCGGCAAAGGCGGCCACGCTTTGTGCCATCAACTCGATGCCGAACCACGCGGGCAGGCTGCCGTCCGGGCGGTTGAACAGGCCGCCGGGGCGTACAGTGGTGCGGGTGTTGATCTGCTCGTCGTCGCAACTGTCAATGTGATCGATCAGGATCATGTCGCCAGCATGGGGCAGCAGCTCGGCCAGTGGCCACGTAATCATGGGGCGTCTCCGAGAATCAGGCTGACGTTGTTGCCGCCGAAGGCAAACGAATTGCTCATTACTCTTCGCGGGTGGCCCGTCGGCATGCGATGGTCGCGCGCCACCAGGTTGAGCGGTGGCAGTTGCGGGTCGGCCACCCCATCCCAGACGTGGGGTGGCAACAGGCCGAGCGGATTATGCTCGCTCAGGGCCAACCAGCAGAATGCCGCTTCAAGCGCTCCGGCGGCACCCAAGGCGTGGCCGGTCATGGGTTTGCTCGACGAGCAGGCGATGCCGTTGGCGAACAGGCTGTGAACGGCCAGGCCTTCCATGGCGTCGTTGTGCGCCGTTGCTGTGCCGTGCAGGTTCAGGTAGCCGACCTGCCCGGGCGCCAGGCCGGCATTGTCCAGGGCTTTGCCCATGGCGTGCAAGGCGCCTTTGCCGGCCGGGTCCGGGGCGGAAATGTGATGGGCATCGGAACTGGCGCCGGCGCCCAACAGGGCGATCGTGTGGCCAGTTGTGTTCGGCACGCGACTCATCAGGAACAGGGCCGCTGCTTCCCCGATATTGATACCCATGCGGTTGGCTGAAAACGGATTGCACAGATTTTCGCTGATCGCTTCAAGGGCGGCGAAGCCATTAAGCGTCAGGCCGCACAGGCTGTCGACGCCGCCACACAGCACAGCGTCGCATACCCCCAGGTCAAGCAACCTGCGGGCGCTTATCAAGGCTCTGGCGCTGGATGTGCACGCGGTGGATATCACGTAGGCCGGGCCGCTCAGCTGTAGCCAGTCAGCCAGGAACTCGGCGGGTGCACACAGTGCTTGCTGGTCGTAGCGATAGTGCGCGGGGAACTCGCCAGCCTTGAGGTAGTGGGCAATGCTGGCGCTGGCTTCGTTGATGCCTGATGTACTACTGCCCAATACCACGGCAACCCGCTGCGGGCCGTGGCGTGCAATGGCTTCGCGGATGGCTGGCTCAATCTGCAGGGCCGCCGCATACAGCAGCTGATTGTTGCGGCTGTGCTGCTCAGGCAATGGCACTGTTGGCAATGGGCCTTGCACGGCGCCAACCGGCGGGCATCGGCCTTCAACCCAACCGGCCTGCGCTTGCATGCCGGAGCAGTCGCCGGCAAACAAGCGGGCAGCTACTTCAGCCTGGCCGCGACCGAGGGCACAGACCAGGCCCAGGGCATTGAGGCAGGCAGTCATGGCGTTGTCTCGCTGGGCATCGGGTCGACTTGATAACTCAGGCCTTGGCCAAGGTTCAAGTCAAACGCGCTGGCGGCCCGATAACTGACCTGCCAGCGGTCAGCCAACCAGCGGCGCTGCCCTTGCTGGCGGGCCTCGGGGTACAGCTGCAACAACTGCTCGCTGGGCGTGATGGCAAACAGCACGGCGGCGAACAGCTCGCGTGCCTGCGGGTTGGGCGGCAACAGGCCGTCCGCCTGCCAGTGCTGCCCGTCGAGCAACTGCCGGGCTTGGGGAATGCCAAGCAGGTCGAGCAGCGTCCAGCGCAGGCGCTGGCCTTCACGCTGGATCACCAGCAACCAGTCCTGCTGTTGCCCGGCCTGTTCAGCCTGTACGTGCAACTGCTGTGGCAGCTCCAGCGAGGGTAATTGTGCAGGCAGGGGCGGCCGCACTGCGCAGGCGCCGAGCAGCAGGCACAGGGCCAGTGTGATCAGGTGCCTCATGATTGCTCCGCGTGTACGTCAGGCCGTTGGGCTGCCCAGGGCGCGAGCAGGAAGCTGAAGGCAAGCCCCAGGCTGACTGCCAGGCCGAAATTGCTTACCGCCGGGGTTGCCGAAAGCGCCAGCAGGCCGAACGACAACCAAGTGGTGAGGGCTGCCAGCAGCGTGCCCAGCAAGCTGACAGCGGCGCTGCCGATGTGCTCGTGCATCAGAATGGCATAGTCGACGCTGATGGCCGTGACCAGCAGCAGGCCAAAGAGGCTGAACAGCGTCAGTGGCTGGCCGAGCCAACCCAGGCAGGCCAGGCTGCACAGGGCGGCGAGCAGCGGCAGGGCAACGATCCGCAGGGCGCCACGCAGGCCGAACGGCAGCACCAGCAGCACCAGAATCAGCACACATGACAGCAACTTGAGTTCGGCTGCGCTGATCTGAGTGGCGGCAAACAGCTGGTTCAGCTCGCCCAGCCGGTCTACCAATTGCACGCCGTCCAGGTCTTCGACCTGCAAGCGCAGCAGTGCGGCATCGCCCAAGCCTTGCAGGCTGACGATGGCGGCGACGCCTGCACCGTCCTGGCCCAGCCAAAGTGGCCGCCAGGCCTCGGCCAGCGGGCCTGCGAGCGCCTGTTCGATGGTTAGCGGCGCCAATGCACGCAGCGACTCTACTTCACTTTGCAGCGCCGCTTGCGGCACGCCCAGTGCCAGCAGGGGCTGCCAGTGCTCGGGCAATGCGTGCAGTGCCTGCTGTGTGCGGGCCTGTTCTGCCGGGCTGGCAACCAGTTGCCCAAGGCTCATGTATCCCTTGAGCTTGTTCAGTTCGACCAGCTCATCGAGTTTGCCTGCAAGTCTATGCAGGCGGTCGAGCAATTGCTGTTGATCGCTGCCGCGAACCAGGTAGAACTGGCTGGTGGGTTGATAACCGGTGATGCGCGCAACAGCCTGTGCTTCTTCGAGCAACTGTGGCGGGCTGGCAACCCATTGGCGGATGTCGTTGTGGCTGGTAAGCCGCCACAAGCCGCACGCGCAGAACACCAGCACCACGGCCAGCAGCACGGCGCTGGGCACTCGGCGCAACAGCCGTTCGCGCAGGTTGGTCAGGGTTTGTGCCAGCCGCAGTGGCCAGTGTGAAGGCTGTAGCTGCAGGCCGTTGAACAGGGCAGGCAACAGGCATACGGCGCTCAGGTACGCCCCGACCAGGCCTGCGGCGGAAAAGGCAGCAATCTGGGTGAGCGCGGGGAAGGGGGTGAACGCCAGGGCAAGGTAGCCGATGCAGCTGGTGGCCAGGCTCAGGCTCAGGCCCGGCAAGGTCAGCCGCAATGCAGGCCAACTGCGCCAGGGTTGCAGGCTCCAGCTTTTGGACAGGTAGTGCAGCGGGTAATCCACGGCCACGCCGATCAGGCTGGACCCCAGCACCAGCGTCATCACATGCATCTGCCCGAATAGCGCCACGCACACCACCGAACCGAACAGCATGCCCACCAGCACCGGGACGAATGCCAGCAATACGCGCCAGCGGCGAAATGCCAGCAGCAAAAGCAGCAGAATGCCAACGGTGGCACCGCCACCCACCCAGGTGATTTCGCGGCTGGCTTGCTGCTGGCCGGCCGCGGCGTGCAGCAGGCCGCTGGCGGCCAGCAGATGGCCGCCTTGTGCGGCGGCTTGCATACGGCTACTGGCGAGCAGATCGGCGACCTGCAACGGCAGGTTCAGGTCGAAAGCGTTGCCCTGGGTTCTGGCGCGCAGCAACACCCAGTACTGGCCCTCGGCTTCGGCGACCAAGGCACCGCTGGCGGTGTCCAGTTCAATATTGGCAGGCTTGGGTTGGCTGGCCTGGATGCGCCCGGTCAGGCCCAGCCAATCGTCCTGACTGGCTACCAGGTTGAAGCCGGCAAAGGGGTCGAACAGGGTTTGCACACGCTGCTCGATGAACGCAGCGGGCTGCTCGCGCAGTTGAACGCGGTCTGCCTCCGACAGCATCCCCAGCCGGCCTCGCAACAGTTGCTGGCGCACGGCGGTCAGGTCGGTCTGCAGGCTCCACTGCACCTTCTCGAACAGGCCGCTGGCTTGCCACTGCCCTGCCAGTTGCTCGGCGAGGGTCAACGCCTGCTGGCGGTCGGCGTGGCCGACCAGTACCAGCATTTCGCGGTTCAGCGGCTCCTGCATGCGTTGCTCCGCACGCTTGATCAGCGGGTCTTGCGTGGCGCCGGGCACCAGCGCCATCAGGTCGGCGGACAAAGGGGCGCCGCGGTGCCATTGCCAGAATGCCACTGCCAGCATGACCACCAGCAGGCCCGTGAACAGGCGTGGTAACAGGCGTTCAGTCGGCAAAATCGCTGCGCTCCGTATCACTCAGTTTGTTTGAACCGGTGCTTTCGGGCATGCGTAGCACGGTGCTGTCGCCCTGGGTTTCGTTCAGCTCGATTCGCTCGACAAAACGGCCACCGCTGATGTCGATGTGTTGGAACACTTGCTTGAGCAGCATCGAGCGCGGGGTGAGCTGGAGCTGCCAGTGTTGCGCATCGCCCGTCAGTTGCACTTCAAAATCCCGTTGCAGGCCTGTGCTGTCACCCTGCAGTACGGCAAAGAACAGCCGATTCTGCTCGGCCCCGGCGCTGCGGCTGGGTAAGGTTTGCCAGCCGCTTGCTCCCCGGCGGGCAATGCCTTTTTCGTCGATGCGGTAGTCCTGCTGCAAAGGTGTTTGCAGCAGCCATAGCAGCCCATGGTCGCGCGCCAGTACGAAGCGCCCATTGCTCACCAATGGCTGGGGCAGGGCGCGAAGGTGCTTCTCCTGAGTGAACGGGCCTTGGATCACGGCAGGCTCGCTCAGCTGCTTTTGCAGGTCATCAAGGTTGAAGGCCAGGGCCAGGGGGCTGGCGAGCAGCAGCAGGAGCGTTGCCAGATACCGTTTCATGCCAGCACCCGTGCAACAGCATCCAGCATGACCTGAGGCGACGCCAGTTGCATCTCGCCACTTTCGATATGCACTGCAACTTGCACGGTGCTGGCGCGTGTCAGCCGTTCGCCGCTTTCGGCATCGCTGATCAAGTAGTGGATTTTCAGCCGGTTTTCCCACTCCACCAGGCTGGCGCGCACGTTCAGGCGCTGGCCGAAAATGGCGCCGCGGATGTAGCGCAGTTGCAGGTCGATCACCGGCCACATGTAGCCGCTGGCCTGCATTTGCCGGTAGTCGTGGCCCAGGCGGTCGAGCAAGGCGCAGCGGGCGACTTCCAGGTATTTGACGTAATGCCCGTGCCAGACGATGTGCATGCTGTCGACGTCGAAAAAGGGCACGACGATTTCGCTGTCCACATGGAACACGCCCGGGTTACGCATGCAGCCTCCAGTGGCGCGCGGCGATGCGTTGCAGGCACAGGCGCAGGTCGCTTTCGAGGGCGCGGTCTTCGATGACCGGGGCAAAGTCCTGTTGCAGCGCTGCGTGCATCTGCGCCAGGGCCGGTGGCAGGGCGTGGCCTTCTGCCTCGCGGGTTCGCAGCCAGACGCCCTGGTTGGCGGCCAGCAAGCTGGCGGCTGCTACCTGTTCGGTCAGCTCCAGCACGCGCAGGGCATCGCGGGCGGCGATGGTGCCCATGCTCACCTTGTCCTGGTTGTGGCATTCGGTGGAGCGCGAGAACACGCTGGCGGGCATGGTAAGTTTGAGGGCCTCGGCGGTCCAGGCGCTGGCGCCGATCTGCACGGCCTTGAAGCCGTGGTTAAGCATGGCCCGTTCGGCCGTGGCGCCAGACAGGTTGCTCGGCAGGCCATGGTTGTAGCGCACGTCCACCAGCAGCGCGAGCTGGCGGTCGAGCAGGTCGGCAACGTTGGCTACCAAGGTTTTCAGGCTGTCCATGGCAAAGGCGATGTGGCCGCCGTAAAAGTGCCCGCCATGCAGCACGCGCTCGGCGTCGCCGTCGATGATCGGGTTGTCGTTGGCACTGTTGAGTTCGGTTTCGATAAAACCGCGCAACCAGCCCAGGCTGTCGGCCAGTACGCCCAGCACATGCGGTGCGCAGCGCAGCGAATAGCGGTCTTGCAGGCGATGCAGGGGTGGCAGCGGGGCGTCGATGGCCAGGTCCTGGCGCAACCAGGCGGCCACCTGGGTCTGGCCGGGGTGGGGCTTGGCGGCGAACAGGCGCTCGTCGAAGTGCTCCGGGTTACCCTGCAGGCCGATCACATTGAGGGCGGTAATGCGCGTGGCCAGTTGCAGCAGGTAATCGGCGCGGGCGAAGGCCAGGCAGGCCAGGCCGGTCATCACGGCGGTGCCGTTCATGAGGGCGAGGGCTTCCTTGGGCCGCAGCACCAGCGGCTGCCAGCCCAGCTCGCGGTGCACATCGGCGCTGCTGCGACGCAGGCCCTGGTACATCACCTCGCGCTCGCCCGACAAGGTGGCTGCCACGTAGGACAACGGGGTAAGGTCGCCACTTGCACCTACCGAACCCTCTTCGGGGATCAGCGGCAGGATGTCGTGGGCGAGGAAGTCGCGCAGGCGCTCCAGCAACTCAAGGCGCACGCCCGACACGCCGTGGCTCAATGAGCGCAAGCGGGCTGCCAGCACGGCGCGGGTGGCTGGCGCATCGAGCAATTTGCCCAGGCCGCAGCCGTGGAAGGTATAGAGGTGTTGTGGCAGGGCTTCCACATGCTCCAGCGGCACAGCCACCACGCAGGAGTCGCCGTAACCGGTGGTGACGCCATAGATCACCCCTTCCTTGTCGAGCAGAGTGTCGAGAAAGCGCGCGCCACGGGCGATGCGCTCGCGGTAGGCGGCATCGTCCTGTAGCTGCACGCGGGTGCGGCGCTCGGCGAGGGCCAGGACATCTTCGATTGCCAGCGGCGACTCGCCGAAGGTGACAGGCTCATGCGGGTGCATCGTCATCGGTCTTCCAGAAAGGGTAGAAATTGAACCACTGCAAGGGGGCCTGAGCACAATAATGGCCCAACCGGCTGGCATAGCGTGCGGCTGACTCGGCGATCACCTGGTCACGTTGACCACGACGCCATTGAATGTGTTCGGCAAAGGGTTCCAGAGTGATGCGGTAACGCCCCTGCTGTTTCAGGCAGAACAGCAGGTTTACCGGGCAGCTCAACAGCCCTGCCAGCAACCACGGGCCTTGAGGCAAGGCGGCCTGATGGCCTACGAAATCCACCTCCACGGTGCGCGTGCCATGCAGCGGCACGCGGTCGCCGGCGATTGCCAGCCATTCGCCTTGCTCCAGGCGTTCGGCCAGTTGCAGCATGATGGCCGGGTCCAGCTCGCTGACCTGGATCAGCCGCAGGTTGCTCGCCCCGGCCTCACCCAGCAGGCGGTTGAAGCGCTCGGCATGGCGGGTGTGTACCAGTACGTTCATGGGTACCTGCTCGCCGAGTTCGGCCAGGGCCCGGCAGACTTCCAGGTTGCCCAGGTGGGCGCCCACCAGCATCTGCCCGCGTGCACCGCGCAGTTGCTGGCGCAGGTGGCTGGGGTCGTCGATGTCGATGTCCGCCAGGCTCAGCCGGCCATTCCACACATCGAGCTTGTCCAGCAGGGCGTCGGCAAAGGCCATGAACTGGCGGAACACTTGCCAGTGGCTTGGCGCTGGCGTCTGCCCGCCAGTATGCCGGTGCAGGCGCTGCTGATACTGCCATGCGCTGCGCCGGGCGCGGCGGCCGAACAAGAAGAAGTAGGCGACGATCATATGGATCAGCGGGCTGAGCACGCGGCGGCCAAGGGAGCGCACCAGCGTTGCAGTCAGCTTCATCAGCCAGTAACTGCCGCGCTCCTGTTGGCCGGCCCAGTGTTGCCCGTTCATCCGCGCCACCTGCCCCAGAGAATCAGCGGGGCGCGCACCAGCATGCCGAAGAACAGCTTGGCGTGCATTTTGGAGATCAGCGCGTTGTCATGGAACAGGCGAAAGTGCGAACGGCCGTCTTGTGGGTAGTGCACGCGGGTGGGCAGCCAGTGCATCGGCTGGTTGCGCCATGAAAGCCTGACGAGGATCTCCGGGTCGAAATCCATGCGTTTACCCAGCGCAACGCTGTCGATCATGGCCAGGGTCGCTGGCAACGGGTACACGCGAAAACCGCACATGGAGTCTGGAATGCTCAGCGACAGGCTGTTGATCCACACCCACACGTGGGTGAGGTAGCGTGCATAAAGCCGGCCTTTGGGCACACTGGCGTCGTATTGTGGATAACCACACACCAGCGCTTGTGGATAAGCCTGCGACGTAGCCAGGAAGCGGTGAACGTTGGCGAGGTCGTGCTGGCCGTCGGCGTCCACCTGCAGTGCATGGCTGAAGCCCAGGCGAGCCGCTTCGCGCAGCCCGGCCATGACCGCGCCGCCCTTGCCTTGATTGACCAGCAGACTGACCAGATGAACCTGATCCTGTTCTGCCAGCTGGCGCAGCACCTGGGCGCAGGGCGGGTGGCTGGCGTCATCCACCAGTACACAGGGCAGCCCGGCGCGCAGCAGGCCGGCGACCACGGCGGGCACCGCCTGCTCATGATCATAAACCGGGATCACCGCGCAGGGCTTATGCATCCAGAGCCTCCAGTAAAATGCGGCCGCTGGCGCACACCTGGCCTGCGCATTGGTAGTTGAAGTAGAGCTTGCCCCGCTCACTGTCGAAACGCAGAGTCAGTGCCAGTTCGTCGCCCGGGCGTACCACGTGCTGGAACTTGAGCACTTCGAGGCCGGCAAAACGGTGATTCAACCCCAGGTGTTCGGTGGCCAGTGCCATCGCCCAGTCCACTTGCACCACGCCTGGCAAGACGGGCGTTTGCGGGAAGTGGCCAGAGAAGCACGCCAAATCGGGTGGAACGGCCAGCCGCAGACACAATTCATCGCCCTGTGTCTGCTGCCCCAGCAGTTCTGGTGCCATGCTGCGCGGAGCTAGCAAAAGTGCAGCCACCTGAGCCTGTGGCAGCTTGCCCTGGGTGTTCAGCGGCAATTGCCGGAGCAGGCGCCAACGTCGGGGTAAGGCCAACGCCTCGCAATGCTTCCCTAGGTGCTGGCGCAAGTTTTCGAGCAATTGCCTGCGGCCCTGGCTACGCAGCTGGTGCAGGCCATCAGGCGAAAGCACCACCAGCGCGCCCAGGCAAGCACGCCCCTGCTCAATTACGCCGAGGCGGGCCTCGGCCACGCAGGCATGGGTGCACAGAGCATGCTCAAGCATGGGCAGGGAGACGCGTTTCTCTTCCAGCTTCACGATGCGATCGAGGCGCCCGAGCAAGCGAAAGCGCCCATCGTCAGTAAGCTCGGCGGCATCGGCGCTTTTTTCAATATGGCCTTGTGGCAAATAGGGCGAAGCGATCTGCAAGGCGCCGTGTTCGTCCTGGCTGAGCTGCACGCCGTTGAACGGCCGCCAAAGCGTGCCCCCTTCGCGCCAGGCGATACCGCCCGTTTCCGAACTGCCGAGTATTTCCACAGGCCATTGGCCAATGCGCTGGTGCAACGCTTGTGCAGCTTCAACGGGTAATTCGCCGCCAGATGAAAACACCTTCCGAACAGCGCTCAGCGCGGGCCAGTCAAGGTTGTCACCCATACGCTTGAGCAGTGCCGGGCTGGTTACCCAGGCAAATGCCGGGTACGTGCGGCTGGCGCGCTGCAGGTCTTCGGGGAAGGGCAACTGGCGTCGTTCGAAACCGCGACCGGCGCACAGTGGCCAGAGTACCCGGAACAGCAAGCCGTAGATGTGTTGCGTGGCAACGCTGCCAATGATCCAGGCCTCGCCCAGGGCCTGGCCCCAGAGCTGTTCCAGTGCCTGCACTTCATTGGCCAACTGGCGCAGCTGTTTGTCGATGCGCTTGGGTTCGCCGCTGGAACCGGAGGTGCACAGGCTGATGCGGCATTGATCCAGGTCGAGAGTGGCCGGCGTCAGAGGGTGGGCGTGCAGGTCTGAAGGCTGATGGTCGCCGGGCTGATCACTTATCCACAGCTCGACCTGATCATTCCAGCGGTTGCGAGTACCTGGCTGTAAGTCGCCGGGCAGTAATACTTCGACACCCGCCCGCCAGGCCCCGAGCAGGGTGATGGCAAGCAGTGCAGCATCTTCCAGGTACACGCCGACGCAGCGCACGCCCCGCTGTTGCAGGCCGCCTGCCAGGCGTAAGGCTTGGTCGCACAGCTGTGCATGGTCCAGGCTCGGCGTTTCAGTTACAAGACGTGGCGTTGGGTGTGGCCAAAGCAGTTGCTCAAGGGCGATCCAGTTCATGGGCGGCCTCGAACACGTTGCCGTACTCGCCATTCGACGGCGAACAGCAGGCCCATGGCGATATAGGCGAGCAGCCCGTTGTAGAGGGTCCACCAGCTCAGCGGTGCCCACAGGGTCAAGGCGGTGGCGATCAGGCCGTTCACAAGGAAGAACACGCACCACACCTGGGTTACCCGGCGCGTATAGCGCACCGCTCTGGCGGGCAAATGCGGCTCACGCAAGCGAGCCAGGCGTTCGGCCATGGGCATGCCGCGCAGCAGGCTGGTGCCGAACAGGGCAAGCATGAAGGCGTTGATCAGCACCGGGTACCAGCGCAGCAATGCCGGGCTGTCCGACAGCCCCAGCAGCGCACAGAAGCCAAGCGCGGCAATTGCCATCCACTGGCTGCCGGGGCTGCGTGTGACGATCGCCCGCGCCAGCCACAGGGCACCAAGCAACAGGCCGAACTGCCAGGGGGCAACGTGCGCCAGGCCAAAATACACGGCGAACGGATACATCACGCCGGCAAGCAGCAGGCCCAGGCCGATCAGCCGCTTCATGCCGCCGGGCTGACCAGGCGGAATACGGCCTCGACTACGTCATTGACGGTGCGCACCGACTTGAAATCCTCGGCGGTGATTTTTCTACCGGTTTGCCGCTTGATGTGGTCAAGCAGGTCGATGGCGTCGATGCTGTCGATTTCCAGGTCTTGATACAGGTTGGATTGCAGGCTGATGTCGGCGGGATCCAGTTCGAACAGCTCGACCAGGGCGTCGCTGAGGAGGGTGTAGATTTCTTCGCGGGTTTGCATGGTGCGGTCTCAGGCGGCCTGACGGGCAGTGACGAAGGCGGCCAGGGTGGCCACGTTGCTGAAATGGTTACGGGTGTCCTTGGCATCGGCGTCGATCTTGAAGCCGTAACGCTTCTGGATTGCCAGGCCAAGCTCCAGTGCATCCACCGAATCCAGGCCCAGGCCTTCGCCGAACAGCGGTTGCTGATCGTCGATGTCCTGCACGCTGATGTCCTCCAGGCCGAGGGCATCGATGATCAGTTGCTTGAGGTCACGGTTAAGGTCTTGTAGTGGCACGCTCATCGGTGGCGAGCTCCTTGATGTAGTACTGATGCAGGTAATCGTTGAGTTTGCGCGACGCCACGGGGGCAGGCCCCATGGCGGCAAAAGCCTGTGGGTCGATATCGGCGCCGATGCTGAGGCTGAAGTGCACCCGGCGGTGGGGGATGCGATACCACGGCTCGTTTTTGGTCAGTGTGGTTGGGGTTACCTTGATGGTCACCGGTGTAATGATTTTCGCACCGCGCAGGGCGATAGCGGCGGCACCACGATGAAAGGCCGGCGTCTGGCCGGGCGGAGTGCGGGTGCCTTCCGGGAAGATGATCAGCGGCTGGCCCTCAAGCAGTGAAGCAACGGCGGTGTCGAGCATGTCCATGCTGCCGTCGTTGCCGATGTATTGAGCTTCACCGATGGGGCCGCGGGTAAACGGGTTGTCGAACAGGCTCTGCTTCACCACACAGTTGGCCTGACGTATCAGGCCGATCAGGAATACCACGTCGATCAGCGAGGGGTGGTTGGCGATGATCAGCTGGCCCGGGCGGCCCAGGCGCTCGGCACCTTCAATCTGGTAAGTCAGCACACCCGCACGGCGCATCAGCCGCACAAAGCGCCAGAACAGCCAACTGATCAGGTGGCGGGCCCGCTGGCGGTGGCGCATGGCACCACCGGGCAGGCAGGCGAGTACGGGGAACACGAGCAATCGCAGGCACAGGCAACCCAAACCGAAGATGAAGAAGCTCGCGGCGGTTGCCAGCAGGCGCCAGTAATAGGCATCGCGGCGCCGGTTCACGGCTGTCGTTGCCAGTTCCATGTGCGGCGCTTCCACGAGTGGTTGAAGGAATGCCGATTGCTGAGCAGTGCTTGCAGCCAGCTCAGCGCGTGCGGCAGTTCGGTTACCTCTAGGTTTTCAGCCAGTTCTGGCTGCAACTGCCATTGCTGCCCCGGCGTCAGCAAAAGGCCCATGGCATAGGAAAACGGTACATCGTCGATCCAGGGCCGGTAGGCTTGCGCCGGCAGCTCTTCGGTGATGATCAACAGTACGGCCGGCGCCCCCTCGGCCAGCAGCCCGACCGCTTCCAGCACCCCCTGTTCAAAACCGTCGCCGGCAGCGGACAGAGCCGTCATTTCGCTGGTTTCACCACGCAGGATCGACCACAGGCCAATGACGGCATTGTGCACCGACAGGCTGAACTGGGTGGGTGACAGCGGTTGCCCTTCGGCCAGTTCGCAAAGCAACGTGTAGGTGCGCGGGGTTTCGCCATGCCGCGAGACGAACACCAGCGGCAACGCCCCTTGGCCCTCGGCCAGCGGCCAGCCCACGGCGAACGCCATGCGTGCCAGGTAGCTGAGGCGACGGCGCTGCAGGGCGGGCAGAAACGACACATCAGGTGCCGGTGCCTCGCTCTGCGGGCTCAGGCCACCCTGCGCCCAGGCCTGCCATTCGGCAGGCGTCTGCAGGCCCGGTGCCCATGCGCGCCATTGGCTGATATCGAAGGTGATCACGATGTCTTCTGACTTCCCGCCCTGTGGGGTGCGTTTGCGCAGGGAGCAACTCGGAACCGGGTTGGTGCAATTGCCGAGAGGCGCGCAATTATCCCGGTGCCGGCGGTGTGTAGCAAATCGAGGTTACATGATTGCCATCAGACAGTGGCTAACCGTGAATGCGCCAATGCGGGCATAACGGGTGAGATTTTTCCGATAAGCGGTGTGGTGCAGCTATCGGTCGCCATTTGCCCTGAACTATCGACATGAAGCTGGTCATTGCCAGCGCATCGCCACATACTCGGGCATTCGTTGATACACGGAGGTCTCTCATGCGGCGCGTGGTATTCAATCAGAAAGGTGGTGTGGGCAAGTCGAGCATTGCGTGCAACCTGGCGGCGGTAAGCGCCAGCGAGGGCTATCGGACGCTGCTGATTGACCTGGACGCCCAGGCCAACTCGACCCAGTACCTGACGGGGCTGACCGGCGAAGACATCCCCATGGGCATCGCTGACTTCTTCAAGCAAAGCCTGTCCAGCGGGCCATTCAGCAAGAAGAACAAGGTCGATATCTACGAAACGCCGTTCGACAACCTGCACGTGGTTACCGCCACGCCCGAACTGGCCGACTTGCAGCCCAAGCTTGAGGCCAAGCACAAGATCAACAAGCTGCGTAAGTTGCTCGACGACCTGGACGAGGATTACGAGCGCATCTACATCGATACGCCGCCTGCGCTCAACTTTTATGCAGTATCTGCGCTGATTGCAGCCGATCGCGTACTGATTCCGTTCGACTGCGACAGTTTCTCGCGCCAGGCCCTGTATGGCCTGCTGGCCGAAATTGAAGAACTCAAGGACGACCACAACGAAGACCTGGTGGTTGAAGGCATTGTGGTCAACCAGTTCCAGTCCCGCGCCAGCCTGCCCCAACAGATGCTTGATGAGTTGTTGGCTGAGGGGTTGCCGGTGCTACCGGTCTATCTGGGCAGTTCGGTGAAGATGCGCGAATCGCACCATGCCAGCTTGCCGCTGATTCACCTGGAGCCTCGGCACAAGCTAACGCAGCAGTTTGTTGAGCTGCATGATCTGCTTGAACAGAGCGAGTGATCGTTACACTTTTGTCCTTGCGGCTAAATTGATCTACAAGCACAATCTCCCAAAACGGGAGATTTGCTTGGATGCGCGTGATTGCCAAAAGCACGTTGGTAAAGTTTTGGAGGTTACCCGGGCATGAGGATGCAAAAGCAGCACTGGAAAGCTGGCACGATATGGCCATTAAGGCCAACTGGCGATCGCCACAGGATTTGAAGGATCAGATTGGTAGCGCCAGCATATGTGGCAACAACCGCGTGGTCTTTAACATCGGAGGCAATAAGTATCGGCTTGTGGTGGAGATGCAGTATCGAGCTGGTATTGCCTGGGTGAAATTCGTCGGTACGCACAAGCGCTATGACGAGATTGACGTGGAGACAATCTGTGAATATTAAGCCGATCCGCAACGATGACGACCTTCGTGAAGCTTTTCAGAGACTCGAAGCCATTTTTCAGGCTCCGGCGGGGACACCCGAGGCTGATGAGATGGAGGTGCTTGTAACACTCATTGAGGTGTATGAAAGCAAGCATTACCCGATCCATCCTGCGAACCCTATCGACGCCATCAAGTTTTGCATGGATCAACAGGGTTTGACGCCACGGGACCTTGAACCATTCATAGGTCCGAGTGGGAGGGTTTCTGAAGTCCTGAACGGAAAGCGTGGATTAAGCCTTTCCATGATCAAGCGTTTGCATGATGGCCTTCGTATCCCTTACGAATCGCTCCTGGCAGGAGCTTGAGGTTTAAACCCCTTGCGAACGCAACCATTCAATCAATGACTGCAACGGAAACGCCCCAGCCTGACGGCTGATTTCCCGACCGTTCTTGAACAGGATCAGGCTGGGGATCGAGCGGATGCCCAGTTGCCCGGCCAGGTTGCGGTTGGCTTCGCTGTCGAGTTTGGCCAGGCGGCAGCGGCCGGCCAGTTGGCGGGCGGCCTGTTCGAAGGTGGGGGCGAAGGATTTGCACGGGCCGCACCAGTCGGCCCAGACGTCCACCAGCAACGGCAGGTCGCCTTTGATCTGGCTGGCGTAGCTGCTTTCGCTGAGGTTGAAGGGGTTGCTGAGCAGTACGTCCTGCTTGCAACGGCCGCACTTGGGAGCATCGCCCAGACGGTCGGCGGGTAGGCGGTTGAGGCCGTTGCAGTGGGGGCAGGGGATTAGCAGGGCTTCGGGCATGTTGGTTCCTTGAGAATGTTGGGGCTGCTGCGCAGCCCTTTCCGACCGGTCCGGCGCTCCGGCGAGGCCGCTCCTACAGGCGAACGAGACCCTCTGTGGGAGCGGCCTTGTGTCGCGAAAGGGCCGCAAAGCGGCCCCGGGATATTATGAAGAGCAGCTGATTTCCAGATGCTTACCCCATTCTGGTGGCCGCTCGGCATAGGCCTGCATTCCGTCCTGTTCCTCAAACGGGTTGCAGAGTATCTGATGCAACCGCCGCACTTCACTGTAATCCCCGGCCTCAGCCGCTTCGATGGCCTTCTGCGCCAGGTAGTTGCGCAACACATACAGCGGGTTCACCGCATGCATCCGCTCAAGACGGCCCTCGGCATTACCCGCCTCCCGCTCGCAGCGTGCAAGGTAATCCGCACCCCAGGCATCAAAACCTGCCAAGTCGATAAAGTCGTCGCGCACCACCTTCAACGCCTCGGTCACAGGCTGTTCGCCAAGCCTGCGGAAGAACAGGGTGTAATCCACACCCCCGCTCTGCATGCGCTGCAACAGCTGTTCAACCAGCGCCATATCGTCGTCTTCGGCGGTGGTAAGGCCCAGGCGGCGGCGCATCAGGTCCAGATAGTGGGCCTGATAGAGCGGCAGGAACAGGCCAAGGGCTTCTTTCAGCGGCTCCACTTCGATCACCGTGGTCAGCGCCTGCGCCAGTGCGCTGAGGTTCCAGTGTGCAATAGGTACCTGATTGGCATAGCTGTAGCGGCCCCGGTCATCGGAGTGGTTGCAGATGAAGTTGGCGTCGAAGTCGTCGAGGAAGGCGTAGGGGCCAAAGTCGAAGGTGATGCCGAGGATCGACATGTTGTCGGTGTTCATTACCCCATGGCAGAAGCCATAGGCCTGCCAGCGGGCGATCAGCTCGGCGTTGCGCTCGACGATGGTGCGGAACATGGCCAGGTAGGGCTGTTCGGCATCACGGCACTCGGGGTAATGCTGTTCCAGCACGTGGTCGATCAGCACGCGCTGCTGTTCAGGCTGCTTGGTGTAATAGAAATACTCGAAATGGCCGAAACGCACATGGCTCTGCGCAAGGCGCGTGAGCATGGCGGCACTTTCGCGCGTCTCACGCCACACCGGGGTGCTCGAGCCGACCACGCACAACGCCCGGCTGGTGGGGATGCCCAGGGCGTGCAGGGCTTCGGAGGCCAGGAACTCACGAATGGACGAGCGCAAAACGGCACGGCCGTCGCCCATGCGCGAGTAGGGCGTCTGGCCGGCGCCTTTGAGGTGCAAGTCCCAATGCTCGCCGGCATCGTTGAGCACTTCGGCCAGCAGCAAGCCACGGCCATCGCCCAGGCGTGGGTTATACGAGCCGAACTGGTGGCCTGAGTAGACCATCGCCCGTGGGTCGGCTTCT
This sequence comes from Pseudomonas sp. PSKL.D1, assembly GCF_028898945.1. NCBI lineage: Bacteria > Pseudomonadati > Pseudomonadota > Gammaproteobacteria > Pseudomonadales > Pseudomonadaceae > Pseudomonas > Pseudomonas sp. PSKL.D1. The sequence goes on from NZ_CP118607.1 coordinate 414,825, forward strand.
TCCCAGAGTTTATGGCCGCTGAACAGCTCGGCGAACACGGGCAGCTCAGCCTGGGCGGGGTCGAGGTCGAGTAACGCCATGGCCGACTCGCTTGCTACCACCAGGCGTGGCTCGGCGATGGGCTCGGGCAGGACCTGGGTGGAGAACGCGTCGCCCAGGCGGGCGAAGCGGTTGTCGAAGCGGAGTTGGTCGAGGTGTTTCACTAGTTGCTCCTGAGGGGGCATTGGGGCCGCTTTGCGGCCCATCGCGGCTGAAGCCGCTCCTACAGGGGGGCGGTGTGCGGCTCTGGCCTGGATTCTACTCGGGTTTTGGTTGCTCCACTGGAATCAGCTGCTGTTTGCCGCCGTTCAGATCCATCAGGAACACCTCGACCTGGCGTACCGAAATCTTGATGTTGTGCGCCTTGAACTCGCGGTTGATGTAGCGGTTGATCTCGTCCAGCGTCGGGTTGCGGTCGCCCAGGTCGCGCACGTGCATGCGCAGTTCATGGTCCAGCGAGCTTTCGCCGAAGTTGAGGAAGTACACCAGTGGCTCCGGGTCTTTGAGCACCCGTGGGTTTTCGTGGGCGCCCTTGAGCAGGATATCGCGCACCAGGTCCAGGTCGGAGCCGTAGTCGATGCCCAGCTTCAGCGTTACCCGGGTAACCGTGTCGGTCAGCGACCAGTTGATCAGCTGGCCGGTGATGAACGTCTTGTTGGGGACGATGATGTCCTTGCGGTCGAAGTCGGTGATGGTGGTGGCGCGGATGCGGATTTTGCTGACCGTGCCGGACAGGTTGCCGATGGTGATGGTGTCACCGATGCGTACCGGGCGTTCGAACAGGATCATGATGCCGGAGATGAAGTTGGCGAATATCTCCTGCATGCCAAAGCCCAGGCCCACCGACAGCGCGGCAACCAGCCACTGCAGCTTGTCCCAGCTCACGCCAAGGGTCGACAGGGTGCTGACGATGCCGACGCCAACAATGGTGTAAGACAGCAACGTGGTGGTGGCGTAGGCACTGCCCTGGGCCAGGTTGAGGCGTGACAGCACCAGCACTTCAAGCAAACCGGGCAAGTTGCCAGCCAGGGCGAAGGTGATGCCAACGATGACCAGTGCCCCCAGCAAGTCGCCCAGGCTGATCGGCACCATGCTCGCCGCGGCGCCGGTACCGCTGGTGTATTCGTACAGGGTGAAGTTGTTCAGGTAGGCGAACACCGAGATGAGGTCGGCCCAGACCCAGTAGAGGCCGGCGATGAAGCCGCCGAGCAGGGCCAGGCGGATCAGGCGCAGCGACTGCTGGTTGACCTGTTCGATGTCCAGTGTGGGCTCTTCGGTGATCACTTCACCATCCAGCCCTTCCTTGGCGGCTGCACGCTTGCTGAGTGCGCGTTGATAGGCCAGGCGCCGCGCTGCCACCGACAGGCCGCGCACAAATGCCGCTTCGATCACGAGCCAGAACAGCAGCAGGTACAGGGTGTAGATCAGCCGGTCAGTCAGCTTCAATGCGGTGTAGTAGTAGCCGAAGCACACCGCCACGAACAGGGCGATGGGCAGGGCGGTGAATGCCACACCCACGGCTTTGCGGAACAGTGAAGTGTCGCGGTGCGCCGGGCTGCTCAGCAGCAAGCGGCTGAGCAGCCAGGCCATGAGTGCGTAACAGGTCAGCACCACACCAATGCCCAGCACATCATCGGCCAATGCCGAAGGCTGATGCTCTGCCACCGCTACAACACCAACCAGCGCCAGTACCACGGTGCCCAGGCGTCGCACCCAACCACGCAGGAACTCAACCTGCGGCTTGTGCCAGCGGAAGTGGATTTCTGCCACACCACCGGGGGCGAGGATGCGGTAGGCGGTGTAGAACACCAGCCATGCCTGGGCCAGTTGCCAGAGCGCGGCGCCGAGGTTGGCGTTTTGGCCACGGGCGTCGATTTGCAGGGCGTAGCTGCACAGCGCCAGGCCCAGGCTCACTGGCATGGCCAGCAGGATGTTGATCAGGATTGCCTGGGGCGTGTGCCACTGGCTGTCACGGCGGAAATGGCCGATGTCCTGGTGCACTTTGCTCAACCGTTCGTACAGGTATTTGCGCCGCCACAGCAAAGCGCCGATCACCAACAGCAGCGGCAGGAACAGCAGCGGGCGTTGGCTCAGGCCGTCCGCCAGCTCCTTGATGCCAGAGCCCCACGGCAAGCTGGCAACTTGGTCTGCGAAGCGCTGCGGCACGTAGCTCAGCCAGTCCCAGTCCAGCGGCTTGTTGCTGGGGATCCAGAACATCTGCTCGTCGAGGGTGTTGCGCAGGCCCTGGGCGGTGCCAAGCAGTTGCTTCTGGTTGAGCTGCAGGGTGATCGATTCGTTGAGCAGTGCAGACAGTTCGCGATTCAGGCGTTCGAGCAGGTCGCTGCGGGTGATCGCTACTTCCAGCAGGGCCTTGCGCAGCTGTGGGGTCACGTCTTGAGCGGGTTGATTGGCCAGCAGCTTGTCGACGTAGGTCACCGGGCTGCTCATTTGCTCGCGCTGCTGGTTGACCTCGAACTGGTACAGGCGGATGTCGGCGATCTGGTCGGCCAAATCGCGGTCCACCTTCAGATGCGGCAGGGCCTGTTTCTGCTTGTAGAGGATCTTTGACAGCAGCAGGCTGCCCTTGAGCACGCTGATTTGTTCGTCCAGCGCCTGGTCGGCCTGGGTCAGGGTGTCGAGTTGCTGCTTGGTGCGCAGGTTCTGCTGGGTCAGTTCGTTGAGACGGTCGGTGCTCTTGAGCAGGTAATCGGACAGTTTGAGGTTGGCCGCGCTCTCGCTCGCCAGCAGGCTGCTGCCGCCGGCTTTTTGGGCTTCGATCGACTGTTGGGTGACGGTTTGCTGTGACTGGGCCAGGCGCTTTTCGTTGATCAGCGTTTGCAGGTCCTGAATTTCCTGCTCCAGGCGTGCGGTGCGCTCGATCAGCAAGTCATGCCGAGCGTTGCCCAGGTCCTGCAGCAGGCCGTTGCCAGCCAGTTCCTGGCGGCGCAACTGAGTCAGGGCGTTGAGCGAGGCCAGTTCGGCGGTGAGCTGGTTGCGCTGGTCGGCGTTGATCGACTTGCCGCCGTCTTTGCCACTTTTGAGGATGTTGTTGATCTGCTGGGTGCGGGTCTGGTTGTTGCTGATCTCGGCCTGGGCGCGCTCCGGGCGGGTCTGGGAGTTGATGATCAGGCTGTTGGCTTCGGACAGCGCCTTTTGCAGCTCGCCCTGCTGGGTGCTGCGCTCGCTGAGCATCTGCTCCAGCTGCGGCACATTGAGGCTGGCGTAGCGTTGGGCCACAGGCTGCGTTTTGCTGTCCTTGAGTTTGGTCAGCTCTTTCTGGCTGTCGCTGGTTTCTTTTGGCGCGCTGGCCAGCTGCTGCTTGAGCGCGGCCAGCTTGCTTTCGCTGTCTTCCTTGCTGGCGAGCAGGCTCAGGGTTTGTTCAAGCACCTGCTGCAGGGCTTTTTGTTCGGCTTCCGGCAGCTTGCGCTCGGCGATCTTGTCGAGGCTGTTCTGGATGCTGGCGGTGGTCGGGGTTTCCGCCGCGGTGGCGGCAAACGACAGGGACAGGCACAGCCCGAGCAGGGCTGCGCGAAGGTACACGCGCAGGGACATAGGCAGACTACTTGTGGATCAGGCAGAAACGAAGTTTAGAGGAACAATCCTGGTCCGGGTCGCGTTCCTTCGGGGAATCTGACGCCGACCTTTTGCACATTGTTCCCGTCCATGGTCGCCACGGTCCAGATTGTGCCGTGCCATTCGACCTGGTCGCCTACTACTGGAGCGCCTCCGACCTTCTGTCGGATGAACTGCGCCAGCGGCATTTTTGCGTCCAGGCCGTCCAGTTTCAGGCCATAAAGTGCCGCCACGGCGCCCAATTCGGCATCGCCTTCGAGCACGAAATCGCCGAAGAAGCGCAGGTCCAGCCCGCGCTGCGGTGCCTGGCTGAACAGCTTGCCCAGTGCGGGCAGGTTATGTTCGTGGCCGATCACGCAGAGCATGTCGCCTACTTCCAATACCGTGCTGCCAGAGGGGTGCAGCAGTTGCTCGTTGCGGAACAGGGCCGCGATACGGGTGCCCTCGGGCATTTTCAGCTCGCGCAGGGCGGCGCCGATGCACCACTTTTCAGCGCCCAGGCGGTACACGAACAGCTCCCACTCACTGGTGATGTGCACCTCCAGCGCGGAGCGGGAAATGGGCGCCGGGTCTGGTGGTACGGTCACTTTCAGCAGCTTGGCCATCCACGGCAGGCTGGTGCCTTGCACCAACAGCGACACCAGCACGATGAAGAAGGCCAGGTTGAAGAACAGCTGAGCCTGCGGCAGGCCGGCCATGAGCGGGAACACCGCCAGAATGATTGGCACCGCGCCGCGCAAGCCAACCCAGGCGATAAAGCCCTTTTCACGGCCATGGAAGGCCTTGAACGGCAGCAGGCTGGCGACGACCGACAGCGGGCGTGCCACGAGGATCATCCACAGCGCCAGGCCCAGGGCCGGGAGGGCGATGGGCAGCAGGTCGTGAGGCGTGACCAGCAGGCCCAGCACCAGGAACATGCCGATTTGCGCCAGCCAGGCCATGCCGTCGAGCATGTGCAGGATGCCATGGCGGCTGCGAATCGGCTTGTTACCCAGCACCAGGCCACACAGGTACACGGCCAGGAAGCCGCTGCCGTGCAGGGTGTTGGTCAGCGAAAAAATGGCCAGGCCGCCGGCTACCACCAGAATGGGGTACAAGCCACCCGCCAGGTTGATGCGGTTGACCATCTGCAGCATCAGCCAGCCACCGGCCAGGCCTACCACGCTGCCAATGCCGAATTCGCGCACCAGGTGGCCCAGCAGGCTCCAGTGCAGGCCCGTCTGGCCGCTGGCGATCATCTCGATCAGGGTGACGGTGAGGAACACGGCCATCGGGTCGTTGCTGCCCGACTCGATCTCCAGCGTGGCCGTGACCCGTTCGTTCAAGCCCTTGCCGCCCAGCAGCGAGAACACTGCCGCAGCGTCGGTAGAGCCGACGATGGCACCGATCAGCAAACCCTGGATCAGGCTCAGGTCGAACAGCCAGGCCGCGATCATGCCGGTCAGGCCGGTTGTGATCAGTACCCCGACGGTGGCCAGCGACAAGGCCGGCCACAAAGCCACGCGAAAGCTCGCTACCCGCGTACGCAGGCCACCGTCGAGCAGGATGACCGCCAGCGCCAGGTTGCCCACGAGGTAGGCGGTTGGGTAGTTGTTGAAGATGATGCCGCCACCGTCCACGCCCGCGGCCATGCCGACGGCGAGGATGATGACCAGAATAGGGATGCCCAGGCGCGACGACAGTGAGCTGACCAGGATACTTGCACCCACCAGCAATGCGCCGATCAAGAACAGGCTGTTGATGGTGCTGGCATCCAAAGGCATTACTCCGGGACATCGCGGGGGGAGGGGACTTGCGAGCGTGAACTAGCAGGTCGCGTGCCAAATGATTCTAACCTGATGAATTGGCAGGCTGTAAAGCGTTTCTGCAGATGTAGAAAAGGCACCGGGGTGGGTGCCTTTTCTTGTGTTGCCTGGGAGGGCCTCTTGCGGATAAATCCGCTCCTACAGGGGTTCGCAACGCCCGAGAACGATGCAGTACCTGTAGGAGCGGCTTTAGCCGCGAAGAGGGCGGAGCAGGATCAAGCCTGCTTCACCTCACGCATCGCCTTGCCCTTCACCGGTGCGCCATTGGCCACGTAGTACTTGGCAGTGCTGCGCGCCAGCGGCTTGCGGCCACGGATCTTGTCCGAGATTTTCTCGGCGATCATGATCGTGGTGGCGTTCAGGTTGCCGGTGATGATGATCGGCATGATTGACGCATCGACCACGCGCAGGCCTTTCATGCCGTGCACACGGCCTTCGCCGTCGACCACCGCCATGTCGTCGGTACCCATCTTGCACGAGCAGGACGGGTGGAAGGCGGTTTCGGCGTGCTCGCGGATGAACTTGTCCAGCTCTTCATCGGTTTGCACGTGGGCGCCCGGGCTGATTTCGCGGCCGCGGTACGGGTCCAGCGCCGGCTGGGCCATGATCTCGCGGGTCAGGCGGATGCCATCACGGAATTCCTGCCAGTCCTGCTCGGTGGCCATGTAGTTGAACAGGATGCTTGGGTGCTTGCGCGGGTCCTTGGACTTCACGTGAATGCGGCCACGGCTAGGCGAACGCATGGAACCCATGTGCGCCTGGAAGCCGTGCTCCTTCACGCCGTTGGAGCCGTTGTAGTTAATGGCAACCGGCAGGAAGTGGTACTGAATGTTCGGCCACTCGAATTCAGGGCGGGTACGGATGAAGCCGCCTGCCTCGAACTGGTTGCTGGCGCCGATACCGGTGCCGTTGAACATCCACTCGGCACCGATGGCCGGCTGGTTCCACCACAGCAGCGACGGGTACAGCGACACCGGCTGGGTGCAGGCGTACTGCAGGTACAGTTCCAGGTGGTCCTGCAGGTTTTCACCGACGCCCGGCAGATCGTGCACAACCGGGATGTCGAGGCTTTCCAGCAGGGCACGCGGGCCAACACCGGAGCGCTGCAGCAGTTGCGGCGAAGCGATGGCGCCGGAAGAAACGATGACTTCCTTGCGGGCGCGGGCTTCCACGCGCTCTTCGCTGTCGCCGACCAGGTAAGTCACGCCGATGGCGCGCTTGCCGTCGAACAGTACGCGGTCGCTCAGGGCGTGGGTGACGATGGTCAGGTTCGGGCGCTTCTTGGCCTGGTCCAGGTAGCCGCGAGCGGTGCTGGAGCGGCGGCCGTTCTTGGTGACCGAGCGGTCCATCGGGCCGAAGCCTTCCTGTTGGTAGCCGTTCAGGTCTTCGGTGCGCGGGTAGCCGGCTTGTACACCAGCCTCGACCATGGCGTGGAACAGCGGGTTGTTGCCGGCCTTTGGCGTGGCAACGCTGACCGGGCCTTCGCCGCCGTGGTAGTCGTTAGGGCCGATGTCACGGGTTTCGGCTTTACGGAAGTACGGCAGGCAGTCCAGGTAGGTCCAGTCTTCCAGGCCTGGCAGTTCTGCCCAGCCGTCGAAGTCCATGGCGTTACCGCGGATGTAGCACATGCCGTTGATCAGCGACGAACCACCCAGGCCCTTGCCGCGACCACACTCCATGCGGCGGCCGTCCATGTGCGGCTCCGGGTCGGTCTCGTAGGCCCAGTTGTAGCGGCGGCCCTGCAGCGGGAAGGCCAGGGCGGCTGGCATCTGGGTGCGGAAGTCGAAGCGGTAGTCGGGGCCGCCGGCTTCCAGCAGCAGCACGGAGACGCTGGCGTCTTCGGTCAGGCGGGTGGCCAGGGTGTTACCGGCCGAGCCGGCGCCGACGATGATGTAATCGTATTCTTGGGACATGGTAAGTACCCTCGTGTTGGCGGTGATCAGGGAGCAGGAACGCCCGTGCGCTGAGGCACGGGCGTGGCTAGACCGGGTTTAGAAAACCGAGTTGTAGCCGCCCAGCTCGACCTGGACCGACTTGATGCGAGTGTATTGAGCCAGCGAGCTGACGCCGTTTTCACGGCCGACGCCCGACTGCTTGTAGCCGCCGACCGGCATCTCGGCTGGCGATTCGCCCCAGGCATTGATCCAGCAGATACCGGCTTCGAGCTTGTGGATGATGCGGTGGGCGCGGGTGATGTCGTTGGTGCACACACCGGCGGCCAGGCCGTACTCGGTGTCGTTGGCACGGCGGATGACTTCTTCTTCGGTTTCGTAGGTGAGGATGCTCATCACCGGGCCGAAGATTTCTTCCTTGACGATGGTCATGTCGTCGGAGCAGTCGGTGAACACGGTCGGGGCCACGAAGGCACCCTTGGCGAAATCACCAGCGGTCAAGCGCTCACCGCCGCACAGCACGCGGGCACCTTCTTCTTTGCCCTTGGCGATGTAGCCCAGCACGCTTTCCATGTGTGGGAAGCTGACCAGCGGGCCGAAGTTGGTGTTTTCGTCTTCCGGGTTGCCAACACGGATGCGGGCAACGCGCTCGGCGATCTTGGCTTCGAAGGCGGCTTTCATGGCGGCAGGCACGAACACGCGGGTGCCGTTGGTGCAGACCTGACCGGAGCTGTAGAAGTTGGCCATCATGGCGATGTCGGCAGCCTTGTCCAGGTCGGCGTCGTCGCAGATGATCAGCGGCGACTTGCCACCCAGTTCCATGGTCACTTCCTTCAGCGACGAGCTGGAGGCGCTGGCCATGACTTTCTTGCCGGTGGTGGTGCCGCCGGTGAACGACACTTTTTCGATGCGCGGGTGTTCGGTCAGCCAGGTGCCGACTTCACGGCCACTGCCAGTCAGTACGTTGAATACACCGTTCGGCAGGCCGGCTTCGGTGTAGATTTCGGCCAGTTTCAGGGTGGTCAGCGAGGTGACTTCCGACGGCTTGAAGATCATGGCGTTGCCAGCGGCCAGGGCCGGGGCGGATTTCCACAGTGCGATCTGGATCGGGTAGTTCCAGGCACCGATACCGACGGTGACGCCCAGCGGCTCGCGGCGGGTGTAGACGAAGGACGATTCGCGCAGCGGAATTTGCTCGCCTTCAATGGCCGGCACCAGGCCTGCGTAGTATTCCAGGACGTCGGCGCCGGTGACGATGTCGACGTAGCGGGTTTCGGAGTACGACTTGCCGGTGTCCAGGGTTTCCAGCATGGCCAGCTCATCGTTGCGCTCGCGCAGGATGTCGACGGCGCGGCGCAGAATGCGCGAACGCTGCATGGCGGTCATGGCGGCCCATACTTTTTGGCCGCGCTCGGCGCTTTCGACAGCCTTCTCGACGTCGGCCTGGGTGGCACGTTGCACGTGGGCGAGGACTTCGCCGGTAGCCGGGTTGATGGCTTCGAAGGTGGCATCGCTGCCAGCGTCGACGTAAGCGCCATCAATGTAGAGTTTTTGCGTTCCGAAACGGGCCATAGTGTCCTCGCAAGTGCAGTGTGTGGTTGGCTTGCGCGTCACGCTCCTGCCGGGTTGGCAAGCGCCGTGCGCGTTTGTTCAGCGGCCTGGTCATCTGTGCCCAGGGTGTGCTGTTTAGCCAGTTGTAGATCCATGTATTCGTAAGCAATCCGTATCGCCTGGTCGGTGTCAAATGCATCACCCGACAACGCTCCACGCAGCCACAAGCCATCGATCAGGGCCGCCAGGCCGCGGGCTGCCTTGCGCGCATGGTAAAGCGGCAGGCTGCGGCGGAACTGGCAGCACAGGTTGGAATACAAGCGGTGGTCGTTGATCCGCTGCAACCTGTGCAAATCGGGCTGGTGCATGCTGGAAGCCCAGAAGGCCAACCAGGTTTTCATCGCCGGGCCGTTCACCTGGCTGGCATCGAAGTTGCCCTCGATGATCACTTTCAGGTGGGCTCGCGGGCTGTCGTCGGTCAATGCCTGGCGACGCGCCCTCACGCCTTCGTTGAGCATGCTCATGATGTAGCCCATCGTCGCTGCTATCAGGCCGTTCTTGTCCCGAAAGTAGTGACTGATGATGCCGTTCGACACCCCGGCCAAACGGGCAATAAGCGCAATGCTGGCGTCCCCCAGCCCCACCTGATCGACCGCCTGCAAAGTGGCTTCGATCAACTGCTGGCGGCGGATGGGTTGCATACCGACCTTGGGCATCTTGCTATCTCCTCAGGCCTTTCGAGCAGACGACGTGCGGCTGACTCGGCGAAGACCAGTCTATTTTGTTTTGATTGAACGTTCAATCAATAAAGAATAAGCTCTGCGACAATTTGTGCCATTGACAGTTTTTCAGGCTGCTTCGAAAGCACGAATTGACACCCCAGGAAATCGTGTAACCCCCGGAATACAAGGCGTTGACGGGATAGAGCGATGCGAAATACAGATTCTGCCGAACGGTCACTGACCTGCGGCAGGCCCTTGGAGCGGGCGGGGTGCTCTGTGGCGAATGCGCGCACCTTGCCTGGTTTTCGCGCTGGCCTGCAGACCACCTGTCTGGTTTTTGCAACGTTTCGATTCGGGATCACGGTTTCCAGGGTGCTTTTATAACACCTGTAGCAGTGGGGCTATTGCACCAATTGCGCGGGAAAGACTGATTAGCCTCCACAGCCGTACTGCCCGGAGCATTCGTGCAATGAGTTCTGCCTCCCTTACCAAACCCCCCGCCGAGAGGGTACGGGTCAACCGCGTGGTGTTCTACACCTCCGCGCTGATGATCCTTGTTCTGACTGCCTTGCTGATCGCTGTACCCGAAACCGCTGGCCAGATGCTGGGCGTGGCCCAGAAGTGGCTGACGCGCACCTTCGGCTGGTACTACATGCTGGTGATCTGCGGTTACCTGCTGTTCGTTATCTACCTGGCCTTCTCCGACTACGGCAAGCTCAAGCTCGGTGGTAAGGATGACCAGCCGGACTTCAGCTACGGCGCCTGGGCCGGCATGTTGTTTTCTTCTGGCATCGGTATTTCGCTGCTGTACTTCGGCGCGTCCGAGCCACTGGACCACTACTTCAACCCGCCGGAAGGCACGCCCGCCAGCCTTGAGGCTGCACGCCAGGGCCTGCAGCTGACCTTCCTGCACTGGGGCCTGCATGGCTGGGCGATCTATGCCCTGGTCGGTCTGGCCGTGGGCTACTTCGCCTACCGCCACAACCAGCCGCTTGCACTGCGTTCGGCACTGTACCCGCTGGTGGGCGAGCGTTGGGTCAAGGGTGCCGCCGGCAATGCCGTGGACATCTTCGGCATGTTCGTGACCCTGCTGGGCCTGGTGACCAACCTGGGTATCGGTTCGATGCAGGTGGCGTCTGGCCTTGAGTACCTGTTCGGCATGGACCACAGCAAGACCAACTTGCTGGTGGTGATTCTGGTGATGGCGGGCGTTGCTACCGTGGCCGCCGTGTCGGGTGTGGAAAACGGCATCCGCCGCTTGTCCAACCTGAACATCCTGCTGTTCAGCGGCCTGCTGATCTTTGTACTGCTGGCCGGCAACACGTTGCACTTGTTCAACGCATTCGTGCAGAACGTTGGCGACTACCTCAATGGCATCGTGCTGAAAACTTTCGACCTGTATGTGTACGAAGGCGCTGCCGGCCAGTCCGAGCGCTGGCTGGGCCTGTGGACCGTGTTCTACTGGGCTTGGTGGATTTCCTGGGGCCCATTCGTTGGCATGTTCATCGCCCGTATTTCCAAGGGTCGTACCGTGCGTCAACTGGTCAGCGGCGTGCTGCTGATTCCGCTGGGCTTCACCCTGGCCTGGCTGTCGATATTCGGTAACACCGCGTTGGACCTGGTGATCAACCAAGGAGCCGTGGAGCTGGGCAAGACGGCGCTGGAACAGCCCTCGATGTCGATCTACCAACTGCTGGAATACTTCCCGGCGGCCAAGATCGTGATCGGTGTGGCAGTGTTCGTGGGCTTCGTGCTGTTCCTCACCCCGGCTGACTCGGGTGCGGTGATGATGGCCAACCTGTCCTGCAAAGGCGGCAAGGTAGACGAGGACGCCCCGCACTGGATGGTGGTGTTCTGGTCTGTGGTCATTACCCTGGTCACCATCGGCTTGCTGTTTGCCGGCAACTTCGAAGCCATGCAGACCATGGTGGTGCTGGCGGGCCTGCCGTTCTCGGTGGTGCTGGTGCTGTTCATGTTTGGCCTCTACAAGGCCATGAAGCAAGACGTTGCCGTTGAGGGCGAGCGCGCCGAACTGGCGGCCCGTGGCCGTCGCGGCTTCAGCGAACGCCTGAGCCAACTGGACCTGCAGCCAACTCAGGCAGTCGTGCAGCGGTTCATGGACAAACAGGTTACGCCTGCGTTGAAAGAAGCGGCCGAGCAGTTGCGTACACTGGGCTTCGAAGTCGAAACCCGTGTGGGGCAGTCGCGCAACATGATGGGCCTGCGGGTGATGATGGAAGAGGGCAACCCCTTCGTCTACGAAGTGAGCCTGGATGGTTACCTGGCAGCGCCAAGCGAGGCGCCGGTCGAGGGTGAGCCGGAGGTGCGTCAGCGTTTCTACCGCGCCGAGGTCTACCTGCACGATGGCAGCCAGGAATACGACCTGATGGGCTTTGCACCGGAGCAGATCGTGCGCGATGTGCTGGATCAGTTCGAGAGCCATCGCCAGCTGTTGGGGCGTGTTTACAGCTGATTGATGCGCGGTTGTTGTCAGAGCCCTATCGGTAACGATAGGGCTTTTTCTTGCTCCAGATTTAGTTACTGCCCACCTACCAGATGCATGGCGATCCTTGCAGGTTTTCAAACTCAAGGAACCGTCGCATGTCTCTCGATCTGCCTGCCTTGCCTGACCTTCATTCGGCCGTAAGCACCGAATTTACTACGCGCCCAGCATTTCGCCAGGTTGCCAGCCAGCAATTGCTCAAGCTTCTGGGTGAACGGGTGCCGATTGTTGCAAGCGCCGCGCTGCCGTCGGCAGAGTACGTGCTGCTGCTTGTGCCAAACGATAAAGGGGCGCTTTCTGTTCCCTACGACAGTTGGACGCCTCGGTCATTGCTCGATTGCGTCATGGAAGTTGCTCAGAAAGGGTGCTCTCTGGCATCGCTGGGAGCCGCCGGCGGGATGTTCCAGATAACAGTCAGTGCGCCCTACAGCTTCAAGAACAGCGAAGGTGAGGCGTTGGTGAATTCTTCCATCGCCATCACGCATGCGATGGATGAACTGGAAGACTTGATATCGGCACTGCCGGAGCACTTTTGCCAGGCGCATGCCGATTACTGGGCGGCCAATGGCAGCATGGAGGTGTCCCGAGAGCGTTGGCTAAGCCAGATGCTTCGCGGCGAGTTACTTCAAAATTTGCCGCTTCAGGGGTTGGATACGCTGCAGCGGGACTGTGTGCTTGGCTTGCTCCAGGGGGGCAGGCAGCAGCCTTCGGTTTTTGTCGTGGAAATTCAGCTGGTAAACAAGGGGCAGTCCTTCACGTTGCTGCTGCCCCATCTTTTGCTGCGCGGCGAGCGCGATGAAGGTGAAACTGTCCTCTGGTGCGCCCCGTCCAGCGTCGTCCAGGCATACGCGTCCTTCGACGATTTTGCGCAGTCGCTGTGCGAAGTAATGGCTGAACAGTATCGTTTCGACTCGATGAGCTGGCATCGTTATGAGTTGGAGGGTGATTGCTTCACTCAGCAGTGCGCGTTACTGCTGGAGTGCATGCTCAGCACGGTACAGCGCCTGCGTTACATCGAGTTCGAGGATGTACAGGCGTTGGAGCTGGCCTATGAGCGCACCAGCAACCCCGCGCAATGGTTCATCAAGGATTACCGCGCCAGCCAGGATGGCCGTATCAAGTTGCCGCCGGGGTTGCGCACCACCGATGCCGCTAACAGTTTTGCCTACCAGAACGGACTGTTTGACCTGGCGCTCGCCCAGGCCTTGTCCGATGGCACGGGGGCTCTCGACGACATCCTTGATTTGAACAGTTACACCCGCCAGCGTCTGCGTGAGCAGATGCTGGCGGACCATCCAGTCGATGCCAATTACTTCTCCGACGACTTGCAGCTCACGCTTACGGTGGCGAGGGGTACGCCGGGTGGTTCGGGCGTCGGGCCCGGTGGGGGATTAGTGGAGACGTCCACCATGAGCCTGACAGCGTTTGCCATCGGTAACCTCGCCTCGCTACAAGGGGCGACCCTGACAGGTGTCACGCACTCGCAGGGCCAGTTGCTGATGGACTGGCTGACCCTGGATTATCTGAAAACACTGGTGACCAGCGTTGATATCGGTGCTCACTACCCGGTTTATGTGGCCCAGCAACTTGATGACCCGGCTACGCGCCAGGACCGTGTTGCCAGGTTTGCCCGCGAGTGGCGTTGTTCGCTGCTGTTCAGTGCGCTTGCTGCTCGGCTGGGCGGTGGGTTGAGTGAGGGTGGCCTGCAGGCGGTCAGCGATTACTGTCGGGGGTTACTGGATGCCGGGCTACCCGCCAGTGTACTGATGCCATTGGCATTCAAGCGTGAACCCACTGCAAACGAACCTGATCTGGTGGCTGGCATGTATGTGCTCAAGTGCACCGAGCCATCGACCGTCCTGCTTTACCGGCCTCTCTACGGCACTGCGGCATTGAGCGAGTTTGACGACCTTGCCCAAATGATGGCCGCCATTCGCAACCCAGGCCCATTGCAGGACAGCATCCTGGCGTGGCTACCTGATTCGGCACGCACGGTGTACGACAACGGCGGCTTCGTTGAACCGCACCTGGGCAAGCCGATCGTGGACACATCCATCTTGCCAGAGCCTGTGGAGCCTGCCAGTTTCAGTGCGCAGTTCTGGAAGGCGGATGTCGACACCTATCTCTACACAGCCAATCGTAAACTGCTGGTCGAGTTGGCGGACCGCGATTCGGTATCCAATGCCGAAAGCCGATGGCAAGCGCTGGCAACCGGAGGCTGGCTACTGTTCGACGTCGTTACCCTGCTTTTACGTGGCCCCGTTGCAACTGTCGCCTGGCTGACGCAGGCCTTGGCCGGGCTGAGGGGCGATGTTGCGGCATTGCGAACCGGGTCTGGCTTCGAGCGCTCGGCAGCGGTTGTGGACCTTGTGATGAATGCATCGATGGCTTTGCTGCACCTGCGTCTGCCGTCGCATGCCACCGAGGGAGAGGCACTGGCGTCAGCTCATACTCCGTTGTCTGGCCTGCTCGCACCGGCTGACCCGTTCATGACCACGCCGGATGCTGCGCCGGCGCAGGGCGAAGTCTGGCTTGCGGGAGGGCTGGCTGAGCGTGCAGCTGTTCAGCTGGATTTCACGTGGCGGGGGCGGCAGGGCTTCAATGTGCTTGCGCCTGAGCGACGCAAGGCGTTGCTACGGATGCGTTCCCCAATTTCGCTCAATGACTTGAGCCCGATCGAAAACGGCCCACGACAAGGCCTTTATCAAGTGGGGGAGCGCTTTTACGTAAGCATTGCCGGTGATGTCTATGAGGTCACGACCGCCGCACAACAGGTGAACATCCTGGCCCCATCAGGCGAGGTTGGGCCATTGCTGAGCCTCAAGTATGGGCAGTGGCGCATCGACAGTGGGCTGCTGCTGAGCGGGGGTGGCCCCAAGAACCGCCGCACATTGCTCAAGGAAGAAAATCAGCGCCAGTTCGAACGCTTGCGTACCGAGGAAGTTGCACATGCCCAGCGCCACAATGCGTTGGCGGTACCGCTGAATCAACACCGTGATTTGCTGATCGCGAAAGACCAACGCATCAAGTTTCTGGAAGAGGTCCAGGACCCTGATGAGCTGACCCTGAACGAGCTCGAACTGACACGGCGCCTGCGCAAGCAAATCAACATCAAGTTGGCCTACGAACTGAAGGACATCATTGATAACGATGTTGAACACGACAACATCCTGACCCAGTTGAAGGCCATAAAACATGGCGATCATTCACTGGAACTCAGTGTTGATGACCAGCGCAGCATGGTGCGGCAGGCGCTGATAGACAGTGTCGCGACCTTTTACGATGAGCTGGCGAGCTTCATCAACAACGAAGGGATAGATGCACTGGCCGATCGCATTACCGTGCATCCTGAAAGCGAAGCCGAGATTGATCACTACAAGGCATTTCGCAAGTCGCTGGAGAGTGTGGTGAAGTGGGAGGCAGACATGGTGGAAACGTCCAGCCTGCTCGACCGGTTGCTGGAAGAAACACTCAAGGATGAGTCGATTTACTTCTTCAACGAGCAAACCAAGGCGCGCATCAACAAGGACCGGGAGCTGAAGCAGCAAATCGAAAGGCGGCGTTTGACCGCTGTCGACCTGCAGTTCCGTTTGCTTCAGGACCGGGCAGAGCTCAGCCTGGATCGGCTCGCTGATGTCGAAGAGCGGGTACTGGAGGAGTATTTCGAGTACTTGTCCGGTATTAGCCTGAGAAGTGCCGGCAACACGCATGCAGATCTGGCGGAGAGTACGCTGGCTGATTTGGAGCGTATTGACGTGTTGAAGGGCGTGATCGAGGTTTATGAAGAAGCCTCGGCCATGGCGCAATACCTTGGCAGTGTAGGCGGCATGGTCATCCAGGGTGAGCAGCTCAAGGGTTATCAAAAAGTGCTGGTTGAGCTGAAAAGCGCTGCAGAAAAGGAAATGGCGCAGTTGGTAAGGGAGAGTGAGCTACAGGAAATACGCCCAACCAGGCAACCCGTCTACGCGCCCAGAGGCGGGCGACGTCACCTTGTGCGTACCAGCCGGGGGCGTAGCGTGTTGGCAGAGGAGGTGGAGGTAGACGGCGTTGCAGTGGTCCAGCAGCGAGACTTCCGAACCAAGAATGTGCTCAAGACTTTCCGGCAAGAGGGCAAGGACTGGGTTGAGGAGAAAGGCAGTGACGACCCCGGCCCGCTCTCGCCGCTTGCGCCGCCAATCGCCCGGAAGCAGGCTCAGGGCCTGATCAATCAAGTCGATTCGGTCATCATGCTGGGAAGGGCCTACCTGAAAGCGAACGAGCCTTTGAACTTGGCTACCGTCCTCGACGGGCATATCGAAAAACTCAAGGAAGCATTGGCTGGAATACCTCGAACCTTGTCCGATGATGAGGTTTTCGATGGTCTGACAAGCTCGATCGAGCGTCTTCAATCCATTCGTCGCGACTTCCTGACCACACTGTACTTTTCGACCAGCAGGCCGAGTGCCAACAGCTTGCGCTTCTTGCGTGAAGAGGGATTGATCAGTATCGAGCGTGTCGGGCCGCGCAAAGCGCTGGGTCAGGGTGATTTTCTTGATGTGTACGAGGTGCGGCGTCTGCCGCGCCAGGGGAGCGCAGTTGGGGAGGGGCTCTGGGAGGCGCACTTCCACTATCCATCTGCAACGACGCCCGCGCGTGAATTCAACCGTGGCCATCTGAAACTATGGTCGCAGCGAAAACTGGGTCGAATCGCTCAGTTGCGCGCCGCGACCAGTGGTCGCGATTTGCTGGAGATCTACCGTGGCGAACTGCGCCTTGCCGACCTGGAAGGCGTTATCGAGTTCGTCTGATGTGATTCAGCGATTGCTGTACTGGCCATGTTTGCCGTGTGCAGGCATGGCCAGGTTGCTGCGCTCGGCAATCATCTGCTTGATACCGATCAGCTCGATACCCCGTTGTTTTAGCTGGGGTAGCGCACGTTCAAGTACTTGCAGCGTCTGCGGGTAAGGATGGCCAATCAATACTGCCGAACCTTGCCGGCGTGCTAGTGCCATGCCCTGTTCCAGCTGCCCGGTGATCGCTTCGATTGTCCGCGTGTCGTCAAGAAATACATCCCGTGAAACATGCGCCAAACCGATACGCTGAGCTTCGGCGGCAGCAACCGTGGCGGCACTGGTGCGGCTGTCGACGAAAAACAGATGACGTTGCTGTAATTCGCCCATCAGCCACGCCATTGCCTCACGCTGGGCGGTCATGCGGCTGCCCATGTGATTGTTGATGCCAGCGGCAAAGGGAACCTTGGCAAGGGCTGCCTGCAGGCGGTTCGCCAGTTCGGGCTGCGGGGTGCCGGGGTGCCACGCATAAGGGCCGGTAGCCGGGTCCATGGGCATGTGCAGGATTACCGTCTTGCCTGCTCTGTGGGCCTGGCGGGCAAAATCGGTTGCATGTGGGGTGTCAGGCATGATCGCCATGGTGACCGGCCCGGGCAGGGCCAGCGTGCGGTTGTCCCGTTCGATGCTTTGCCCCAGGTCGTCGATGATGATGGTCATGTAGGCCTTGGCTGGCGCCGCATGGGCGGTGCCAGCCAGCAGGCAGAACAGCGAAAACAGCAAAAACCTCATGGCAGGTATCAGTGGCCCTTGGTGATGTTCAGGCCCTTGAGCAGGCTCAGAGCCTGGCTCAGCTGGAAGTCATCGTCCTGTGGGCGTTCCTTGCGCTTGCTGCTGCCGGTGGGGCGGTCGGCACCACCGTTGCCGTTGCCCAGGTGGCCTTGCAGGTCGGCTTCCTTGAAGTTTTCTGTGTCGACTTCGGCGGTGAGCTTGGCCGGGCGCACTTCGATGTCCGGGACAATGCCCTGGGCCTGGATCGAGCGGCCGTTCGGGGTGAAGTACAGCGCCGTGGTGAGCTTCAGGGCGCGGTCGTTGGCCAGCGGCAGCACGGTTTGCACCGAGCCTTTGCCGAAGCTGTCGGTGCCCATCAGTACGGCGCGTTTCTGGTCCTGCAGGGCGCCGGCGACAATCTCCGAGGCCGAGGCGCTGCCGCCGTTGATCAGTACAACCAGTGGCACGCCTTCGCTGGCATCGGCGGGGTCGGCAGAGAAGCGCAGTTCGGAGTTGGCGATGCGGCCTTTGGTATAGACGATAAGGCCTTTGGTCAGGAAATGGTCGGCCACTTCCACCGCCGACTGCAGCACGCCGCCCGGGTTGTTGCGCAGGTCAAGCACGATGCCTTGCAGCTTCTTGCCGTTGTCTTTGCGCATCTTGGCCAAGGCTTTGCCCACTTCGTCGCCGGTCTTGACCTGGAACTGGGTAATGCGGATGTAGCCGTAGTCTTTTTCAAGCAACTGGCTTTTCACGCTTTTGACCTGAATTACCGCGCGGGTGAGCGTTACATCGAAGGGGTTGCCGCCGTCACGCACCAGGGTCAGGGTGATCTTTTCGCCAACTTTGCCGCGCATCTTGTCTACAGCTTCGGTCATGGTCTGCCCACGGGTCGGGGCGCCATTGATCTTGACGATCAGGTCGCCCGCCTGCACGCCGGCACGCGAGGCCGGAGTGTCATCGATGGGCGATACGACTTTGATAAAGCCGTCTTCCTGCCCAACTTCGATGCCCAGGCCGCCAAATTCACCGCTGGTGCTCTCTTGCAGCTCCTGGAAGTCCTCAGGGCCGAGGTAGGCGGAGTGCGGGTCGAGGTTGCTGAGCATGCCTTTGATGGCATTTTCCAGCAGAGTCTTGTCATCTACCGGCTCGACGTAAGCCGCCTTGATGCGATCCATGACCTCGGCAAAGGTGCGCAGTTCTTCCAGAGGCAGCGGAGCCTTGGCCGTCACTTCAGTGGCCGGTGCGGCGACTGGCTTGGCCGGCTCGGCAGCGAGGGCCAGGGGCGCGCCGATCGCCAAGGCGATGGTCAGGGCCAGCTGGGTGAGACGAGGCGAGTGCTGCATGTCGAAGAAACTCCTGATCCTGTTGTCGCTCCGGTGAGGGAGCATCGAGCCAGCGCCAGGGCGCTGCCTCGCAAATAAGTCAGCCAGGCCGAAACCTTAGCCTCTGCACCACTGCGAAGGGTCGGTAGGCCGGCCCTGCTGGCGGATGGCAAAGTACAAACCTGCACTGTCCTGGCCACCACTGTCGCCGACGGTGGAAATCGCCTCGCCCGCCTTGACGATGTCGCCGGCGCTCTTGAGCAGGCTCTGGTTGTGGCCATACAGGCTCAGGTAACCATTGCCATGGTCGAGAATGACCAGAAGGCCGGCGCCGCGCAACCAGTCGGCGAACACCACGCGCCCGCCGTGCACGGCGCGCACTTGAGTGCCGGGGTTGGCGCTGATCATCACACCGTCCCACTTGGCGCGGGCATCGGTGCCACGCGCATCACCAAAGCGTGCAAGCAATCGACCATTGACCGGCCAGGGAAGTTTTCCCCGGGCTGCAGAAAATGCGCCGCCGTAGTTCGCGCCGTCGCTGGAGACGATAGGGCCCAGGGTGGTGCGGGCCTTTTTCGGTGGTTCTGAGTCTTCGCGTGCGGCCAAGGCTTCCTGTTGGCGGCGCTTTTCAGCTTCCTGTTGAGCCAGCAGCGCTTTTTTGCGCGCTTCCTCGGCTTCCCGAGCCTGGCGGGCAAGCGTTTCTTCAATGGTTTTGAGGACTTTGGCCAAGTCAGCCTGGTCCTGTTCGCGTGCTTGCAGCTTGCTGTCCCGGTCTTTCACATCGCTGTTGAGCTTGGCCAGCACCTGCTGGCGTTTACCGCGTTCGGTTTCCAGTTCCTGGCGACGAGTGTCGAGGTCCGCGCGCTGAGCCAGCAATTGTTCCTGCTGGCGGGAGATGTCCTGCTCGACGTTGGCCAGTTGACGCAGGGTCTCGTTGAAGGCACGCAGCTGCTCAGTGCGGGCCTTGCTCAAGTAATCGTAGTAAGTGAGGGTGCGGGCAAACTTCTCGGGGTTCTGCTGGTTGAGCAGCAGCTTGAGGTATTCCTCGCGGCCGTTGTTCTGGTAGGCCGAACGGGCCTGAATGGCGATCAGTCGCTGTTGTTCAACGCGGGCGGTCTGGAGTTTTTTTTTCTCGGTATCAAGGCGCTCCAGCTCGCCCTCGGTCTTTTTTAGTTCTTGCTGCAGACCCTCCACCTGTTTTTCGAGGTTACCGATGTCGGTCTCGGTGGCCTTGAGGTCTTTTTGCGCACCGGCCTTTTCTTCCTGGAGCTTGCCCAGCATCTTCTTGAGCTCGGCAATGTCCTGGCGGGTGGCGTCCAGTTGCTGCTGGGTCTGTGCGCGCTCGTCGGCGAAAGCCGGGCTGAGCAGGCAAGACAAGGCTATGAGGATCAGGGCGCGAAGCATGGGGTTTGGCGTACCAAGGATGGAGACTGGGCTAGTATGCCCGCGTGGGGCGGCAAAAAAAACGCCCGGCGGCTGATGTGGTTGGGCGTTTGTCTGGATTTCATGTGCAAGGGGCTGCGCAGCAGCCCCAGCTTTTCTATCAGGCATCAACCAGAATCGAAGTCCCGGTCATTTCGGCAGGCTTCTCCAGCCCCAGCAACTTCAGCATGGTTGGCGCCACGTCCGCCAGCACGCCGCCTTCGCGAACGCTGACCTTACGTTTGCCAACATAGATGAACGGTACCGGCTCGGTAGTGTGGGCGGTGTGCGCCTGGCCGGTGCATTCGTCTTCCATCTGCTCGACGTTGCCGTGGTCAGCGGTGATCAGCGCTTCGCCATCGACTTTTTCCAGCGCTTCGACGATGCGGCCAACGCAGGTGTCCAAGGCTTCGACGGCCTTCACCGCAGCTTCAAACACGCCGGTGTGGCCGACCATGTCGCCGTTGGCGTAGTTGACCACGATCACGTCATAGCGCTGCTGCTCGATGGCCTCGACGATGCGGTCGGTGACCTCGGGGGCGTTCATCTCCGGCTGCAGGTCGTATGTGGCGACTTTAGGCGATGGGATGAGGATGCGCTCTTCGCCTTCGAACGGCTCTTCACGCCCGCCCGAGAAGAAGAAGGTGACATGGGCGTACTTCTCGGTTTCGGCAATGCGCAACTGAGTTTTGCCGTTCTTGGCCAGGTATTCGCCCAGCACGTTGTCCAGGCTGGCCGGTGCGAAGGCAGCAGGGGCAGGGATTTTTGCCGAATACTGAGTCAGGCCGATGTAGGCTGCCAGTTTAGGCAAGCGTGCACGCGGGAATTCGTTGAAGTCGGGCTCGACGAACACGCGGGACAGTTCGCGGGCGCGGTCGGCACGGAAGTTCATGAAGATAACGGCGTCGCCATCTTCCACCTTCACGGCTTCGCCAACGCGCGTGGCTTTGACGAACTCGTCGCTCTCGTCGCGGGCGTAGGCAGCTTGCAGCCCTGCAATGGCGCTGTCGGCGGTGTAATCGGCCACGCTGTCGACGATCAGGTTATAAGCGGCGCTGACGCGGTCCCAGCGGTTGTCGCGATCCATGGCGAAGTAGCGGCCGATCAGGCTGGCGATGCGGCCTTTGCCGAGTTTGGCGAAGGTGGCATCGAGCAGCTCGATGGAAGACTGCGCGCTGCGCGGTGGGGTGTCGCGGCCGTCGAGGAAGGCGTGCAGGTAGATTTTTTCGGCCCCACGCTGGGCGGCCAGTTCGGCCATGGCTACCAGGTGGTCCTGGTGGCTGTGTACGCCCCCATCGGACAACAGGCCGAGGATGTGCACGGCCTTGCCTGCGCCGGCTGCCTTGTCCACCGCGCCGGTCAGTACCGGGTTTGCGAAGAACTCGCCGTCACGGATGGCCTTGGTGACGCGGGTGAAGTCCTGGTACACGACACGGCCGGCGCCGAGGTTCATGTGGCCGACTTCCGAGTTGCCCATCTGCCCGTCCGGCAGGCCGACATCCATACCAGACCCGGAAATCAAACCATGCGGCTGGGTGGCGCGCAGGCGGTCATACACAGGGGTGTTGGCGGCATAAATGGCATTGTATTCGGGGCTTTCGCTGTGACCGAAGCCATCCAGAATGATCAGGACCAGGGGTTTGGGCGTACTCGTCATCAATCAAACTCACGGTTGTTCAAAGATGATAAAGACACGCATTTTAGGGCAAATACGCCATCAACGGCGAATAATCGTCCCATCGGCCGACCGGCGCAGGCAATGCTGCAACATGAAGCTGTATTTACTGCCGGCCCGCCGGGCTTTGGCGGGCATTGGGGGGTGTGTATACTGGCCGGCATTTTCAATCGCGTGGAACACCCCAGATGGTTGCTAACCTGATTCAATTTGCGACAAACCACTACATCCTGGTGGCGATCTTCGTTGTTTTGCTGGTCGCACTGCTGGTCAACGAAATCCGCCGCGGTGGCCAGAGCCTGAGCAACGGCCAGCTGACCGCGCTGGTAAACGCCGAAAAAGCGCTGGTCGTCGACATCCGCCCGTCGAAGGAGTACACCTCCGGCCACATCGTCGGTGCCGTGAACATTCCGCAGGACAAGCTGGTCAATCGCATGACCGAGCTGGAAAAGCACAAAGAGAAGACCCTGATCGTCGTCGACGCCATGGGCCAGCAGTCCGGCACCATCTGCCGCGAGCTGCTTAAAGCTGGTTACAACGCCGCCAAACTGAGCGGTGGCGTTTCCAGCTGGAAAGCCGATAACCTGCCCCTGGTGAAGTGATATGAAGCCTGTCATCGTCTATTCCAGCGACTACTGCCCCTACTGCATGCGCGCCAAATACCTGCTTGAGAGCAAGGGTGTGGCCTTCGAAGAAATCAAGGTCGACGGCAAGCCGCAGGTTCGTGCCGAGATGAGCCAGAAGGCTGGCCGTACGTCGGTGCCGCAGATCTGGATCGGCAGCACCCATGTCGGTGGATGCGATGACCTCTATGCCCTGGAGCGCGCCGGCAAGCTCGACGCGCTGCTGGCCGCCTGAATTGCACTGCATTCAAAAACATTAGGATAAGGATCTGCCATGACTGATCAACAGACCAACGGCGCCGCCGCAGAAGACAACAGCCCTCAGTTCTCCATGCAGCGCATCTACGTGCGCGACCTGTCGTTCGAGGCCCCGAAAAGCCCGCAGATCTTCCGCCAGCAGTGGGAGCCGAGTGTTGGGCTGGACCTGAACACCAAGCAAAAAGCCCTGGAAGGCGACTTCCACGAGGTTGTGCTGACCCTGTCGGTTACCGTCAAAAACGGTGACGAAGTGGCTTTCATCGCTGAAGTTCAGCAGGCAGGTATCTTCCTGATCAAGAACCTGGATGCGGCTTCGATGAGCCACACCCTCGGTGCGTTCTGCCCGAACATCCTGTTCCCGTACGCCCGCGAGACCCTGGACAGCCTGGTGACCCGTGGTTCGTTCCCGGCACTGATGCTGTCGCCGGTCAACTTCGACGCCCTGTACGCGCAAGAAATGCAGCGTATGCAGGAAGCGGGTGAAGCCACCGTACAGTGATTGCTGCCCGGTAGTGAAAAGGCGACCTTCGAGGTTGACGCTGTTCACTTGAGAATGCCGGGGCCGCTTTGCGGCCCTTTCGCGACACAAGGCCGCTCCCACATAGTCCGCGACAATCCTGAAAATGCAGGGCTTGCGCGGTCCGTGTGGGAGCGGCCTTGTGTCGCGAAAGGGCTGCGCAGCAGCCCCGGCATTCTTAAGTGAGCAGCATTAACCTTCGAGGTCGCTTTTTTTTTGCCCTGCTTTCTATACCGGCGCCTTAACTGCCGGCAAATCCCTGCTGGCGCCACGCCTCGTACACCGTGACCGCCACGGTGTTGGACAGGTTCAGGCTGCGACAACCCGGGCGCATCGGCAGCCGCAGGCGCTGCTCGGCTGGCAGGCTGTCCAGCACCTCTGCCGGCAGCCCGCGGCTCTCCGGCCCGAACAGGAAGGCATCACCCGGTTGGTAAGCCACCTCATGAAACGGATGCGAGCCTTTGGTGGTGAACGCGAACAACCGTGGGTTGCCCAGGCTCTCCAGGCATGCGGCCAAACTCTCGTGGCGCTTGAGCGTGGCATACTCGTGGTAGTCCAGCCCCGCGCGGCGCAGGCGCTTGTCGTCCAGTTCGAAGCTGATGGGTTCGATCAGGTGCAGGTCGCAACCGCTGTTGGCGCAGAGGCGAATAATGTTGCCGGTATTCGGCGGAATTTCTGGTTGAAAGAGGATGACGTGAAACATGCACGGCTCCAAGCATGAAGATGACGGGCATTCTACCTCTGAACCCGGCCTGCGTTCGAAAGGCTTCCCAAAGGTGATGCTTTCTTTGGCGATCGTCGGCCTGATGGTAGGGCTGATGATCGGCCGCCTCACCGCACCGGAAGAACGTGTGCTGGAGCAAGTGGAGGTTGTGCAGGACGGGCTGGATCTTTGGTTCAACGAAGAACCCAAGCTGCACGGGGAGAATGTCGAAGGCACCGTAGCCCTGCTGTTCGAGGCAACGGGCAAGACCCAGCGTGGGCAATTGAGCCTTCAGGGCAAGCCCGTGGGCTGGCGTTTGCAGAAGAGTGAGGAGGGTTTGCTGCTGACGGTGATTGCCGCGCGCCCCCTGCGTGGCGAGTGGGCCGGTGCAGAGGACGCGGGGCGCTGGCGGGTGCAGGTAAGGCTGCACGAATAAAAGAGGGGAATTCCCGGCCTGCCTGTACCGAGGTCCCCAAAGGCGGTGGTGTTGCGAATAAAAGAGGGGATGTCCCGGCCTGCCTGTACCAGGGTCCCCCGAAAGCGGGATTACAACGTGTTAAAGAGGGGGTATCCCGGCCTGCCTGTACCGAGGCCCCCGAAACTGGAGTTACGTTACCTATTGCAGGGGGCGTGCCAATTTTGAAAACCCCGGAAACAAAGGGTTTCAGGGCGATTTGGCCGGGTTTTGAGGGGATTTATGCCTTCGAGCGGTGCATCAGGCACAGGTTCGGTGCATGGAGCGCAGAAACAGTTGGGGCCGCAAAGCGGCCCCAGTAATCGTTCAAACTCGCGGGATCAGTGGTCTTCACCCTCGTCGTCATCCCCGCCCGCCACGTTCATGCCCAGTTCCTTGATCTTGCGGGTGAGGGTGTTGCGCCCCCAGCCCAGCAGGACGGCTGCATCACGGCGGCGCCCGGCGGTGTGCTTGAGCGCCGTCTCGATCATGATGCGCTCAAAGCTCGGGACGGCGCTGTCGAGCAGATTGGACTGCCCACGTGCCAAGGCCTGGTCGGCCCACTGACGCAATGCCTGCTCCCAGTTTGTCACCGGCGCGGCATCTTGCGGCAGGTTCAAAAGCTCAGGCGGCAAGTCGCCAATCAGCACTTCACGGCTGGAGGCCATGACGGTGATCCAGCGGCAGGTGTTTTCCAACTGGCGTACGTTGCCTGGCCAAGGCAGGTTGCGGATGAACTCTTCGGTTTCCGGCTTGAGCAGCTTGGGTTCGACTGCCAGCTCCTGAGCGGCGCGGCCCAGGAAGTGGCGGGCCAGGGCCGGGATGTCTTCGCGGCGGTCTGCCAGGCGTGGAATATGGATGCGGATCACGTTCAGGCGGTGGAACAAGTCTTCACGGAACTTGCCGGCCTGCACCAGTGATTCGAGGTTCTGGTGGGTCGCAGCGATGATACGTACATCGACTTTAACGGGCACGTGGCCGCCAACGCGATAGAACTCACCGTCAGCCAGTACTCGCAGCAGGCGGGTTTGTGTGTCGGCAGGCATGTCGCCGATTTCGTCAAGGAACAGCGTGCCGCCGTCTGCCTGTTCGAAGCGACCGCGTCGCAGGTTGGCCGCGCCTGTGAAAGCGCCTTTCTCGTGGCCGAACAGCTCCGATTCCATCAAGTCTTTAGGGATGGCCGCCATGTTCAGGGCGATGAACGGCGATGCAGCACGTGGGCTGTGGCGATGCAGGGCATGTGCCACCAATTCCTTGCCGGTACCGGATTCGCCGTTGATCAACACCGTGATGTTGGAGTGGCTAAGGCGGCCGATGGCGCGAAACACTTCCTGCATCGCAGGGGCTTCACCGATGATTTCCGGTGTGCGGGTCAGCGCTTGAGGCACATCCAGGCCTTGTTGTTCCTGAGCATGCTGATTGGCACGTTTGACCAGCGATACAGCCTCGTCCACGTCAAATGGCTTGGGCAGGTATTCAAATGCGCCGCCCTGGTAGGACGCCACGGCGCTGTCCAGGTCGGAGTGCGCGGTCATGATGATGACCGGCAAGCGCGGGTGCTGTTCGCGGATCTGGGCGAGCAAGTCCAGGCCGCTGGCGCCGGGCATGCGGATATCGGAAATGATCACATCCGGCTGCTGCCGGGCCAGGCGGCCCATCACGCCATCGGCGCTGTCGAAGCTCTGGGTGGTCATGCCTTCTTGTTGCAGGGCTTTTTCCAGTACCCAGCGAATGGAACGATCATCGTCGACGATCCATACGGTTTCACTTCGGCTCATGAGGCAGTGGCTCCTTGTTCCAGTGGCAGGAAGATCGAGAAGGCGGTATGACCCGCGTGGCTTTCACACTCGATCAGGCCCTGGTGCTGGCTGATGATGTTCTGGGTAATGGCCAGGCCCAACCCGGTACCGTCCGGGCGTCCACTGACCATGGGATAGAAGAGGGTGTCCTGCAGTTCCGTCGGGATGCCCGGGCCGTTGTCGATGATGTCGACACGGGCGACCAGCCGGTGGCGGACATGGCCAATGGTGAATTGGCGTACTGCACGGCTGCGCATGGAGATGCGCCCGAGGCGCAGTTCATTCTGCGAGCTGATTGCCTGCATGGCGTTACGCACGATGTTGAGCACTGCCTGGATCATCTGCTCGCGATCTATCAGGACATCGGGCAAGCTCGGGTCGTAATCGCGCACCAACGTGATGCACCCTTGGCTTTCCGCATCGACCAGGCTGCAGACGCGCTCCAGCACTTCGTGGATGTTGGTCATGGACAGCGAAGGCAATTTGTTGGAGCCGAGCATCCGGTCGACCAGGTTACGCAGGCGGTCGGCCTCTTCGATGATCACGTTGGTATAGTCGCGCAGGCCTTCTTCGGGCAGCTCGCGCGACAGCAGCTGCGCTGCGCCGCGGATGCCACCGAGCGGGTTCTTTATTTCGTGGGCCAGGCCGCGCACCAGCATTTTGGTGGTTTCCTGCTTGCTTAGCTGGGCCTCTTCCTTGGTGATGCGCAGCAGGCGGTCGCGTGGGTGAACCTCCAATAGCAGCAGGGTACTGCCCTGATGCAGGATCGGCGTCACGGCATAATCGACAGTGATGGTCTGCCCGGTCAGCGAAGTGAGCTGCGCTTCGCGTTTGGTGAACGGGTGCGCATGCTCCACGGCCTGCCTCAGGGAGTTGAGCGCCTCGGTCGACTCGGTAAACAGTTCGCTGATGAACTGCCCATGGCTGCGTTGACCACTGACCGCCAGCAGCATCTCTGCTGCCGGGTTCATGTACTCCAGGCGCAGCTCCGAGTTGAGCAGAAGCGTGGCCGTGGTCAGGTTGTCCAGAAGCAGACGGTGCTGTGCATCGCTGATGGTCATAAGGCGTCGTTGACCTCTTTTGGCGCTGGCATTCCCTGGCCGTGCCTGGGGTGGGTGCGCTATGGATCCGCTGATGCCAGGAAAATGCAAGAAACAAACCAAGGCTCCGAAAAGAAGCGGTATTTCGTGACAAAGACCTGAAACTGCGCCTAATCGAATCAGAAAATGCTGATTTACTGCTCCATGTGACCTGTTTTGGGGTGCGGCATGGGGCGCTCAAGCCTTTGCTGCACCAATATAGAGCATTGTAGTACCTAGCGGTCCCTGCACAGCTGTGCCGTGGCTCGCACTAGCGCCATGTGGCGCAGGGGGTCATTGGTGCGCCGTTGCAGTGCGCTGGTCAGGTTCAGCTTGCAGTCGGCTTTTGCGGTGCTGTCAAAGCGGCCAAGTTGCGACATCAAAGTTGCTTTGAGCTTGTCCAGGCGTGGGCGAATTTCGTGCACCAGGTCGTGGGATGCCGTTGGTGGTCTGTTGCCAAGCGTGTTCCAGCGGTCTACCAGGGTGTACTGAACGAGCTTGTTGGCCTCAATCTGATCGCTGAAAAAAGCAGCGGCGCGGTCAGCGGTGAGGTTGTAGTCGGCAGCATCCTTTCGCACGTCGGCAAGGACTTGCCGTTCGCGCTCTGGCGCTTCGATCGGCAGCTTGTTGTCCCATTTGTGTGCGGCGACTGATATGGCCAGGTCCAGACGTTGCTCGATGGTGGCGAGCAAGGGTTGGAGTTCGGGTTGTGAGGGCGATGTTGCACTGCAGCCTAGCAGGCCGACTGCAAGGCAGCAAAGAGTGAGGGCAGGGCGCATGGAGATCTCCTTTTTGTGGAAACCTGAGTGTGGCCAGCCTGACAGCATTCGTTTGTAGGACGCGCCTGATAGCGCTGTACGTTAAATAAAAAACGGCCTTCATATGAAGGCCGTTTTCAATGATTTCATCGGCGCAAGGCGCCAACTACATCAAACGCTGTAGTACAGGTCGTATTCCAGCGGGTGAACGAAGGTGCGGACTTTGATTTCTTCTTCCGACTTCAGCTCGATGTAGGCATCGATGAAGTCGTCGGAGAACACGCCGCCCTTGGTCAGGAACGCACGGCCTTTGTCCAGCTCTTCCAGGGCTTCTTTCAGGCTACCGCAAACCTGTGGGATTTCCTTGGCCTCTTCAGGCGGCAGGTCGTACAGGTTCTTGTCGGCGGCGTCGCCTGGGTGAATCTTGTTCTGGATACCGTCCAGGCCAGCCATCAGCAGTGCGGCGAAGCACAGGTACGGGTTGGCAGCCGGGTCCGGGAAGCGCGCTTCGATGCGGCGGGCTTTAGGGCTGGAAACGTAAGGAATACGGATCGAGGCCGAACGGTTACGGGCCGAGTAGGCCAGCATTACCGGGGCTTCGAAGCCTGGGACCAGACGCTTGTACGAGTTGGTAGCCGGGTTGGTGAAGCCGTTCAGGGCCTTACCGTGCTTGATGATACCGCCGATGAAGTACAGGGCGGTGTCGGACAGGCCGGCATAGCCTTCGCCCGAGAAGGTGTTCTTGCCGTCTTTGGAGATCGACATGTGAACGTGCATGCCCGAGCCGTTGTCGCCGTACAGTGGCTTCGGCATGAAGGTAGCGGTTTTGCCGTAAGCGTCGGCAACGTTGTGCACGCAGTACTTCAGGGTCTGAACTTCGTCAGCCTTGGTCACCAGGGTGTTGAAGCGCACGCCGATTTCGTTCTGGCCGGCGGTGGCAACTTCGTGGTGGTGAACTTCGACAACCAGGCCCATTTCTTCCATGGCGTTGCACATGGCAGTACGGATTTCGTGGTCGTGGTCGCACGGCGGAACCGGGAAGTAGCCGCCTTTGACGGCAGGGCGGTGGCCCTTGTTGCCGCCGTCGACGTCCTGGTCGGTCATCCAGGAGCCTTGCTCGGAGTAGATTTTGAACATGGAGCCGGAGATGTCCGACTTGAACTTCACCTGGTCGAAGATGAAGAACTCAGGCTCCGGGCCTACCAGCACGGTGTCACCGATACCGGTCGACTTCAGGAATTCTTCGGCACGCTTGGCGATGGCGCGTGGGTCGCGGTCGTAGCCTTGCATGGTGGACGGCTCGATCACGTCGCAGACCAGGATCAGGGTCGGCTCTTCGGTGAACGGGTCCAGGACGGCGGAGGAGTCGTCCGGCAGCAGGATCATGTCGGAAGCTTCGATGCCTTTCCAGCCTTCGATCGACGAACCGTCGAACATTTTGCCAGCTTCGAAGAAGTCATCATCCAGCGCATCGCGAGCGGGCATGGTGACGTGGTGCTGCTTGCCTTTGGTGTCCGTGAAACGCAGATCAATCCACTTGACGTCATGATCTTTGATGAGTTGAACCGACTTCGACATGTTGTCCTCCGGATGGTCTAGGGCGCTTAGCCGCTGCCCTGGAAAAAGGGTGTCGCTGGGCGCGCATACTCGGCCAAGCTTACCTGCCTCACAAGAGAGCAAATTGCATGCCAGTGCCCAAAAATGGCGATAGCGGGATAAAAGGGGGCGTTTGCGGGCATTTGCTCGGGGGTGGGCAGGGAAAAATGCACCTATAAGATGCAGGATTTCAATGCGTGGCACCAAATGGGTGCGCTAGCGGATTTTCGTGCTTTCTTTGAGGGCCTCTCGCGGATAAATCCGCTCCTACAGGTGTGGCGCCCTCCTGTAGGAGCGGATTTATCCGCGAAGGGCCGGCGCAGGCACCTCAAAAATCACACTCCACACCTATCTGAAAGCTTCTGATCAAAAGTTGGTCAAATCCTGAGCAATTTCCGCTATAATTCGCGCCCCTCATTTTCGGCAGGCCCTGCGCGCGCTGTTAAACCAATGAAACTTATCGTCAAAGTCTTCCCAGAGATCACCATCAAGAGCCGGCCGGTGCGCAAGCGCTTCATCCGTCAGCTCGGCAAGAACATCCGCGTCGTGCTCAAGGACCTGGATCCCGAGCTCGTGGTCGATGGTGTCTGGGACAATCTCGAAGTGGTCACCCGCGTCGAGGACGAAAAGGTCCAGCGCGAGATGATCGAGCGGCTCACCTGCACCCCGGGCATCACCCACTTTCTGCAGGTAGAGGAATATCCGCTGGGCGACTTCGACGACATCGTCGCCAAGTGCAAACACCACTTCGGCCACCTGCTGGCCGGCAAGCGCTTTGCCGTGCGCTGCAAGCGCGGCGGCCACCACGACTTCACCTCGATGGACGTCGACCGCTACGTCGGCAGCCAGTTGCGCCAGCAGTGCGGCGCCGTGGGCATCGACCTGAAGGCGCCGGAAGTGCTGGTGCGTATCGAAATCCGCGATCAGCGCCTGTACGTTATCCACAACCAGCACAATGGTATCGGCGGTTACCCACTGGGCGCACTGGAGCAGACTCTGGTGCTGATGTCCGGCGGTTTCGACTCTACCGTGGCCGCTTACCAGATGATGCGCCGTGGCCTGATGACCCACTTCTGCTTCTTCAACCTCGGCGGCCGTGCCCACGAACTGGGCGTGATGGAAGTGGCCCACTACCTGTGGAAAAAGTACGGCAGCAGCCAGCGCGTGCTGTTCATCAGCGTACCGTTCGAGGAAGTGGTCGGCGAAATCCTCAACAAGGTCGACAACAGCTACATGGGCGTGACCCTCAAGCGCATGATGCTGCGTGGCGCGGCCCACATGGCCGAGCGCCTGCAAATCGAAGCGTTGGTTACCGGTGAGGCGATTTCGCAGGTGTCCAGCCAGACCCTGCCGAACCTGTCGATCATCGATTCCGCCACCGACAAGCTGGTGTTGCGCCCGCTGCTGGCCAGCCACAAGCAGGACATCATCGACACCGCCTATCAGATCGGCACTGCCGAGTTCGCCAAACACATGCCAGAGTATTGCGGCGTGATTTCGGTAAACCCGACCACCCATGCCAAGCGCCACCGCATGGAGCACGAAGAGAAGCAGTTCGACATGGCGGTGCTGGAGCGTGCCCTTGAGCGCGCGAAGTTCATCTCCATCGATAATGTGATCGATGAGCTGGGCAAAGACATCGAGATCGAGGAAGTGGCCGAGGCCCTGCCGGGCCAGATCGTCATCGACATCCGCCACCCCGATGCACAGGAAGACGAACCGCTGGTGATCGAGGGCGTTGAAGTCCAGGCCATGCCGTTCTACGCGATCAACAGCAAGTTCAAGCAGCTGGATGGCAACCGCCAGTACCTGCTGTATTGCGACAAAGGTGTGATGAGCCGCTTGCACGCACACCATCTGCTCAGTGAGGGACATGCCAATGTGCGTGTTTATCGTCCGGCATAAAACGCCAGGGCTGTATGGCGGCAGCATCCGCCATCGCCCTCCCGACAGCCGGGCCCGCTGAGCCTTTTAACTTCATATTGGCCGCCTAGACTGGGCGGCAACCGAATCCTCTGATCGAGATACAGTTGTGATCGAAAATCTGCGTAACATCGCCATCATCGCCCACGTTGACCATGGTAAAACCACCCTGGTCGACAAACTCCTGCGCCAGTCCGGCACCCTGGAGCGTAACGAGCTCAACGACGAGCGCGTCATGGACTCCAACGACCAGGAAAAAGAGCGCGGCATTACCATTCTGGCGAAAAACACCGCCATCAACTGGAACGGCTACCACATCAACATCGTCGACACCCCCGGCCACGCCGACTTCGGTGGCGAGGTTGAGCGTGTAATGTCGATGGTTGACTCGGTGCTGCTGCTGGTCGACGCCCAGGACGGCCCGATGCCGCAAACCCGCTTCGTGACCAAAAAGGCTTTCGAAGCCGGCCTGAAGCCAATCGTCGTGATCAACAAGGTTGACCGCCCGGGCGCGCGTCCTGACTGGGTTCTGGACCAGATCTTCGACCTGTTCGACAACCTCGGTGCTACCGACGAGCAGCTGGACTTCAAAGTCGTCTACGCCTCGGCCCTGAACGGCATTGCCGGCCTGGACCACACCGAAATGGGCGAAGACATGACCGCGCTGTACCAGTCGATCGTCGACAACGTACCAGCTCCGGATGTTGACCGTGACGGCTCGTTCCAGATGCAGATCTCCGCTCTGGACTACAACAGCTTCCTCGGCGTTATCGGTGTTGGCCGTATCGCCCGTGGTCGCGTCAAGCCGAACACCCCGGTTGTCGCCATCGACACCAACGGCAAGAAGCGTAACGGCCGTATCCTGAAGCTGATGGGCCACCACGGCCTGCACCGTGTAGACGTTGAAGAAGCCCAAGCTGGCGACATCGTCTGCATCAGCGGTTTCGACGAGCTGTTCATCTCCGACACCCTGTGCGCCCCGGATGCGGTAGAAGCGATGAAGCCGCTGACCGTTGACGAGCCGACCGTTTCCATGACCTTCCAGGTCAACGATTCGCCGTTCTGCGGTAAAGAAGGCAAGTTCGTCACCAGCCGTAACATCAAGGACCGTCTGGACAAAGAGCTGCTGTACAACGTTGCCCTGCGCGTTCAGGAAACCGATTCCCCTGACAAGTTCAAGGTCTCGGGCCGTGGTGAACTGCACCTGTCGGTTCTGATCGAAACCATGCGTCGTGAAGGCTTCGAGATGGCTGTAGGCCGTCCTGAAGTGATCATTCGCGAAGTCGACGGCGTCAAGCAGGAGCCGTTCGAAAACGTCACCATCGACATCCCTGAAGAATCCCAGGGCAAGGTGATGGAAGAAATGGGTCTGCGTAAAGGCGACCTGACCAACATGGTTCCGGATGGTAAGGGCCGTGTTCGTCTGGAATACAACATTCCAGCCCGTGGTCTGATCGGTTTCCGTAACCAGTTCCTGACCCTGACCAACGGTGCAGGCATCCTGACCTCGATCTTCGATCGCTACGACACCATGAAGTCGGGCCAGATGTCCGGCCGCCTCAACGGCGTACTGGTTTCGGTAGAAACCGGCAAGGCACTGACCTACTCTCTGGAAACCCTGCAGGCGCGCGGCAAGCTGTTCGTTGAGCACGGCCAGGAGATCTACAACGGTCAGATCATCGGCCTGAACAGCCGTGACAACGACCTGGGCGTGAACCCGACCAAAGGCAAGAAGCTCGACAACATGCGTGCTTCGGGCAAAGACGAAGTCATCGCCCTGGTACCACCAGTTCGCCACACCCTGGAACAGGCTCTGGAGTTCATCCAGGACGACGAGCTGTGCGAAGTGACGCCTAAGTCGATCCGCCTGCGCAAGAAGATCCTGGACGAAGGCGAGCGTACCCGCGCTGCCAAGAAAGCCAAGAACTGAGTTAGCTCAGGCTGAATGAAAACGCCCCCGGTCGAAAGGCCGGGGGCGTTTTTGTTTGTGGGATGGATGCTCAACGCCTCATGCCCAGCTCCGCATCGTCCAGCAGGGCCTTGGCCAGTGCGCTGAGGTAGTGCGAGGCCCAGATCAGTTGCGGGTCGTTTTCCATCACGGCAGTCAGCGTCAGATCGCGTACACAGCCCATCAGTTCGCTGGCTTGTTCGCGGGCGTGCTGACAGGGGATGCCGGGGGCGATCTGGAACAGCGGTTGTTTGTGGTTTTCGCATTGGTAGAAGCAGGCTTTACCGGGGGTGGTCGGATTGTCTTCGGTCATCGATTCATTTCCCTGAATTCGGCTGTGGATGCACCGGCTTTGCCGCTGTTCACGGGTACTGCACAGGCCTAGGGTATTGCGCGATCCCTGTGGGAGCGGGTTTGCCCGCGAAGCGGCGAGCATCAATGCGTGCTGCCAGTACGCTCCAGGGCGAACGACAAAGCGTCCGCCTGCCCCCAGGCCAACTGCATGGCCCGCAAGCCATTCACCAGGGTCTCCCGCGTGCGGTCATCCGCGATGCCGTCGAGGGCACGGTGGCAATGGTTGTAGGCGATCATCAGGTAATGAGCGATGTTGACAACAACATGGTCCAGCGGGACCAGGTTCTCGCAGATGGCGTGGGTGAGAGTCTTCCCGTCTGGAAGATCGAAATGGTGGGGAGGATCGGGGACGATTTTTTTCATGGCTGGTTCTCATGTCTTCACCCCACCCATCCATTTCCACACGGAAGGGTGGCAGTTGTACACGGAGTGGAAAACCAGGCATGAGAACCCCGGTAGGCCTTGCGGCCTTCCGCGTACAACCGCCATGACGACAGTCGCGTTTCTCATGAATTGCCGGGTTTCCACACCCGATCGCTGAACCGTCAGCGACCCGGGAATCCTAGAGAGCCAGGTTTCCAGTAACAATCAGACGCGAGTCGACATGGTTTGTAGGATATTTCGCTGGAGTAAGTAGCGCCAGCTCACTCTTGTAGGAAGCGTCTGAAGAAATTGTAGGGTGACAAGTAAGGCATAGGCCCCTGTGTGAGCGGGAAAACCCGCCTCCACAGTCGCAAGCACAGGCATCGGGCTTTGCGCCCCTGCCGTGCAAAACGGTGAATCAGCGGGTGGCCGCCTTCGGCTTATACGCACAATACCCCGGCCGCGGCCCCACCTTTGGATGGTTGCGGCAGGTGTCCGGGCGCTTGTCATAAATGGTGCACAAGCGGCTTTTACGATCCAGATAGAGGCAATCGTCGTTGCTCATGCGGGTCAGGGTGAAGATGCCCGACTTCTGGTTGAAGCGCTCGATGGTGCCGTCTTTCTGCAGGCGTTTGGCGATGTTTTTTGGTGGTTCGTCCTTTTCGAACTCGTCCACCACGCCAATGCGGATCAGGTCTTTGATCTTCACTTCTACCGGCAAGGTGCAGCAGGTCGAATGGCAGCCACCGCACATGTGGCTGGCGTAGCGCTGCCAGGTTTCCAGGCGGTCGACTTCGGCCGCGGCAATCAGGGTCGTTTTCATCGTTATATGTAGGGTGAATCACGGTCTTGGGGCGCGCGATCATACCGGAGTTGTTCAATTTGTGAACAACCTTTTGCCGGATTCACAAACCGGGCATGAAAACTGCGAACGCTGACTGTCACTCTCTGTCGAAGGGTCTAGTCTCAACACTCTCCCTCCGCTTTCGTCAACTTGCCCGAGGATGCCGCATGTCCCAGGAACCCAAAGCACGTGACGCCGAGGTGGCCGACTTTCGCGCCGCGGTACTGAGCAAACTGACCTATGCGGTCGGCAAGGACCCGGAGCATGCCTTCGACCACGACTGGTTCGAAGCCATTGCCCTGGCCGCCCGCGATCATATGGTCGACCACTGGATGGATCACACCCGGCAGGCTTACAGACGCAGCCAGAAGCGGGTGTACTACCTCTCCCTGGAATTTCTCATCGGCCGATTGCTGTACGACAGCCTGAGCAACCTGGGCTATCTGGAGATCGCTCGCGAGGCCCTGGAAGGGCTGAACGTGGACCTGGAACGTATCCGCCTGCTGGAACCCGATGCGGCGCTGGGCAATGGCGGCCTGGGTCGGCTGGCGGCGTGCTTCATGGAGAGCATGTCTACCTTGGGTATCGCTGCCCACGGTTATGGCATCCGGTACGAGCATGGCTTGTTCCGCCAGGCCGTGGTCGATGGCTGGCAGCAGGAGCAGACCGAGAACTGGCTGGATTTCGGTAACCCGTGGGAGTTCGAACGGGCCGAGGTGATTTACCCGATCAGCTTTGGCGGCAGTGTCGAAACGGTCCACGATGCCAATGGCACTCAGCGCCAGGTTTGGTGGCCGGGCGAAACGGTTCGGGCAGTTGCCTACGACACGCCTGTGGTCGGGTGGCGCGGTGCGAGCGTCAATACGCTGAGATTGTGGCGTGCGCGGGCGTTGGAAGAGCTTCACCTTGAGCGCTTCAATGCCGGGGACCATTTGGGGGCGGTGGCCGAGGTCGCCAGGGCCGAGAGTATTTCCCGGGTCTTGTACCCGGCCGACAGCACCGAGGCCGGGCAGGAATTACGCCTGCGGCAGGAGTATTTCTTTGTGTCGGCCTCGTTGCAGGACCTGCTGCGTCGCCACCTGAACATGCATAAAGACCTGCTGAACCTGCCTGACGCGGCCGCCATTCAGCTCAACGACACCCACCCGTCCATAGCTGTGGCCGAGCTGATGCGTCTGCTGGTTGATCAGCATGGCGTGCCATGGGAGAAAGCCTGGGAGCTGACGGTTGGCACGCTGGCCTACACCAACCACACCTTGTTGCCCGAAGCGCTGGAAACCTGGCCGGTGGCGTTGATGGAGCGCATGCTGCCGCGACACATGCAGATCATCTATCTGATCAACGCTTATCACATCGATTCGCTACGGGCCAAAGGCCTGCACGACTTCGATGTGCTGCGTGCTGTGTCGTTGATTGAAGAAGACAACGGCCGCCGGGTGCGAATGGGTAACCTGGCGTTTCTGGGGTCGCACAGCGTCAACGGGGTGTCGGCGCTACATAGCAAGTTGATGAAAAGCACTGTCTTTTCCGAGCTGCACAAGCTCTACCCGCAGCGCATCAACAACAAGACCAACGGTATTACCTTCCGCCGCTGGCTGTATCAGTCAAACCCGCAACTGACGGCCATGCTGGTAGAGGCGCTGGGCCCGGAACTGCTGGATGACCCGGAAGGTCGCCTGGCCAACCTGGTGCCGTTCGCCGACAAAGCGGGTTTCCGCAAGGCCTTCGCTGCCCAGCGCCTGCACAGCAAGCGCGCCTTGGCCAGCATCATCCAGGACCGCCTTGGTATTACGGTTAACCCGGAGGCGCTGTTCGATGTGCAGGTCAAGCGTATCCACGAGTACAAGCGCCAATTGCTCAACCTGCTGCACACCGTGGCACTGTACCAGGCCATCCGTAATGACCCGGGTATCGACTGGGTGCCGCGGGTGAAGATTTTTGCCGGCAAGGCGGCGGCCAGCTATCACCAGGCCAAGCTGATCATCAAGCTGGCCAACGATATTGCTCGTGTGGTCAACAACGACCCGACCGTGCGAGGCCTGCTCAAGGTGGTGTTCCTGCCCAACTACAACGTCAGCCTGGCCGAGAGCATCATCCCGGCGGCGGACCTGTCGGAGCAGATATCCACAGCCGGCTACGAAGCCTCAGGCACCAGCAACATGAAGTTTGGCCTAAACGGCGCGCTGACCATCGGCACGCTGGACGGCGCCAACGTGGAGATGTGCGAGCAGGTGGGGGCGGACAACATGTTCATCTTCGGCCTGACTGCCCAACAGGTCGAGGCGAAGCGCAAGGCCAACGATTTTGGTGCCAATACGGCGATTGCCGCATCCCACCGCTTGAGCGATGTACTGCAGGCGATCCGCAGTGGCGTGTTCTCGCCGGATGATCCGGGGCGTTATGCCGGTTTGATCGATGGGTTGGTGGCCTATGACCGGTTCCTGGTCTGTGCCGATTTCGACGCTTATTGGGAGGCGCAGCGGCGGGTCGAAGACCTTTGGCATACGCCGCAGGAATGGTGGCGTATGGCGGTGCTGAACACGGCGCGGATGGGGTGGTTCTCATCTGATCGAACCATTCGGGAGTATGCGACGGAGATCTGGAAGGCGCTGGATTAAGCACTGGGCCAGCCCAGGCTGCAGGACAACCCCAGCCGACCATTGGCCGGCTGGCGGCTGAACTCAGGGCAAGAAGTCGAGTCTCTTTGCTCGCTAGCTCGCAACTCTCCCTGTAAACTGCGGGGGTTTTTCTCCCCCAATCCTTTCGGAGCCATACATGTCCCGCGTTACCCTTAGTCGCTATCTGATTGAGCAGACCCGCAGCAACAATACCCCTGCCGATCTGCGCTTCCTGATCGAAGTGGTGGCGCGTGCGTGCAAGGAAATCAGCCACCACGTGTCCAAAGGCGCCCTCGGCGGCGTGCTGGGCAGCATGGGCACCGAAAACGTGCAGGGCGAGGTTCAGAAGAAGCTGGACGTGATCTCCAACGACATCCTGCTCGAAGCCAACGAGTGGGGCGGCCACCTGGCCGGCATGGCGTCCGAAGAAATGGACAATGCCTACCAGATCCCGGGCAAATATCCGAAAGGCGCCTACCTGCTGGTATTCGACCCGCTGGACGGCTCGTCCAACATCGACGTCAACGTGTCGGTCGGCACCATCTTCTCGGTTCTGCGTTGCCCTAACGAGTACCTGAGCCAGAACGAAACCCTGAACGAAAACGCCTTCCTGCAGCCAGGCACCCAGCAGGTTGCCGCTGGTTACGCCATCTATGGCCCGCAGACCATGCTGATCCTGACCCTGGGCAACGGCGTCAAGGGCTTTACCCTGGACCGCGAACTGGGCAGCTTCGTTCTGACCCACGAAAACATTCGCGTACCGGAAACCACCGCAGAATTCGCCATCAACATGTCCAACCAGCGTCACTGGGAAGCCCCGGTGCAGCGTTACGTGGGCGAGTTGCTGGCCGGTGAAACCGGGCCGCTGAAAAAGAACTACAACATGCGTTGGATCGCCTCGATGGTGGCCGACGTGCACCGTATCCTCACCCGTGGCGGCCTGTTCATGTACCCTCGCGATGCCCGCGAGCCTAGCAAGCCGGGCAAACTGCGCCTGATGTACGAAGCCAACCCGATGTCGTTCATCATCGAACAGGCTGGCGGCGCCTCCACCAACGGTTACGATCGCATCCTCGACATCAAGCCAGAGAGCCTGCACCAGCGCGTGTCGGTGATCCTCGGCTCGAAGGAAGAGGTAGAGCGCGTTACCGCGTATCACAAGGAGTAAACCATGCTTGCACCTTGGCAGCCGTTGCTGGAGTGGTGGTTCGGTTGGGGCACCAGTGCCCAGGCCGTGGCTGACGAGAAGAGCACGTTGTGGTTCGGCAAGCACCACGATGCCGAGGCCCACGCGGTGTTTGGCGAGCTGGTCGAGCACGCCCTGGCGGGTGGGCTCGACGAGTGGCAGCAAAGCCCGCAGGGCTGGCTGGGCCTGCTGATTCTGCTGGACCAGTTGCCGCGCATGCTTTACCGCGACACGCCGCGCGCCTTCGAGGGTGACCGGCGTGCCCAGGTGGTGGCGATGCAGGGTTTGCAGAAGGGCTGGGATTACCAGCTGCTGCCGATCCAGCGGGTGTTCGTGCTGCTGGTGCTTGAGCATGCCGAGGTGCTGGACTGGCAGAACCTGAGTGTCGAGCGTTACCAGATGCTGCTGGATGAGCAGCCCGAGGCGAACCGCCGGTTGTTCGAGGGGTTTCTGGATTACGCCGAGCAGCATCAGCGGGTGATTGCCCGGTTTGGGCGGTTCCCGCATCGCAATCTGGTGCTGGGCCGGCCTAGTACCAGTGAAGAGATGGACTTTTTGCTGGAGCCTGGCTCTCG
The DNA here is from genome assembly GCF_028898945.1 of Pseudomonas sp. PSKL.D1. NCBI lineage: Bacteria > Pseudomonadati > Pseudomonadota > Gammaproteobacteria > Pseudomonadales > Pseudomonadaceae > Pseudomonas > Pseudomonas sp. PSKL.D1. The sequence goes on from NZ_CP118607.1 coordinate 454,467, forward strand.
GTTCTGAACCGCAAGGCCGCTCCTACAGGGAAATGCATTCACCTGTAGGAGCGGCCTTGCCGGGACGCCGGACCGGTCGGAAAGGGCCGCAAAGCGGCCCCAGCGATCTCAAATCCGGAAACTCCCCACCAAATGCTTCAACCGCCCGACCTGAAGCTCCAGGTCGTTGCAGGCACGCAAGGTGCTCTGCAGGTTCTGCACCCCTTCCTGATTCAGCGTATTGATCTCGGTAATGTCGACATTGATCGACTCGACCACGGCCGTCTGCTCTTCGGTGGCGGTGGCCACAGACTGGTTCATGCCATCGATCTCGCCAATGCGCTGAGTCACGCTGCCCAGTCGCTCGCCGGCCTGGTTGGCGATGCCCACGCTGTGGTCGCTGTGCTGACGGCTCTGGTTCATGGTGCTGACCGCCATCTGGGCGCCGGCTTGCAGCTCTTCAATCAGCTGCTGCACTTGCTGCGCCGACTCCTGGGTGCGGTGCGCCAGGTTGCGGACTTCGTCAGCAACCACGGCAAACCCACGCCCGGCTTCACCTGCGCGGGCTGCTTCGATCGCAGCGTTCAGCGCCAGCAAGTTGGTTTGCTGGGAAATGCCGCTGATCACATCCAGAATTTGCCCGATGTTGGCGGTGTGGGCATTGAGCGTTTCGATGTTGCCACACGAATCGCTGATGCGCGCCGATAGCTGGTGCATTACGTCAATGGTGCGCCCGACCACTTGCTGGCCATCTTCGGCCAAGCCACGGGCTTCGCTGGAGTGTTGCGACGCCAGCGCTGCGTTCTGGGCAATTTCCTGGGCGGCAGCCCCCAGCTGGTTAATGGCGGCCGCCACGCTGCTGGTACGGCTGGATTGCTGGTCGGCGTTATGGATCGAGGCATTGGAAGCAGTCACAACCTGTGCGGCCACCGCATTCACTTGGCCGGTGGCCGAAGCCACTTCGCGGATCGACTCGTGAATACGCTCCACGAAGCGGTTGAACGACTTCCCGAGGCTCCCAAACTCGTCCTGGGCATGAATGACCAGGCGCCGGGTCAGGTCGCCTTCGCCTTCGGCGATGTCGTGCATGGCGCGGCCCATCAGGTGCAGCGGCTCCATCAGCACGCGGATCAGCAGGCCGAGCAGGGCAATGATGGCCACTACCGCAATCAGTGTCGCGACGACGGCCGAGGTGCGCAGCTCACCCAGCATGGCGAACGCCGCATCCTGGTCGACCACCAGGGCCACGTACCAGTCAGCCGAGGGCACGCCGTCGACATGGGTGAAGTTGATGAACTGCTTGCGCCCGTCCAGTTCGACTTCCTTCATGCCGTTGCTGATGTGGGGGGTGTTGCTCGGGTACACGTCGGCCAGGGTTTTGAGTGCCAGTTCGGCTTTGGGGTGGATGAGGATCTTGCCTTCACCGTTGACGATGAAGGCGTGGCCGTGGCCATCGAAGTCGAGGGCATTGATCAGGTTGCTGATGGTCTGCAGGTCAGTGTCGACCCCGCTAACGCCCATCAGGCGGCCTGCCTGTTGCACCGGTGTGGCGAGGGTGATCACCAGCTTGCCGGCCGATGCCGAAATGTAGGGTTCGGTCACGATGGTGCGGGTGCCGGCGCTGGCGGCCTTGTACCAGCCGCGCGCACGCGGGTCGTAATCGGCAGCGCGGTTGCCTGCGGGCACTGACTGCATGCTGCCGTCCTGGCCGCCAAAGTAGGTGAGCTGGAAATTGCTGGCATACACCGGCAGGGCCAGGCTGCGGTCGAGGCTGGCCTTGGCCGGGCCATCGATGGCAATTTGCTGGGCCAGCGAGTCGAGCAACTGGATGCGGCTATCGAGCCAGTTGCGGATGTTGCCGGCGGTAAGGCTGCCCAGCTCCTGCAGGTTGGTCTGTGTGTCGTTACGCAGGGACTGGCGTTGGCGGTAGTCGTTGAACAGCACGAAACAGGTAAAGGCAACGGCCACCACGAGGGCGGCGGCCAGCAGGATCTTGTGGCTGAACTTCAGGTTCTTGGTCATTTTTATGTCTGCACAAGGCAAGGCGGAGGTGGGTTGCCGTGGCGATGCGCCACAGCGTGCACGCTGTGTCGACCCGGCGCGGCAAAACCTTAATCGTTTGCGCAGTGCCAGCCGACCAACGGTGTTGAACGAAAGGGGGGGTGGCAGGGAACCCGGGAGGGATTTTCCCGTCGAAGGTCACTGCAGGCCACTCGCCTGTATCCATCTTTCAGGAGTGACCCTTCATGTCGTTGCGTTCCCTCGCCCTGTTGTCCTTGTGCGTCGTCCTGACTGCGTGCAGCAAGATCAATCAGGAAAACTATTCCAAGCTCAAGGCCGGTATGAACAAGGCTGAGGTCGAGCAACTGCTTGGCACGCCCAAGGAGTGCTCTGGCGCGCTGGGCATGAGCAGTTGCACCTGGGGGGACGAGAAGAGTTTCATCAGCGTTCAGTACGCGGCCGACAAAGTGCTGATGTATTCCGGGCAGGGCCTCAAATGAGGCGTCTGCACCTGCTGCTGGGGTTGTGCCTGGTAATGCTGCTGGGTGGCTGCGCCACCTCTTCGAACGACCCGCTGGCCCCGAAGACCGCCGGCAACGTCGACCTCAAGCGTTACCAGGGCAAATGGTACGAGCTGGCACGTTTGCCGATGCCGTATCAAAGCGAATGTGCCCAGTCCGAGGCACATTACAACCTCAAGCCGGATGGCTCGTACGGCGTGCTTAACCGCTGCCGCACCATTGGCGATGAATGGCTGCGCGCCGAGGGGCACGCGAACATTCAGGAGCCGGGGCACACCGACAGGCTGTGGGTGGAGTTCAACAACTGGTTCACTCAGCTGGTACCGGGCGTGGCGCGTGGCGAGTACTGGATTCTGTACGTGGACGATCACTACCGCACGGCCATCGTCGGCAGCCCGGACCGCAAGTACCTGTGGATTCTTTCGCGCACACCAAGCCTGCCAGCCTGGGAGCGAGAGAGCTTGTTGTCCAAGGCGCGTCAGCAGGGGTATGACACCAGTCGGTTGATCTGGCGTACCGCAGACAAGCAGATTGTGCAGATGCATTGAATTGAATGGGGCCGCAAAGCGGCCCCAACTTCTCAGCCCAGCAGCTGTCTCAAAACACCAACGAACGCCCGCCCGCTTTCTTCGTCATGCTCGTGCCGCCCCTGGCGCACCACCCACTGCCCGTTGACCATCACATCCCGCACCTGACGGTCTCCACCGGCAAACAGCCAGCGGTTGAGAATTGCATCCCCATCCGCCATGGCGATATACGGGTCAGCCCCATCCAGCACCAACCAATCGGCACGCTTGCCCACCGCCAGCTCACCGACTGCTTGCCCAAGTGCCTGGGCGCCACCGGCGAGTGCAGCGTCATACAGCGTGCGCCCGACCATCGGCTGATCCTCACGGTACAGCCGGTTACGCCGTTGGTCCCGCAAGCGCTGGCCATACTCCAGCCAACGCAGTTCTTCGACCACGCTCAGTGAAACATGGCTGTCCGAGCCAATGCCCATTCGCCCGCCTTGGGCCAGAAAGTCCACGGCAGGGAAGATACCGTCACCCAGGTTGGCTTCGGTGGTCAGGCACAACCCCGCCACTGCGCCGCTGCGTGCCATCGCCGCCACTTCGTCCGCCTCGGCATGGGTGGCGTGCACCAGGCACCAGCGCGCGTCGACATCCACATGGCGATACAGCCACTGCAACGGGCGCAGGCCGCTCCAGGCCAGGCAGTCGTCGACCTCCTTTTGCTGTTCGGCGATGTGAATGTGAACCGGGCAGTGTTTGCTGCTGGCGGCCAGTACCTCGGCGATTTGCTCAGGGGTGACTGCCCGCAGGGAGTGGAAGCACAGGCCCACTTGCTGCGCAGGCTGCGCGGCCAGCAGTGGTGTGAGCTGGGCCTGCAGTTTCAGGTAGTGCTCAGTGGAGTTGATGAAGCGCCGTTGCCCATCATTGGGCGCCTGGCCGCCAAAACCCGAGTGGCTGTAGAGCACCGGCAACAGGGTCAGGCCGATGCCGCTGCTGGCGGCAGCGGCGCTGATGCGCCGGGACAATTCGGCAGGGTCGGCGTAGGGCTGGCCCGAAACGTCATGGTGCACATAGTGGAACTCTGCCACCGACGTGTACCCGGCCTTGAGCATCTCGATGTAAAGCTGCCGGGCAATGACCTCCATCTGATCCGGGCTTACTTTGCCTACCAGCCGATACATCAGGTCGCGCCAAGTCCAGAAGCTGTCGTTGGGGTTGCCTGCCACTTCCGCCAAGCCCGCCATTGCCCGCTGGAACGCGTGAGAATGCAAGTTGGGCATGCCCGGCAACAACGGGCCGTTTAGTCGCTCGGCTCTCTCGGCACTGGCATCGGCCTGGATCAACGCCAAGTGGCCATCATCTGCCACCTCCAGGCGGACATTGTTGGCCCAACCGCTGGGCAGGAGGGCGCGTTCGGCGAAGTAGGCGGGCATTGGGCTATCCTGTTAGTGTTCAGCTTGTATATACATATACAGCCGTTTGCCTGCCGGGTAAACTCCGGCAAGCTACCGCTCAATCAATTCGCACAAGGATCAATGCCGTGCCGACACCTCCTGTCTCCGTGCTGGTGGCCCAGATGGGCGAAGGGCCGGCGCCGCTGTACGCCCGGGTCAAGCTGATGATTGTCCAGCAGATCGAAAACGGCAGCTGGCCGCCGCACCACCGGGTACCTTCGGAAAGCGAGCTGGTCAGCGAGCTGGGTTTCAGCCGCATGACCATCAACCGTGCGTTGCGTGAGCTAACGGCCGAGGGGCTGCTGGTGCGCATGCAGGGCGTCGGCACTTTCGTGGCCGAACCCAAGACCCGCTCAGCGTTGTTTGAAGTACACAACATTGCCGACGAAATCGCCGCTCGTGGCCATCAGCATAGCTGCCAGGTCATCACCCTGGCTGAAGAAGCGGCAGGCTCCGAGCGTGCGTTGGCGCTGGACATGCGCGAAGGCCAGCGGGTGTTCCATTCGTTGATCGTGCATTACGAAAACGGCGTGCCGGTGCAAATCGAAGACCGCTACGTCAATGCGCTGATTGCCCCGGATTACCTCAAGCAGGATTTCACCCGGCAGACGCCTTACGCGTATTTGTCACAAGTCGCACCGTTGACCGAAGGTGAGCACGTGGTCGAGGCGATCCTTGCCGACCCGGACGAGTGCAAGCTGCTGCAGATTGAGCGGGGCGAGCCTTGCCTGCTGATCCGTCGCCGCACCTGGTCCGGCCGTCAGCCGGTGACGGCAGCACGTTTGATCCACCCCGGTTCCCGTCATCGCCTGGAAGGACGTTTCAGCAAATGAGCCAGTTGCAGTGGTTGCGTGCCAAGGATTACCCGCGCATGCCGTGGAAGAACGGCGGCGGCTTTACCGAGGAAATCACCCGTGATGCCGGCGATGGGCTGGATGGGTTTGGCTGGCGTCTGTCGATTGCCGACATCGAGGCCTCCGGGGGGTTTTCCAGTTTTGCCGGTTACCAGCGCATCATCACCGTGTTGCAGGGTGACGGCATGCGTTTGACGGTGGATGGTGAGCAAAGCCGGCCGCTGCTGCCATTCGACGCCTACGCCTTCGATGGCGAGAGCCAGGTGAATTGTAATCTGCTGGGCGGGCCGATTCGCGATTTCAACCTGATCTATGCGCCGGGGCGTTACCGGGCGCGGTTGCAGTGGTTCAACGGGGGAAGCCGGTTGTTCAGCGCGGCCGAAACGGTGCTGGTGTTCAGTGCCCAGGCGGAGTTGCAGGTGAGCATTCAGGGGCAATCACATTCGCTGGGCAGGTATGACTGCCTGCAGTTGAGCGGTAACGACCGCTTGCAGGAAATCGAAGTGCTGGGCCGCTGTTGCGTCATCGAGCTGACCGGCGCAACACATCGAATCTAGAGCGCCCTGTGGGAGCGGCGGTTCGCCGCTGCGATTTACCCGCGAAGGCGTCGTTGGGTTCAACATCGCATTGGCGGGTGAACCCGCTCCCACAAAAAATCTCACTTGGCTATTACCCCGGTAACGCCTCGAAACGGGACACGTTGTTACCGAACGCCCCAGGATGGCGCAATGCCTTCCAGCCCTGTAATCCCTTTCCTGATCATCCCAAAGAAATTTTCCCGTTTCTGTAGCCCTTGATTCTCAAGGCCTTCAATCCTGCTTCACATCTCGTTTAACCACTCAGGCCCTCAACTTGGCAATTCAATTGCATATGCTTGTATGTACAAGTAAAGCCAAGTGCGCGAAAGTGGATAGGCCGTCCCCAATCGCGCTGTACGCACCCGAGGAGCACTTTCGTGACTGACAACAAGCTGAACAAATTCCGTGACGTCGAGATCCGCGCCCCGCGTGGCAACAAGCTGACGGCCAAAAGCTGGCTGACCGAAGCCCCGCTGCGCATGTTGATGAACAACCTCGACCCACAAGTTGCCGAAAACCCCAAAGAACTGGTGGTTTACGGCGGCATTGGCCGCGCCGCACGCAACTGGGCCTGCTACGACAAGATCGTCGAGAGCCTGACCAACCTGAATGATGACGAAACCTTGCTGGTACAGTCGGGCAAGCCAGTGGGTGTGTTCAAGACCCACGCCAATGCCCCGCGCGTGCTGATCGCCAACTCCAACCTGGTGCCGCACTGGGCCAACTGGGAGCACTTCAACGAGCTCGACGCCAAGGGCCTGGCCATGTACGGCCAGATGACCGCCGGCAGCTGGATCTACATCGGTAGCCAGGGCATCGTCCAGGGCACCTACGAAACTTTCGTCGAGGCTGGCCGCCAGCACTACAACGGCAGCCTCAAAGGCAAGTGGGTACTGACCGCCGGCCTTGGTGGCATGGGCGGCGCCCAGCCTTTGGCCGCGACCCTGGCTGGCGCCTGCTCGCTGAACATCGAGTGCCAGCAGAGCCGCATCGACTTCCGCCTGCAAACCCGCTACGTCGATGAGCAGGCCACCGACCTGGATGACGCGCTGGCCCGTATCGCCAAGTACACCGCCGAAGGCAAGGCCATCTCCATCGCCCTGCACGGCAACGCCGCTGAGGTGTTGCCAGAGCTGGTCAAGCGTGGCGTGCGCCCAGACATGGTTACCGACCAGACCAGCGCCCACGACCCGCTCAACGGCTACCTGCCAGCCGGCTGGACCTGGGAGCAGTACCGCGACCGCGCGCAGACCGAACCGGCGGCCGTGGTCAAAGCCGCCAAGCAATCCATGGCCGTGCACGTGCAGGCCATGCTGGACTTCCAGAAGCAGGGCGTGCCGACTTTCGACTACGGCAACAATATTCGCCAGATGGCCAAGGAAGAGGGCGTTGCCAATGCCTTCGACTTCCCGGGCTTCGTGCCAGCCTACATCCGCCCGCTGTTCTGCCGCGGCATTGGCCCGTTCCGCTGGGCGGCGTTGTCGGGCGATGCGCAGGACATCTACAAGACCGACGCCAAGGTCAAGGAACTGATCCCCGACGACGCTCACCTGCACCGTTGGCTGGATATGGCCCGTGAGCGCATCAGCTTCCAGGGCCTGCCGGCACGTATCTGCTGGGTTGGCCTGGGCCTGCGCGCCAAGCTGGGCCTGGCGTTCAACGAAATGGTGCGCAGCGGCGAGCTGTCGGCGCCGATCGTGATTGGCCGTGACCACTTGGACTCGGGCTCGGTATCCAGCCCCAACCGTGAAACCGAAGCCATGCGCGACGGCTCGGATGCTGTGTCTGACTGGCCGCTGCTCAACGCCTTGCTGAACACCGCCAGCGGTGCCACCTGGGTATCGCTGCACCATGGCGGCGGCGTGGGCATGGGCTTCTCGCAGCACTCTGGCATGGTGATTGTGTGTGACGGCACCGATGAAGCGGCCGAGCGCATTGCCCGGGTGCTGACCAATGACCCGGCCACCGGGGTGATGCGCCATGCGGATGCCGGTTATGAAATTGCCATTGAGTGCGCGAAAGAGCAGGGGTTGAACCTGCCGATGATTACTGGCTGATGAGCCGTTGGGGCCGCGTTGCGGCCCATCGCGGTTAAAACCGCTCCTACAGTAGGAGCGGATTCACCGAAACGTCGGACCGCCGCGATGGGCCGCAACGCGGCCCCCCTTTCCAAACCCTGCCGTATTCCATTTTCAAGTTTGGGAGCGTCACGCAATGAAAACCAACAAGACCCTGCTCGCCTCGTTGTTCGCCCTGGGCCTGCTCGGCGCCGCTGGCAGCAGCCAGGCTGCCGGCTGGTGCGAGTCTGGCAAGCCGGTGAAATTTGCCGGCCTGAACTGGGAAAGCGGCATGCTGCTGACCGACGTGATGCAATTCGTGCTGAAAAACGGCTACGGCTGCGAAACCGACAGCCTGCCCGGCAACTCCATCACCATGGAAAACGCCCTGGGCACCAACGATATCCAGGTGTTCGCCGAAGAGTGGGTGGGCCGCAGCGAGGTCTGGAAAAAAGCCGAAGCCGCCGGCAAGGTGGTAGGCGTTGGCGCCCCGGTGGTGGGCGCCGAAGAAGGCTGGTACGTGCCCCGCTACGTGATCGAAGGCGACGCCAAGCGCAAGCTCGAAGCCAAGGCGCCGGAGCTGAAAAGCATCGCCGACCTGGCTAAGTACTCCGCTGTCTTCAAGGACCAGGAAGAGCCAGGCAAAGGCCGCTTCTACAACTGCCCGGCCGGTTGGACCTGCGAGCTGGACAACAGCCAGATGCTCAAGGACTACGGCCTGGAAAGCAGCTACACCAACTTCCGCCCCGGCACCGGCCCGGCGCTGGATGCTGCCGTGCTGTCGAGCTACAAGCGCGGCGAGCCTATTCTCTTCTACTACTGGACCCCAACCCCGCTGATGGGGCAGGTGGACCTGGTCAAACTGCAGGAAAAAGCAGGCGTGGACAAGTCCGTGTCGATCAAGGTCGGCCTGTCGAAAACCTTCCACGAGCAAGCCCCGGAACTGGTCGCGGTGCTGGAGAAGGTCAACCTGCCGATCGACCTGCTAAACCAGAACCTGGCACGCATGACCAAGGATCGGATCGAGTCGCCCGCACTGGCCAAGGCGTTCCTCAAGGAACATCCTGAAGTGTGGCAGGCGTGGGTCAGCGAAGATGCTGCCAAGAAGATCAACGCGGCGCTCTGAGCGCCCTTGCGGATGAGTGGAACCTATGTTTCCTGACAACCTGACATTCTCGATCGCCGACTGGGTCAATGGTTGGGTCGATGCCCTGGTGACCAATTATGGCGATGTGTTCCGGCACATTTCCGACACCCTGCTATGGGCCATCGTCAGCCTTGAGGGCGTACTGCGGGCCACACCCTGGTGGCTGATGCTGGCCGTGGTGGGGTTGATTGCCTGGCACGCCACCCGCCGCATTCTGCCGACCCTGGTGATCATAGGCCTGCTGTTCCTGGTCGGCGCCGTCGGCCTGTGGGACAAGCTGATGCAAACCCTGGCCTTGATGCTGGTAGCCACGCTGATCTCGGTGCTGGTGGGCATCCCGCTGGGTATCCTGTCGGCGCGCAGCAACCGCCTGCGTTCGGTGCTGATGCCGCTGCTGGACATCATGCAGACCATGCCCAGCTTCGTGTACCTGATCCCGGTGCTGATGCTGTTTGGCCTGGGCAAGGTGCCGGCGATCTTCGCCACCGTGATCTACGCCGCGCCGCCGCTGATCCGCCTGACCGACCTGGGCATTCGTCAGGTTGACGGCGAGGTCATGGAGGCAATCAATGCCTTCGGCGCCAACCGCTGGCAGCAACTGTTCGGGGTGCAACTGCCCCTGGCCCTGCCAAGCATCATGGCCGGCATCAACCAGACCACCATGATGGCCCTGTCGATGGTGGTGATTGCCTCGATGATCGGCGCCCGTGGCCTGGGCGAGGACGTGCTGGTAGGCATCCAGACCCTCAACGTCGGCCGCGGCCTCGAGGCGGGCCTGGCAATCGTCATTCTTGCGGTGGTGATCGACCGCATTACCCAGGCCTATGGCCGGCCACGCCATGAGGTGAGCCAATGAGCACGCAACCCGTCAGCAAGATCGAAGTGAAGAACGTCTTCAAGATCTTCGGTGAGCGCGCCGAAGAGGCCTTGCAGTTGATCCGCAACCAGCAGGGCAAGGAGCAGGTACTGGCGCAGACCGGCTGCGTGGTGGGGGTCAACGACTTGTCGCTGTCCATCGGCAGTGGCGAGATCTTCGTCATCATGGGCTTGTCCGGTTCGGGCAAGTCGACCCTGGTGCGTCACTTCAATCGCCTGATCGACCCCACCAGCGGGCAAATCCTGGTCGACGGTGAAGACATCCTGCAGTACGACATGGAAGCACTGCGCGAATTTCGCCGGCGCAAAATCAGCATGGTGTTCCAGAGCTTCGGCCTGCTGCCGCACCGCAATGTGCTGGATAACGTCGCTTACGGCCTGAAGGTGCGTGGCGAGAGCAAGCAACTGTGTGCCGAACGTGCCCAGCAGTGGATTGAAACCGTGGGCCTGAAGGGCTACGAGAAAAAGTACCCGCATCAGCTTTCCGGTGGCATGCGCCAGCGCGTGGGCCTGGCCCGGGCATTGGCGGCCGACACCGACATCATCCTGATGGACGAGGCTTTCAGCGCCCTCGACCCCTTGATCCGCGCCGAAATGCAGGACCAGTTGCTGGAGCTGCAAAAGACTCTGCACAAGACCATCGTGTTCATCACCCATGACCTGGATGAAGCCGTGCGCATCGGCAACCGCATCGCGATTTTGAAGGATGGCCGGCTGATTCAGGTCGGCACGCCGCAGCAGATCCTGCACAACCCGGCCGACGAATACGTCGACCGCTTCGTCCAGCGCCGCGCGGTCGCGGTATGAGGAGCGCCATGTCCAACGCTGAAACCGTGGTTTTCACTGGCGGCGCATTACGCTGGCAGGATATCGCCGCCGTGGCCCGCCAAGGTGCGCGCCTGGAACTGGCACCGCTGGTGTGGGCGCGTATCGACAATGCCCAGGCCATCGTGCAGCGCATCGTTGAAAGCGGTGAGCGCGCCTATGGCGTCAACACTGGGCTCGGTGCGCTGTGCAACGTTTCATTGCAGGCCGAGCAGCTCAGCGAGTTGTCGCGCAATACGCTGCTCAGTCACGCCTGTGGGGTTGGCCCGGCACTGCCCGACGAGCAGATTCGGGCGATCATCTGTGCCGCCATCGCCAACTACAGCCACGGCAAGTCCGGTATCCACCGCCGGGTGGTCGCGGCGTTGCTGGCGTTGCTCAACCACGGCATCACGCCGCAAGTGCCATCCCAAGGTTCGGTCGGGTACCTGACCCATATGGCTCACGTGGGTGTGTGCCTGCTTGGCATCGGCAAGGTCAGCTACCGCGGGCAGATCGTCGAGGCCGCGCAGGCGTTGGAGGCCGAGGGCCTCGCACCGGTGCAGTTGGGTGCCAAAGACGGTTTGTGCCTGGTCAATGGCACCCCGTGCATGACCGGCCTGGCCTGCCTGGCCCTGGATGACGCCAACCGCCTTCTGCAATGGGCCGACGTGATCGGTGCCATGAGTTTTGAAGCCTTGCGCGGGCAAATAGCTGCTTTTGACCCAGAAATCATTGCCCTCAAGCCGCACCCGGGCATGCAACAAACTGGCGAAAACCTGCGCGCCTTGCTCGCCGACAGCCAAGTGATCGCCTCCAGCAAGGGCATCCGCACGCAGGACGCCTTGAGCATCCGCTCCATCCCGCAGGTGCACGGCGCCGCCCGTGATCAGCTGGCCCATGCCGCGCAACAGATCGTGGCCGAACTCAACGGCGCCAATGACAACCCGTTGCTGCTGGGCACGCCGGACAGCTTCCGCGTGATGTCCCAAGCCAACCCCCACGGCCAGTCGGTGGCCATGGCTAGCGATCTTCTGGCCATCGCCATGGCCGAAATCGGAGCCATTGCCGAGCGTCGCCTTGACCGCCTCGTCAACCCGCACGTCAGTGGCCTGCCGGCATTTCTGGTGAGCAACCCCGGGGTCAACTCCGGGATGATGATCGCCCAGTATGTCGCGGCCTCGCTGTGCGCGCAGAACCGCCAGCTGGCGCAGCCGGCGGTGCTCGACAACTACGTCACCTCGGGCCTGCAGGAAGATCATCTGAGTATGGGCACCAATGCCGCACTCAAGCTGCATCAGGTGCTGGAAAACTGCACCCAGATCCTCGCCATCGAGTATCTGCTGGCCGCCCAGGCGTTCGAGTTTCTGAAGGACCAACGCTTTGGCGCCGGTACCGATGCGGCCTGGCGGCTGCTGCGCGAGCAGGTGCCTGCCTACGTGCAGGACCGTTGGCTGGCGCCGGATATCGCACTCGCCGCTACTTTGCTCAAAGCGCCGCAGCCTGTGCTGCCTGCGCTGAACTGAAATATAGAAAGGAGCCCTGCTCATGGAAGCCCTCAATCTCATCCCCGGCAGCTTGACCCTGGCCCAGCTGCGCCGTATTCATGCCGCGCCGCTGCACCTGGGCCTGGATGCCAGCGCCGCTGCAGGCATTGACGCCAGCGTGGCCTGCGTCGAGCGCATCATTGCCGAAGACCGTACCGCCTATGGCATCAACACCGGCTTTGGCCTGCTGGCCTCGACCCGCATTGCCAGTCACGACCTGGAAAACCTGCAGCGCTCGCTGGTGTTGTCCCACGCAGCGGGTATTGGCGCGCCGCTGGACGACGCCATGGTGCGGTTGATCATGGTGCTCAAGATCAATAGCCTCAGCAGGGGTTTTTCCGGCATTCGCCGCAAGGTCATCGATGCGTTGATCGCACTGGTCAATGCCGAGGTCTATCCGCATATTCCGCTGAAGGGCTCGGTCGGAGCGTCCGGTGACCTGGCGCCGCTGGCACACATGTCGCTGGTGCTGCTGGGCGAGGGCAAGGCGCGTTATCAGGGCGAATGGCTCCCGGCCAATGAAGCACTGGCGGTTGCCGGCCTGGAGCCACTAACCCTGGCTGCGAAGGAAGGGCTGGCGCTGCTCAACGGCACCCAGGCCTCTACCGCCTATGCCCTGCGCGGGCTGTTCCAGGCCGAAGACCTGTTTGCCGCTGCCATTGCCTGCGGTGGCCTGACCGTGGAAGCCGCCCTGGGTTCGCGTGCGCCGTTCGACGCCCGCATCCACGCCGCTCGTGGCCAGCGTGGGCAGATCGACACAGCGGCGTGCTTCCGTGACCTGCTGAGCGACTCCACCGAAGTGTCGCGTTCGCACCAGAACTGCGGCAAGGTTCAGGACCCGTATTCCCTGCGCTGCCAGCCGCAAGTCATGGGCGCCTGCCTGACCCAGCTGCGTCAGGCCGCCGAAGTGCTGGGCATCGAGGCCAATGCCGTTTCCGACAACCCGCTGGTTTTCGCTGCCGAAGGTGATGTGATTTCCGGCGGTAACTTCCATGCCGAGCCGGTGGCAATGGCGGCTGACAACCTGGCGCTGGCCATTGCCGAAATCGGTGCGCTCAGCGAACGCCGCATCTCGTTGATGATGGACAAGCACATGTCGCAACTGCCGCCATTCCTGGTGGAAAACGGCGGGGTCAACTCCGGCTTCATGATCGCCCAGGTGACCGCAGCTGCACTGGCCAGCGAGAACAAGGCCCTGTCGCACCCGCACAGCGTCGACAGCCTTCCGACGTCGGCCAACCAGGAAGATCACGTGTCCATGGCCCCGGCGGCAGGCAAACGGCTGTGGGAAATGGCCGAGAACACCCGTGGCGTACTGGCCATCGAATGGCTGGGGGCTTGCCAGGGCCTGGACCTGCGCGAAGGGCTGAAAACCTCGCCGAAGCTGGAGCAGGCGCGCCAGGTGCTGCGCCGCGAGGTACCGCACTACGATCGTGATCGTTTCTTCTCGCCGGATATCGAGGTCGCCAGTGCCTTGCTGGCTGAAGGCAAGCTGACCGGGCTGTTGCCCGCTGGCGTACTGCCAAGCTTGTGAGCGCGTTACCTGCGGTGATCGCTGTGGCTGCAAGTGTGTCGCGTTTCCTGTGGGAGCGGCTTTAGCCGCGAAGCAGGCGACGCGGTGCCTGGCACCGGCTTTGCCGGTGTTCGCGGCTAAAGCCGCTCCCACATGTCCCTGCTGATTCATCCGCGATGAACCCAACGCGGTCAGAGATCGAACATCGGAGTTTGTGTATGAGAACCCTATGGCAACACTGCCACGCCGCTACCATGGCCTATGGCAGCTACTCGACCATCGAGGATGCCGCCATCGTCACCAACGCCGGCCTGATCGAATGGATCGGCCCGCGTACCGACCTGCCGACGTTGGAAATCGCCCGCACGGTTGACCTCAACGGCGCCTGGGTCACCCCCGGCCTGATCGACTGCCACACCCACGCGGTGTTCGGCGGCAACCGCAGCGGGGAATTCGAACAACGGCTGCAGGGCGTAAGCTACGCCGAAATCGCCGCCCAGGGCGGCGGCATCGCCAGCACTGTGCGGGCCACCCGCGCCGCCAGCGAGGACGAACTGTTCGTCAGCGCCCGCCAGCGCGTGCAGGCACTGATGCGCGACGGCGTGACCACGATCGAGATCAAGTCCGGCTACGGCCTGGACCTGGCCAACGAGCGCAAGATGTTGCGTGTGGCCCGGCGTCTGGCCGACGAACTGCCACTCGCCGTGCGTGCCACCTGCCTGGCAGCACACGCGTTGCCTCCCGAGTATGCGGGCCGGCCGGACGACTACATCGCGCACATCTGTGACGAGATGCTCCCGGCATTGGCCGAGGAAGGGCTAGTGGATGCCGTGGATGCGTTCTGCGAGCACCTTGCGTTTTCCCCTGCTCAGGTCGAGCGGCTGTTCATAAAGGCGCGTGAGTTGAGCCTGCCGGTCAAATTGCATGCCGAGCAGCTTTCGTCGCTGCACGGTTCCAGCCTGGCGGCCCGGTACCAGGCGCTGTCTGCCGACCATCTGGAGTTCATGACCGAAGAAGATGCCATTGCCATGGCCCAGGCAGGCACCGTGGCAGTGCTGTTGCCAGGTGCCTTCTACTTCTTGCGCGAAACCCAGCTGCCACCGATGGACGCTCTGCGCAGACACAACGTGAAGATTGCCCTGGCCAGCGACCTCAACCCCGGCACTTCGCCGGGCCTTTCGTTGCGCCTGATGTTGAACATGGGCTGCACGTTGTTCCGCATGACCCCGGAAGAGGCCTTGGCCGGTGTCACCGTGCATGCCGCCACCGCATTGGGCATGGGCGACAGCCACGGTTCGCTGGAAACCGGCAAGGTGGCGGACTTCGTGGCCTGGCAAATCGAGCGCCCTGCCGACCTGGCCTACTGGCTGGGCGGCGACTTGCCCAAGCGCGTGGTGCGCAAGGGTAACGAGATCTCCAATTGAGCGAGGCAGAATGGACAAGGTACTGAGCTTCCACCAGGGCTGTTTGCCCCTGCTGATCAGCATGCCCCATGCGGGCCTGAAACTGACCCCGGCGGTGCAGGAAGGGCTGGTCGACGCTGCGCGCAGCCTGCCCGATACCGACTGGCATATCCCGAGACTGTACGATTTTGCCCGTGAGCTGGGTGCAAGCGTTGTGGCGGCAGAGTATTCGCGTTTCGTGATCGACCTTAACCGTCCGGATGATGACAAGCCCTTGTATGCCGGGGCCACCACAGGGCTTTACCCTGCCACGTTGTTTGAGGGGCAACCGCTGTTCAAGGACGGGCAAGCACCTTCGGCAGACGAGCGGGCGACCTACCTTGAGCACATCTGGCGGCCCTACCACGATACCCTTCGAAACGAGTTGGCACGTCTACGAGCGTTGCACGGCTATGCCCTGCTGTGGGACGCCCACTCGATCCGCTCGCTGATACCGCACCTGTTCGACGGCAAGCTGCCGGATTTCAACCTGGGCACTTTCAATGGCGCCAGTTGCGACCCGGAGCTGGCCAATCGTCTGCAGGGCGTGTGCGCTGAAACCGAGGCGTACAGCCACGTACTCAATGGGCGATTCAAGGGCGGGCACATCACTCGCCATTACGGTGCCCCACATGACCATGTCCATGCGGTGCAGCTGGAGTTGGCGCAGAGCACCTACATGGAAGAGGTAAACCCTTTCAGCTACCGCGAAGACCTGGCGCAGCCAACCCAGGCGGTACTGAAAAACCTGCTGGAGGCACTGCTTGCCTGGGGCCGGGAGCGTTACGGCAAATGAAAGTGCCCGGGGCCTCTCTACGGCCCCGGTGCTCCAGGCTTCAGGGCAGATCTTTGCCTGCATGGTTGGTGAGTTCACGAATCAGCGCGCGCTCCTCTTGCTTCCATTGCTCCTGCAGCGCTTGCATCTGGGGGGCCAGTGCATCGATCGATTCATCCGGGTGCTGTTCGAACAGCGCCGCCTCGCGATCCAGGTAGTTGGCCTTGAGCTGCTGGAACCGTTCTGCATGCGTTGCGCGCAGGTGGTTCACCCAAAGCTCAAGGTCCTCGGCGAACGCCAGGAAAGCCTCGCCAGCCTCTGCCTCGCGCACTTGCCGCTCGACATTTTCCAGCTCTCCGCGCTGCAGCCTGGCGGCGCTCTCATACAGCATGTGATCAGCAGGCGCCTGCAAATCCAGCGCCGTTGCGAGCCTGCGCTGATACGCCAGCCGGACCTCGGCCTCATCGATCTCGGTATCCGCCTCGGCCTTGAGCCGGGCAATTTCATCGATCCTGTTTTGCCGGAAGAGACGACGGGTCAAGCGGTACAGGGTGTCGCCTTCGCCGTCTTGTGGCGATATGGCAGCCATCCTGCTGACCAGCAGTTGCTCTTCGATCTGCTTGAACACCAGCAATGCGCCGTCGTGGCAAGTGCGATTGGCCGCGGCATCCTGTGCCATGCCATTGAAGAGCAGGCGTTGCTCGCGATGTTCCGCCGCATACTGCAGGACCTCCCAAAGCCGCTCGATAAATGAGCTGCGACCCGTTGCGTTGCGGTAAGGCGCCGATTGCGTCAAACGCCCCGCCAGGGCCAGCAAGTCGCTGGCCTCTGCGCCCTGCTGCAACGTTTCCCAGGCACTTCGACGGCTTGCGACCACGGTTTCGCCCATATCGGCAGTCAGCCATCGGCTAACATCCGGAATGTCACCCGGCGCCCAAGGCACTGGGCTGTGCCGGTGCAGGCTTGCCGTACTGCCGGTGCTGCCCGGGCTGCTATCAGTACTGCTTCCGGTGTCACTGCTGATCAAGTAGTCGGGTGGCATGAGGGTCAGCAGCTCGGGGGTCAGGTCCAGGTCGAAGGTGTAGCGGCGGTGCCGGCCGTGTGAGAGGTGCGCACGGCGCAGCGTTTCATCGTTCAGTGGGTTGTCTGCAAGTGATATGGAGGTAAAGCCATCATGGCTTTCCGGGTTTTGCAGAATGTGCTCCGGTAGTTCGGTGAGCTGGTTATCGTCCAGATCGAGCACGTGCAGCGGCATCCAGTCGTCCAGCCACTCAGGCCACCGTTGCAGGCCAGCATTGCGAAGGGATAGCCGCTGCAGAGGGCGATGAATGTCGGCGGGGCTATGCAGTGCCGGCGCAAAATGGTTGCCGGACAGATCAAGGGCAATCAGCTCGCGCATGCCTGCCAAACTGTCCAGTGTTTGTTGATCGACCATCAGGCCTTGTTCGCGCAGATAGAGCTCGTTGATTCTGGAGTTGACCAATGCCGAGGGCAAAGTCCGCATGGGTTGCACGTGCCCTTCGAGCGTCAGCGATCTGAGCATGGGGGCAGAGACAATCAATGCATTCAACGCTTCAGGGGTAGCCGCCACTCTTCGCAGCCTGAGGTGTTCAAGGTAGTTGTAGAAGAATGGGGGCAGGCGGGGCGGGAAGTCGCTCAGCGCAACACCCTCCACATGCAGGGTTGCGAAGTTCAGGCCACGGACCCGCTGGAGCCAGAAATCCAGAATCGACTGGCCGATCAGGGTGCGGTCGCGACGGGTTTGTTCGGTCAGAGGGGCTGAAGAGCTTGAGGCATTGGCCCAATGATCAACCGCATCGTGAAGCTGACGGCGTTCGTCCTGCAGCCCTGTAAGCCTTGCTTCCAGGCTTGGAGGCAAGTCCAGATTGAAACTGAAGCGGCGCCGCTGCCCGTCCTGAATCAGGTGCAGGTTGCGCAACTGGTTTGGCAGGATCGGGTTTTCCTCCAGCGAGATCAATGTGTGGGGCCCGTTGCCAATTGTGTTTTCTTCAAGGTAATGAGGAATCACAGTCAGCAGGTTCTCGCGCAGCGATAATTCCTGAACGCGTTGAAGTGACTGTTCGTTGAGCCAGAGTGGCCAGCGCTCTATGGCCATCCGGTCCAGCCCCAGGTACTCGAGCTGCCAGTCAGGGAAGGTAAACCTGGCTTGTGAGTCGAAGCGATTGCCGCTCAGGTCCAGCCGGGTGAGGTACGAGCGGGAGGCCAGGCGGTCGATGTCCAGAGGGTAGAGCGCTGCATTCTGGTTAACGAACCTCAGCTCGCTCAGGTGCGGGAAGCTCCTGATAATCAACGGAATGCTGTTGGCGAATTCGGAAGCTTGCAGGTTGGGGCCATAGCCGCGATCGACTTCAAGGCTGTCCAGGTTGGGAAAGTGCCGGAACACATTGTTCAATTGAGCTTCGAAATGTTCCCAGCTCAGTGACCCGTCCCCCGCATGATCAAGCGAGATGTTTTGCAACTGCAGGCGACGCATTCGCGATGAAATGAACTCTGGCAACTGTTCGGGGAATTCGGCGATGAACATGTTCTGAAGCCGCAAGGTGCCTAGAGACTCGCCCAGCTCTGGTACGGCGTTGTGAATCCAGTGGTCCCAGAGCGCAGCTTCGATTTCGGCCCGGTTTGCCGCCCGCGCGCCAAAGCCGGTGACAAGGCCGGGGCCAGGTGCGTCGAGGCTCGCTTGCAGCTCCCTGCGCTCGGCAAACAGTTGTCTGATCCGGTCCTGAATTTGCTCCGGGGACCTGCCAGCTGCTTCCAGCGCTGTCAGTATGGCTTCGGAAGTCACGGTGAATTCCGGGGCCAGGGTAAGGTCGTTGAGCTGATGCAGCAGATTGGTGCGGCTCACACCCGAGCCAAAGCCCTTGCCCCCGCTCAAGCGGTAGCCGATACGCCCGTCAGCCAGCCGCATCGGTGACCTTGGGCCTGGACGCTGCATGTTGAGGGCCTTGCGTAATGCCCAGCGGGGCAGGAGCGGCAGCTGGGTAGCCTGGTCGCTCAGGGTCGGCCCGTCGCTGATACCCGCAGTCGCCAGGTGCTGGCGCTGTTCGTCAGGCAGGGCCGCCAACACGGCGTCGAAAAGGGTTGCATGCGTGAGTTGCCCAGGCACCACTTCATAACCGCTTGAGGTGCGTTTGATCACGTGGGGAGTCGAATCTTCAGGGCCGATACCGTCAACCCGTTCAGCTGCAAGGGTACCTTTGCGTAGCTCAATGGCGGTACTTTCCGACCAGCCTGGCACTTGTTGCAGCGCGTGCAGCATCAGGCGCTCGGTGTCGGGGTTGTCCACGCACTTGAGGAACAGCCCCTCGTAGGCTCGGGACAGGCGTAACTGTTGCTGGAAGTGGCGCACCTCGTCACCGATGCGCTTGGGAATTTTGCCACCGACCAGCATCTGCTGTTCAGCCTGAGAAGCGTTGCCTAGCAGTTCGTCGATCACCACGGCGGGCAGTTTGGGATAGATGCGCTGAATCACGGCAGCCCCGCTACCTTCGCTGGCCGGCAACTGACGATAGCGCGCCTCGAACTCGGCGTAGCGCGTCGCTGGCGAGGCTTCGGCGAACGTTTGCATGACTTCCTGATCCAGCCTGAAGCGTTGCATCGTATCCTTCAGCAGGGCAGGGAGCTGTTCGCTCTCGCTCAGGACTCTACGCAGCATGCCTTCGTCTATGCCGCTGACCGCCAGAATTCGCAGCGCAGTGGCTTCATCGAAAGTTGCGCCCATTGGCCCTAGCCGCCCGAACAGTTGCACGGTTTGCCACTCCCGTGGCCGGTCCAGGCCATGCAGCCAGGCGCCTTCGTCGTTATGGCGCAAGGGCGGCGCGTAGGCGTTGGCTCGGCGGGGGTGTTCCAGGTGGTAGGTGCCTGAGGCGGATGAAGTCCTGACCGCATAGGTTTTACCCTCCAGTACAAGCCATTTCTTGCCGCCGTGGTGATAAAACCCCATTGCGTCGGGGCTGGCATCCGCCGGGAGTGACTGCTCCTGGACGTAAGGCGCCAGGTCAGGCCGCCACAGGCGCTGGTCACCGTTGGGCAGTTCGACGTCTTCAAGCTCCTCGATGAAGGAGGGGGCTTCCACCGGCAGGCGCTTGAGCGCGGCTTCACGAAGTTCAGCCATCAGGGCTTTGCTACCGGCAGCGGCAATCACCATCATCGCCACGTTCTCCAGTACATCCACCATGTACTGGAAGGCCTGGTGCCTGTCGTCGTTCGACCAGCTCTCGATGCCTTCGTACACCTCATAACCTAATTGCAGGGTGGATACGGCCAGCATGAATGCCCCAACCTCGGGTAGCACGAAGCCCACCAGATTGAGTGCATCGAAGGCCAGCGATTCAAAGTAAGCCAAGCGTTCCTTGAAGGTTTTTGCATCCATGGCCTTAGTGGGTACGGCATGGAACAAGGCGTCATCCCGATGCCGGATGAATGCCTGGTAAATCAGCTCGGCGCCTAACGGGTAGCTCAGATTGCGCGGTGTGATTGGCAGCACCGCGTGTGGGTCGGCAACACGCTCGTAGATGTTCTTCAGGGTGAAAGTCAGCGGCAACAGATGGTCTTGCAGTTTGCCGAGCAGGTTGGTCTTGCTGGCGTCGGGAATGTGCCCGGCAATCACTGCCAGGTTCTGTTGCACGCGGTCGCGCAAATCGTTACGCAGTGTCTCGAACGATGAGTACTCGCGCAGAGGGGTTTCGTTGTCCTGAGGCGTATACAGCAACGCCTCGCCAGACGCCGGCAGGCTGCGGGCGAAGGTGATCAGCAACATGCCCGTCAGTTCAACGCCCCACAGCGTCAGGAAGCTGAAGGTTGCCTGCGGCTGCGCGGGGTCTTCCTTTACCTCCAGCGGGGTGCTCAGCACAGCATCGTAGCTGGCCCTGCTGATCGCTCCCCGGAGAAAGGCAAGATGCAGGCTTTGCCTGAAAGCCGAAAGCTCCAGCGCGCTGAGCGTGTCGGCAACCGGCATTTGTGCTTCTTGCGGCGTCTCACCGGCTGCGGGCTCCGGGTAATAGATCTTGTCCAGCATGGCGAAATACTTGCCGCCGATGTCCAACTCCCTGCACAGCGCGGCGAATGCTGCCGGATCGATGTTCACCACATTGTCGAATGGCGGGCCTTTCTGGTATCCGCGATGGTCGAGGATGACCGAGCGCATCTGCGGTGTTGGCACATCCAGCCCGCCCGGTTGGATTGCCGAGGCTTCGAAGTTCTGCAAGGCGTGGTGCTTCAACGACTTGACGAACTGCCCAGGCTCGGCAGCACCTTGCTGGCGCTGGTGAGCGTAGCCGACTGCGTCGAACAGGTAAGTCCGCTCTACGTCCACATCCAGCTGGAAATTGTGCTTGATAGCGTCGGTCAGCAATTGGGTGGCAAAGGTTACAAGCGACGGCAAGTGCCTGAACAGTTGATGAACCGCTTGCTTGTTGTCGCGGTAGTGCTGGTGCTCCTGGGCCAGTGCGTTGGCCACGGCCGGGTAGTCTCGGCAGGCTTGTTCAAGCGTGTGCGGGGTATTTGCAAGTGCGTCGCGGATCGCCTGAAAGGTCTGCGCTGTCGCTGTCTGCATCCACTTCGGCATCTTGTTTTCGACTGTAGTGAAATGGAGGCTGGCCTTGCTTTCATTAACGGGTGTCATGCAATGGTCCTTGATTGGGTTTGGACCGTTTGCACTATCCTCAGTCGCAGCGGCGCGGCGTAGTAACTATCTGCCACGCCTTGGCAGCGAGGGGGTCGCGCCTGCCTGGTCAGGGCAGGCAGGCGCTTTGAACTGACGCAAACGTTGCAATCAGCATTATGCAATCAGCGAGGGTTGAACCCGTGCGGGAGCTGGAACGTCAAGCGCTGCCCTTGGGTACTGATGTGTTGCAGCGTGTCTTCGTCCAACGGGTTGCCTGTCAGCGCAATGGTGGTGCTGTCGTCGTCCACCACAACAGCTTCAAGCATGGCTCGGGGCAATTGGGTCAGCTGGTTGGCCTCCAGGTCCAGCAACTGAGAAGGCATGACATCGAACAGCCAGCCTGGCCAGGTTTCCATGCCAACGTCGCCCAGCGAAAGGCTCTTCAACTGCCCGGCAAAGTGCAATGGGCCTTGCAGCGAGGGGTGCAACCTGTTTTCGGACAGGTCCAGTACTTCCAGTGCTGGCAAGCGGGCGAGCAGTGCCATTGCCTCGTTGTCGATCTGCAGGCCGATGTTGACCAGTTCGATCTCAACCAGCGTCGGTAGCTCGGCCAGTGCGGCGGGCAGCGCCGGCAGGGACTGTACGCATTCATAAATGGCCAGCGTGGCCAGGTTGCTGAATGGCCGAAGTAACGTGTTCAGTTGTGCGGTGCCCAGCTCCGCGCTCTCAAGGACAAGGCGGTCGACTGCTTCAGTGAAATAGCTCGGCAGGCCTTGTGGCAGGGTATTCGGATTGAGGTTTTCCAGGTGCAGCGGTGTCGAGGTGAAGCCACGCACCCTGCTTTCCCAGAACTCGATCAACGCCTGTGCGACCAGTGCCCTGCTGGCAAGCAGGGTGGGCCTCGCTGTTACCCACTGGTTGAGGCCCTCTCGCAGGTCGGCCCGTTGGTCCGCTAACAGCCGGATGCGCTGCTGGATCTGGGGAGTGATGTCCAGGTTGAAGGCGAATCTGCGTGGCTGGCCGTCTTCACTGATTGCTAGCTGCTGGATCAGCGAGCCGGGCAGTGAGCTGCCCTCCAGCGACACGATCGTATGGCGCTGGTCGCTGACTTCATTGATGCGCAGAAAGCTCGGCACTTGGGTGATCGGGTTGTTGCACAGTGACACCGCTTCGATGTTGCCGAGCAAGGTCACGTTCAGCCAGTGGGGCCAGGCATTCAGTGACATGCGGTCCATGCCGAGGAACTGAAGTTGCCAGCCACCGACGACGGCATCCTGTGCCGGGGCCAGCGTATTGCCAGCGAGGTCCAGGTACTCAAGCGCTGCTGGCCTGGCCAGCAGGTCGATGTCCTGCGCAGAGAGAACCAGGTTGAGGTTGATGAGCTTGAGCTCCCGCAAATTCGGGAAATGCCTGCCAACCAGTGGCAGCCTGCCAGTCCATTCGGGCAGCGTGGCAGGGGCGTAAGGTTGCCCCACGGACAATATCTGCAGGTCAGGGAAATGCCGGAACAGGCGATTGAACGATTGTTCCAGTTGGTCGGCGGGGTGCTCCGGTGCTGTTAGAAGGTTGAACACCACGTCATCGAGTTGCAGGTGTTTGACACCCGAGGTGAACGTTACGGGCAGCGTTTCGGGGAACTCTTCAATGAACGCTGTGTGCAAGTACAGCGCCTCGGCAGCATCGGGGTCGCGGGGCAGCGCATGCTGAGCCCAGTGCACCCAGATTGCCGTGCCTATCATGTCGCGGCTGTACTCACCTAGCTGCTGGTTGGCCAGCCGGACAGGTTCGGCACGCCATGCGTCCAGGCTGGCCTGGAGTGCGAGCACATGTTCCACGGGCAGCTGAGCGATTGCAGTCAGCACTTCGTCGTCCGTGACGGGCGAGTCGAGCAGCGCGTTCACGAACCACTCAGCGGGCTCTTGCGGCACGCCCAGGCGTGTCAGCAAGCGTGAGAAACGCGTGAAACGGTCGATCCTGGCCAGGTCGTTCACCAATGGGCTTAGCGGGTAGCCGACGCGGCCATCCGCCAGGCGCATGGGCGATCTGAAGCTTCGCCGTTGCATGCCCAGCTTCTTGCGCAAGGTCGCGCGGGGTAGTTGCGGGGCTTGTTGCAGTAGCCGGCGAATCGCCTTTGCATCGACGACGTCAGGCAACGCCAGTGCAGTGAACAGCGCATCGAAGAGGGTGGTGTGCAGGGGCGCCGCCGGGCTGGAAGGGAAAGGGGTGGTGACACTGTATCCTGTGGGGTATCGGGTGATGATCCTGACAGATTGCGCCTCATCCGGCCCGACGCTGTCGATCAGGCCCGGCTTGAAGCGCCCCTCGTGCAACTCCAGCCGCAAACCTTGGGGCCAGCTTTCCAGCAAGGGCACGGTGTTGAGGATCAACTGGTCACTGTCGGCATTGTGTACCGCTTCAAGGAACAAACCTTCGTAGGCCCTGCTCAGGCGAACCTGTTGCTGGTAAACGCGAATTTCTTCACCCAGACGCATTGGCACCCTGCCTTCGACCAGTGCCGCCAGTTCACCGGAGGTGACGTTGCGCAAAAGTTCTTCAGTGACCACGCCAGGCAACTGCGGGTAGATGCGCTGAAGGATCGCCGCGCCTGGTTCCTGCCGGCCAGGCAGGGCTTCATACGCCACCTTGAAGGCTGCACTGCGGGTGTTTGGTGTGGCATCGGCATGTTCGCGGATGATCTGCTGGTCCAGCCAGAAGCGTTGCATGGTGTCTTCCAGCAGCGCTGGGAGGCGCTGGCTGTTGCTCAGTGTTCGTCGCAGCACGTCTTCTTCGATGCCTGCCACGCTCAGGAGTTGAGCAGCCGTTTGGTCATCAAACTCGCCATTGAGGTGACCCAGCCGTCGGAACAGGCGCATGCCCTGCCACTGCTCAGGATTGTCCAGCTCGTGCAGCCACGCGCCGGCCCCGTTGTGTTGCAATGGGGGCTCGTAGCTCAGTGGTTTGTCAGGGTGCGCAAGCGTGTAAGTGTTAACCGCCATGGCGGGCTTTACCGAGTACAGCTTGCCGTCCAGAGGCAACCACGTCTTGCCCTGGTGGTGGTACAGGCCGAACTCATCTGGCTTGAGGCCCGCAGGTAGCACGATGTCGTGGGCAAAAGGCTGCAGATCAGGCGCCCACAGGCGCGTGCTGCCGTCGGCGATGGAAACAGGCCTGAGTTCTTCAATGAATGAAGGCACTTCTACCGGGATTCGTTCGACAGCAGGTGTGCCCCCTGAGCCGCCCGCGGCCCCCAGCGCTGCCATGAACGCGACGTTTTCCAGCACGTCCACCAGGTATTTGACTGCCTCTTGACGGTCACCGTCCGCCCAGCTTTCGAAACCTTCAAAAACCTCGTAACTCAGTTGCAGGGTTGTTAGGCCCAGCATGAGTGGCCCCAACCCAGGTATGAAGAACGCCCCCAGGCTCATCGCATCGAACGCCAGCCCGGCAAAGTAAGCCATGCGCCTGTGGGCGCTCTTCTGATCCTCCATGGCCGTTGGCACGGCATGGAACAGTGCGTCGTCCCGAAGCCGCTGTTGCTTTTGCGCAACCAGTGCATCCACCACACCCTGGCCCAGAGGCTGCACAGTCACCGGCACCCAGGCATTCGGGTCTCGTACGCGGGTGACGGTTTGACCACTCTGGCCTGGTGTGACGGTTGTCGTGCTGCGGTCAATGGGGTGCAGGGCGTCCTGCAACTTGTGAAAGAACGATGTGCTTTCGCGTGCTGGCACCCCGTCGAGCAGTTGATGAACCTTTATCGTCCATAACTGCTCGCGAAGATAAGCTTGCAATGCCTGGGCCGTGGCATGTTGCTTCAACGGGATTGCCGCACCGGGTAAGTAGGTGATCAGGATATCTTTATAAGGAAGGTAAAGCGGGTCGTATCCAAGCAACAGCTCGGGGGAGGGCACCACGCCGAAAATCAGGGCACCGGTGACCGCGGAGTCGAAGAGTTGCAGGAAGGCACCACGTATCGGGCTGCCCTGGTACTCGGCCTGGCCGCTTTGAACCAGATCCAGCATGGCCTGGTACACCGGTTGGTCGATGGCTTCGCTCAGGTAGGCCTTGTGCAGCTCAAGGCGCAGGGCGCTTTGTTCGACGTTGCCCAGCGCGTCGGCAAGCGTCGAACCTGGTTTACAGGGGGCGGCGATAAGCTGCTGGTAGTTGCCGCCGATATCCAGTTCGCGAGCAAGCCCGGCGAAGGCGGTTGGCGAAATGTCGACGGGGTTACCGCTTGGATACACGCCCAGCAGTGCATTGCTGTCCAGTACAGCCGCATTGAGCCGAGGGGTGTCCAGCCCGCCAGGCTGCGCTTCGTCAGCTTCGAAGTTCTGCATGGCACTGTGCAGCAACGACTGCATTGCAAGCTTGAACGAGCGCGCGGCGCCGATCACTGGATCGCCGCTTGTTTGCGTTTGATAGGCCGAGGCTTTGCTGGCGTTGAACAGGTAGGTCTTGCTGACATCGAGGTCAAGGTTGAAGTGCTGCTTCACTGCCGAGGTCAAGCGTTGTGCGGCAAACTGTTCGATGTCCGGGATCTGCTTCAGCAGTTTGCGAAGCTCGCTTTCGAACCTTCGGTGCGCGCCGTATTCCACGACCATGTTTCGAGTGATGTCCGGATGAAGCTGGCAGGCCTTTTCGAACCATTTGGCCGACAGGCCCAAGGCCGTGCGCATGTGCTGATGAGCCGGCGTTTCAAGGTCGGCCAGCCAGCCGGGCATCTTCTGCTCGATCAGCCTTTGCTGCAAAGGGGGTTCTACGGTGGATGTGCTTGCGGCGTCAGTCATGGCAGAGTCCGTGGTGAGGTGAAGAACCTCGGGACTCTATCCACGGTGTTTCAGAGCAGGTGGTAGATAAGTTTGTCGTGTCGCAGCTGCCGAATGGCATCAACACATGCTCAAAGCGCAATTCAGGTTTATGATGCCCAACGGCAGACAATATCCTCACACGGAGTGCGCAATGCAGACCTTGTACCCGCAGATCAAACCCTACGCCCGGCACGATCTGGCCGTGGAAGCGCCGCATGTGCTGTATGTAGATGAGAGTGGTTCACCGGAAGGTCTGCCGGTGGTGTTCATCCACGGTGGCCCTGGCGCGGGTTGTGATGCCCAGAGCCGTTGCTATTTCGACCCCAACCTGTACCGCATTGTCACGTTCGACCAGCGCGGGTGCGGCCGGTC
Organism: Pseudomonas sp. PSKL.D1; assembly: GCF_028898945.1. NCBI lineage: Bacteria > Pseudomonadati > Pseudomonadota > Gammaproteobacteria > Pseudomonadales > Pseudomonadaceae > Pseudomonas > Pseudomonas sp. PSKL.D1. The sequence goes on from NZ_CP118607.1 coordinate 481,330, forward strand.
CACGCCCCATGCAAGCCTGGAAAACAACACTACCTGGCACCTGGTCGAAGACCTTGAGCGCATTCGCAAGCACCTTGGCATCGACAAGTGGGTGCTGTTTGGTGGCTCATGGGGCTCCACCCTGGCACTGGCCTATGCCCAGACCTACCCCGAGCGTGTGCACGGTCTGATCCTGCGTGGCATCTTCCTGTGCCGGCCTCAGGAAATCGAATGGTTCTACCAGGAGGGCGCCAGCCGTCTGTTCCCCGATTACTGGCAGGACTACATCGCCCCGATTCCACCGGAAGAGCGGGGCGACCTGGTGAAGGCTTTCCACAAACGCCTGACCGGCAACGATCAGATTGCCCAGATGCATGCGGCCAAGGCCTGGTCCACCTGGGAAGGCCGCACTGCCACCTTGCGCCCCAACCCGCTGGTGGTCGACCGCTTCTCCGAACCTCAGCGTGCCCTGTCGATTGCACGCATCGAATGCCACTACTTCATGAACAATGCGTTCCTGGAGCCAGACCAGCTGATCCGTGACATGCCAAAAATCGCCCACTTGCCGGCAGTGATCGTGCACGGGCGCTATGACGTGATTTGCCCGCTGGACAATGCCTGGGCGTTGCACCAGGCGTGGCCGAACAGTGAGCTTAAAGTGATTCGCGATGCAGGGCATGCCGCATCCGAACCCGGTATAACCGACGCGCTGGTACGCGCAGCCGACCAAATGGCCCGCCGTTTGCTTGACCTGCCTCTGGAAGAAGCATGAAGGGGCTGTTGCAGCGTGTACGTGGCGCGCGGGTAGAGGTGGCCGGCGAAATCGTCGGTGCCATTGATCAAGGCTTGATGGTGCTGGTGGCCGTTGAGCCTGAAGATACGCGCGAGCATGCCGATAAGCTGTTGCACAAGTTGCTCAACTATCGTGTGTTCAGCGATGAGCAAGGCAAGATGAACCTGTCGCTCAAGGATGTGGGCGGTGGGCTGCTGCTGGTTTCACAGTTCACGTTGGCTGCCGACACCCGCAGTGGCATGCGTCCGAGCTTTTCAACGGCTGCGCCGCCGGCGTTGGGGGCCGAATTGTTCGACTATTTGTTGCACAAGGCCAAGGCCGAGCACGCCGACGTGGCAAGTGGTCGGTTTGGTGCTGACATGCAGGTGCATCTGGTCAATGATGGCCCGGTGACATTTCTGTTACAAATATGAGGTCAAAAAACCGCTTGTTTATAGGAAAACAAGGGGTTTTGTACGATAAATAGTTGGTCCAGCCTGATGCGTTGTAACGTGTCCTGCTGGATAATCGCGCGCTGCGTGAGCCTGCGTTCGCAGGTTCGTTTTACTCTGACTCGAGCATTGTCTGGAACCGTTTGGGGAATCATTACGCCCTCACGGGGTCCGAACAGTGCTCGCCAACCCGGCATTTGTCGCTGGCCGTTGGTTTCATGATCTGTTTTCGGCGAGGGTTGCTCGTGATTGTTAGTCCCCAAAAAGCATCAAGAATCCCCGGCACACGGCTGCGTTCGGCCCTGATGGCCAGCGTGGCCCTGGTAGGCCTGATGAGCGCGGGCCAGCTGTGGGCATTCAATCTTGACGATGTTGCAGCCAAGGCAAAGGATCTGGCCGGCCAGAAATACGAAGCACCCAAAAGCAACCTGCCGGCTGTATTCCGCGACATGAAGTACGCGGACTACCAGAAAATCCGCTTCCTGCAGGAAAAGGCCGAGTGGGCCAACGACAAGACACCGTTCAAGCTGTCGTTCTACCACCAGGGCATGCACTTCGACACACCGGTGAAAATCAACGAAGTCACCGCTACCAAGGTCGAGGAAATCAAGTACGACCCGAGCCGCTTCGAGTTCGGTGACGTGCCGCACGACCCGGAAACCACCAAGAACCTCGGTTACGCCGGGTTCCGCGTGCTTTACCCGATTAACAAGGCCGACAAGCAGGACGAGATCATGACCCTGCTCGGGGCCAGCTATTTCCGCGTGGTCGGCAAAGGCCATGCGTATGGCCTTTCGGCCCGTGGCCTGGCAATCGACACCGCATTGCCGTCGGGTGAAGAGTTCCCGCGCTTCACCGAATTCTGGGTCGAGAAGCCAAAGCCTGCCGACAAGCATCTGGTGATCTACGCCTTGCTGGACTCGCCACGCTCCACCGGCGCCTACAAGCTGACCGTGCGCCCGGGCAACGACACCATCGTTGACGTCAAGTCGCGCGTATACCTGCGTGACCACGTCAGCCGCTTGGGTATCGCCCCGCTGACCAGCATGTTCCTGTTCGGCCCCAACCAGCCGTCGAAAGTGCTGAACTACCGCCCGGCCCTGCACGACTCCGAAGGCCTGTCCATCCACGCCGGCAATGGCGAGTGGCTGTGGCGCCCGCTGAACAACCCGAAACACCTGGCCGTGAGCAACTTCAGTGTCGAGAACCCGCGTGGTTTCGGCCTGATGCAGCGCCAGCGCGCCTTCAGCGACTATGAAGACCTGGACGACAACTACCAGAAGCGCCCAAGCACCTGGATCGAGCCGAAAGGCGACTGGGGCAAGGGTACCGTCGATCTGGTCGAAATCCCGACTGCCGACGAAACCAACGACAACATCGTTGCCTTCTGGAGCCCGGAGAAGCTGCCTGAGCCAGGCAAGCCTTTCGAATACGACTACCGCCTGCACTGGACCATCAACGAGCCGAAGTTCCAGGCCCCTGACCTGGGCTGGGTCAAACAGACCCTGCGTTCCACCGGTGACGTCAAGCAGTCCAACCTGATCCGTCAGCCGGATGGCAGCGTTGCGTTCCTGGTTGATTTCGATGGCCCGGCACTGGCCGCATTGCCGGAAGATGCCCCGGTCCGCAGCCAGATCAGCGTTGGTGACAATGCCGAAGTGGTCGAGAACAATCTGCGCTATAACCCTGAAACCAAGGGCTGGCGCCTGACCCTTCGCCTGAAAGTGAAGGAAGCCAACAAATCGACTGAAATGCGCGCCGCACTTGTGCGTGATGTGCCGGTCGAAACTGCCAAGGAAGCCAAACAGGACAAGGCTGCTGCCAAGCACGAGCACGCCAAGGCCGACAAGGCTGCCAAGGCCGAGCACCCTGCCAAGGCTGAACAACCTGCCGCCGATGCGGCGTCCACCAACGGGGCCCCGGCCACCACCGAACAGGTGCTGACCGAGACCTGGAGCTATCAGTTGCCTGCCGATGAGTAACTCAAGCGCAAGGCCGGTATCGCTTGGCGAATACCTGGCCCACCTCCCACTGAGCGACGAGCAGCGCGCGGAACTCGCCAGCTGCACGTCCTTCAGTGAGCTGCACCAACGCCTGGCGGCCAAACCGGCCGCCGACTCCACCGAGGCCGTGCAGGCCTCGGTGGGCCCGCGCCTGACCGTGGGCAGCGCCGCCGAGCTGGAAGATGCCGAAATGCTGGGCGTCGACGGCAGCGGCCGACTGTGTCTGAAAATCGCACCGCCGATCAAGCGCACCAAGGTAGTGCCGGAGCCATGGCGCACCAACGTGCTCATTCGCATGTGGCGGCGCATGACCGGCCGCCCCAACGCCCCGCAGCCGCCCAAGCGCGAGCTGCCGCCGGCGCGTTGGCGCACGGTCGGCTCGATCCGCCGCTACATTCTGCTTGCCCTCATGATCGGCCAAACCATCGTCGCCGGCTGGTACATGAAAGGCATCCTGCCGTACCAGGGCTGGTCGTTTGTCGACTTCGACGAAGTGGTCAAACAGCCGCTCTGGGACACCGTGGTACAGGTTTGGCCGTATGCGTTGCAGACTTCCATCCTGATCCTCTTTGGCATCTTGTTCTGCTGGGTTTCTGCCGGTTTCTGGACTGCCCTGATGGGCTTCCTTGAGCTGCTGACCGGGCGCGACAAGTACAAGATTTCGGGCAGCAGCGCTGGCAACGAGCCAATTGCACCCGAAGCGCGTACTGCATTGGTGATGCCAATCTGCAACGAAGACGTGCCTCGCGTATTCGCAGGCCTGCGCGCTACGTTCGAGTCGGTGGCCGCCAGCGGCAACCTCGACCGTTTCGACTTCTTCGTGCTCAGCGACACCAACGACACCGACATTGCCGTTGCCGAGCAACAGGCGTGGCTGGACGTGTGCCGCGAGACCAAAGGCTTTGGCCGTATCTTCTATCGCCGCCGTCGCCGCCGTGTGAAGCGCAAAAGCGGTAACCTGGACGACTTCTGCCGTCGTTGGGGTGGCGATTACAAGTACATGGTCGTGCTCGACGCCGACAGCGTCATGAGCGGCGAGTGCCTGAGCAGCCTGGTGCGCCTGATGGAGGCCAACCCGGACGCCGGCATCATCCAGACCGGGCCGAAGGCTTCGGGCATGGATACCCTGTATGCGCGCATGCAGCAGTTTGCCACCCGTGTGTATGGCCCGCTGTTCACCGCCGGCCTGCACTTCTGGCAGCTGGGCGAGTCCCATTATTGGGGCCATAACGCCATCATCCGCATGAAGCCGTTCATCGAGCATTGCGCCTTGGCGCCGTTGCCGGGCAAGGGCGCGTTCGCCGGTGCGATCCTCTCCCACGACTTCGTCGAAGCCGCGCTGATGCGCCGCGCCGGCTGGGGCGTGTGGATTGCCTACGACCTGCCGGGCAGTTACGAAGAATTGCCGCCGAACCTGCTCGACGAGCTCAAGCGCGACCGCCGCTGGTGCCACGGCAACTTGATGAACTTCCGCCTGTTCCTGGTCAAGGGCATGCACCCGGTGCACCGTGCGGTGTTCCTTACCGGGGTGATGTCTTACCTGTCGGCGCCGCTGTGGTTCCTGTTCCTGGTGCTATCGACCGCGCTGCTGGCGACCAACACGCTGATGGAGCCGCAATACTTCATCGAGCCGTATCAGCTCTACCCGCTGTGGCCGCAGTGGCACCCGGAGAAGGCGGTGGCGCTGTTCTCCACCACCATCGTGCTGTTGTTCCTGCCCAAGCTGCTCAGCGTCATTCTGATCTGGGCCAAAGGCGCGACCGAATACGGCGGGCGTATCAAGGTCACCTTGTCGATGCTGATGGAGATGCTGTTCTCCATGCTGCTGGCGCCGGTACGGATGATCTTCCACACCCGCTTCGTGCTGGCCGCGTTCCTCGGTTGGGCTGCCACCTGGAACTCGCCGCAGCGTGACGACGACTCCACCCCGTGGGGCGAGGCGGTGCGCCGCCATGGCCCGCAAACCCTGCTGGGCTTCGCCTGGGCCGGGTTGGTGGCTTGGCTGAACCCGAGCTTCCTGTGGTGGCTGGCGCCGATTGTCGGTTCGCTGGTGCTGTCGATCCCGGTTTCGGTGATCTCCAGCCGCACGCGCCTGGGCCTGGCGGCCAAGGACGACAAGCTGTTCCTTATCCCCGAGGAATACGCAACGCCGCAGGAACTGCTGGCAACCGACCAGTACACCCACGAAAACCGCTGGCATGCACTGAAGGACGGTTTCGTGCGGGCCGTGGTCGACCCGCGACAGAACGCCTTGGCCTGTGCCATGGCCACTGCCCGCCATGGCCAGGCCGCGCCGATTGAGTCGATGCGTGCCGAACGTGTGGCGAAAGCACTGGAAGCGGGGCCGAAAGGGGTGGATCTGAACACCCGTCTGGCGCTGCTGAGCGACCCGGTAGCGCTGACCCGCCTGCATGAGCAGGTGTGGGCCGAGCAGAACTCGGCGTGGATCGATGTGTGGCGTGCTTCGAAGAAGAACGACCCGCATTCGCCGCTGTTGCCGCTGCATCCGGAGAATGAAGGCCAGCCAGCATTGGTTGGGGCCTGATAGATCGCGATCGCGGATAAATCCGCTCCTTGTAGGAGCGGATTTATCCGAGATGCTTTTTTTGGCCAACAAAGTCCCCCCCGGCTCTAGGTCCCAGAGCCACCATGCGTTAGCATCCCACTCCGATAACCCAGGCCGGCCTATGTCGCCGCGCCAACGATAAGACTCGCTACTTTTCTTGCTAGGGGACTTGGTGATGATGAAAAAATACATTTCGCGCCTGCTGGTCGGCGTTACCGCGCTGGTCGCGGTCGCTTCGGCCCAGGCCGGTGCCATTGATGATGCGGTCAAGCGCGGTACCCTGCGGGTGGGCATGGACCCAACCTACATGCCGTTCCAGATGACCAACAAGCGCGGCGAGATCATCGGCTTTGAAGTCGACATTCTCAAAGCCATGGCCAAATCCATGGGCGTGAAGTTCGAGGCGGTTTCCACGGCCTATGACGGTATCATCCCGGCCCTGCTGACCGACAAGTTCGACATGATCGGCAGCGGCATGACCCTGACCCAGGAGCGCAACCTGCGCCTGAACTTCAGCGAACCCTTCATCGTCGTTGGCCAGACCCTGCTGATCCGCAAGGAGCTGGCAGGTGAAATCAAGTCGTACAAAGACCTGAACAACGAGAAGTACCGCCTCACCTCCAAACTTGGTACCACGGGTGAAATGGTTGCCAAGAAGTTGATCAGCAAAGCCAAGTACCACGGCTACGACAACGAGCAGGAAGCGGTGATGGACGTGGTCAACGGCAAGGCCGATGCCTTCGTCTACGACGCACCATACAACGTGGTGGCAGTGGAGAAGGCCGGCGCTGGCAAGCTGCTGTTCCTCGAAGAACCCTTCACCTACGAGCCGCTGGCCTTCGGCCTGAAGAAAGGCGACTACGACAGCATCAACTTCATCAACAACTTCCTGCACCAGATCAAGCATGACGGGACCTACGATCGTATCCACGACAAGTGGTTCAAGAACAAGGACTGGCTGAAGGAAATGGAATAAGGCCCAGGCCACAAGCCCAGGCTTTAACCCCGACGCGCAGGTAAACCCTGCGCGTTCGCATTTACGGAAGTACCCACGTGATCAAACACAAGAAAGCCCAGTGGCCCTGGCATGCGCTGACCGCGCTGGTACTGGTGGGCCTTGCGCTCAGCCTGTACCTGGCCACTTCGATGATTTCCTACGAGTGGCGCTGGAACCGTGTGCCGCAGTACTTCGCCTATCAGGCGGAAGAAGCGCAGCGTGCGGCCGGATATGGCACGGTGCAGGACATTGTCGTTTCTGGTGACACCGCGCGTGTCACGCTGAAGGACGAAAACGGTGACGAGCAAGTGCTCGACGTGGCCAAGGACAGCCTGCAACTGAGCCGCGGTGACGATGTATCCGAAGGCGACCAGGTTGGCGTGACCCGCCATTGGGCAGCGGGCCCGTTGGCCTGGGGCCTGTGGACCACGTTGTGGATCTCGGTGGTGTCCGGGGCGCTGGGCCTGGTGATCGGCCTGTTCGCCGGCTTGTGCCGGCTGTCGAACAACCCGACCCTGCGTGACCTGTCGACGGTCTACGTCGAACTGGTGCGGGGCACACCGCTGCTGGTACAGATTTTTATCTTCTACTTCTTCATCGGTACCGTGCTCAACCTTTCCCGCGAGTTCGCAGGTGTGGCTGCCTTGGCGCTGTTCACCGGGGCCTACGTGGCTGAAATCGTGCGTGCCGGTGTGCAATCCATCGCCAAGGGCCAGAACGAGGCTGCGCGCTCGCTGGGTCTGAATGCCGGCCAGTCGATGCGCCATGTGATCCTGCCGCAGGCGTTCAAACGCGTGCTGCCGCCGCTGGCCGGGCAGTTCATCAGCCTGGTCAAGGACACTTCGCTAGTATCGGTGATCGCCATTACCGAGCTGACCAAGAGCGGCCGTGAGGCCATCACCACCTCGTTCTCGACCTTCGAGATCTGGTTCTGTGTGGCAGGCCTTTACCTGCTGATCAACCTGCCGCTGTCGCACCTGGCCAGCCGGCTTGAGCGGAGGCTTGCGCAAAGTGATTGAAGTCCGTGACCTGCTGAAAGTCTTCGACACCCGCGGCCATGTTGTGCGTGCTGTGGACAATGTCACCACTCGCGTGGCCAAGGGCGAAGTGGTGGTTGTGCTCGGCCCGTCCGGTTCGGGCAAGTCCACTTTCCTGCGCTGCCTGAACGGCCTTGAGCATTTCGACGAAGGCCACGTGGCCATCGACGGCCTGCAACTGGATGACCCAAAGACCGACATCAACGCCTATCGGCGCGAAGTCGGCATGGTGTTCCAGCATTTCAACCTGTTCCCGCACATGACCGTGCTGGAGAACCTGTGCCTGGCGCAGAAGGTGGTGCGCAAGCGCAACAAGGCCGAGCGCGAAGCCAAGGCCCTTGCGTTGCTTGAAAAGGTGGGTATCGCACAGAAGGCCAACGAGTATCCGTCGCGGCTTTCTGGTGGCCAGCAACAACGGGTAGCGATTGCCCGTGCCCTGGCGATGGACCCCAAAGTGATGCTGTTCGACGAGCCCACTTCGGCGCTGGACCCGGAAATGGTCGGTGAGGTGCTGGATGTAATGAAGACGCTGGCCCAGGAAGGCATGACCATGGTCTGCGTAACCCACGAAATGGGCTTTGCCCGGGAAGTGGCGGACCGTGTGTTGTTCTTTGATCATGGCAAGTTGCTGGAAGACTCGGCGCCGGTTGAGTTCTTTGCATCGCCGAAGGATCCGCGGGCGCAGGCCTTCCTGCGGCAGGTGCTTTAACCGTACCGGCCTCTTCGCGGCTAAAGCCGCTCCTACAGGTTCCGCAATCCTCCTGTGGGGGCGGCGATATACCCGCGAAGAAGGCGCCGCGATTTTACAGCCTGAACCGCCCCACCATCCCGCGCAACTGCTGCCCCAATTGCTCCAATTCCCCGCTGGAAGCTGCCGTCTGCTCGCTCGCTGCAGAGGTCAGGTCCGACACGTCCCGCACATTCAAAACACTGCGGTTGATCTGCTCCGCCACCACGCTCTGCTGTTCGCTGGCCGTGGCGATCTGCTGATTCATCCCCTGGATGTTCGACACCGTGTCGGTGATTCGCCCTAAAGCATCCCCAGCCTTGCGGCTTAGCTCCACGCTTTGCTCCGTTAGCTGCTTGCTGCTGTCCAGCAATTGAGTCACCTCGTCGGTGCCACTGTGCAGGCTGCCGATCAGCTGTTCGATCTCTTCCGTGGAGTGTTGCGTGCGTTGCGCCAACCCGCGTACCTCGTCGGCAACCACGGCAAATCCGCGTCCGGCCTCTCCGGCGCGGGCCGCTTCGATGGCCGCGTTCAGCGCCAGCAGGTTGGTTTGCTCCGAGACCGACTTGATCACATCCAGAATGCTGCCGATACGCTGGCCTTCTCCAGCCAGATGCTGCATGGCCGCCAAACAGTGGTCCATCTGCGCGGCCAGGCGCTCAATGCGCTCGATGGCTTCAGCCACGACCTTGTCCCCGAGCTGTGCCTGTTGGTCGGCATCGGTCGCGGCTTGGGAGGCTTGCTCGGCATTGCGCGCAACTTCCTGCACCGTGGCGCTCATCTGGTGCATGGCGGTGGCCACCTGGTCGGTTTCTTCGCGTTGCTGGCTGATGCGCACTTGGGTGTCGTGGCTGCTGGCTGCAAGCTGGGTGGCCGCCTGTGACAGGTGGCCGACCCCTTGGTCTATGCCGCCAATCAATTCCCGCAGGCTTAGAGTCATGTCGCGCATGCTGGCCTGCAATTGCCCCAGTTCATCTTGCCGATGTGCAGGCTCCTGCAAGCTCAATTCGCCACGGGCGATGCGGGCTGCCTGAGCCAAGGTCTGGCGCAAGGGGTGGGTGATTTGCCGGGTGATCAACCAACTTGCCACTGTCCCCACCGCCAGCGCCAGCAGGGCCACGATGGCCAACAGAGTGCGGGCAGCAAGCGCTTCATCGTCGCGTTGCTCCACTTTCCGGGCGCTCAGCTCGACACTGGCTGCGTCGAGCTCGTTGCCCATCTGTTCCATCTGGTGATGCAACTGCTCCATGCGCGTGGCATTGCGGCTGTCGACGGCCTGTTGCAAGGCCGCGAAGGTTTCACGCAGGCGCTTTAGCACCAGCAGCTTCTGCGTCAGCATTTGCTGGGACTCGCCAACACGGCTACGTTGTTGCAGTGCGGTCAGCAGGTGTTCGAGTTGATCAAGGGTTTGATGGATGGTTGCCTTGCTTTGACTGTCGGCCTGCAGGCGATACGCGAGCCGTTCGGCACGCAGGTCTTTGACCAGGTCAGTGATCAGGCCGATTTCACTGAGTTGTTCCGAGCGGATAATGGCGTCGTCCAGGGCACGCCAGCCGGTGAGGGTGGTGGCCAGGGTAAGCAAGAGCACCACGGTAAAGCCGAGGGCGAGCTTGGCGCCGACGCTGATGTGGTTGAGGAAGCCAAACATGGCATGTCTCCGTCCAAATGAAAGGGCTGGCATGCGGGCGAAATGCCTGCGTGCCAGCCCTGCCCATCGGCGGAGGTGTTGTAGGACTTGACCTGAAAATCATGTAGGAAAAGTCGCTGTGAGTTGTAGGGCGTGCGTTGAAGGCGTCGGCCTGCTCACCGGGTGAATCAAAGCCTGAATTTACCCACCAACCCTTGCAGATGTGTACCTAGCCGCGCCAGTTCGACGCTGGAACTCGCAGTTTCCTCGCTAGCTGCCGAGGTTTGGTCGGAAATATCCCGCACATTCATCACGCTGCGGTTTATCTCTTCGGCCGTGGCGCTCTGCTGTTCCGCTGCGGTGGCGATTTGCTGGTTCATCGCCTGGATCGACGACACGGTACGGGTAATGGTTTCCAGCGAACCGCCGGCACGGCGGGTCAGTTCCACACTGCTGTCTGTAAGCTGACGGCTGGCATCCATCACGTTCGCCACGCGTTGCGTGCCGCTTTGCAACCCGGCAATCAGCTCTTCGATCTCTTCAGTGGACTGCTGAGTGCGCTGCGCCAGGCTGCGCACTTCGTCAGCCACCACGGCAAAGCCGCGTCCGGCTTCGCCGGCACGCGCCGCTTCGATGGCTGCGTTAAGCGCCAGAAGGTTGGTCTGCTGGGCCACAGACTTGATAACGTCGAGCACACTGCCAATCTTGTCGCTCTCGGCCTTGAGCTGGTTCATGGCCTCGCTGGAGTTGACCACCTCACTGGCCAGGCGCTCAATCTGCGCCACCGCTTCGCTGACCACGCGATCACCCTCGCGGGCCTGCTGGTCGGCCATCAGGGCAGCTTCGGAGGCCTGTTCGGCGCTACGTGCCACTTCGTGCACGGTCGCGGCCATCTCGTTCATCGCAGTGGCCACCTGGTCGGTTTCGACTTTCTGGTTGTTGACCCCGGCGCTGGTCTGCTCGGTAACGGCCGACAGCTGTTCTGCGGCGCTGGCAATTTGCGTCACGCCGTCGCCTATACCGCCGATCAGTTCGCGCAGGCCTTGGGTCATGCGTTGCATGCTGGTCTGCAGTTGGCCGAGTTCGTCGCGGCGGGTCGATTGCAGGTTCTGGCTGAGGTCGCCAGCAGCCACGCGCTCGGCTGCCGCCAACGTCTGGCGCAGGGGGATGATGATCTGTCGGGTAATGGCCCAAGCTGCGAGCAGGCCAATGGCAAGGGCCAGTGTGGTTGCGATGGCCAGCAGGTTCTTGGCTTGCTGGGCCCCCGCGTCACGCACTTGGGTTTGCGAAGCGGTCATTGCCTGGCTGGTTTGCAGCAGCACCGTGCCTTGGTCGGCCATACGTTGCAGTGCCTGGGCGCCGCCGCCTTGCTTCAGTTCGCCGAATGCCTGGCGATACTGGCGGATCGCTTCGCTCTGCTGCTGCAGCCGCTGGTGGTCGGCGGGCTGCTCGATCTGCCCGAGCATGAACTGCACTTGGCGCTCGACTTCATTCAATGCCCGATCAATGCCATCCAGCGAAGCCTGATCGGTTTTACGCTCGTACTGCTGGCGGGCGATGCGCAGGTCCTGGGTGTACTGCTGGATCACCGAGATATTGCCCAGCTTGTCGCCACGCTCGATGATGCTGTTCATGCCAGACCAGCCCGTTACCGTGATGGCCAAAGTCATGACAAGCACCAGGCCGAAGCCCAGGCCCAGTTTGCGATTGACGCTTACATTTCCCAACGCTTGGGAAAACCATCCATACATGTTCGACTCCCCGGTCACTTGGCAGCACGGATTATTGTTGTGTTGCCAGAGCATCGGCCCGCGCCGGGGAAACTTGACGGATAAAAGCTGACCCGTTCGTCAGAAAATCCTTGAGAGCAAAGCAGTTACGGCCGTTTCCACACGCAAGATGCGGTCACCCAGTTGTACCGGTGCCAGGCCAGCTTTGCCGAGCAGGTCGACTTCGTAAGGGATCCAACCACCTTCCGGGCCGATCGCCAGGGTTACCGGGCCTTCTACTGCACGCGGGCAAGCAGGGTAGGGGCCGGGATGGCCAACAAGGCCCAAGGTGCCATCTGCGATGGCTGGCAGGCGGTCTTCGACGAACGGCTTGAAGCGCTTCTCGATGATCACTTCCGGCAGAACCGTGTCGCGGGCCTGCTCAAGGCCGAGAATCAGGTTTTCGCGGATGCTCTCGGGGTTCAGGAAAGGGGTTTGCCAGAAGCTTTTTTCGACCTTGTAACTGTTGACCAGAATCAGCCGCGTCACACCCAGGGTGGCCACGGTCTGGAACAGCCTGCGCAGCATTTTCGGCCGAGGCACTGCAAGCACCAAGGTCAGCGGCAGCTTGGCGGGTGGTGCTTGATCAAAGCCAACTTCCAGTTCTGCCTCGTGCTTTTCCAGGCGCAGAACGGTGGCCTTGCCCATCAGGCCGTTGATGCGGCCTACACGCAGCGTGTCGCCCACCGCCACGCGGTGGATTTCCTGCATGTGCGTAAAGCGGCGGTCAGCAAGAACCACGCGGTCGGCCGAGACGAAGTCGGCCTCTTCAAGGAGCAACAGATTCACGATTGGGTCGCAGGCGGCTGGTCGTTATGGTCGTTCGAAGCTTCATCCGGTGCAGGGCCGCGCTTGCGTATCAGGCTACCGCACAGCACGCCACACTCGAACAGCAGCCACATCGGCACGGCGAGCAGGGTCTGGGAGAAGATGTCGGGCGGGGTGAGGATCATGCCGACCACGAAGCAGCCGATGATCACGTAGGGGCGAATTTTCTTCAGGTACTGCACATCGACCACGCCGATCCACACCAGCAGCACCACCGCCACCGGGATTTCGAAGGCGACGCCGAAGGCGAAGAACAGGGTCATGACGAAGTCGAGGTAGCTGGCGATGTCCGTCATCATCGACACGCCTTCTGGTGTGGCGGCGGCGAAGAAGCTGAACATCAGCGGGAACACCAGGAAGTAGGCGAACGCCATGCCTGCATAGAACAGCAGAATGCTCGAAATCAGCAACGGGATGGCAATACGCTTTTCATGGCGGTACAGCCCCGGCGCAATGAAGCCCCAGATTTGTTGCAGGATGAACGGGATGGCCAGGAACAGCGACACGATCATGGTCAGCTTGAACGGCGTCAGGAACGGCGAGGCCACGTCGGTGGCGATCATCGTTGCATTGGCCGGCAAGTGCGCGCGCAGTGGCGCCGAGACCAGGGTGTAGATCTGCTGGGCGAACGAGAACAACCCGGCAAAAATCAGGAAGATGGCGGCCACGCAACGCAGCAGGCGGGTGCGCAGTTCGGTCAGGTGCGAGACCAGCGGCATCGGCTGGTCGTGTTCCGGAATTTCGCTCATGGGACTCGCGGCGGTTGAGGCTGGTCGGGCTGAACGGGCGTGGTCACAGGCGTAACCGGCGCCGGTGCTGCAGCGGGCTGCTCGGTGGCTGGCGTGGCCGGTGGAGCGGGCGGCATCTGCGGGTTGAGGATGCGCTTGGCCTCCTGTTCCATCTGCAGGATGTGCTCGTTGTGCAGTTGGCGACGGATGTCATCGGCGCCGATTTCACGCTCGACTTCCGTCTTGATCGCATTGAAGCTGCGTTTGAGCCGGCCGATCCACAGGCCTGCGGTACGTGCAGCACCGGGCAGGCGCTCGGGGCCGAGCACCAGCAGGGCGACCAGGCCGACGAGCAGCAGCTCGCTGAAGCTGATGCCGAACATGGGTCAGTCTTTCCGCTGTGGCTCTTGGACCGGCTGAGCCTGGCCCTCGATGGTATGGCCCTGGGGCTGTTGTGCGGTGTTCTGCACAGGTTGTACAGGTGGCACCGGCTGCGCTGGCGGCGGGGTCTGTTCGGCCGGTTTGTTCTCTTCGTCGTTCATCGCCTTGCGGAAGCCTTTGATCGACTCGCCCAGGTCGCTGCCGAAGTTTTTCAGCTTTTTGGTGCCGAACACCAGGACGACGACAACCAGCAGGACGATCCAGTGTTTCCAGTCAAAAATACCCATGGTGCTCTCCTAAGAATGCAATTCGGTCAGGCCGAGGGCTGACGTGCGGCCTTTTCATCGTGCCCGGAAAGGCCGAAACGGCGCTCCAGTTCATCTAGCACGGCTTGTGGATGCTGGCCCAGCGCGCTGAGCATGACCAGGCTATGAAACCACAGGTCTGCGGTTTCATAGATGACATCGCTGCAATCCTTGCTGACGGCGGCATCCTTGGCGGCAATGATCGTCTCGATGGACTCTTCGCCGAGCTTTTCAAGGATCTTGTTCAGGCCCTTGTGGTACAGGCTGGCCACGTAGGAGCTGTCTGGCGCGGCTTGCTTGCGCTCTTCCAGCACTTCGGCCAGGCGGGTGAGGGTGTCGCTCATGTCAGTGTCCTGCGCTGTAGATGGCATCCGGGTCTTTCAACACGGGGTCGACGGTTTTCCACTGGCCGCCTTCGTAAACGCGGTAGAAGCAGCTTTCACGGCCGGTATGGCAGGCGATATGGCCCAGTTGCTCGACCATCAGGATGATCACGTCGGCATCGCAGTCCAGGCGCATCTCATGCAGCTTTTGCACATGGCCGGACTCTTCGCCCTTGCGCCACAGTTTGCCACGGGAACGCGACCAGTAGATGGCACGTTGCTCGGCGGCGGTAAGGGCCAGCGATTCACGGTTCATCCAGGCCATCATCAACACGCGTCCGGTCTTGTGGTCCTGAGCGATTGCCGGTACCAGGCCATCGCTGTTCCACTTGATCTCGTCCAGCCAGTCTTTCATCGTCGACTCCAAAACGGGCCCGCTCCTGTACCGGGCCCTTTGCGCTAGTGTGCCAGCCAGCGGCGCGGCTGGCTATTGGCGCACGATCAGGTAAAGGCCAGCGGCCAGCATCAGCCAGGCGGGCCAGGCGGCGGGGGCGGCGAGGCTGGCGGCTTCGGCAGCGCTGGCGGCCAGCACCGCACCGCCGCCAAGCAGGCCGGCGCCCAGCAGGCGCAGAGCCCAGCGGTCACCCTGGCGGCGCCGCTCCGGCAGTTGCGGGTCGTGCAGGTGCGGCTGCGACAGGCGTTCGAGCAGGTCGCGGGTCATGTCGGCCAGGTGCGGCAGTTGTTCGACCTGGCTGTGCAGGTTGCCCAGCACGGCCTTGGGGCTCATGCGGTCGCGCATCCAGCGTTCGAGGAACGGCTTGGCCGTGCTCCACAGGTCCAGGTCCGGGTAAAGCTGACGGCCCAGGCCCTCGATGTTGAGCAGGGTTTTTTGCAGCAGCACCAATTGTGGCTGGACTTCCATGTTGAAGCGCCGTGCGGTCTGGAACAGGCGCATCAGTACCTGGCCGAAGGAAATGTCTTTCAGCGGCTTCTCGAAAATCGGCTCGCACACCGTGCGGATTGCCGCCTCGAACTCGTTGACTTTGGTGTGCGCCGGCACCCAGCCCGAATCGATGTGCAACTGTGCCACGCGGCGGTAGTCACGCTTGAAGAAGGCGATCAGGTTGCGCGCCAGGTAGTCCTGGTCCTCGGCGGTCAGGCTGCCGACGATGCCGCAGTCGATGGCGATGTATTGCGGGCTCCACGGTTTGACCGTGCTGACAAAGATGTTGCCCGGGTGCATGTCGGCGTGGAAGAAGCTGTCGCGGAACACTTGGGTGAAGAACACCTCCACGCCGCGCTCGGCCAGCAGCTTCATATCGGTGCGCTGGTCGGCCAGGGTGGCCATGTCGGTCACCGGTACGCCGTAAATGCGCTCCATCACCAGCACCTTGGGGCGGCAGTGGTCCCAGTACACCTGGGGCACATACATAAGCTCCGAGCCTTCGAAGTTACGGCGTAGCTGGCTGGCGTTGGCCGCCTCGCGCAACAGGTCGAGTTCATCGTAGATGGTCTTTTCGTAATCGTTGACGATTTCTACTGGGTGCAGGCGGCGTGCATCGGCCGAGGCGCGCTCGGCAGCCTTGGCGATCAGGAACAGCCAGGCCAGGTCCTGGGCAATCACTGGCTTCAGGCCCGGGCGCACCACCTTGACCACCACCTCTTCACCACTTTTAAGGCGCGCGGCGTGTACTTGCGCCACCGAAGCCGAGGCCAGTGGCTCGACGTCGAAGCGGCTGAACACTTCGCCCACCTTGGCGCCAAGTTGCGCTTCGATCAGCGCGACAGCCTTTTGCGGGTCGAACGGTGGTACGCGATCCTGCAAAAGCATCAGCTCGTCGGCGATGTCAGTGGGCAGCAGGTCACGCCGCGTGGACAGCAACTGGCCGAATTTGATGAAAATCGGCCCCAGGTCCTGCAGCGCCAGGCGCAACCTCGCCCCACGGCTCAGCTCGGATGGCTTGCGCGGCAGCCAGCGCCAGGGCATCAACAGGCGCAGGCTCATCAGCCACCAAGGCAGGGGCAGGTCGAACAGCAGGTCATCAAGACGGTAGCGGATCACCACGCGCTGGATGCGGAAAAGACGGCGGACGGCGAGCAGCTTCATGCGTTATCGCTGGTATCAAGGGATCGGGAAAGGCGCTGCAGGCGCGCCTCAAGGCGTTCTATGTCAACCTTCAGATGATCGAGTTCACTGAAGGCGGCTTCTGCTTCACGCTTGCCCACCAGGGTGCGCGACTCTTCGGCCAGGTATTCGGACAGGTTCTGGCTGAAACGCGCCAGGCCCTGGCGGGTCCAGCGTGCGCGCAGGCGTATGTGGCCGGCCAGCAGCGCCGTGGCAACCGGGCCAAGCCAGCGTTGCAGCTCGTGTTCCCAGTCCAGTTCCAGGTCTTGCAGCACGCCGAACAGGTCGAGCAGCACGGCACTGTCGCCATGCAGTTCTACCTGTGGGCTATGCAGCACGGCGGTCTTGTCCTTGGCCAGGGCCAGTTGCGCCAGGCTGCCGGCAGGGGCGCGCAGGCTGCAGTCGACCTCGCCCTCCCAGTGGGCGGCGAGCATCAGGCCTTCTTCATCGGGCAGGATGAACACCTGCAGGGCCGGTTGGCGGCAGTCGACTTCGATGACCTTGCCTTCGAGCGCAGCCAGGCGCGGCAATGCCGTGCTGTCCATGCGCAGGACGCGGTTCAGGCCATGTTCGACGCTGGCGAGCAGCCCGGCCAGCAGCATCAGGGCTTGATCCCCCGGTGTACGGCAACGATGCCGCTGGTCATGTTGTGGTAGGTGACGCGGTCGAAGCCGGCGTCGACCATCATGGCCTTGAGGGTTTCCTGGTCAGGGTGCATGCGGATCGATTCGGCCAGGTAGCGGTAGCTTTCCGAATCGTTGGTGATCAGCTTGCCCGCCAGCGGCATGAAGGCGAATGAGTAGGCGTCGTAGGCCTTGGACATCAGCTTGTTGGTCGGCTTGGAGAACTCCAGCACCAGCAGGCGCCCGCCCGGCTTGAGCACGCGCAGCATCGAGCGAATGGCTTCGTCTTTGTGGGTGACGTTGCGCAGGCCAAAGGCGATGGTCACGCAGTCGAAGTGGTTGTCCGGGAACGGCAGCTTCTCGGCGTCGGCCTGGACAAACTCGATGTTGCCAGCCACGCCACGGTCCAGCAGGCGGTCACGGCCAACTTTGAGCATTGACTCGTTGATGTCTGCCAGGACTACTTGCCCGGTCGGGCCGACCAGGCGCGAGAACTTGGCGGCCAGGTCGCCGGTGCCACCGGCGATATCCAGCACGCGGTTGCCGCTGCGCACGCCCGACAGCTCGATGGTGAAGCGCTTCCACAAGCGGTGCATGCCGCCGGAGAGCACGTCATTCATCAGGTCATACTTGGCGGCCACCGAATGGAACACCTCGGCGACTTTCTTCGCTTTCTGGCTCTCTGGGACGTCCTGGTAGCCGAAATGAGTGGTGGGTTCGGCGTGGTCGCCTTTGCGCTGGTCGTTCATATCGCTTCACCGGAAAAAATTACCGCCATTCTAGGGCGAACGGGCGCATTTGTCTTGGCGGGGTGTGTCGAGCGGCAGGGGCGGGCATAATGCCAATTATGTCCAAACCCCCAGGAACACCTGCATGACCCAGATCAGCGTTGAACGCAAACACACCCTCGGCCGCGAAGCCGCCCGCGCCAAGGCCGAAGCGCTGGTGGAAAAGCTCAGCCGCGAGTACGACCTCAAGGCCACCTGGAACGGTGACCGGGTGGATGTGGCACGCAGCGGCGCCAACGGCAGCGTGCACATCGGGGATGACACCATCCGGGTCGAGCTGAAGCTTGGGATGATGCTGTCGATCATGGGCGCCAGCATCAAAAGCGAAATTGAGCGGGCGCTGGACAAGGCGCTGGCCTGACGCCCGCTGCGCTTCAATTGTCGGGGAATGGAATCAGCCCTTCGATCTGTTCAAGGCGCAGGTCGCCCCGGTAGATGCGGATGCGTTCTGCCGGGTCGAGCGAGCGTTGCAGTTGCTCATCCCGGCTCATCGAGCGCGGCTCCCAGAACTTTACGTGGCCCTTGGCGAATTCGCGTGGGTTGGCATCGGCCGCGGTGTAGTGGAAATGCACCTCCCAGAGTTTTTGCCGGGGTTGCCTGCGATGGATGACATAGACATCCAGGTAGTCGTTGGCCTTGAGCCGCTTGCGTGAGGTGCTTGGTGTGATCTCGATCTGGTCTTGCTCCACCAGATAGCGCAAAGCCTTGCTGTCCGGATGCTGGTTGTCCAGGTAGGCCTGGGTCAGCAGGCGGCGCTTTTCGGCTTGCATGTCGCTGACTGCCTGATCCAGCCGCGTTGCCAGTGCATGCCCGTCCTCAGTGCCCGCGCGTAATTGGCGGGCGATGTCGGTCATGTCCTGGATGTGCCAGTCCATCAAGTCGGCCAGACTGTTCGGTTCTGACGTGTAGCGCGAAGCAAGGGCAATTCTGCTGTCCTTTTGCGTCAGCAGGCTGTTGCCTACCCGTTGGAGATAGCCTGTGCCATGCGGCGTGGCAGCCGGTGTCACGAACTCCCATTGATCCCCTCGCTGCTGGTAGTGGGTCACCGCCTGTTCGGTCCGTGGGTCGGTCTGCACGGCCTCGTCGCTGCCTTCTGCCTGCTCGGCCAGAATTGCCCTGCCCCGTGTGGTGCGGATCAGCTTGCGCTTGCCAGGGCGCACGCGGTAGGTGACAGGCCGGACGGTGCTTGCCGCACCTTCGATGTCACTCAGGGCCTGGCTCAGGTCCCTTTCTGCCTGGGTTTTCAGTGCGGTCAGCTCGCGGATGTAATCTTCGATGTGCGTGCTTTCAAACACCGAAGCGTCCAATGACAGCAGGAAATTGGCCTTGCCCAGTGAAATCTCGTATTCACGCAAGGCCGTCCCCAGGATCTCGGCCTGCTCGTCGTATGGCAGGCTGGCGGCTGCCAGCGCATCGTGGCTGAGCAATGCTTCGTGGAAGTCACGGTTGCGAAGGTCTGCCTGCATGCGCAACAGTTCGTCGAAGTTTTCGCTTGTCAGCTGGTCCCGTTTGATCATCAGCTGGTTCAGGTCGCTCAGCACCTGTGCGCGGGTGATGACCGTAGAGTACATGCGCGTATTGATGATGGTTTCCAGCTTGTTCTGCTTGTCTGTGTACTGGATTTTCCGGTTTTCGAGGGCCTCGAACAGGTGGCGGTCCAGGCGTTCACTGACCGCGAGTAGACGCTTGTGCGTTTCCAGCGCGGCTTCGATGTTCTTGCTGTAGGCAAGGTACAGCAGCGCTTGCTCATCGCCGAAGGGGGTTGCCAGCAAGCGCTGGGACTGCGACTTGAGTGCTTCATAGTCGGTCATGTCGAGCAGCCTGTGGAACAGGTGCAAGTCGGTGTTGAGCATTTGCTCCCACCACTGGCCGCGCGCATAGGGTGCCTGGCCGGTGCGGTCGTACCTGGCAAACCGGGGTTCGCTCATCGTGGCGAACAGTTCCAGCTGCTGGGCTACAAGGCCGCTCTGCTTTTCGTACGTCAACGTCAGTACATGCAGATGGGTACGCGCCTCATTGCGCATGGCATGCAGGGCACGTAGGCGTACCTGCATGGCTTCAGGCAGGTCCTTGCGCGCGACCCCGGGGTACTCCGCCATGGATGCCCTGAAGGCAATGGCGGCCTCATCGAAGTCCTTGAGCATGTCGCGGTAACGGTCGATGAAGTCCTCATTGTTTTCAATCAGGCGATCATTGCGCCTCCTGCTTTCCTGCAGGGTGAGGAACTCGCTTTTGTTCTGTTCGGCGATGGCCTTGCGGGTTTTGGGCATACCGCCCGCCATGTGCAGGTCGAGCACCCATTCACCGTTCCAGCGGGTCACCCATGGCCCCTTTTCGCGTTCACGCCCGGCGATGTAATAGCCGTCCCATTGGCCTCCCCATTGGTCTGTCCATTCCCCTTTGTTGAGGTCTGGGCCGATGATGCGCATGCCGCTCCACGTTTCTTCGACTTCAAATGCGATGTCCTGAAGCTTTACGTAATAGCGCTCATCAATGTTGTACAGGCCTCGGAAACGTCCTGTCGCCAGCGGGGTCAGCCCATCCAGCGAGGCTTTGGCACGCAGCAGGTTCAGTGTGTTGCGAGCTTCGGCTGGCAGGTTGCCAAGCCGTTGGTTGCCTGCCCATTGGTTGACGCTGAGTATTGTTGGCCGTGATTGCTCAGCGGGGGCCTGCCAGTCATTGGCTTTTGGCTGCTCCTGGGGGGCAGCGGTACTGGCTCTGCGTACGGCGGGGGCGGCTGAACGGGGTCTGGGGTGCGATGTGGGTTCGAGGGCTGGATGCTCGGCAGCCGGGCCGTGGGCCAGCAACATGGCAATGTTGAACAGGATGTCGGTGCAGGCCAGCAGCTTTTCTTCGCGCGTACCTTGTGTCAGAGCCGAGAGGTCGCCCTTGATGCTGATCAGCGTTGCGGCCAGCCAGGCCACCGTTCCTGCGGGCCCGGGCAATAGCGGCGCGACCGTGTTGAACGCCAGCCAGGCACACTGGATGATCAACGCCCAGCGTTGCTGGGCATTGGAAACACTCTGCCGTGATGCCAGCAACAGCATCGCCTGCGCCTTGGCCTGAAAGAGCTGGTTGTCCAGGTTGCCGGACCATGGCGTGAACGCCAGCGTTGCAGGTGCTCGCAGGCGTGCAAGGGCCTCATCGGTCAGGACGGTACCAGGGCCGAGCAGGTAGGCCAATTCGGACAATCCGGCATGCAGGTGTGGCCGCGAGAAGCCTCCATTGGCGTAAATGGGGCGGGCATCGTCATTCATCCAGGCAAGCACGCTCTGTCGAAGTTCGCTTTCTGCACAGATGCAGGACATCAGTTGTTTTGCGCTGCCAAAAGCCCGGATGGGGTTGGTGGCAATCATCGGCCTGTAAAGAACCCAGGTGGCGGTGGCAGGCACTTCGAGCACGAACATGCCATGAACCTTGTTGGCTTTTGGAGTGCCAGGCACGCTTTTGAATGCCAGGGGTGCCAGGTTCACGGGATTAATTGCGAGCTTCTCGCCATGGCAAAACCCGACCAGCGCCTGACAGGTGCCTTCGTCCAGTTGGCCATCGATTTTTGCCTTCAGGGCGCTGAGCAGCAAGGCGCTGCGCCATTCGCAGGCAAAATGATCGACTCGCTCGGCCGTGACGGTTTGCAGTTGCGAATGAACATAACGCGGGTATTGGCCACCCACGTCCACGGCATCGATCAGCGTGTTGATGTAGTCAAGGTTCATCCAGGCCGCAATGGGCTGCCCATCGCCGCGGCTTACGGCTGAAGCGACTTCCTGTGCACCGGGCTGCAGGCGAGCGATGGCCAGCTCCGTGAGCGTGTCGGTCCTGAGGTATTCAAGGCGTGTCTGGCCCAGGGAAGAAACCTGCACCAGCTGCGAAATCGTCATGTGCACTTGGTCGGGGTTGCAAGGCGGAGTGCCTGGGTGGTCTGCAAGCATCTGCTCGCGCAGCCGCCGGGCGGCGTAGTGCTGCAGGTCTTCAATGCCGTCCAGGGACGATGCACCTTGTGCCAGCATTTGCGCCGCACCAATATCCAGTAGTGCGGTGTGGTAGTTAAACCGGTCCGCGTCCGCAGCTGAGGCCAGCCAGCCAGGCAGCGGAATGACCGTAGCCGGGGGTTCAAGGTAAGTGCCGGGCATGAACGCGGGCGAAGGGTCGCTCAGCTGGCTGAAGGTGGTTTCCAGCTCGCCCACTAGGGTGATGGCGCAAAGCTGTACCCGGTCAAGCCGCTGCAGGATGCCGTTGAGCAGTTGCCTGGCCTGATAACCGAATGGGTCCTCCTCAAGTGGGCAGCAGGCCCAGGACAGGGTTTCGAACACGTAGTGGTCGGCGAACTCGTCACGCAAGGCGCAGGCGAAAGCTGCCACGTTGTCAAAGCCGCGGACCGTGCCCGAAGGCTGGCACCACAGCACGATTGTTTGCTCGTCCCGTTCGGCGGTAATGAGCAGGTCTGGCAATGAGTGGTGAGTTTCGTTGCCTTGGTTACTCAGCGACACCTGCAAGCCTTGAGCAGCCGGAGTATTCGAAGCCTGGCCGAGTAGCGCGTATATCAGTCGTTTCTCATCCTCGCCAAGCCCCTGGCGCTCGGTTGCATTGAGCAGCGCGGCTTTGATCACCTGCTGCAGCCAGCTCAGGCGCGAGACGTGTGTATCCGTGGCGCAGCCGCTCCAGAAGCTGATTTGCGCCTGCTGGAAGGATTCGTTCAAGGTAGCGAGCATTTCGTCGAAGTCGCTGTTCAGGTCTGCCATGCGTAGCTCAACAACGGGCGCTTGTTCCTGAGGGCGGAAAATCACCGGCGGCGCGAGGCTCAGCTGGTCCGAGTCTGCAAGTGCGATGCTGCTACCTGTCAGGAAGTGCTCGAGCAGTGTCTCCACCAGATCGCTCTGTTGCCCACTATGCCCTTCTTCGGTGGCGTGGAGGATGCTGAAGCCTGCGATGGACGTTAAGTGTGGGTAGTTCTGCCGGGTCCATGGGTAGCGCGCTGCCAGTACTTCGAAACCGACGCTGGCGATGACATCGCGCAAGCTGGGGCGGCCTGCGAATTGAGCCGCGACCAGTTGTCTGAATGATGAATAGTGTGGGGTGGGTGCAAGGGACATGGTATCTGGCTCCGGTCTAAGGGAGCCGAATGCTGAAACGCTGGTCGTTCAGAGCTGCGGTAGATAGGTAAACCTTGCGATCTTAGGGTGAAGATTCTAATTCCCCCGCCTACCTTATGCTCAAGCCCAACCTCCATGGGCGGTTCATCCCTCCACTCATGAACATGAGGTACAGAGCATGGCCAAAGTGAATGTGAAGAAGAAGGACGATGCGCAAGGCACGCTGGGCGAAGTCCGCGGCTACGCCCGCAAGATCTGGCTGGCAGGCATTGGCGCTTATGCCCGGGTCGGCCAAGAAGGCTCGGAGTACTTCAGCGAGCTGGTGAAAGCCGGTGAAGGCGTTGAAAAACGCGGCAAAAAGCGCATCGACAAAGAGCTCGATGCAGCCAACAACCAGATTGAAGAAGCCACCCAAGAGGTAAGTCGCGTACGCGGCAAGGTCGAAATTCAACTCGATAAAATCGAAAAAGCTTTCGACGCGCGGGTAGGCCGTGCCTTGAATCGCCTCGGCATTCCGTCTAAACATGACGTTGAGGCGTTGTCCATCAAGCTTGAACAGCTGCATGAGCTGCTCGAGCGCGTCGCGCACAAACCATAAGGAGAGCAGGATGGCTGGCAAGAAGAATACCGACAAAGAAGGCAGCTCCTGGGTCGGCGGGATCGAGAAGTACTCCCGCAAGATCTGGCTGGCGGGGCTGGGTATCTATTCGAAAATCGACCAGGACGGCCCCAAGCTGTTCGACTCGCTGGTGAAGGATGGCGAGAAGGCCGAGAAGCAGGCGAAGAAGACTGCTGAAGACGTAGCGGACAGCGCCAAGGCTTCGACCACTTCGCGCGTGTCTGGCGTGAAGGACCGTGCCTTGGGCAAGTGGAGCGAGCTTGAAGAGGCGTTCGACAAGCGCCTTAACAGTGCGATCTCGCGCTTGGGCGTGCCAAGCCGCAACGAGATCAAGGCGCTGCACCAGCAGGTGGATAGCCTGACCAAACAGATCGAAAAACTGACCGGCGCATCGGTTACCCCGATCTCGTCGCGCACTGCGGCGGCCAAGCCGGCGGCGGCCAAGACTGCAGCCAAACCACTGGCCAAGGCAGCGGCCAAACCTGCGGCGAAAACTGCTGCGGCCAAGCCCGCTGCGAAGACTGCTGCAGCTAAACCTGCGGCGAAACCTGCGGCAGCCAAACCGGCTGCCAAGCCAGTAGCGGCCAAACCCGCAGCGGCGAAAAAGCCGGCTGTGAAGAAAGCACCGGCCAAGCCCGCTGCTGCCAAGCCTGCGGCGGCCACCGCCGCTCCGGCAGCCACCGCGGCACCGGCACCTGCCGCCGCAACGGCCAGCAGTGCACCGTCGGCACCGGTGAGCGCGGTTACCGAGGTCTGATACCGCGTCGCACTCCTTCGCGGCGGTCCGACGTCTCTGTAAACCCGCTCCCACAGGGCAACACAATACCTGTAGGAGCGGGTTTACCGAGACGTCGGACCGCCGCGAAGAGGCCAGCCCTGCCAGGCGCCTACCCCTCCAGATACCCCACTGCCAATTGCTCCGCCGCCTCCCGCGCCTGCACTTCCAAATGCGGCGCCACTAGCATCATCACCTGATACACCACGATCCCTACATCTCCCTCGCGCCCCAGCACCCGCTGGTAATCCAGCGAAAACATCAGGGTCAGGGTGATCTGTTCCACCAGTTGCCCCAAAGCTTGAGTTTCGCTCACCACCTGCCCCTGGCTTTTCAGGCTCGCCAGCAACGCCGCCAACGTGCGCTTGAGGGCATTGATCAGGCTGCGCATGCCACGGGCCAGTTTGGGCAGTCGCCCGGTCAGGTTCGACAGGTCCTGGAACAGGAAGCGGTACTGGGCCATGCGCTCGACGATCAGGTGCAGAAACAGCCAGTAGTCTTCTGCATCCAGGCGCACTTCAAGCGGTGGGTCGAGTAACGGCATCAGCTCGTCTTCGAAACGCTCGAACAGGCCGTGTATCAGGGGCTCCTTGCCATGGAAGTGGTAGTAGAGATTGCCCGGGCTGATGCCCAGCTCATTGGCAATTTCAAGGGTTGAAACATTGGGCTCGCCCTGCTGGTTGAACAGTTGCAGTGCGCATTCCAGGATACGGTCACGGGTTTTCATCCAGTTACTGCACTCATCGGGTCAGCACATAAGTGCCTGGCGCAGGGCCCAGAGGCGGATAGGTGCTGTTGCCCAACTCGGTGCGCGGTGCTTTCAGAGGGCCCGAGCGTGGGGTAATCCATTCCAGCCACAAAGGCCACCAGCTGCCGTCACTGCGTTTTGCCTCGTAGAACCATGCGCGCGGGTCGCCCGACAGTTTGGGGTTTTGCAGGTAGTAGGCCTTGGGGTTGTCCGGTGGGTTGATGATGCTCTGGATGTGCCCGCTGTTGGCCAGCACAAACCGCCGGTCGCCACCGAGCAGCAAAGCCGAGCGGTACACCGCGTCCCATGGCGTGATGTGGTCGTTGCTACCGGCCACGGTGAAGCTGTCCAGGTCAACCTGCTTGAGGTCGATGGGCGTGCCGCATACCTCCAGCCCGGCCGGGTGAGTCAGCGGGTTGTGCTTGAAGAAGTCCAGCAGGTCGCCGTGCAGGGCGGCCGGTAGCCGCGTGTTGTCGGCGTTCCAGTACAGGATGTCGAATGCGGGTGGCGCCTTGCCGAGCAAATAGTTGTTTACCCAGTAGTTCCAGATCAGGTCATTGGGCCGCATCCAGGCGAAAATCCTGGCCACCTCACCACCGTCTAGCACGCCGCGCTGGTAGGAACGGCGTTTGGCGGCTTCGATGGTTTGCTCGTCGGCAAACAGGCTGGCGGGGCTGTCGAACTTGCTGTCCAGCAAGCTGACCAGATACGTGGCGCTACGGATTTTGCGCAACTGATGCTTGGCCTGCAGGTGGCCTTGCAACGCGGCCATGGTCAGGCCGCCAGCGCAGGCACCCATCAGGTTGGGGTCGCGATTGCCGCTGATGCTGCGGCACGCGTTGAGGGCCTCTTCCAGCGCCTGCACATAGCTGGACAGCCCCCACTCGCGGTGGCGCGGGTCGGGGTTGCGCCAGCTGACCATGAACACCTGCAAGCCGTTTTTCAGCATGTACTGAACGAGGCTGTTGTTGGCCTGAAGGTCGAAAATGTAGAACTTGTTGATTTGCGGCGGCACCACCAGCAAGGGCCGGGCATGTTGCTTTTCGCTCATCGGCTTGTACTGGATCAGTTCCAGCAGTTCGTTGCGGAACACCACCGCGCCGGGGGTTGCCGCCAGGTTGCCGCCGACTTCGAAGGCGCGCTCGTCAACCTGGCGTGGTAGCCCGTCGTTGTGGCGCAGGTCGTCGAGCAAGTGAGCGACACCGCGTACCAGGCTTTGGCCGCCGGTGTTGAGCAGCTCCTTCACGGCCATCGGGTTAAGTAGCGAATTGCTGGGTGCCAGGGCGTCGTTGATCAAACCGAACAGGAAGTGCGCCCGGGCCCGGTCATCGTCGTCCAGATGGCTCTCGTCGATCCACAGGCGGGTTTGCTTCTGCCAGGCAAGGTACGCCTGCAAGCTTCGCCGGTAGAACGGGTTCTGGCTCCAGGTCGGGTCGCTGAAGCGGCTGTCACGCGGGTTGGGTTGGTAAGGCGTGTCGCCCAGCATGACGCGGCCTAGCTGGCCGCCTAGCGCCAACAGATGGCGGGCGGTATGCACGGGGTTGATCAGGCTGTGGCGGCCTACCCTGCGCAGGGTGGACACCAGGTCGCGCCCCCGCAACCCAAGAATGGCGTTCTGCACGTTCATGCTGGCGGCTGGGAGCGTTTTCGTTCCTTTGGCCGGTTTGTCTGTCATGGCAACACTCCCTCGTCTTACCCGTATCGCGGGCAACGAAAATCAACCGCCGGAGGCGGGGCGCGGATGCATGACCGCGCGCTGACGCTCTTCCTGTAGAAACTTCATGATGATTGGTGCGACAGCTTCGGCCCTGGTGATCAGGAACAGGTGGCCATCGTCAATGATGTGCAGCTGGGCATTGGGAATACGCCAGGCCAGCAGGCGCATGTTGATCAGTGGGATCAGCGGGTCGTCGTCGCCTGCCAGCACCAGGGTTGGCTGGTGGATCTTGTGCAGCCAGTGAATGCTGGTCCAGCCGAGGCCGGCGAACAGCTGCCAGTAGTAGCCCATCTTGCCGCCCGAGCGCACTTTGGACGCGTGTTGCATAGCCAGGTCCGGGTCTCGGCGAAACGCTCCGCCGTAGATCAACGGAGCAATGCGGATCACGTGGGACGGCTGCACATAACGCCTGGGGCTGGCCATCATCCACAGTACCTTGGGCTTGCCCGGCACCATCACTGCGCCAGCAGCCGTGGCGGCCAGCACCAGCTTCTTGCAGCGCTCCGGGTAGTCGTGAGCAAACTGCTGGGCCAATGCGCCGCCCCATGACACACCGATCGCACTGACCTGGCCATAGTCCAGGTAATCCAGCATGCGAGCGGTCAGTTTGGCCAAACCCGGAAAGCGATAAGGGTGGCGAGGCGTGGAAGAGCCGCCGACCCCGGGCACATCGAAGGCAATGACTTCCAGGTCGGGGTCCAGCGCCTCGATGAACGGGAACACCAGCTCCAGGTTGGCGCCGATGCCGTTGAAAATCAGCAAAGGCGTCAGGTGCGGCTTGCCCGGGCGGACGGCGGTGCGGATGGACTGGTCGTCCAGCTCTACGGTCCTGTAGATGTACGGTTCCGGCATGCGCAAGACTCTGTGGTGAAGAAAGCGCCGTGGCACGCGTTCATGCGGCCACGGCAACACAACTCAGCGTTCGTGAACGTAGGTTCCCGGTGACGCCTCGCCTGCGGCATAGGCGCGATTGCCCAGCCGGGTTGGTGCCTTTTTCAAGTCGCCCGCGCGTTCGCCCAGCCAGGCTTCCCAATGCAGCCACCACGAGTCGGCGTGCTTGTCGGCGTTTTCCTGCCAGGCCACCGGGTCGCCCGGGCGGTCGGCGCCCGTCATGAAGCGCGCTTTGGGGTTGCCAGGCGGGTTGAGAATGCTCTGGATGTGGCCGCTGTTGGACAGCACGAACTCGATCTTGCCGCCGAACAGATGCGCCGAGCGGTAGCAAGACTGCCACGGGGTGATGTGGTCGGCGGTGCCGGCAACGCTGTAGATGTCGCAGTCGACTTTCTTCAGGTCGATGGCGGTGCCGCACACTTCCAGGGCATCGGCCCGGGTCAGCGGGTTGTTCTTGAACATCTCGATGAGGTCGCCGTGGAAGGCGGCCGGCAAGCGCGTGGTGTCGTTGTTCCAGAACAGGATGTCGAACACCGGCGGCTCGTTACCGAGCAGATAGTTGTTCACCCAGTAGTTCCAGATCAGGTCGTTGGGGCGCATCCAGGCGAATACCTTGGCCATGTCGCTGCCTTCGAGCACCCCGGCCTGGTAAGAATGGCGCTTGGCCGATTCCAGCGTTTGCTCGTCGACGAACAGGGCCACCTGGGTGTCCACAGTCGTGTCCAGCACGCTGACCAGCAGGGTCAGGGCATTAACCTTTTTCTCGCCGGTGGCAGCGTAGTGGCCAACCAGCGCGGTGCAGGTGATACCGCCGGAGCAGGCACCCAGCATGTTCAGGTCTTTGCTGCCGGTAATCGCCAGCACCGCGTCCACCGCTTCCTTGAGCGCATCGATGTAGGTCGACAGGCCCCATTCGCGTTGGGCCTTGGTCGGGTTGCGCCAGCTGATGATGAAGGTTTGTTGCTGGGAGCGCAGGCAGAAGCGCGCCAGGCTCTTTTCCGGGCTCAGGTCGAACACATAGAACTTGTTGATCTGCGGCGGCACCACCAGCAGCGGGCGCGCATGCACTTGCTCGGTGATGGGGCTGTACTGGATCAACTCCAGCACGTCATTGCGGTACACCACTGCGCCGTCACTGGTGCCGAGGTTTTTGCCCACTTCAAAGGCATCCATGTTTACCTGGCTGGGCATGCCACCGTTGTTGACCATGTCCTTGGCCAGGTTGGACAGGCCGTCAAGCAGGCTCTTGCCACCGGTTTCGAAGAACCGTTTGACCGCCGCCGGGTTGGACAGGGTATTGGTGGGCGCCATGGCTTCGGTCATCAGATTGATGACGAACTGCCCGCGGCTGATGTCTTGAGGTGAAAGGTCACTTTCGCCAATCCAGTCCTGCAACTCCTTGCGCCAGGCGAGGTAGGTTTGCAGGTAACGGCGATACAGCGGGTTCTTGCTCCAGGCTGGGTCGACGAAGCGACGGTCGTCGCCCTCGGGGGCCAGCGTGGACTTGCCCAGCAGCACGTTCTTCAGCTCAAGGCCAAAGTGCGCCACGTGCTTGGCACTGTGCAGCGGTTGGCGCACGGCCTGGCGCAGCACGGTGCGTGCCGAGCTCAGCAGGTCTTTGCGGCGGATGCCGATGACCGGGTTCAGCCCCAGGGTGTTTTCCGAGGCTTGCCGCTGCAACTCATCGTTGTTCTTGTTACTCATCTACGACGCTCCGTTGTCCTGAGACGAGTACCGGTTTGCTGTGGCGCATGCACAGAAGACAGCCCGGTACTGCTACTCGGGTGACCAGTGATAAGGAACAGCGGTGCTGCGGGCCGGATGCATTCGGCGATGAGCTGCGGGGAATTCTGCGTGTGAAGACAGCCTGCTTTCGCTCGCGACCTCTACAAACCGGCCATGCCCTGATTGCCCTTGAGCAACGCAGGTAACTTGCCAGCCCCATTGGTTACCCGACTTTCATGTAATGCGCAAGACAGCCGGTTGAAGAGCTGTCTGTAAGGCATTCAAGCAGATGAGATTAGAAAATGCGCTCTAAACCTTGGAAGCCTTGAGCTAGAGCATGAGTTTAACGACGGATTCTGACGGATCGCGGGATTTTCCCGCCTTGTGCAATTCATCCAGATAGTCGGCCCACAGCTGCTCCTGGCGCAGGCAAAGCTGCTCAAGGTACTCCCAAGTGAACAGTCCGCTGTCATGGCCGTCGTCGAAGGTCAATTTCAGTGCATATTGGCCGGCAGGTTCCAGGCCGACGAGGCCTACGTTGATCTTGCCAAATTGCAGGATGGGATTGCCGTGGCCCTGGACCTCGGCGGAAGGCGAATGCACGCGCAGGAATTCGGCGGGCAGGTGGTAGGCCTCGTTCGGGCCGTAGGTGAGGGTGAGGGTTTTGGAGGCTTTGTGCAGGTTGATGGCGGTGGGCAGGCGGGCCATGGGCTGAATCTCTGGAATGCTGATTGGGGTAGCTTCCAGTTTCTTCTGTGCGGATCAAGGCGACGCTGTTCTTACAGGATGTAACGCGACAGGTCTTCGTTCTGTGCCAGTTCACCCAGGTGACCATTCACATATTCTGCATCGATGCGAATCGGTGCTTCATCATGGGTGCTGGCCAGGTCGCCAGCACTGAACGACACCTCTTCGAGCAGGCGCTCAAGCAGGGTGTGCAGGCGGCGGGCACCGATGTTCTCGGTCTTTTCGTTCACCTGGAAAGCAATCTCGGCCAGGCGCTTGATGCCGTCGGCGGCGAACTCGATGTTCAGGCCTTCGGTCTTGAGCAGCGCGCTGTACTGCTCGGTCAGCGAGGCATGCGGCTCTTGCAGGATGCGCTCGAAGTCTTCCGGCGTCAGCGCCTTCAACTCAACGCGGATCGGCAGGCGGCCTTGCAGCTCAGGCACCAGGTCACTCGGCTTGCTCAGGTGGAACGCACCGGAGGCGATGAACAGAATGTGGTCGGTCTTGACCATGCCCAGCTTGGTGTTGACGGTGCAGCCTTCGATCAGCGGCAGCAGGTCGCGCTGTACGCCTTCACGGGACACATCGGCGCCGCCAACGTTGCCGCGCTTGGCCACCTTGTCGATCTCGTCGATGAACACGATACCGTGCTGTTCAACGGCTTCCAGGGCCTTGGCCTTGAGTTCTTCGTCGTTTACCAGGCGGCTCGCTTCTTCGTCGCGAACCATCTTCAGCGCGTCCTTGACCTTGAGCTTGCGGGTTTTGCGCTTGCCCTTGCCCATGTTGGCGAACAGGTTTTGCAGCTGGCTGGTCATTTCTTCCATGCCGGGTGGCGCGGCGATCTCGACGCCCATGTTCTCGGCAACTTCAATCTCGATTTCCTTGTCGTCCAGCTGGCCTTCGCGCAGGCGCTTGCGGAACAGCTGGCGGGTGTTGGAATCGCTACTGGTTTGGGCGGCTTCCTCGCTGAAGCTGGTCACGCGCGCTTGCGGCAGCAGGGCGTCGAGGATGCGGTCTTCGGCGGCGTCTTCCGCGCGGTGGCGCACACGGACAATTTCCTGCTCGCGCAGCATCTTCATCGCAGCGTCGGCGAGGTCACGGATGATCGACTCGACGTCGCGGCCCACATAGCCCACTTCGGTGAACTTGGTGGCTTCGACCTTGAGGAACGGCGCATTGGCCAGTTTGGCCAGGCGGCGGGCGATTTCGGTTTTACCAACGCCGGTAGGGCCGATCATCAGGATGTTTTTCGGCGTTACCTCGGCACGCAGCTCGGCTGGGAGCTGCATGCGCCGCCAGCGGTTGCGCAGGGCAATGGCTACGGCGCGCTTGGCGTCGTCCTGGCCGATGATGTGGCGGTTGAGTTCGTGGACGATCTCGCGGGGGGTCATGGACATGATGAATATGGTCCTTGGGAGTGGCTCAGCGTGGAAAAGCCCCCTCACCGGGAAGGGGCGCCAAAACAGCTGATTACTCGGCCAGGTCCTGCTCCTCGATGGTCAAGTTGTGGTTGGTGAACACGCAGATGTCACCGGCAATGTTCAATGCGGTCTCGGCGATTTCGCGGGCCGAGAGGTCGGTCTTGTTCAGCAGGGCGCGGGCGGCGGCCTGGGCGTAGGCGCCACCGGAGCCCATGGCGATCAGGCCGTCTTCCGGCTCGACCACGTCACCGTTGCCGGTGATGATCAGGGAGGCGTCCTTGTTGGCCACGGCCAGCATGGCTTCCAGGCGGCTCAGTGAACGGTCGGTACGCCATTCCTTGGCCAGCTCCACGGCAGCACGCACCAGGTGGCCGGAGTGTTTCTGCAGTTGGGCTTCAAAGCGCTCGAACAGGGTGAACGCGTCGGCAGTGGCGCCGGCGAACCCGGCAATAACCTGGCCGTTGTACAGGCGACGGACCTTTTTGGCGTTGCCTTTCATCACGGTGTTGCCGAGGGATACCTGGCCGTCGCCGCCCATGACGACTTTGCCGTTACGGCGGACAGAAACGATGGTGGTCAAGGGAGAGTCTCCACGCAGCGGGGCGAAAATGCCTGTTGCAGACTCATATGGGGGGAGGGGGAAGGATTTCAACCGGGGGGATGAATGGTTGCTGGAGTGCGCCGTCGTTGTGGGAGCGGCCTTGTGTCGCGAATGGGCCGCAGAGCGGCCCCAGGTTTTCAGCTTTGCAGCCAATGTTGCTGGGGCCGCTCTGCGGCCCTTTCCGACCGGTCCGGCGCCCCGGCAAGGCCGCTCCCACTAGGTTACGGCTCAGGCTTCGTGGCAAACATGCCCATCGACCAAGGTATAACGCACTGCGCCCGGTAGGCAGTGGCCGATGAACGGGCAGTTGTCACCGCGCGAGAACCACTGCTCACCCGCCACGGTCGAGGCTTTCGGATCGAACAACACCAGGTCGGCCGCGCCGCCCACCTTCAGCTCACCCGCCGGCAGGCGCATGGCCGCAGCCGGGCCGCTGGTCAGGCGTGCCAGCAGCGTTGGCAGGTCGAGCAGGCCATCCTCAACCAGCGTCATGGCCAGCGGCAGCAGCAGTTCCACGCTGCTGATGCCTGGCTCGGTGGCACCAAACGGCGCCAGCTTGGCATCGCGCTCGTGGGGCTGGTGGTGGCTGGAGATCGCCTGGATCACACCCGACTTCACCGCCTCGCGCAGGCCGTCGCGGTCTGCAGCGGTGCGCAGCGGTGGCTGCACGTGGTACAGGCTTGAGAACTCACGCAGCGACTCGTCGGTGAGGATCAGCTGGTACAACGCCACATCCGCGGTCACCGGCAGGCCAAGCTGCTGGGCCTGGGCGATCAGGCGAGCGCCACGGGCGCTGGTGATCTGGGTGAAGTGCGCACGCACGCCGGTCTGCTCCACCAGCAAGAGGTTGCGCGCCAGGGCGACGGTTTCGGCCGTTTCAGGGATGCCGGGCAGGCCGAGGAAGCTGGCCATGGCGCCTTCGTGGGCCAGGCCACCCTGGGACAGGTCGCGGTCCTGGGAGTGGAACACCACGGTCAGGTCGAAAGTGGCGGCATACTCCAGGGCACGGGCCAGGGTACGGTTGTTGGGGATTTCCTTGAGACCATTGCCGAACGCCACGCAACCGGTATCGCGCAGCGCGACCAGTTCGGCCAGTTGCTCGCCTTCCAGGCCCTTGGTCAGCGCGCCGATAGGGTAGACCTTGCTGTTGGCGGCTTCGCGGGCGCGGTCGAGGATCAGTTCGGCCACGGCCGAGGTGTCCAATACCGGTTTGGTCTGCGGCGGGCAGCACAGGCTGGTGACGCCACCGGCCACGGCGGCGCGGGTTTCGCTGGCGATGTTGCCTTTGCGGCTGTAGCCGGGTTCGCGCAGCGATACGTCAAGGTCGACCAGGCCCGGGGCGGCAATCAGGCCGTTGGCCTCGATCGTGCGGCTGGCGCTGAAACCCGCTGGCGCGGCGCCAATGGCGACAATGCGGCCGCCGTCCAGGTGCAAGTCCGTGACTTGGTCCAGGCCACTCTTGGGGTCGATGACCCGGGCGCCAAGAATGCTGATGGTCACAGGGCGTTCTCCTGGTCGAATTGACGTTGCGCGTTCTGCCCGCTCATGGCCATGGACAGCACTGCCATGCGCACGGCGATGCCGTAAGTGACCTGGTTGAGGATCACCGAGTGTTTGCCGTCGGCCACGGCCGATTCGATTTCCACACCGCGGTTGATCGGCCCCGGGTGCATGACGATGGCGTCAGGCTTGGCACCGGCCAGGCGTGCGGTGGTCAGGCCGAACAGGCGGTAGAACTCGCCCTCGCTGGGCAGCAGGCCACCAGCCATGCGCTCGCGTTGCAGGCGCAGCATGATCACCACGTCGACGTCCTTCAGGCCTTCGGCCAGGTCGGTGTAGACCTTCACGCCATATTGCTCGATGCCGATTGGGATCAGCGTTTTCGGACCGATCACGCGGATGTCCGGGCAACCCAGTGCCTTGAGCGCGAGCATATCGGAGCGAGCTACACGCGAGTGCAGGATATCGCCGACGATCGCGACAGACAGGTTCTCGAAGCTGCCTTTGTGGCGGCGGATGGTCAGCATGTCGAGCATGCCCTGGGTCGGGTGCGCGTGGCGGCCATCACCGCCGTTGATCACGGCAACGTCCGGGCACACATGTTCGGCGATGAAGTGTGCGGCGCCTGAGTCGGAATGGCGTACGACGAACATGTCGGCGGCCATTGCCTCAAGGTTGCGCAGGGTGTCGAAGAGGGTTTCGCCTTTGCTGGTCGAGGAGGTCGACACGTTCAGGCTGATCACGTCAGCCGACAGGCGCTGGGCCGCCAGCTCGAAGGTGGTGCGGGTGCGGGTGGAGTTTTCGAAGAACACGTTGCACACGGTCTTGCCGCGCAGCAACGGGACTTTTTTCACGGCCCGGGCGCCGACTTCAAGGAACGAGTCGGCGGTGTCGAGGATCTCGGTGAGCAGTTCGCGGGGCAAACCGTCGAGCGAGAGAAAGTGGCGCAGCTGGCCCTGATCATTGAGCTGCAGCGGGCGCTTGGCGTCGATTGGCGTCATCGCGGGGGACTCTTAAAGGGCGGAAGCGGTGGCGAGGTCCTGGCGCTCGAGGGCGAGCGGTGCGGGTCCGGTCAATTTTACCCGTTCATGGGCGGCAAGCGACAGGGTGGCGCCAAGCACATTCGGGCGGATCGGCAGTTCGCCGGCATCCAGGTCCAGCAGGCACACCAGGGTCACGCTGGCCGGGCGGCCATAGTCGAACAGTTCGTTGAGCGCCGCACGGATGGTGCGACCGCTCATCAGGACGTCATCAATCAGCACCAGGTGCTGGCCTTCGATTTCAAACGGCAACTCCGACGGGCGCACCTGCGGGTGCAAGCCGTTCTGGCTGAAATCGTCGCGGTAGAAGGAAACGTCGAGCGTGCCCAACGGGCTGGTATCGGCGAGTTCCTGCTGAAGGGCCTGGGCTACCCAGACGCCGCCGGTGCGGATGCCAATGAAGCGTGGCTCGGTGATATTACGGCGGGCCAGATGGGCGCGAAGGTCCACAGCCATCTGCCGGATCAGGTCGGCGGGGTTGGGAAGGCTCATTGCGTGCTCCTTGGGAGGGCGCCGGGTTGACCCGGCGGCAAAGCGGATTTAAGTGTTGGCCTCCAGCCAGCCCTGCAACAGCAGGGCCGCGGCGATGGCATCGACCGGGTTGTCGCGGTAGCTGCCGCGCTGCCCGCCCCGGGCCAGGCGTTCGCCTTTGGCTTCGAAGGTGGTCAGGCGTTCGTCGTGGGTGTGCACCGGCAGGTTGAAGCGGCCATTGAGGCGGCGGGCGAACTTTTCGGCTCGGGCGCTCATTTCGCTGGGCGTACCGTCCATGTTCAGCGGCAGGCCGACGACGATGGCATCAGGCTTCCATTCGTTGATCAGTTTTTCCACCTGGGCCCAGTCCGGCACACCGTTCTGCGCTTTCAAAGTGCACAACTCGCGGGCTTGGCCGGTTACCACCTGGCCCACGGCCACACCGATCTGTTTGCTGCCGTAGTCGAAGCCCAGCAGCAGGCGCAGCTCGGCCATCAGGCGTGGCCCGCCTGGCTGGTCAGCAGGCTGAGGTTGATCCCCAGGCTGGCGGCGGCGGCGTCCAGGCGCAGGTCGCTGGCCAGGCCAAAGATGATCTCGGGGTCGAATGGGCAGTTGAGCCAGGCGTTGTCGGCCAGCTCCGCTTCCAGTTGGCCCGCTTCCCAGCCGGCGTAACCCAAGGTGATCAGGCTCTGCTTTGGCCCCACGCCAGCGGCAATGGCCAGCAGGATGTCCTGCGAAGTGCTCAACGACAGGCCGTCCAGAGCAACAGTTGCCTGGAAGCTGCATTCGCTGGAGTGCAAAACGAAACCGCGGTCGGTCTGCACCGGGCCGCCTTGGTAGATTGGTACCTGCAGGGTGCTGGCAGGTGGCTCCTCGTCCGGGCGCAGCTGCTCAAGAATGTCCGCAAGGTTCAGCTCCTGAGGCCGATTGACCACCAGGCCCATGGCGCCATTGGCGTTGTGCTCGACGATGTACGTGAGGGTCTGGGCGAAGTTCGGATCTGCCATGTGTGGCATGGCGATCAGGAACTGATGCTTGAGGTAGCTGGGGGTGAGGGTTTTCATGGGGGATAGTGTGGCGCCAGGTGGCGAGGCTGACAAGGTGGTTATGTTGGGTGGTGTTCGCCTTTAGGTGTTTGTCGCCTGTGAGATCGAGCGCCGCCCGCGCGGCGCATCGCGGATGAATCCGCTCCTACAGGTGGGCGCAAGGCAGGCAACCATGGCGTAACAAGTTCGGCACGTTGCAACAAATGTAGGAGCGGATTTACCGAGACGTCGGACCGCCGCGATGCGCCGCGCGGGCGGCGCGCGATCTCATGAGCGCCCGAAAAGCGTCGGCAAACGCATCCAGCAATCAATTACTGGACAGCCGATCCCCACGCGCAAACCGCCAGGTCCGGATAATCTCCAGCCGGTCAAACTCCGCCATATCCCCGGTAAAGGGTGCAAACGGTGCCGCCAGCCGCACGATCCGTTGCGCCGCCTGGTCCAGCACCGGCTGCCCGGACGATTCCAGCACCAGCACTTCATACAGCGAGCCATCGCGGTTGATCGACACCATCATGCGCAAGTTGCCGTATATCTGCTGGCGACGTGCCTCATCCGGGTAATTCAGGTTACCCACCCGCTCAACCTTCTTGCGCCACTCTTCCTTGTACCAGGCACCCTTGTCGCGCATGGTCGAGGCCGCATTCAGGCGGTGAATACGAGGCCGCTTGGCATACATTTGCTGCTCGTTGGAAAGCTCGGCCTCAAGGCTGGCAATCTGGCTGGACAACTGCGAACTGTCGAAGTCCGGCGTTGGCGTGGCAGGCTTGGGCTGCGGCTTGCTTTCCTTGGGTTTGGGCTCGATCTTCTGCGCTTTGGGTGCAGTAGTGGCCACAGCGGATTTTGCCGGCGTCGGCGGTGGCACCACCTCAGGCTTTGCAGCCGGCGGCGGGGTGACCTTGTTGATCTTGCTGTCCTGGAACGGCGCCACTTCGGTGGTGGTGGGCACCGCCTTCTTGTCCAGCGTGCCGCTGCCCTGTTGATTGGCCTGGGCCTGGAAGTCGGCCTTCTCGGGCGCTTTTTCGCTCTTGAAGGTGGCCAGGGTAATGTCCATGGTCTGGCGGATTTCAGCCGGTTTGACCACGGTAAAACCCACGCCAAGAATCAGCGCCAGGTGCACCAGGGCAGCCAGGAACAGGGTAAAGCCAAGCCGGTCCACCGGGCGAACGCGGGGTGGCAGCAGGTCGGCGGGGATGTCGGCAGGCAGCGTCATCGGGTATCCAGCAACCGCGGGGCGGGGCAGCAGCTCAGTCAAATAAGACCGGCATCATACCCCACTCCGCGCCTTTGCTTCGCGTCGGCGGTCAGCGCGCCTTCAGCTTGCGATCAATGGCGTCCATCAGCTTGCCACCTATATCGGTGTTGTAGGCCGCGTCAATCTCGCGAATGCAGGTGGGGCTGGTGACGTTGATTTCGGTGAGGTAGTCGCCAATCACGTCCAGGCCGACGAACAGCAGGCCCTTTTCGCGCAGGGTCGGGCCCACCTGGGCGGCGATCCAGCGGTCGCGTTCGGTCAGCGGGCGGGCTTCGCCACGGCCACCGGCGGCCAGGTTGCCGCGGGTTTCGCCGCTGGCGGGAATGCGTGCCAGGCAGTAGTCCACCGGCTCGCCGTCGATCATCAGGATGCGCTTGTCACCGTCCTTGATCGCCGGCAGGTAGGCTTGCGCCATGATCTGCTGGGCACCCAGCGCAGTCAGGGTTTCAAGGATCACCGACAGGTTAGGGTCGCCGGCCCTGTGGCGGAAGATCGATGTACCGCCCATGCCGTCCAGCGGCTTGAGGATGACGTCGCTGTGCTTGGCGGCGAACTCGCGGATGATGTCCGGGCGGCGGCTGACCAAGGTGGGCGTGGTGCACTGCGGGAACAGCGTGGCGAACATCTTTTCATTACAGTCGCGCAGGCTTTGCGGGCGGTTGACCACCAGCACGCCGTCAGACTCGGCCTGTTCCAGCAGGTAAGTGCTGTAGACAAACTCCATGTCGAACGGTGGATCCTTGCGCATCAGGATCACGTCCAGTTCGGCCAGCGGGCTGTCCTGCTCGTCACCCAGCTCGAACCAGTGCGCCGGGTCGGCGAATACCTTCAGCGGGCGCATGCGCGCGCGGGCCTTGCCTTCGCCTTGGTACAGGTCGCGTTGCTCCATGTAGAACAGGCTCCAGCCACGGGCCTGGGCAGCCAGCAACATGGCCAGCGAGCTGTCCTTCTTGTAGGAGATGGACGCGATAGGGTCCATGACAATGCCGAGGCGAACGCTCATGGGTGGTTCCTCTTGGCGGCACCGGGCCGCGATGGATCGAAAGAAAAGTGGCTCAGGGTGGCGCCGTGAACGCCTGCGGTCAAGGGGTGCGGCAGATGGAATGGCCCCCCGGAGTGTGCTAAAAATGCCAGTCATGATGCTGTATGACAGCCCCTTTGGGGCTACAGGGCAGCACGATCCATGTAGGAGCGGCCTTGTGTCGCGAAAGGGCCGCAAAGCGGCCCCGGCAATCTTGCCCCGAGCAGCGATGGTAGCCCAGTGATGGAACAACCCCTGAAGGTGATGGTGATCGACGATTCGCGCACGATCCGCCGCACCGCGCAGATGTTGCTCGGCGAAGCGGGCTGCGAGGTGATTACCGCCAGTGACGGCTTCGATGCCCTGGCCAAGATAATCGACCACCAGCCACAGATCATTTTCGTCGACGTGCTGATGCCGCGCCTCGATGGTTACCAGACCTGCGCAGTGATCAAGCACAACAGTGCTTTCAAGGACATCCCGGTGATTCTTCTGTCATCCCGCGACGGCTTGTTCGACAAGGCCCGTGGCCGGGTGGTCGGCTCTGACCAGTTCCTGACCAAGCCTTTCAGCAAAGACGAGCTGCTTGATGCGATCAGGGCACATGTGCCCGGGTTCGCCGCGCAAGAACAACACGCACCCTGACCGCGCCCGCCAGTGGCGCGGCCTTAATGTTCCTGATGGGGAAACAGCATGGCCCGAGTTCTGATTGTCGACGATTCGCCGACAGAAATGTACAGATTGACCGAATGGCTGGAAAAGCACGGCCATCAAGTGCTCAAGGCCGACAACGGCGCGGACGGCGTGGCGCTGGCTCGCCAGGAGAAGCCAGACGCGGTGCTGATGGACATCGTCATGCCCGGCATGAACGGCTTCCAGGCCACCCGCCAGTTGAGCAAAGACCCCGAAACCAGCGGTATTCCGGTGATCGTGGTCACCTCCAAGGACCAGGAAACCGACCGCATCTGGGCCGCGCGCCAAGGTGCCCGCGACTTCCTGACCAAACCGGTTGAAGAAGACGCCCTGATCGCCAAGCTCAAAGAAGTGCTGGGCGCTTGACCACCCGCCCCCAGGGCGCGTCGCTGACCGCCTTCGAGCTGCTGCTGGACATCGACCGGCGCTGCCGCCTGCTGGTGGCTGACCAGCCGCCGCAGGATACCCGCCTGCAACAGTGGAGCGGCATCGGTTTTCGTGTGGCCGGGCAGTGGTTTGTCGCCCCCATGGGCGAGGTGGCCGAAGTGCTCCGCGAACCTCGCAGCAGCCGCGTGCCGGGTGTGCAGCCCTGGGTTTGCGGGGTGGCCAACCTGCGTGGGCGGCTGCTGCCGGTGATGGACCTGAGCAGCTTCTTTGGCCTGGGCCCAGTCGCGCTGGGCAAGCAGCGGCGGGTACTGGTGCTGGACCACGAAGACCTGTTCGTCGGCCTGTTGGTGGATGAAGTGCTGGGTTTGCAGCACTTCGCCCTGAGCAGCCTGGACCTGTCGCCGCCGCAACCCCTGTTGCGAGCTGCCGCCCGATTCGTTCAGGGGCATTTCGCCCGAGAACGCAACTGGGCCATCTTCAGCCCCTTCGCCCTGGCCCAGGCGCCGGGTTTTCTTGACGTGGCGCTATAGGACTCTTGAACGTGAACACGCCAGCTACCCCCGTAGCGCCCGCCAGCATGACCCCACGCACACGCAGCATCGTGCAGATCACCGTGCTGTTCATCGTGCTGATCCTGTCGATCATCCTGCTGTTCGCCAACTTCGCCTACCTCAACACCCAGGCCAACCACGACAAACAGTACATCGGCCATGCCGGCGAGTTGCGCGTGCTGTCCCAGCGCATCGCCAAGAACGCTACCGAAGCAGCGGCGGGCAAGGCGCTGGCGTTCAAGTTGTTGTTGGATGCACGCAATGACTTCGAGCGCCGCTGGAGCTACCTGCGCGAAGGCGACAAGTCCACTGGCCTGCCTGCCGCCCCGCCAGCGGTGCGCGATGAAATGGAAGCCGTGCGTCAAGACTGGGACAACCTGCGCAAGAACACCGACACCATCCTGGCCAGTGAGCAGACCGTGCTATCGCTGCACCAGGTAGCGGCCACCCTGGCCGAAACCGTGCCGCAGTTACAGGTTGAATACGAGAAGGTGGTCGAAATCCTGCTGCAAAGCGGCGCCCCGGCCAACCAGGTAGTGGTGGCCCAGCGCCAGTTGCTGCTTGCCGAACGTATTCTGGGTTCGGTCAATACCGTGCTGGCAGGTGATGACACCGCCGCCCAGGCTGCCGATACCTTTGGCCGGGATGCCAACCGCTTTGGGCAGGTGCTGGAAGGCATGCTCGGTGGGAACCCGGCCATTCAGGTGACCCGTGTGGAGGATGCCGACGCCCGTGCACGCTTGGCTGAAATTGCTGAACTGTTCCAGTTCGTGGCCGGCTCGGTCGACGAAATCCTCGAAACCTCGCCCGAGCTGTTCCGTGTACGTGAAGCAGCCGGGAACATCTTCAGCCTCTCGCAAACCCTGCTCGACGAAGCCTCGCACCTGGCCAACGGCTTCGAAAACCTCGCCGCAGGCCGCACCCTCGACACCGTTGGCGGCTATGTACTGGGCCTGCTGGCGCTGGCGTCGATTATCCTGATCGGCCTGGTGATGGTACGCACCACCCACCGCCAGTTGCGTGAAACTGCCGAAAAGAACGAGCGTAACCAGCAGGCAATCATGCGCCTGCTGGATGAAATCGAAGAGCTTGCCGACGGCGACCTGACCGTGACGGTGTCGGTTACCGAAGACTTCACCGGCGCCATCGCCGACTCGATCAACTACTCCGTCGACCAGTTGCGTGACCTGGTAGCCACCATCAACCACAGCGCCGAGCAAGTGGCGGCGGCCGTGCAAGACACGCAGAACACCGCCCGCCAGTTGGCCAAGGCCTCGGAGCACCAGGCCGAGCAGATCAGCGAGGCCTCCGAGGCGGTGGGTGACATGGTGGAGTCGATCGACCGCGTTTCCGCCCATGCCTACGAGTCGGCGAAGGTGGCAGAACGCTCCGTGGCCATTGCGAACAAGGGCAACGAGGTGGTGCACAACACCATCAACGGCATGGACAACATCCGCGAGCAGATTCAGGACACCGCCAAGCGGATCAAGCGCCTGGGCGAGTCCTCGCAGGAGATCGGCGACATCGTCAGCCTGATTGATGACATTGCCGACCAAACCAACATCCTTGCCCTCAACGCCGCCATTCAGGCCTCGTTGGCCGGCGAAGCGGGCCGTGGCTTTGCGGTGGTTGCCGACGAAGTGCAGCGCCTGGCCGAGCGCTCGTCTTCGGCTACCCGGCAGATCGAGGCATTGGTGCGCACCATTCAGGCCGATACCAATGAGGCCGTCATTTCCATGGAACAAACCACTGCCGAGGTGGTGCGCGGTGCCCGCCTGGCCCAGGACGCGGGTGTGGCACTGGCCGAGATCGAAGGTGTTTCGCAGAACCTGGCCGAACTTATCCACAGCATCTCGGACGCGGCGCAGTTGCAAACGTCTTCAGCAGGGCAGATTTCCCACACCATGGCGGTGATCCAGCAGATTACCGCGCAAACCTCCGCCGGCTCCGGCGCCACCGCCGACAGCATTCGCCACCTGACTCGAATGGCCAGCGAAATGCGCCGTTCGGTGTCTGGCTTTACCCTGCCGGCACCGGCCGAGCGGCGCTGAGGAGTGGCCATGGCTTCTGCAGCAGTCAGCCCCGAACGCCACGACACGGTCGCCCTGGCCTGGACGCGTGCTGCCATCCTCGATTGCCTGGGCCAGGCGCGTCAGGCACTGGAGCGGTTTGCTGGCCAAACGGATGACCTTTCGATTCTCGCGTTCGTTGTGGATAACCTGCATCAGGTGCATGGCTGCCTGCGCATGCTCGAACTGCGCGGTGCCACCCGCCTTGCCGAGGAGCTGGAGTTGCTGGCCCGGGGCTTGGCCGACGGCCAGGTAAGCCCGCGCGGTGATTGCCTGGGCCCGTTATTCCGAGGCATGGAGCAGTTGCCTTCGTATCTGGAGCGGCTGCGCGGCGCACGTCACGACCTGCCATTGGTGATGCTGCCGCTGCTCAACCAGCTACGCGCCTGCCGCGGCGCCGAGCCGCTGGCCCAGAGCAGCCTGATCAGTGGCGCGGCGCAGCGCTTTGCCGGTTCCGACGACCTGGCCAACCTGGACTTGTCGCTGGGTAGTTGGCGTGAGCAGTTGCAGGCCGGGACGGGGCGTGACGCCTTGCGTTCGGTGGTGACGGCACTGTGCGATGACTTGATGCGCATCAAGGAGCGGCTGGACCAGTTCGTGCGCAGTGACCGCCAGCACAGCGAGCAGTTGGATGCGCTGCTGGCCCCCTTGCGGCACGTCGCCGACACCCTTGCCGTGCTGGGTTTCCAGCAGCCTCGGCGAGTCATCATCGACCAGGTGTTGGCATTGCAGGCCTTGGCCCAGGGTGAGCGCGAGGCAGATGACGCCACGCTCATGGATGTAGCCGGCGCCCTCTTGTACGTGGAAGCGTCTCTTAACGGCATGGTCGGCCCGCTTGAGCAGAACGGGCAGGGCGGGCTGCCGGGTTCGGACCTGGCCGAAATCCGCCAGCTGGTACTGAACGAAGCGCTGGCCGTGGTGCAGCAAGCCAAGGACTTGATAGGCGATTGCCTGGAGTCCGGCTGGCCCAAACAACGTTTGCAACCGTTGCCAGGGTTGTTGCACCAGGTGCGCGGGGCATTGGCGATGCTGATGCTGCCCACTGCCGCCGAGGTGTTTGCCGGGTGCGCAGGCTATGTCAGTGGCTGGTTGCAGCACCTGGAAGTGGAGCCCCCGCAGGATGAGCTGGAGCACTTGGCAGAGGCGTTGAGCGCGGGTGAATGCTACCTGCAATGGCGAGTGGCCGACCCACTGGCCGATGGGCAACCGTTTCTGGAAATGGCCCGCACCAGCCTGGCGGCGCTTGGCGTGCAATGTCACGCCGATGAGCGGGTAGCCGCTCACGACGGCAGCTCTGACGGTATTGATGACGAAGTGCGCGAGGTGTTCCTTGAGGAGGCCGGTGAACTGCTGCCGGAGATCGAGCGCCAATGGTTACGCTGGCGGGCCGACAACAGCTTGCGCGATGCACTGGCCGACGTGCGCCGTGACCTGCATACGCTCAAGGGCAGCGGCCGCATGGTGCACGCACAGGCTGTAGCAGAGTTGGCCTGGGGTGCCGAGCACCTGCTCAACAGGGTGCTGGAAGGGCGTATCACGCTGGCGCCGGAAGGCGTGGTGGCGCTGCAGCAAGTGTTCGTTCACCTGCCTGACCTGCTGGCCGACTTTGCGGCCGGCCAGCTGCCGCAATTGACTGAAATCGAACAACTGGCCGGGCATCTTCACGCCTTGGCCGAAAACGATGCCCCAGCCAGTTCCGAGGTGGATGGCCTGGACCCGCAGTTGCTGGACATTTTCCGCACTGAAGCCCAAGGCCACCTCGCCAGCCTGGATGGTTTTTTACAAAGTGCTACTGCTCAGGGCACGCAAGTCAGCGATGGCCTGCAACGCGCCTTGCACACCCTCAAGGGCAGCGCAGCCATGGCCGGTGTGCTGCCGATTGCCGAACTGGCAACCGCTTTCGATCGGTTGGTCCGGGAGTATCGGGGGCATCAGTTTTTGCTGCAGGAGGCGGAGATCCAATGGCTGGTCGCAGCGCGAGGCTTGTTCCAGTTGGGCCTGTCGCAGTTAGACACATCTCCGCTGGCGCCCATCCCGGGTGCCGCCATGTTGATCGAGCAAGTGGGCGAAGCGGTAGATACGCGCTTGGCCGCCCTGCATGACGAGCCTTCGCACGCACGGCGTAACAAACGCGACCCGCACCTGATCGCCAGCTTCCTGGCGCAGGCCATGGATATTCTGCTGGATGCCGAGTCGCTGCTGTCGCGCTGGCAGGAGCAACCGGCCCGGCGCGAGCCGCTCGATAGCCTG
This sequence comes from Pseudomonas sp. PSKL.D1, assembly GCF_028898945.1. Taxonomy (NCBI): domain Bacteria; kingdom Pseudomonadati; phylum Pseudomonadota; class Gammaproteobacteria; order Pseudomonadales; family Pseudomonadaceae; genus Pseudomonas; species Pseudomonas sp. PSKL.D1. The sequence continues at coordinate 525,956 of NZ_CP118607.1, forward strand.
CTCGATGAGCTGACCACCCTCTGCCACGGCGCGCATCTGGCTGACCTATGGCAAATGGACGACCTTTGCGAAGCACTGCTGGACCTGTATGGCGCGGTGGAAGAGGGCAGCCTGGGTGCCGACGCGCGCTTTTTTGCCCTGGCACGGCACACTCATGAGGTGTTGCTGGACATGCTCGATGAGGTGGCGGCTGGCCAGGAACTCACCCCCCGCCCCGACTGCGTCGACGCCTTGCGCAACCTGTTGGCCGGCGCCTTGGCACCGGATGCAACCGGCCTGGTGGCGCCCGGTTCGGTAACCCCACTGCCAGCGTTGGTCGAGCAGCCCGAAGAGCCTGACAGCCCGGGTGATAAAGAGCTGCTGGAAGTCTTCCTCGAAGAAAGCTCGGACATCGTCGAAAGTGCCGCCTCCGCGCTGGCACGCTGGCAGGCCGACCCGCGCAACAGCGTGGAAGTGGAGAACTTGCTGCGCGACTTGCACACCCTCAAGGGCGGCGCGCGAATGGTCGAAATCGCGCCCATCGGCGACCTCGCCCATGAATTGGAGTTTCTATACGAACTGCTGGCGGCGGGGCGCCTGCCGCCCAGCGCGGCGTTGTTCGCGCTGCTGCAAAACTGCCACGACCGCCTGGCGCACATGCTTGATGCCGTGCGCCTGGGCCAGCCACTGCATGCCGCCACGGCACTGATCGACTACATCCGCAATTTCAGCAGCGCTGCCCTGACCGACAGCGCAGCCGGGCAGGCACCGGCAGAAACCGCACCAGCCGAGGTGCCTGCCGCTACGCCCGAGCGGGCCGGCGACATGGTCAAGGTGGATGCCGAGCTGCTTGACGACCTGGGCAACCTTGCGGGTGAACATTCGGTGATTCGCGGGCGTATCGAGCAGCAGGTCAACGACGCCCAGTTTGCCTTGAACGAGATGGAAACCACCCTGGAGCGCATGCGCGACCAGTTGTTGCGCCTGGACATCGAAACCCAGGGGCGCATCAGCAGCCGCCAGTCGTTCGAAGGTGATGCCTACGAAGATTTTGACCCGCTGGAAATGGACCGCCATTCCCAGCTGCAACAACTCTCACGGGCGTTGTTCGAGTCTGCCTCCGACTTGCTCGACCTGAAGGAAACCCTTGCCCAGCGTGCCCAGGAGGCGCAAAGCCTGCTGCAGCAGCAGGCCCGGGTGAACAGTCAGTTGCAGGAAGGCCTGACCGCCACCTTGATGGTGCCGTTCGAACGGCTGGTGCCAAGACTGCAGCGGGTGGTACGCCAGGTCGCCACTGAACTGGGCAAGCAGGTGGAACTGGTGGTCGGCAATGCCGAAGGCGAACTGGACCGCAGTGTGCTTGAGCGCATGGTGGCACCGCTTGAACACATGCTGCGCAACGCCGTCGATCACGGCCTGGAGTCGCGCGAAGCACGCCTGGCGGCCGGCAAGCCGGAGCAGGGCACGATCCACCTGAATTTGCTGCACGAGGGCGCCGACATCGTCATTGAAATGACTGACGACGGTGCCGGTGTTCCGCTGGATGCGGTGCGGCGCAAGGCCATCAAGCGTGGTTTGCTTGACCCTCAAGCTCAGCTGAGTGACCACGAGGTTTTGCAGTTCATCCTGCGCCCCGGGTTTTCCACGGCGGAAAAGATCACCCAGATTTCCGGGCGCGGCCTGGGCATGGATGTAGTACACGAGGAGGTCAAGCAACTGGGGGGCTCGATGAGTATCGAGTCGGCGCCGGGCAAGGGTGCACGCTTCCTGATCCGGCTGCCGTTCACGGTGTCGATCAACCGTGCGCTCATGGTGCATGTGGGCGAAGAGCAATACGCCATCCCCCTCAATACCATCGAGGGCATCGTGCGCGTGCCGCCCGCCGAGCTGGCGGCCTGCTACGAGCAGGAAGTGCCGCGTTACGTGTATGCAGGGCACGAATACCAACTGCGTTATCTTGGGGAGCTGCTGCAAGGCATGCCGCGGCCTGCACTGCTGGGGCAGAGCGTACCGCTGCCGGTGGTGTTGGTGCATTCTCAGGAGCAGTCATTCGCCATCCAGGTCGATAATTTGTCGCCGAGCCGCGAAATCGTGGTGAAGAGCCTTGGGCCGCAGTTTGCTGCCGTTGCCGGGTTATCCGGGGCAACCCTTCTGGGCGATGGCCGGGTCGTGCTGATTCTTGACCTGCTCGGCCAGTTGCGCGGGCAGCAGCGTCGCCTGGCCCGCCTGCCAGGCGGCAGCGGGGTGCAACGCACGTTGTTCGGGCCTGCACCTCGGCGAGCGTTGCTGGTGATGGTGGTGGACGACTCAGTGACGGTACGCAAGGTCACCAGCCGCCTGCTGGAGCGCCACGGCATGAGCGTGCTGACAGCCAAGGACGGTGTGGATGCCATGGCATTACTCGAAGAGCACCGCCCCGACGTGTTGCTGCTGGATATCGAAATGCCACGCATGGACGGCTTCGAAGTGGCCACCCGCATTCGCCGAGACGAGCGCCTGAAGGACTTGCCGATCATCATGATCACCTCGCGTACCGGCCAGAAACACCGCGACCGGGCCATGGCCATCGGCGTGAATGATTACCTGGGCAAGCCGTACCAGGAGTCGGTGCTGCTGCAGAGCATTGCCCATTGGAGCCAGACCCATGCTTGAATTGATCGCGGGGCAGCGCAGCAGCCTGACTGGCCTGCTGTTGCCAATGGGCGATCGCACCCTGGTGCTGCCGAATGTTGCCGTGGCGGAGCTGATTGCCCAGCGCAACCTGGTGTGTTTACCGGGGGAGCCTGCCTGGCATCTGGGCTGGATCGACTGGCGGCAGCAACGCTTGCCGTTGATCGGCTTTGAGGCGGCGTGCGGCGGGGAGACGCCGTGTGGCGAGCGTGCCCGCATCGTGGTGCTCAATGCCTTGGGGGACACCGGGCTGCGGTACCTGGCGGTATTGCTGCAGGACATTCCACGCTCATGCAAGCTCGACAGCCAGCTCAACTATGTGGATGTGGCGCTGGGTAGCCTGGAATTGGCGGCGGTGCAGGTGGGCGAGCAGGTGGCACGGGTACCGGACCTGATCGGGCTGGAAAGGCTGGTGCGTGACGCGCAATTGCAACCTGTGGTTGGTTAGGATGTAAGGCGGATGGCCCCTTAGCGGGTAAACCCGCTCCCACAGGATCTTCACCAACCCGTAAGGGAGTGCAATACCCTGTGGGAGCGGGTTTACCCGCGAAGGGGCCGGACCAGATCTACACGGAACCCAGCCCACCTCAGGAGGTCTGTGTTTGCATGTATTACGGTGAACGCTTCAACGCCTGGACCCACTTGGTGGGTGCCGTCCTGGCCTGCATCGGCGCCATCTGGCTGATTGTCGTCGCAGGCTTGCAGGGCGACCCCTGGAAGATCGTCAGCTTCTCCATCTATGGCAGCACGTTGCTGCTGCTCTACAGCATCTCAACGCTTTACCACAGCACCCGCGGGCGGGCGAAGCGGATCATGCGCAAGCTCGATCACCTGTCGATCTACCTGCTGATCGCTGGCAGCTACACGCCATTCTGCCTGGTCAGCCTGCGTGGGCCTTGGGGATGGAGCCTCTTTGGCGTGGTCTGGGGGCTGGCGGTGATCGGCATGCTTCAAGAGATAAAACCGCGTTCGGAAGCAAGGGTGCTGTCGATCATCATCTATGCGGTGATGGGCTGGATCGTGCTGGTTGCGGTGAAACCGTTGCTCCACAGCCTTGGCACCGCCGGCTTTGCCTGGCTGGCAGCCGGCGGGGTGTTCTATACCGTAGGTATCATCTTTTTTGCCTTCGACAGCCGCTTCCGCCACTGGCACGGCATTTGGCACCTGTTCGTGATTGCCGGCAGCCTGATGCACTTTGTGGCGGTGTCGTTGTACGTGCGTTAGAAGTCGCCCCACAGTTGCTGCGCGACCGACAGTGCCACCACCGGGGCTGTTTCGGTGCGCAGTACCCTCGGGCCAAGGCGGGCGGCGTGGAAGCCAGCGGCCTTGGCCTGGTCGACTTCCGCTTCGCTCAGGCCACCTTCGGGGCCGATCAGGAATGCCAGTTTCGAGGGCTTTTGATGGCTGGTCAGCGGCTCGGCTACCGGATGCAGCACCAGCTTCAAGTCGGCTTCGGTGCCCTTCAACCATTCAGCCAAGGTGACAGGCGGATGAATGACCGGCAGCGTCGAGCGGCCACACTGTTCGCAGGCGCTGATGGCTACCTGTCGCCAGTGGGCCAGGCGCTTGTCGGCGCGCTCGTCTTTCAGGCGAACTTCGCAGCGCTCGCTGACGATCGGGGTTATTTCGTTGGCGCCCAGTTCGGTTGCCTTCTGGATGGCCCAATCCATGCGCTCGCCGCGGGACAGGCCCTGGCCAAGGTGAACGTGCAGTGGCGATTCGGCTTGGCCAGCTAGGGCTTGGTCGAGGCTGACGCGCACGCTTTTCTTGCCCACTTCAAGCAAGGTGCCGAGGTATTCGGGGCCGCTGCCGTCGAACAGTTGCACGGCATCGCCGGGGGCCATGCGTAGCACGCGGCCGATGTAGTGGGCCTGGGCTTCGGGCAAGTCGTGCTCGCCGAGGCTCAAGGGCGCGTCGATGAAAAAGCGGGAAAGTCTCATGGTTCTGCTCAAACTCAAGGAGGGTCGCATTCCCTGTGGGAGCTGGTTGACCCGCGAATGCAATGGTGAAATTGAAACTGCATTCGCGGGTAAACCCGCTCCCACAGAGCTCGCTACGGGCTTCAGGGCTAGCCCGGATCGCGGAAGTCGGGGTGGAAGTTTGCAGGCACTGCAACGCTTACGCTATCGCGCGTGGCAATGTCGATGCCTTCGCTGGCCACTTCAGCCAGGAAATCGATCTGCTCAGGGGTGATGACGTACGGCGGCAGGAAGTACACCACACTGCCCAGCGGGCGCAGCAGCGCGCCGCGGGTAAGGGCGTGCTCGAACACTTTCAGGCCCCGGCGTTCCTGCCAGGGGTAGGCCACCTTGCCAGCTTTGTCCTGCACCATCTCGATGGCCAGTGCCATGCCGGTCTGACGGATTTCCGCCACATGCGCGTGGTCGGCCAGGTGTGCCGTGGCGCTGGCCATGCGTGCCGACAGGGCCTTGTTGGCTTCGATGACGTTGTCTTGCTCGAAGATGTCCAGGGTTGCCAAGGCAGCGGCACAGGCCAGGGGGTTACCGGTGTAGCTGTGCGAGTGCAGGAACGCGCGTAGTGTCGGGTAATCGTCGTAGAACGCCTGGTACACCGTGTCGGTGGTCAGGCACGCGGCCAGTGGCAGGTAGCCCCCGGTCAGCGCCTTGGACAAGCACAGGAAGTCGGGGCGGATGCCGGCCTGTTCACAGGCGAACATGGTGCCCGTGCGGCCGAAGCCTACGGCAATTTCGTCGTGAATCAGGTGCACGCCATACCGGTCACAGGCCTCGCGCAGCAGCTTGAGGTACACCGGGTGGTACATGCGCATGCCGCCGGCGCCCTGGATCAGCGGCTCGATGATCACTGCCGAGAGGGTTTCGTGGTGTTCGGCCAGGGTCTGTTCCATGGCCGCGAACATGTTGCGCGAGTGTTCTTCCCAGCTCATCCCCTCGGGGCGCAAGTAACAGTCAGGGCTGGGTACTTTGATGGTGTCGAGCAGCAGGGCCTTGTAGGTTTCGGTGAACAGTGGCACATCGCCGACCGACATGGCGGCGATGGTTTCGCCGTGGTAGCTGTTGGTGAGCGTGACGAAGCGCTTTTTCGCCGGTTTGCCGATGTTCTGCCAGTAGTGGAAGCTCATCTTCAATGCCACTTCAATGCACGATGAGCCATTGTCGGCGTAGAACACCCGATCCAGCCCGGCAGGTGTCATGGCTACCAGACGCTCTGACAGTTCGATCACCGGTTGGTGGCTGAAGCCGGCAAGAATCACATGTTCGAGCTGATCAACCTGGTCCTTTATGCGCTGGTTTATGCGTGGGTTGGCATGGCCAAACACGTTGACCCACCAGCTGCTGACTGCATCCAGGTAACGTTTGCCGTCAAAGTCTTCAAGCCACACGCCTTCGCCGCGTCGGATAGGGATCAGCGGGAGCTGCTCGTGGTCTTTCATCTGGGTGCAGGGGTGCCACAGGACCTTCAGGTCACGTTGCATCCACTGATCATTGAGGCCCATGGGCACTTCTCCTGGCATTGCGGCGGGGTTGGACCGCGTAAGCCTAAGCAAAGCCAGGAAGCAGGACAACCGCTGATGCTCAATGGCGGCAGGTGCGGGTCCATTCCAGCCGGCGGATATGCACGGTGCCGGCTCGTGAGGTTGAGATGGTCAGGCGGCGGAATGGGCCGACAATCTCTTGGTAATACGGCTGGGTAGCGATCGGGCCGGGCCAGGAGTCGGTGTAGCCACTGCCGGAAAGCGTCAGCCAGTAAAAGCTGCGGGGGGCGGGCGCACAGAGATCCATGTCGTAGCCGTCTGTGTCGAACAGCATTTGCACATCATCATAGTGGTGATCGCTGACCACATAGTATTCGAGGCAGAGCTTCTCGACTTCCTGGTTGAAGTGAATTTCCACCTCGCATTGCTCGCCTATTACCAGTTCGGTTCCGTCTTCGCCCTTGAACGCTTCATAAAGGCCTGCCCAACTGGTGCATTTTGAGAAAATGCTCAAGCCCGAAGGCGTTTCCACCATTTGTTCTTGCAACAATGACTGGCGTTGGACGCGTGCAAAATGCTCCTCATAGATCATGCGCGGCTCCTTTTGTCGGAATTTTCAGCCCACGACGGCAGCATTACGCACTGGCCAGCGCCTTGGCTACTGACAAAAATGCCAGTTGCCAAAAGCACTTGATATCGCTGTGCTGGCAGGGTGGTCATACCTGACGTATTCTTAACGCATATCTCTCGGGGCAGCCCTGCCTCTTCCCATTCCTGATGTTTTGACTCGGAGTTCGCCATCATGGCTGCTGCTTGGGTGCGTCTGTGCGCGTTCGTATTGATAGGTGTTTCCAGCGGTGCCGCGCTGGCAAAAGACAAGACACCGACGGCAATCGTGGTGGGTGGCGGGCTGGCGGGCCTTACCGCGGCCTATGAGTTGCAGAACAAAGGTTGGCAGGTGACCTTGCTGGAGGCCAAATCGGGCATGGGCGGCCGGTCGGGCCTGGCCACCAGCGAGTGGATCGGCAACAACAAGGCCCAGCCAGTGCTGAACCAGTACATTGACCGCTTCAAACTTGAAACACTGCCTGCGCCTGAGTTTGTGCGTACCCCGGGTTATCTGATCGACGGCGAGTACTTCAGTGCCGCTGACCTGGCAACCAAACAGCCTGCCACTGCGGAAGCCATCAAGCGTTACGAGAAGACCCTGGACGACCTGGCTCGCTCCATCGACGACCCGCTCAAGCCGCAGGCCACCAGCACGCTGTTTGCCCTCGACCAGATGAACGTTGCTACCTGGCTCGACAAACTGCAACTGCCCACCACTGCGCGGCAACTGGTCAATCAACAGATCCGCACTCGTTACGATGAGCCTTCGCGCCTGTCGCTGCTCTACTTCGCCCAACAGAGCCGCGTCTACCGCGGCGTCAGCGACCGTGACCTGCGTGCTGCGCGCCTGCCAGGTGGCAGCCCGGTGTTGGCGCAGGCGTTCGTCAAGCAATTGAAGACCATCAAGACCGGTTCGCCTGTAACGGCCATCATCCAGGAAAAGGACGGGGTGACGGTCAAGGCAGGCAGCGTAAGTTATCAAGCCGATTATGTGGTCATGGCAGTGCCACTGCGCGCCCTGGCCAAGATTCAAATGACCCCTGTGCTGGATACTCAGCATGTGGCCGCGCTCAAAGGTACCAACTACGGCTGGCGCGACCAGTTGATGCTGAAGTTCAAGCAGCCAGTGTGGGAGAGCAAGGCACGCATGTCTGGTGAAATCTTCAGTAATGCCGGGTTGGGCATGCTGTGGATTGAGCCGGCACTCAAAGGCGGCGCCAACGTGGTAATCAACTTGTCTGGCGACAACGCCCGCCTGCTGCAAGCCTTTGGTGACAAGCAGATGGTCGACCAAGTGTTGATCCGCCTGCACGCGTTCTACCCCAAAGCTCGAGGCGCGTTTACCGGGTACGAGGTCAAGCGTTACAGCACCGACGTGGGTACAGGCGGCTCCTACCTGGCTTACGGCCCAGGGCAGATCAGCAAGTACTGGCGCCTGTGGGAGCGGCCGGTACAGCGCATAGCCTTTGCGGGCGAGCATACCGATGCGCTGTACCCCGGCACCCTCGAAGGTGCGTTGCGCAGCGGGCAGCGTGCCGCCGGCCAGGTGCAGGATTTGCTGGCAGGCAAATCGTTCGAACCGGTCAAGGCTGAGGCTGTCGCAAAGGCTGCACCGGCGAAGGTGAAGGAAGAGTCGGGCTTCTTCTCCCGACTGTTCGGAAGTGCCGACAAGCCTGCTACCAAAGTGGAGCCGGTTGCCAAGGCTGACTGACGGCATTACAGCACCGGCTTTCTGATAACGGGGGCCGGTGCTGACAATCTGTAATTACCCGCTATCGTTAATGTTTCCTTAATAGCTGACTCACACACTAATCATCGTATTTCTCGATAATCCAAAGCAGTTTTTTTCGCTTTAATTCGATACGTTTAGCGTTAGTCTGTGCACAGCTTTCACGGGGAACACGTCAACATGCAACTGCGCAACTCACCTTCTCGCTATGGCGTGGTCAGTATCGTCCTGCACTGGGGCGTGGCACTGGCAGTCTTCGGCCTGTTTGGCCTGGGCCTGTGGATGGTCGGCCTCGATTACTACAGCCCATGGCGCAAAGCTGGCCCGGACTTGCATAAAAGCATCGGCCTGGTCCTGCTGGCAGTGATGCTGTTGCGAGTGCTATGGCGCTTCATCAGCCCACCGCCGCCGGCACCTGCCAACCATGGCCCTCTTACCCGCGTGGCAGCCAAGCTTGGCCATCTGGCGCTGTACTTTGGGCTGTTCGCCGTGATGATCGCCGGTTATTTGATTTCCACCGCCGATGGCGTGGGCATTCCGGTGTTCGGCCTGTTCGAAGTGCCGGCACTTATCAGCGACCTGCCTGACCAGGCGGACCTGGCTGGCGTGATCCATTTGTGGCTGGCGTGGGGCTTGGTTATTTTTGCCCTGCTGCATGCGTTAGCTGCACTGAAACACCACTTCATCGACCGTGACGCGACCCTGACACGCATGCTGGGCCGCAAAGCTTGACTCACAACCTCAATTGCAAAGGAAGGAAGTAAGGATGTTGAAAAAGACTTTTGCCGCTCTGGCGCTCGGTACCGCTCTGCTCTCCGCTGGCCAGGCCATGGCTGCCGAGTACAAGATCGACAAGGAAGGCCAGCACGCGTTCGTGGACTGGAAGATCAGCCACCTGGGCTACAGCTTCATCCACGGCACGTTCAAGGACTTCGACGGCAACTTCACCTGGGACAGCGCCAAGCCTGAAGCCAGCAAGATCAATGTCGACCTGAAAACCGCCAGCCTGTGGTCGAACCACGCCGAGCGTGACAAGCACATCGCCAGCGCCGACTTCCTGGACGTGAAAAAGTACCCGGATGCCAAGTTCGTCTCCACCGCCGTTAAATCGACCGGTGCCAAGACTGCCGACGTGACCGGCGACCTGACTCTGCACGGTGTGACCAAGCCGGTGACCTTCAAGGCCGTATTCAACGGTGAAGGCAAGGACCCGTGGGGCGGTGAGCGTGCTGGCTTCAATGCTACCACCACGCTGAACCTGAATGATTTTGGTATCAAAGGCCCGGGCGCGACTTCGCAGACGCTGGACCTGGATATCAGTGTTGAAGGTGTGAAGCAGAAGTAATTTTGCTCGGCTGACATAACAATGGGGCTGCTGCGCAGCCCTTTCGCGACACAAGGCCGCTCCCACAGGAGATCGCATTCTCCTGTGGGAGCGGCCTTGTGTCGCGAAAGGGCCGCGAAGCGGCCCCATCGTTTTTTAGCGGTTACGCGTCAGCAGCGCAGGCCGCTCACCGCGTGGGCGGCTTGGCGCGTCATCCAGCTGCTCAGGCGTAGGGAACCGATCCAGCTTGGACTCCTTGCGGATGATCACTGGCTGGTTTTGCGGTTCACGCGCGCTGCGTACCGCCGGCTCCTGGCGTGCCGAATCATCACGTCGACCACGGCCGCCACCGTTGTTGTCACGTCGGGTACCACCGCCGTTGTTATTACGAGCCGGCCGTTTGTCGCCACCGGCGTTGCGTTGCTGGCCACCACCATTACGGGCCTGGCCACCGGTGCCGCTACGCTGCTGGCCGTTGTTCTGACCTTGGCCCTGACCCTGACCACCCGGGCGACGGTTACGCCCCTGGTTCTTGGCATTCTGGTAAGGGCTGACATAGTCGGCGCGGTTGCCAAAGTTGTCGACATCGTCATCCAGGAATTCTTCCGGATCGCGGTCGGCAGGTACTTTCGGTGCGCTGCTGGTGCCAGCGTTGGCCTGCTGTTGGCGCGGCTTCTTGTCACGCGGCTTGCGTTGCTGCTGCTTGTCGCCGGACTTTTCCTTGTCCGCCGGTTTATCAGCCGCCTGCTGCTTGGCCTTACCTTTGTCCTTGCCCTTGTCCTTGCGGCCACCGCCGCCTTCTTTGGCGCCTTCGCCACGGGCCTGCTGGTTGCGGCCACCACGGCCGTTGTTCTGCTGGCGCTCGCGGGCTTCAGGCTTCTCGGCCTCAACCTGGCTTGCGTCAAAGCCCATCAGGTCGCCATCAGCGATCTTCTGCTTGGTGACGCGCTCAATGCTCTTGAGCAGCTTTTCTTCGTCAGGCGCGACCAGGGAGATCGCCTCGCCAGAGCGACCGGCACGACCGGTACGGCCGATACGGTGAACATAGTCTTCCTCGACATTCGGCAGCTCGAAGTTGACCACGTGAGGCAACTGGTCGATGTCCAGGCCGCGGGCGGCGATGTCGGTGGCGACCAGCACGCGTACGCTGTTGGCCTTGAAGTCGGCCAGCGCCTTGGTGCGGGCGTTCTGGCTCTTGTTGCCGTGAATGGCAGCGGCGGTCAGGCCGTGCTTTTCCAGGTACTCGGCCAGGCGGTTGGCGCCGTGCTTGGTGCGGGTGAACACCAGTACCTGTTCCCAGGCACCCAGAGTGATCAGGTGGGCCAGCAGGGCGCGCTTATGGCTGGCAGGCAGACGATAGACGCGCTGCTCGATGCGTTCGACCGTGGTGTTCGGTGGCGTGACCTCGATGCGCTCCGGGTTGTGCAGGAGCTTGTCGGCCAGGTCAGTGATGTCTTTGGAGAAAGTGGCCGAGAACAGCAGGTTCTGGCGCTTGGCTGGCAGGCGTGCCAGTACTTTCTTCACATCATGGATGAAGCCCATGTCGAGCATGCGGTCGGCTTCATCGAGCACCAGGATTTCCACGTGGGCCAGGTCAACCTTGCCTTGGCCGGCCAGGTCAAGCAGGCGACCAGGGCAGGCCACCAGCACGTCCACACCCTTGGCAATGGCCTGGATCTGCGGGTTCATGCCGACACCGCCGAAAATGCAGGCGCTTACCAGCGGCAGGTCGCGGGCGTAAATCTTGAAGCTGTCATGCACCTGGGCGGCCAGCTCGCGAGTGGGTGTGAGCACCAGCACCCGCGGTTGGCGTGGGCCATGGCGCTGGGACTTGTCGGGGTGGCCGGTCGGGAACAGGCGTTCGAGGATCGGCAAGGCAAAGCCGCCGGTCTTACCAGTACCTGTCTGCGCGGCAACCATCAGGTCGCGGCCTTGCAACACGGCGGGAATGGCCCGCTGTTGCACAGGGGTCGGCTGGGTGTAGCCCGCGGCCTCGATAGCGCGGACAAGAGCCTCGGAGAGACCGAGGGAAGCAAAGGACATGGGCAATCCTGTTCTCGTGTGGGCTGGGCCCGTTGGGATGTTCTGCCTGGCGCGACGGGCATCGGTGGGATGCGATCGCGTCCGGTCCAGCTGGGCTTTCACTGCACATCCGGGAAGCGGAGGGTGGACACCGAAGAGGCGTCTGTGCCGATCAGGATGCCTGTTGCGAGGCCGAGCGTCCGGGCGTGAGCCGGGCGGGAAGGCCCGAGTATAACAGAGCTATCGCAGCGTGCTGCTTTCCTGCTGCTCAACGGCGCCAAGAAGATTGCTTACGTCGCCAATGTAACGTTCGATTATCGCCACGTAGGCAGGCTCTTGCTTGAAGCGTCGGAGTTCATCTGAAAACGCGTGGGCAAGCGCCTCGCGGCCCGGTTTGCGGGCCAGGCCCAGGAACTGGGGCTGGCGGTTCACCACCAGCGGCAGTTCGTCGACCTGTTGTTCCAGGCCAAGCTGGCGACGCACGTAGCGGCCAACCAGCCGGTCGGTGATCAACAGGTCGATGCGCCCGAGCACGAGCTTGCCGAAATTGGCTTCATGGCTGGGGGCGGCTTCACGGCTGAAGGCGGCTGATTCGTTGAATGCGCCGCCATAGTTGTACCCAGGAGAGGTGCCAACCCTCAGGCCAGCGAGGTCGCTCAAGCGCGAAATGAGATGGCGGCGGTCACTGGCCTGGTACAGCACGAACTCGACATCCGACATGGGCTCCGCCGGGTAGACCATGTAGGCCTTGCGCGAATCGGTTTCGAAGATGTCCATCACCCCGTCGGCCAGCCCTTGCTCGATCATTGCCAGGCACCGTTTCCAGGGAAGGAATTGCCACTCCACCTCTACCCCCAGCCGCCGGAACACCTCATTGGTCACTTCATAGTCGATGCCTTTGGGCTGGCCCGCCTCGCGAAAAACGTAGGGTGCCCAATCGTCGCTCACCAGGCGCAGCCGGTCACCCAGCGCCATCGGGCTCAGGCAGGCGAGCAACAGGATGCACAGCAGGCGGGTGATGTGGGGCATGGCGCGAGATTACGCGGCGGATAGTGGCAACTCAAGACCGAGACCCGTTCAACAAATGCGCCTCGATATCCTTGCGTCTGTCGCCTAGTGACAATCGCATGCCCGGATGGCGCAAGCATTGTCGCAATTGCTCCGGCTCCATACGGCCATAGCGATCGTTGAGGTTCTCCAGTGCCTTGTCCCACCAGGCCGGTGCGCAGGCGCGGTCAAACTCGTTGGGGTAGGGGTAGCAGCCGTACAGCAACTCACGGGCAAACTGCCGTTCGCGGCTGGGCATGGTCAGGCTCAAGGCTTTGTAGCCAAGGCGGTGCAGGGCGGGAGGCCGAGGCAGTTGATCGTTGACCAGAAGCACGTCGGCCCGCGCGGCTTCGCTCAGTGGGGAGTTGCCATGTTTGCGCAGCCAGGCCTGGATCTTGGCGCGAAACTGCGCCTTGCGGCTCCAGTAGTGATGAATGACGTCGGTGCATTCGGCCAGTTCCAGCTTGCGGTAGGCTGCAACGGCCAGGCAGAACTCCTCCAGCGTGTAGGCGGCACGGGCCAAGGGGTAGAACTCGTCCATCATGGCAATGGAGTGGTCGAGCGTTGCCGCGTCTGCCTCGACCAGGCCGATAACGCCGGAGTTCACCAAAGGCATCTGGCAGTCGGCCAGGCCGCGCTGCTGGAGAATGGTCAGCAGATTCTTGTACAACAGGCATTTTTGATTGCCGCCATAGCGCCCGCCAACAAAGTTGCACAGTAACTGGCCCTTCTTCACCCGCTGGAACAGCTTCATGGGTGAGGCGCGGAAGAATGTGTCGGTATCGATCAACACGGCCATGGGGTGCTGCCGGAGCACTTGGCGCAGCAGCACATGCTTGCTGCGAAAGTGATAACCGTGGGGCTGGTTCCAGGCGTTGCGAGTTTCGTCGTCGAGAACGTGAACAGTGACCGGAAGGTTGCCGTAGGGCTCGGGGTTGTCGGTGAACACCTGGATGTCCATCGCCTCGGCTGCCGCCGTGTCGAGGTGAGTCAGGGCGCTGACGATGCTGAAACAGGCTTCCTGATGATAGGTTGCCGGGCCGAACGCCAGGTAAACCAGTTGTGCACGCGATGGCGGAAGATGCTGCATTTCAGGCAAGACCTGTCTGAACCAGAAAGAAATAAGGCTTTAGTCTATGACCAAAGCCTTAAGCATTTCTGAACGAGACTTTGCCAAAAAGTTTCAGCGAGGCAGCTTCAGGTTGTTCCAGATCGCCAGGCTCGGTTCGGCCTGGTTCAGGGTGTAGAAGTGCAGGCCCGGTGCGCCGCCTTGCAGCAACTGTTCGCACATGCGGGTGATCACTTCTTCGCCAAACGCCTGGATGCTGGCGGTGTCGTCGGCATAGGCCTCAAGCTGCTTGCGGATCCAGCGTGGGATCTCTGCACCGCACGCGTCGGAGAAGCGCGCCAGCTTGCTGTAGTTGGTGATCGGCATGATGCCCGGCACGATCGGGATCTCAACGCCCAGCTTCTGCGCGCGCTCGACGAAGTAGAAATAGCTGTCGGCGTTGAAGAAGTACTGGGTAATGGCGCTGTCGGAACCGGCCTTGACCTTGTGTACGAAGTTGGCCAGGTCAGCTTCGAAATTGCGTGCTTGTGGGTGCATTTCCGGATAGGCGGCTACTTCCAGGTGGAAGTGGTCACCGGTTTCCTGGCGGATGAACTCGACCAGGTCGCTGGCGTAGCGCAGTTCACCACTGGCCATGCCCATGCCTGACGGCAGGTCACCACGCAGGGCGACGATACGCTTGATACCAGCCGCTTTGTACTCGGCCAGCAGGCTGCGCAGGTCATCCTTGCTGTCGCCGACGCACGACAGATGCGGGGCCGCAGGGACTTTGACTTCGCTTTCCAGCTGCAGCACGGTGTTCAGCGTGCGATCGCGAGTGGAACCACCGGCACCGTAGGTGCAGGAGAAGAAGTCCGGGTTGTAGCTGGCCAGCTGTTTGGCCACAGCCATCAGCTTTTCGTGACCGGCGTCGGTCTTGGTGGGGAAGAACTCGAAACTGTAGCGGCGTTCTTGTGACATCAGGCGTTCCTCAAGCAGCAAGCCTCAGGCGGCAAGCTGCAAGTAAAAGCCAGATCGGTGAAGGCCGATCTGGCTTGGCATCGTTCAAGATCGTGAGTGCTTGAGCGTCAAGCGACAATGGCACGTTTTGCCTTTGCTTGCCGCTTGCAGCTCAAAGCTTGCCGCTTAGTAGCGGTAAGCGTGCGGCTTGAACGGGCCTTCGACGGTCACACCGATGTAGTCGGCTTGCTGCTTGGTCAGTTTGGTGACCACGCCGCCGAAGCCGCGGACCATTTCCAGGGCCACTTCTTCGTCGAGCTTCTTCGGCAGCACTTCTACGGTCAGGCGCTCGGCTTTCTTCTCGGCCGACAGGTCAGCGTACTTCTGCTCGAACAGGAAGATCTGGGCCAGCACCTGGTTGGCGAACGAGCCGTCCATGATGCGGCTTGGGTGGCCAGTGGCGTTGCCCAGGTTCACCAGGCGGCCTTCGGCCAGCAGGATCAGGTAGTCATCGTTCTGCGCGTCGAAGTCGCCAGGGCCGGTGCGGTGGATCTTGTGCACCTGCGGCTTGACCTCTTCCCATGCCCAGTTCTTGCGCATGAAAGCGGTGTCGATTTCGTTGTCGAAGTGGCCGATGTTGCACACAACGGCACGCTTCTTCAGGGCCTTGAGCATGTTGGCATCGCAGACGTTGACGTTACCGGTGGTGGTGACGATCAGGTCGATCTTGCCCAGCAGGGCCTTGTCGATGCTGGCTTCGGTGCCGTCGTTGTTGCCGTCGATGAACGGCGAGACCAGCTCGAAGCCGTCCATGCAGGCCTGCATGGCGCAAATCGGGTCAACTTCGGTGACCTTGACGATCATGCCTTCCTGACGCAGCGACTGGGCCGAGCCCTTGCCCACGTCACCGTAGCCGATCACCAGCGCTTGCTTGCCCGACAGCAGGTGGTCGGTACCGCGCTTGATGGCATCGTTCAGGCTGTGACGGCAGCCGTACTTGTTGTCGTTCTTGCTCTTGGTGACCGAGTCGTTGACGTTGATGGCCGGGACTTTCAGCTCGCCCTTGGCCAGCATGTCCAGCAGGCGGTGAACGCCGGTGGTGGTCTCTTCGGTAACACCGTGCACGCGGTCCAGAACGGCCGGGTACTTCTTGTGCAGCAGTTCGGTCAGGTCGCCGCCATCGTCAAGGATCATGTTGGCGTCCCATGGCTGGCCATCCTTCAGGATGGTCTGCTCCAGGCACCACTCGTATTCTTCCTCGGTTTCGCCTTTCCAGGCGAACACCGGGATACCGGCAGCAGCGATGGAGGCTGCGGCCTGGTCCTGGGTGGAGAAGATGTTGCAGGACGACCAGCGTACTTCGGCGCCCAGGGCAACCAGGGTTTCGATCAGCACGGCAGTCTGAATGGTCATGTGGATGCAGCCCAGGATCTTCGCACCCTTGAGCGGCTGCTCAGCGAGGTACTTGCGACGCAGGCCCATCAGGGCAGGCATTTCCGATTCGGCGATGATGGTTTCGCGACGGCCCCAGGCAGCCAGGGAGATGTCGGCGACTTTGTAATCGGTAAAACCAGCAGGCGTGTTTACAGCGCTCATGTAGAGCCTCCATTCGTAGTGTGCGAATGGGCGCCGTTGTGCGTTGAGCGTCCGCTTTGGCGGACAACGCCCCATCCGAGCCTGACAGGCCGAGCCTGCTGCAGCGCCCCTCGGACAGGTGGCGGGCATGGCGCCGCAGTGGGCAGCCATGTGAAACGGCAGGGATTATAGCCTTGGGCGTGTGACACACCCAAGGCTTTCTGTCGATTAATCGCGACGATAGTCGATGATCAATGGAGCGCTGGCGGCCGCTCTGCCATCATTACTTCACGTTAGCCAAGCAGGTCAGGAGTACAGATGAACTTTCACACCCGCAAATGGGTTAAACCCGAAGACCTCAACCCCAACGGCACGCTGTTCGGCGGCAGCCTGTTGCGCTGGATCGACGAAGAAGCCGCGATTTACGCCATCGTTCAGTTGGGTAACCAGCGTGTGGTGACCAAATACATTTCGGAGATCAACTTCGTCAGCGCCTCGCGCCAGGGCGACATCATCGAGCTGGGCATCACGGCCACCGAGTTCGGCCGCACCTCCATCACCCTGAAGTGCGAAGTGCGCAACAAGATCACCCGCAAGGCGATTTTGACGGTGGACAAGATGGTCTTCGTCAACCTGGGCGACGACGGGCTGCCGGCTGCGCACGGGCGTACCGAGATCAAGTACATCCAGGACCAGTTCCCGGATTCTGCGGTGGAATGATGATTTTGGGGCCGCAAAGCGGCCCCAGAGTCTCAAGGCTGGGCGCTGACCTTGCGCACCACCCGGCCCACCGTCAAACCCTGCACCAGGATCGACGACAGCACCACGATGTAGGTAATCGACAGCAACAGGTCGCGCTCGCTCCCTTGCGGCAACGACAGCGCCAGCGCCACCGACACCCCGCCACGCAACCCACCCCATGTCAGCACGCGAATAGTGCCCTTGGGCACACTGCGCCAGCGGCGCAGCAGCACGATGGCCGGGGCCACCGTCAGCAGGCGCGACAACAGCACGGCCACTGCCAGCACGCCACCCGCCGCCAGGTGCAGCCAGTTGAACGGCAACAGCAACAGCTCCAGGCCGATCAGCGCAAACAGCAGGGCGTTGAGCATGTCGTCGATCAACTCCCAGAAACCGTCCATGTAACGGCGGGTCATGTCGTTCATCGCCAGGTTGCGGCCCAGGTTGCCGATGATCAGGCCGGCCACCACCATCGCGATGGGCGCCGACACGTGCAGCTCGTAACACATTGCCGAGCCGCCAATCACCAGTGCCAGGGTCAGCATGACCTCGACCTGATACTGCTCGACGCTTTTGATCATGCGGTAGGTGGCGTAGCCGATCAGCCCGCCGAACACCGCGCCGCCGATGGCTTCGCGGGCAAACAGGAGGGCGGTTTCCGATGCGCTGGGCGTTTCACCAAGCTGGATGATGCCCAGCAGTACGGTAAACACCACCACCGCCGTACCGTCGTTGAACAGCGACTCGCCCACGATGGTGGTTTTCAGTGGTTTCGAGGCATTGGCCGTACGCAGCGCGCCGAGCACGGCAATTGGATCGGTCGGTGAAATCAGTGCGCCGAACAGCAGGCAGTAGATCAGCGGCACATTCCAGCCGAACAGGGCGAATACCCAGTGGGCCAGGTAGCCAATCACGACCGTGGCGATCAACACGCCGAGGGTGGCCAGCAACCCGATGGGCCAGCGGTAGCTGCGCAGGTCGGTGAGGTTGACGTGCAGGGCGCCGGCAAACAACAGGAATGACAGCATCCAGTGCATCAGCAGATCATTGAAGTCGATCTGGTTCATCAGCCCTTCGACGCGGTCTTCCAGGCCGGGGAAACCGATCAGACTAAGCCCCTGCAGCAGCAAGGAGAACAACAGCGCCGTGACCATCACGCCGATGGCGGGTGGCAGGCCGATGAAGCGGTAATTGACGTAGGTGAGGAGGGTGGTGAGGCAAATGAACGCGGCAACTAATTCAAGCATCCTGAATCCTGTAGCAATGGCTTCCAAGTCGTACCCGAATGGCATCGGGCAGTTGTTTGATGACCTGGCGATGGGTTCGGGACACAGCTTTGACCGAATTCACTCTTTTCGTTCCGTGGTACCTGGCAGTTGAGAAGCGTTGTATCGTTGCCTGCTAGGACTGCATGGAGCTTTTTTGCGTGTTGGCAACTTCCCTGGTTCTGGTCGCCGCCCTGTTGCACGCGACCTGGAACACCTTGATCAAATTCAGCGGCGAGCGCTTGCTCGTGATTGCCAGCATGGACACGGTAGCGCTGGCTTTTGCAGTAGCCGCGGTGGCCTTCGTCGACTTTCCGCCTGCTGAAATCTGGCCATGGCTGTTGGCCTCAGCGCTGGCCGAGCAGTTGTACCGTGTCCTGTTGATCAAGGCCTATCGGGTTGGCGACCTGGGCCTGGTCTATCCTCTGATGCGCGGGCTTTCGCCGCTGGTTGTGCTGGGGCTGACCCTGGCCTTTGCTGGCGAGTCGCTGAGCCAGCAGCAGATCATCGGCATCCTGCTGATTCCTTGCGGCATGGCCTGCCTGTTGTGGCAGGGCGGCGGCGGTGATCGGCTGCCTTGGTCGATGCTGCCGGTGGTGGCGCTGATCGGCCTGTGCATCGGCTGTTACACCTGGTTCGACGGGCAGGCAGTGCGATTGTGGGGCAAGCCGCTGGATTATCTGGTGTGGCTGACCTTGCTCAGTGCCTGGCCCTTCCCGTTGCTGGCCAGCGTGGCGAGGCGGGCGCCTTTCGTGATGTTCTGGCGCACGCAGTGGCGGCTGGGCATGGCGGTCGGGTTGTGCGTGTTGTTCAGCTACGCCCTGGTGCTGTGGGCCATGCACCTGGGCTCTGTTGCCGAGGCGGCGGCGCTGCGCGAGTTGAGCGTGATTCTGGTGGTGCTGCTGGGCATGCGCTACCTCAAAGAACCTTTTGGCGGGCCAAGACTCCTAGCTTGCGGGCTGGTCCTGGCAGGCATGCTGGTGATGAAGCTCTAACCCATTTTCGAACAAGGAGTCGTGAGCATGACCGTTGCCCTGTGGTGCATCCTGATTGCGTTGGTGTTGAACCCGCTGTGTGCGTTGATTGCCAAGGTAAGCAGTGGCCGTTTTGGCCTCAAGGACAACCACGACCCCCGCGCCTTCCTCGATACGCTGTCGGGCCTGCCGCGCCGGGCCCATGCCGCGCAACAGAACGGTTACGAGGCGTTCCCGGCGTTTGTGGCGGCGGTGCTGGTTGCGGACATTGTCGGCAATGCCGAGCAGGTGACGCAGGATGTGCTGGCAGTGCTCTATATCACCAGCCGGTTGCTTTACATCATCTGCTACCTGGCTGACTGGGCGGCGTTGCGGTCGGTGGTGTGGTTTGCCGGGCTGGCTTTGATTGTTTCGTTCTTCGTGGTTTCTATCTGATACCGAGTCGCCTGCTTCGCGGGTAAATCGCAGTGGCGGTTCGCCGCTGCGATTTACCCGCGAAGAATCCAGCGCCGATTACAGCACCTTCGGCACCTCAGGCAGCGGCTTGCCTTTGGGCCACAGCATCCAGATCTGCCCCTGTTGCTTCATGTTTCCCGCCAGTTCGCCTGCCTCAGGCCCGGTTCCCCAGAACAAATCAGCACGCACCTCGCCAGTAATCGCCCCGCCGGTATCCTGTGCCCCCACAGGCCGCACGACAGGCGAGCCATCCGGGCGCGTGGTCGACAGCCACAGCAAACTGCCCAATGGAATCACTTTACGGTCGATGGCCACGCTGTAACCCGCCGTCAGCGGCACATTCAGTGAGCCGCGCGGGCCTTCATTGCTGTCTGGCCGGGTGCTGAAGAACACGTAGCTGGGGTTGCTGGCCAGCATTTCCGGCACGCGCTGCGGGTTAGCCTGCGCCCAGGCATGAATGGCACCCATGCTCACGTCTTCCTTCTTCAACTGGCCTTGCTCTATAAGCCAGCGTCCAATGGGGCGGTATGGGTGGCCGTTCTGGTCGGCGTAGCCCAGGCGCAGCTGACGCCCGTCTTCCAGTTGCACCCGGCCAGAACCCTGAATCTGCAGGAACTGCAGGTCCATGGGGTCGGTCAGCCAGGCCAGCACCGGTGCCTTCACACCGTCGCGGTTTATCACCTCGGCAGTGTCGTATGGCTTAAGCACCCGGCCATCGAGGCGCCCGCGCAAGCGCTTGCCTTTGAGTTCGGGGTAAACGCTGGCCAAATCGACCACGATCATGTCCTCGGGTACGCCGTAAACCGCCACGTGCGCAGCTTCCGTGCGCTTCAGGCTGCCGGGGTAGACCGGTTCGTAGTAGCCAGTGATCAGGCCGTTGGCGTTGTTTTCGGCAGAACGCAGGCCATAAACCTCCAGGTTTTGCTCAAGGAACGTCCGCACCTGGGCTGCGCTGGCGGTGTCGCTGCCGGCCGCTTCGCAGGTGGCTGCCCACACCGGGTCGCGCTTGAGCTTCTCGCAGCCGCTGCGCCAGGCGTAAAAGCCGGCCAGCAGGTCTTCGTCGCTGACCGTCGGCAGGTCTTTCCAGGTGGCGGGGGCGTAGGTGGCAATGGCGTGTGGCTCAGGCTTGGCGCTTTCGCCGCCGTTGCAGCCGGCCAGCAGGGCCAGTGCGGGGAGTGTCCAGGCCAGGTGGCGCAGGGCAGATTTCATCAATGGATTCCTGTCAGTGGTGAACATGAAGTTTCACCCCTGTCTTTTATGTGGCTATTGGTCTTTGTGCGACGGGCGGTGATACTGGCCGCCCGTTTGTGTAGGCCGAAGTGACCGTGATGTTCAAGCGATTGACTGTAGTGCTGCTTGCAGCCCTTGCCCTGACTGCCTGTGATGCCGTAGACCCGAACTCGCCGCTGGGCCTGCGTAAAACCATCTTCAAGGACATGCTCAAGACCAGCGAGGACATGGGCGGCATGCTGCGTGGGCGCTTGCCGTTCGATGGCCGGAAATTCGCTGACGGTGCAGTGAAGCTCGACACATTGGCCCATGAACCTTGGCAACATTTCCCTCAGGTACGGGACGATGGCAAAAGCAGTGCACGGCCCGAGGTGTGGGAGCGGCAGGCCCGGTTCCATGACCTTGCCCGCCAGCTGGAAGGCGTCACCGGTGAACTGGTCACTGTAACCCGCAGCCAGCCGTTGGACGCCGTGCAGTTGAAGGTGCCGATGGACAAGGTCGAAGCCGCGTGCAAGGCCTGTCATACCGAATTCCGCAATCACTGAAGACTGTGCTGGCTGAATTGGCCCTTGTGGGAGCGGCCTTGTGTCGCGATGGGCTGCAAGGCAGCCCCGGCAATATCAGTTGCGAAGCTGAAATCCAGGGGCCGCTGCGCGACCCTTTCCGACCGGTCCGGCGCCCCGGCAAGGCCGCTCCCACAGTAATCGCGTCAGCTTTTAGGTTTCATACAAGACAGTTGCTCACATATTGACCGTGCCAGCGGGTCAGATGCCTTAGCGATCCAGGTCGTCCACGGCTTCCTGTAGTTCTTTACGCGACTCGGCCAGTTTGTCCTTGCGCTTGTTGATTTTCTCGGCGTCGCCTTTCTTCTCGGCCTTCTTCAGGTCTTTTTCACGCTGCGCGACTTCGTGGCGGGCGTCCAGAACCTTTTGCTCGCGCTCTTTGCGCAGGCCCGAATCGGTGCATTTGTCGACGCCACGCAAGGCCTCTTCCAAGCCAGCCACCTGGCCGCTGTTGCCTTGGTCACGCGCAATCTTAAGCTGGTTTTCGATGGCGCTGCGCTTGGCGGCGCAGCCGGTCAGGCCGGCATCCGGTTGGGCGGCTTGCGCGGTGCCGGCAGCCAGGCCGATTGATGCGAGCAAAACAAGGGTGGAGATGCGTTTCATGTGGCCTCCTTTACGGGGCGGGGCAGCAAAAGATGGAGCAAATGCTGCCTTGGTTTTACTGTTTTAGAAACCCTTGTTAAGCCATTGCACGGCCAAACTCAGCATTTACTTACACTTATTTTTCCAAAGGCTCATTGTTGGCTGGCCTCTACATGGATTCGGAAGCCGTCAACTTCACGCTCGCCCAACCGCAAAGCGATTGTCTGCACCTCTGCGTCGGCAAAGAATGCGGCAAGTTGCCGGGCCCGAGTCGGACCTATGCCGGGTAATGACTGCCAGTCGTCCTCTGAGCGTGCTGCCAGCGTCGCCCAGTCGCTTTGCAAACTTGTCTCTCGCGGAGCGGGAACGCCGAGGCCACGCAACCAGCGGTCAAAAGGTTGAGCCCGGCCTGTTTCGAAGCTCTGAAGCAGGCGCGTCGCCGTGGCCTTGCTGATGCCGGGTAAGCCTGCAAGTTGCTCAGCATCCAATGTTAGCCAGTCGACCAGAGATGTTAATTGGCCTCCGTCCACCAGCCTGCGCCACGTACCGGGGCCAACGCCCGGCATCGCCAACCCTTTTTGCCCGCTCAACCACGTAAGCCGGGCGAGAAACTGTTCTTCGCAGCCCACACTGGCTTGCCAGCAGCTGTGGGGGCCGTATTTTCCGGGCGCGGGCGCTGTGACGGGTTGGCGTACGCTGGCGCGGTGAACTACCTGTTCGAAGCGCGGAATGGTCAGGCCAGCCAGGCTGATGGCTACCTGATCACCCGGGCGGGCATCGCTGGCCTGCCAGCGAGCCAGTGACCCCAGGCTGACCTGGCTGATCATTCGGTCGTCGAGCTTGACCGGCTCCAGCTTCAGCACCGGTGTGACCTTCCCCGTGCGACCCACCCGAAAATGGACGTCACGTACCAGAGCCAGCGCTTGGGTGTAGGGGTATTTCCAGGCGGCAATCCAGTAGGGCGCCTTGGCTTGCCAGCGTTCGGCGGGCGGCCGGCTGTCCTGGCGCAGGATTATGCCGTCGGTGGCGAAGGGCAGGGGAGAGTGGTACCAGTGCAAACGCCACAGTGCGGCTTCGTCCGCAGATTTGATGGCCTTGCTGTAGCGCTGAGTGTCCGCAAAGCCGAGTTCGCTCAGCTGTGATTGGCGCTTTGCCTGATCGTCAGGCCCCAGCGGCCAGTCCCACACAAAAAGCCCGATGCTGGCGCCAAGTTCGTGGCCGAGTTGTTTTCGGGCCAGCAGCCCCGCGACCGTGCCGCGAGCATTGGCGCTGCCTGTTTGCGCCTGAACATGGTTGTCCATGCGCAAGTACAGCTCACCTTGCAGCACCAGGTCCAGCGGTTGGGGTAACTGCCGGTTAATCGTGTGTAGGTCTGAAATATGGCGGCTCCAGTCGTGGCCCCGAATGCCATCACCGCGGCTGAGCAGTTGCGTGAGCTGGCCTTGGCGATAAATCAGCGATACGGCAACCCCATCTATTTTTGGCTGGACCCAGACGCCAGTTTTGCCCGCCATCCAGTGGCGCATGGCCGCTTCATCGGGCAGCTTGTCGACGCCGGTATGAATCACCGGGTGCGTGATCGGCCCGCGCGCGGTGGCCAAGGCATTCACTTGATCCTCAATTTTGAAGCATTGCTGCAGGTGTTGCAGGCGCTGGCGGCTTTGGTCGTAAAGCTGGTCAGTCACCAGTGCAACGCCTTGGCGATGGTAGTGGTCATCCCAGTTGGCGAGGGTTGCGCGCAGTTTGGCTACCTCGGCGGTAGCGCGCTCGGAGGGCCAGCCAGGGCAATTGGCCGCTTGCGAAGCGAGCGTGTACAGCAACAGCAGGGTAAGCAGCAGTACTTTCAGCATGGCCAGCATCCTTGCTTGGCGGAGTTGAAGCCTCAGCGTAGGCAGGCGGGGGCATTACTGTGCCGAGCAATTGTCAGCCGATATGTCACAAAAAAGCCCCTGCCGATCACTCGGCAGGGGCTTTCATTTACCGCTGTAGGAAATTACAGCCCGGCAGCATCACGCAGCGACTGGGCGCGGTCGGTGCGTTCCCAGGTGAATGTGGTGAAGGTGTCGTCGCCGACCGTCTTCTGCTGTGGCTCGCGGCCGAAGTGGCCGTAGGCTGCGGTTTCCTGGTACATCGGGTGCAACAGGTCCAGCATTTTGGTGATGGCGTACGGGCGCAGGTCGAAGCACTCGCGTACCAGCTGGATGATCTTGTCGTCGGAAACCTTGCCGGTGCCGAAGGTGTTGATCGAGATGGAGGTCGGCTGGGCCACGCCAATGGCGTAGGACACCTGGATCTCGCAACGCTCGGCCAGGCCAGCGGCAACGATGTTCTTGGCGACGTAACGGCCAGCGTAGGCTGCCGAGCGGTCGACCTTGGACGGGTCTTTACCCGAGAACGCGCCACCACCGTGACGGGCCATGCCGCCGTAGGAGTCGACGATGATCTTGCGACCGGTCAGGCCGCAGTCGCCCACCGGGCCACCGATGATGAAGTTGCCGGTCGGGTTGATGTGGTATTGGGTGCCTTTGTGCAGCAGCTCGGCAGGCAGGGTGTGCTTGACGATCAGCTCCATCACGGCTTCTTGCAGGTCTTTCTGCGAAACCTCAGGGTTGTGCTGGGTCGACAGAACAACGGCGTCGATACCGACGACCTTGCCGTTCTCGTAGCGGCAGGTGACCTGCGACTTGGCGTCCGGGCGCAGCCAAGGCAGCAGGCCCGACTTGCGTGCTTCGGCCTGGCGCTCGACCAGACGGTGCGAGAAGCAGATAGGCGCCGGCATCAGTACGTCGGTTTCGTTGCTGGCGTAGCCGAACATCAGGCCCTGGTCACCAGCGCCCTGGTCTTCCGGCTTGGAGCGGTCAACGCCCTGGGCGATGTCCACCGACTGCTTGCCGATGATGTTCATCACGGCGCAGGTGGCGCCGTCAAAGCCGACGTCGGAGCTGTTGTAGCCGATGTCGATGATGACGTTACGCACCAGCTCTTCCAGGTCGACCCAGGCCGAGGTGGTGACTTCGCCGGCGATAATGGCAACACCGGTCTTTACCAGGGTTTCGCAAGCCACGCGGGCATACTTGTCCTGGGCGATGATGGCGTCGAGGACGGCATCAGAAATCTGGTCGGCGATCTTGTCCGGATGCCCTTCGGACACGGACTCGGAGGTGAAAAGGGAGTATTCGCTCATCTCGACGGGTTCCTAAAATTTACCGATGGTGAGTGTCGCCAGCCGTCCGCTGAAAATGGCGGACCTGTATCTGGAAACCGTTACGCAAGCCCACGTAGAGGCTGTCCCCAAGGGCCAGCCCTGCCGCGTTGGCCCAACGGGCCAGGTCGTCCTGTTCAAAGCCAAGCCACAGGTCGCCGCAGGCTTCCCGCGCCCACCCCTGGTCATGGCTGCACAGTTCGGTGACCAGCAGGCTGCCGCCCGCTTTCACCCGTTTGGCCAGCAGGCGCAGGGCCTGGGCCGGGTCGCTGAAATGGTGCAAAACCATGTTCAGCACAACGCAGTCGGCTTCCACATCCGTTGCACCCAGTGCATCGGCCAACTGCAGGTTTACGTTATTCAGGCCTTCGCGTTCGCACACCTGGCGCGCCAGCTCGAGCATGGTCGGGCTGTTGTCCATGGCGGTGACCGTGGCAAAGCGCCGGGCCAGGTCAGGCAGGAAGCCGCCATCGCCAGGGCCCACCTCCAGCGCGCTCGCGCTTGGCAGGTAATCCAGCTTGTCGAGCAGGGCCAGCAAGCTTTCGCGGTACTGCGGCAGGCCGGCGATCAAGTCTTGCTGGGCACGAAACTTCTCTTCGACCCGCAGGAAAAAGTCCTGGCTGGTGGCCGCGCGGCGTTGCTGGATTTGTGCAATGCGCACTTGCACGTCCTGCGCCAGCGCCAGTTCGTCGACCTCTTCGAGCAACGCTGCATGCAAGCGCCCGCTGGGCAGAGCACGACGATAGAAGATGGCATTGCCCTCGCGCCGGGTGGCCACCAGGTCGGCCTGGGCCAGCACCTTCAAGTGGTGGCTCATGCCGGACTGGCCGATGTCGAAGATCTGCGCCAGCTCCAGCACGCCAAACGAATCGCTGGCCAGCGCGCGCAACACATTCAGGCGCAACGCATCGCCACTGGCTTTGCACAGGGCTGCCAGTGTGTCGCTTTGCACGGGGATGGGTTGCGCACGAAGGTTCATGACGCGGCAGTCTAGACAGGCAACCCTCACCCCGCAAGGCCAATATCAAAAAGTTTTGATATTGGCAGATGGGCGGGACCGCTCGCCGGTTTTTCCCCCGGATTGGATGCCAATCACAGGAAATTCGCCCAACTGTGGCCATCCGTCATTGCCCCAAGGCCCGCCTGTGGGCGAAAATGGCCGCCTTTTTCGTTACACCACCAATTCAAGCCCCAGGAGATAAGCGATGCCCAGCCGTCGTGAACGTGCCAACGCCATTCGTGCCCTCAGCATGGATGCCGTGCAAAAGGCTAACAGCGGCCACCCAGGTGCCCCCATGGGCATGGCGGATATCGCCGAAGTGCTGTGGCGCGACTACATGAAGCACAACCCGAGCAACCCGAGCTTCGCCGACCGCGACCGCTTCGTGCTGTCCAACGGCCACGGTTCGATGCTGATCTACTCGCTGCTGCACCTGACCGGCTATGACGTCAACATCGACGACCTCAAGGCCTTCCGCCAGCTGCACAGCCGCACCCCGGGCCACCCGGAATACGGGTACACCCCAGGCGTCGAGACCACCACTGGCCCCCTCGGCCAGGGTATCGCCAACGCCGTAGGCTTCGCCCTGGCTGAAAAAGTCCTGGCTGCCCAGTTCAACCGCGAAGGCCACAACATCGTCGACCACAACACCTACGTGTTCCTGGGCGATGGCTGCATGATGGAAGGCATTTCCCACGAAGTCGCTTCGCTGGCTGGCACTTTGGGCCTGAACAAGCTGATCGCCTTCTACGACGACAACGGCATCTCCATCGACGGGGAAGTGCACGGCTGGTTCACCGACAACACCCCGGCGCGCTTCGAAGCCTACAACTGGCAGGTGATCCGCAACGTCGACGGCCATGACGCCGACGAGATCAAGATGGCCATCGAGACCGCGCGCAAAAGCGACCGTCCGACCCTGATCTGCTGCAAGACCATCATCGGCTTCGGTTCGCCGAACAAGCAGGGCAAGGAAGACTGCCACGGCGCACCGCTGGGCAACGACGAAATCGCTCTGGCCCGCAAAGAGCTGAACTGGAACCACGGCCCGTTCGAAATCCCGGCCGACATCTACGCCGAGTGGGACGCCAAGGCCGCCGGTGCCAAGGCCGAAGCCGAGTGGAACCAGCGTTTCGACGCCTACGCCAAGGCTTACCCTGAGCTGGCTGCCGAGTTCAAGCGCCGTGACAGCGGCGAGCTGCCGGCCGACTTCTCCGAAAAGGCCCAAGCCTACATCAACGAAGTGGCTGCCAAGGGCGAAACCATCGCCAGCCGCAAGGCCAGCCAGAACGCGTTGAACGCCTTCGGCCCACTGCTGCCTGAGTTCCTCGGCGGCTCGGCTGACCTGGCCGGTTCCAACCTGACCCTGTGGAAAGGTTGCAAAGGTGTCGAAGCGAACGACGCCAGCGGCAACTACGTGTTCTACGGCGTGCGCGAGTTCGGCATGACCGCCATCATGAACGGCGTTGCCCTGCACGGTGGCCTGGTGCCTTACGGCGCTACCTTCCTGATGTTCATGGAATACGCCCGTAACGCCGTGCGCATGTCGGCCCTGATGAAGCAGCGCGTCATCCACGTCTACACCCACGACTCCATCGGCCTGGGCGAAGACGGCCCGACTCACCAGCCGATCGAGCAGCTGACCAGCCTGCGCAGCACGCCGAACCTGGACACCTGGCGCCCAGCCGACGCCGTTGAATCGGCCGTGTCCTGGAAAGCCGCCCTGGAGCGCAAGGACGGCCCATCGGCGCTGATCTTCTCGCGTCAGAACCTGCAACATCAGGATCGCAACGCCCAGCAAATCGCCGACATCGCCCGTGGTGGCTATGTGCTCAAGGACTGCGCTGGCGAGCCTGAGCTGATTCTGATCGCCACCGGTTCGGAAGTGGGCCTGGCCGTTCAGGCGTTCGACAAGCTGAGCGAGCAGGGCCGCAAGGTCCGCGTCGTTTCGATGCCGAGCACCAGCGTGTTCGACGCCCAGGACGCTGCTTACAAGCAGTCGGTGCTGCCGTTGGAAGTTGGCGCGCGTATCGCCATCGAAGCTGCCCACGCCGACTTCTGGTACAAGTACGTCGGCCTGGAAGGTCGTATCATCGGCATGACCACTTACGGTGAGTCGGCCCCGGCCAGCGCACTGTTCGAAGAATTCGGCTTCACCCTGGACAACATCCTGGGCACCGCCGAAGAGCTGCTGGAAGACTGATGTAACAATGGAGGGCAGTGTCGCCCTCCATGTCGTGCAAGGGGAGGGCTTCGCCCTCCATCGCGACGCAAGGCCGCTCCCACAGGTACTGCGCTATTCAGGAGATGGCGCGGTCCTTGTGGGAGCGGCCTTGCGTCGAGATGGGCCGCAACGCGGCCCCAATAGCCAACATGCGTTAGCGAGCCACCGAATGCCCCACCCGCGTCCCTACAAAGTTGCACTCAACGGTTACGGCCGCATTGGCCGCTGTGTCCTGCGCGCACTGTTCGAGCGAGGGGCGAAGGCGGGCTTTGAAATCGTTGCGCTCAACGACCTGGCCGACCAGGCCAGCGTGGAATACCTGACACGCTTCGACTCCACCCACGGGCGATTCCCCGGCGAGGTGAGGGTTGATGGCGATTGTCTTCATATTAATGGCGACTGCGTGAAGGTATTGCGCAGCGCCACCCCCGAGGGCGTCGATTGGGCAGCCCTGGATATCGACCTTGTGCTGGAATGCTCCGGCGCTTATCACACCCGCGCCGACGGCCAACGGTTCCTGGATGCTGGCGCGCCGCGCGTGCTGTTTTCCCAGCCGATGGCCAGCGAGGCGGATGTCGACGCAACCGTGGTTTATGGCCACAACCAGGATTGCCTGACTGGCAGCGAGCTGCTGGTGTCCAACGCCTCCTGTACCACCAACTGCGGCGTGCCGTTGCTGCGGGTGCTGGATGAGGCATTCGGCATCGAGTACGTACAGATAACCACCATTCACTCGGCAATGAATGATCAGCCGGTGATCGATGCCTACCACCACGAAGATTTGCGCCGCACGCGCTCGGCGTTCCAGTCAGTGATTCCGGTGTCCACGGGGCTCGCCCGCGGTATCGAACGCCTGCTGCCGGAACTTGCCGGCCGAATTCAGGCCAAAGCGGTACGCGTGCCTACCGTCAACGTCTCGTGCCTGGACATCACCCTGCAGACCGCCCGCGATACCAGTGCGGCCGAGGTCAACCGGGTACTGCGCGAGGCGGCACTGGAAGGCCCGCTGAAAGGCTTGCTGGCCTACACCGAGCTGCCCCACGCCAGCTGTGATTTCAACCATGACCCGCATTCGGCAATCGTCGATGCCAGCCAGACACGCGTCTCAGGCCCACGCCTGGTGAACCTTATGGCTTGGTTCGACAACGAATGGGGGTTCGCCAACCGTATGCTCGACGTTGCCGAACACTTTCTGCACGTCGTTCACCCAACCCGCACCAAACAGCCCTGAAGGACTGCATTCATGACCGTGTTGAAGATGACCGACCTCGACCTGCAAGGTAAGCGCGTACTGATCCGCGAAGACCTCAACGTGCCTGTAAAGGACGGTGTGGTAGCCAGCGACGCGCGTATCCTGGCAGCGCTGCCGACCATCAAGCTGGCCCTGGAGAAGGGCGCGGCGGTAATGGTCTGCTCGCACCTGGGCCGCCCGACCGAGGGCGAGTTCTCGGCCGAAAACAGCCTCAAGCCGGTTGCCGACTACCTGACCAAGGCCCTGGGCCGCGAAGTGCCGCTGGTTGCTGACTACCTGGACGGTGTCGAAGTCAACGCCGGTGATCTGGTGCTGTTCGAGAACGTACGCTTCAATAAAGGCGAGAAAAAGAACGCCGATGAACTGGCGCAGAAGTACGCTGCCCTGTGCGACGTGTTCGTGATGGACGCGTTCGGAACTGCTCACCGCGCCGAAGGTTCCACCCACGGTGTGGCCAAATTTGCCAAGGTTGCTGCTGCAGGCCCGCTGCTGGCTGCCGAGCTGGATGCCTTGGGCAAGGCCCTGAAGGCCCCGGCCAAGCCGATGGCTGCCATCGTTGCCGGCTCCAAGGTTTCCACCAAACTGGACGTGCTGAACAGCCTGAGCACGGTGTGTGACCAGTTGATCGTTGGTGGCGGCATCGCCAACACCTTCCTGGCCGCTGCCGGGCACCCGGTTGGCAAATCGCTGTACGAGCCGGACCTGATCGAAACCGCCAAGGCCATTGCTGCCAAGGTCAGCGTACCGCTGCCGGTCGACGTGGTCGTTGCCAAAGAGTTCGCCGAAACCGCCGAAGCTACTGTCAAAGCCATCGCCGACGTCGCCGCTGACGACATGATCCTGGACATCGGCCCGCAAACCGCGGCCAACTTCGCCGAGCTGCTGAAGTCGTCCAAAACCATTCTGTGGAACGGCCCGGTTGGCGTGTTCGAATTCGACCAGTTCGGCAACGGCACCAAAGTGCTGGCCAAGGCCATTGCCGACAGCGCTGCATTCTCCATTGCCGGTGGCGGCGATACCCTGGCCGCCATCGACAAATATGGCGTCAGCAAGGATATCTCCTACATTTCTACCGGTGGTGGCGCGTTCCTCGAGTTCGTCGAAGGCAAAGTGCTGCCGGCCGTGGCGATCCTGGAAGAGCGGGCAAAAGCCTGACAATGGCGGCGCCTGGCAAAGGGAGCGACCTGATGGTCAAACAATTGCCTGTGATGATCATGGCCGGGCTGCTGGGCGCTTGCTCCAGCAACTCGTCCCCGGACGCCGACCCGGCGCAACCGCCCAAGGGCGGTTGCTACCAGTCCGAGTGGCAAGCCGAGACCGTGCCGGTGATCAACAAGCGCACAGGCCCGGAGGGCCTGGAAAAGTACGACGAAGAGCACCAGCGCAAGGCGCCGGGCTGCCCTTGAACCGGAAGGCGTGCCGTGCGTTTCATCGGCACGGGCAACCAAGCGGCCGCTGTGTGGTCATCTAGAGGATATGTAATGAAAGCGCTGATGGCCGCACTGGCCCTGGCGACACTGGCAGGCTGCTCGCTGCTGCAACCGGTGCAAACTGCCCCGGCAGACAACTGGACCCGCTGGGTCTGCGACACGCAAACCGATGTGCTGTGGCGTTTCGCCGATGCACAACGTGATGCGGTGGATGTACGCCTTGGCGGCGGTGACCAGGTTTACCGGCTCAAGTCCGAACCGGGCGCCTCTGGCGCGCTGTACAGCGATGGCGTGCTGGCCTTCCACACCAAAGGCGAAGAAGGCCTGGTGTACTGGGTGGCAACCAACGATCTGATTGGGCGGGGCTGCAAGGCACCGTGACTGGCCGGGCCGCACAGGCGGCCCACACTACTTGAACAGCAACCGCCCATGCGGCAGGCTTGCACGAAACAAACGACGCTTGTCGGGAGAGAGATACACAATGGCACTCATTAGCATGCGCCAGATGCTGGACCACGCCGCCGAGTTCGGTTACGGCGTTCCGGCTTTCAACGTCAACAACCTCGAGCAGATGCGCGCCATCATGGAAGCGGCCGACAAGACCGACTCCCCGGTGATTGTCCAGGCTTCGGCCGGTGCCCGCAAATACGCCGGTGCCCCGTTCCTGCGCCACCTGATCCTCGCCGCCATCGAAGAATTCCCGCACATCCCGGTGTGCATGCACCAGGACCACGGCACCAGCCCTGACGTGTGCCAGCGCTCCATCCAGCTGGGCTTCAGCTCGGTGATGATGGACGGCTCGCTGGGCGAAGACGGCAAGACCCCGACCGACTACGAGTACAACGTACGCGTTACCCAGCAAACCGTTGCCATGGCTCACGCCTGCGGCGTTTCGGTTGAAGGCGAGCTGGGCTGCCTGGGTTCGCTGGAAACCGGCATGGCCGGTGAAGAAGACGGCATTGGCGCCGAAGGCGTGCTGGACCACAGCCAGATGCTGACCGACCCGGAAGAAGCCGCGGACTTCGTCAAGAAGACCCAGGTAGACGCCCTGGCCATCGCCATCGGTACCAGCCACGGTGCCTACAAGTTCACCAAGCCGCCTACCGGTGACGTGCTTGCCATCGACCGCATCAAGGAAATCCACAAGCGCATCCCTAACACCCACCTGGTAATGCACGGTTCGTCGTCGGTACCGCAAGAGTGGCTGGCGATCATCAACCAGTACGGCGGCGACATCAAGGAAACCTACGGCGTACCGGTTGAAGAAATCGTCGAAGGCATCAAGCACGGCGTGCGCAAGGTCAACATCGATACCGACCTGCGCCTGGCCTCCACCGGTGCCATGCGTCGCCTGATGGCGCAGAACCCGAGCGAGTTCGACCCGCGCAAGTTCTTCGGTGAAACCGTAAAAGCCATGCGTGACGTGTGCATCGCCCGTTACGAAGCCTTCGGCACCGCCGGCAATGCCTCGAAGATCAAGCCGATCTCCCTGGAAGGCATGTTCCAGCGCTACCTGAAAGGTGAGTTGGCTGCCAAGGTCAACTGATCCATCGGTGGAACAAAAAACCCGCAGAAATGCGGGTTTTTTTATGGGCAGGTGCAACCCAAACGACCGTTAGTCGACTACCCTTAAATTTATGCACTGATAGCGTTCTGATTGCATTGCGTGTTGCAAGCTCGAGACTAGAGTGTTAATCGGATCCAATAAAGGATGAAGTCCGTCACAAAAGAGAAGCAGCATGGATCGCGCTTACCCTCAAACACCAGAGGCCAACTCGGTACTTCTGGTGGTAGACGATTACCCTGAAAACCTCATCAGCATGCGGGCATTGCTGGCGCGTACGGATTGGCAGGTGTTGACGGCAAGCTCCGGCATGGAAGCCCTGAGTGCTTTGCTGGAGAACGAAGTCGACCTGGTATTGCTGGACGTACAGATGCCAGAAATGGATGGGTTCGAGGTCGCTCGCCTGATGCGTGGCAGCCAGCGTACGCGGCTGACGCCCATTATTTTCCTGACGGCCAACGAGCAGTCGGATGCCGCTGTGCTCAAAGGCTACGCCAGTGGCGCAGTGGATTACTTGTTCAAGCCGTTCGACCCGCAGATCCTCAAGCCCAAGGTGCAGGCGCAGCTGGATCAGCAACGCAATCGGCGCATGCTGCAGCGGCTGACGCGCGAACTGGAAGCGGCCAGGGCCTTCAATGCGTCAATCCTGGAAAACGCTGCCGAAGGCATTCTGGTGGTAGGTGCCCAGGGCATTATCAGCTTTGCCAACCCTGCTGTTTCTGCACTGCTCGAAGCGCCGGTGGATCAGCTGCGGGGCGTGCAGCTGCTGGATTTGGTGCAATTGCCCAATGCCACCCTGTGGAGCGAGTCTGAATTTCTTCAGGCGTATCTGGCCCGGCGCATTTTCCGTGTGCACGATGCCCATTTGCGTACCGTAAGTGGCCATCTGGTGCCGGTAGCACTGTCGTGTGCGCCACTGCCCGCCGATCAGCAAGCAATGGTGGTCACGGTGCTGGACATGTCGGTGGTGCGCAACCTCCACCAGCAACTCGAGTACCAGGCCGTTACCGACCCCCTCACCGGACTGCTGAATCGCCGCGGCTTCTACCAGGCTGCCGAGGGCGTGTTGTTGCGCAACGAGTTCTCGGACAAGACCCAGGCCCTGATGTACATGGACCTGGATGGCTTCAAGCGGATCAATGACTCGCTTGGCCATGATGCTGGCGACAAAGTGCTGCGCTGGGTTGCCGAGCAGTTCAAGGACTGCCTGGGCAATGAAGCGCTGCTGGCACGAATGGGTGGGGATGAATTTACTGCGTTGTTCGATAACCTGCCCTATCCGGAGCAGGCCGGGCGTTATGCCGAACAGCTGCTTGAACGTATGTCTGCCCAGCCCCAGCTCGATGGGCTGGAGGTTTCGTTGGGTGTCAGCATCGGCATCGCTACGTACCCGGACTGCGGCTCCAGCGTCGAGGGCCTGTTGCGCGCCGCCGATGCGGCGATGTATGCGGCCAAGCAATCCGGGCGCCAGCAGTATCGCTTCTATGACCAGGAGCTCAATGGCCGGGCGCGTTCGCGCCTGATGCTCGAAGACAGTGTGCGCGCCGCGGTGGAGTCCCATGACTTCAGCCTGGTGTACCAACCGCAGGTGAGCTTCGCCGATGGCCACTTGCGCGGCTTCGAAGCCTTGTTGCGTTGGCAGCACCCCAGCGTTGGCGATGTGCCGCCAGGGCTGTTTATTCCGTTGCTGGAGGAAGCCCGGCTGATCAACCGCCTGGCAAGCTGGATCTACCGCCAGGGCGCGGCTCAGCGCCAGGCCTGGTATGGGCACTTTGCCCCCGAGTTGGTACTGGGTATCAGCCTTAGCCGTGCGCAGTTCGTCATGCCAGGTTTGGTGGATGAATTGCAGCGGGTTGTCGAGGAATACCAATTGAACCCGGCACAGCTTGAAGTGGAAGTGGCGGAAACCTCGCTGATGTACAACATCGATGCCGCGGTCAAACAGATCCATCGCCTGCGCGAGCTTGGCGTGCGCGTGGCGCTGGACGACTTTGGTGCAGGCGACTGTTCGTTGCGCATGCTGCGCGACTTGCCCATCGATACCCTCAAACTCGACCGCCATCTGGTCGCCCGCCTGCCTGACTCTGCAGCCGATGCAGCGCTGGTTCGCAGCGTCATTGCCCTGTGCGGGGACTACGACATCACGGTCATTGCAGAGGGGGTGGAAACAGTCGACCAAGCTGCGTGGCTGAAAGCAAACGGTTGCGCTTATGTGCAGGGTTTTCTGGTGGCATACCCGATGACGGCAGCAGATGCGAGTGGCTTCTCGGCGATTTTTTCCTGGCCCAGGCCCTGATTGGCTAGAATCGGCTTTCGTTACACCGAAAGCCGTGCCATGACCGAATTACGCTACTTGCAAGCCTACCCGCCGCACCTGCAGGAACAGGTACGCCAGATGATCGCCAGCGACCGCCTGGGCGATTACCTGCAACGCCGCTACCCTGGCCGCCATGACGTGCAGAGCGACAAGGCACTGTATGGCTACGCTCAGGACCTGCGCCAGCAATATCTGCGCAGTGCGCCCAGCCTGGACAAAGTGCTGTTCGACAACCGCCTGGACCTGACCCACCGTGCGCTGGGGCTGAACACGGCGGTATCGCGCGTGCAGGGCGGCAAGCTCAAGGCCAAGAAGGAAATCCGCATCGCCTCGCTGTTCAAGGAAGCCGCGCCGCAGTTTTTGCGCATGATCGTGGTGCATGAACTGGCGCACCTGCGTGAGCGTGACCACAACAAAGCGTTCTACCAGCTCTGCCAGCACATGGAGCCGGACTACCATCAACTGGAATTCGACCTGCGCGTGTACCTGACCTATCGGGAGCTGCCAGGCAACCTGTAAGGACCAAGCAGCATGGATGTGAGCAAGACCAAGAGCAGCTTCTACCGCCGTTTGTACGTGGCCTGGCTGATCGACAGCCAGACCGCCACCAGCGTGCCTGCGTTGATGGAGGCCACCGGCATGCCGCGACGCACCGCCCAGGACACCATTACCGCACTGGCCGACCTGGACATCGTCTGTGTGTTCGAACAGCAGGAAGGGGCGCGCAATCATGCCGGGCATTACCGGGTTCATGATTGGGGCGCCATCGACAAGCAGTGGATCATCCAGCATCTTCGGCAAATTCGCGAAGTGTTGGGTTACCCCTGAGCGTTTTGAAACTCCCCACGACGATTCATCAGGAAACCTTGAATGTCAGTAAGCCGGCAGGCCATTTCCCCCCGCTTCAGCAACTACGCCGCCATGGCCGATGGTGTCGCAACCCTGTTGTTCCCCCACGCGGAGGTTGTGGTGCACGACCTACGCAGCCAGACCGTGGTGCACATCGCCAACAACATCTCCAAGCGCCAGCTGGGGGATGATTCGGCGCTGGATGACCTGCCTGCCGAACTGGACGCCACCACGCCGTTGGGGCCATATGAAAAGCTCAACTGGAATGGCCAGAAAATTCGCTCCATCAGCAGTGTGATGGTCGATGAGACGGGGCAACCCGAGGCGCTGCTTTGCATCAACTTCAATGTTTCGGTGCTTGAACAGGCCAAGCACGCGCTGGACCTGTTCTTTCAGGCCAGCCGTTTGTTGCCTCAGCCGGATGTGTTGTTCCGTGACGACTGGCAGGAGCGCATCAATACTTTCCTGCATGGTTGGCTGCAAGAGCGGGGGTTGGGTCTTGGCGCGCTTGACCGTGAGCAGAAGCGGCAGTTGGTGGAAGCGCTGCACGGTGAGGGGGCGTTCCGCGGCAAGAGTGCCATCGATTATGTGGCCAACGTGCTTGGTATGGGGCGTGCCACCGTTTACAAGTACGTGAAGGCTGCCCGCGAGATGTGACGCGGTGTCTCGGCAAGCTTGATGTTCGTGGATTAATATTCTACGGTAGACGAATATTCTATTTGTCCGTCGCTGGAGAGCCTGCCCATGGCAATTGCTGACGCCGATCTCGATTCACTGTTCCAGGCCATCTTCCAGGCCCATCTGGCGATGCGGCCGCAAGTGGCTGTAACGCCACTTATCCACAGCCCTGCGCTTTCGGCCATCACGGGCTGCACCGTGCACCTCAAGTGCGAGCATTTGCAGCACACCGGTTCATTCAAATTTCGTGGTGCCAGCAACAAGTTGCGTTTGCTGGACGCGCAGCAGCGCAAGGATGGGGTGATTACCGCGTCCTCCGGCAACCATGGGCAGGGGCTGGCACTGGCCGGGCGCTTGCTGGGCGTGCCGGTGAGAGTTTTTGTCAGTGCCGACGCGTCGCCGGTCAAGATCGAGGCCATGCGTGCATTCGGGGCTGAGGTGACGCTGCTGGAT
This sequence comes from Pseudomonas sp. PSKL.D1, assembly GCF_028898945.1. NCBI lineage: Bacteria > Pseudomonadati > Pseudomonadota > Gammaproteobacteria > Pseudomonadales > Pseudomonadaceae > Pseudomonas > Pseudomonas sp. PSKL.D1. The sequence continues at coordinate 563,153 of NZ_CP118607.1, forward strand.
TGCGACCCGCTGCAAGTCGAACTTGAGGCCGGTCGCCAGGCGAGGTTGCAGGGCAAGCCGTTCGTATCGCCTTACAATGACCTGCAGATCATCGCCGGGCAGGGCACCATCGGCATGGAGCTGGCAGAACAGGCATGGGGCCTGGATGCGGTGTTCGTGGCGGTTGGGGGTGGTGGCATGGTGTCTGGTATCGCTGCCGCGCTGCATCGCCTGAAACCGTCAGTCGAAATCATTGGTTGCTGGCCGGCCAATGCCCCGACGCTCAAGCGCTCGCTGGAAGCCGGTGAAATTATCGAAATGGCAGAGTCGCCAACCCTTTCGGACGGTACCGCAGGTGGTGTCGAGCCGGGCGCCGTCACCTTTGGCTTATGCCAGCGTCTGCTGAGCCGGCAGGTAGAGGTCAGCGAAGATGAGATCCGGGCGGCAATGCGCGATGTGGCTACCCATGAACGCTGGATTATCGAAGGGGCTGCTGCCGTTGCATTGGCTGGCATGAAGCAGCTGGCAAAAGACTACCAGGGTAAAAATGTGGCCGTTGTGCTCTGCGGGCGCAACATCCAGCTGGAGAAGTTTCTGGGGGCCATTGCATGAAGGTCTTCAACAGGCAGGCCATCGCGCAACACCTGGACCTGGATGATGCCGAAGCGCGTCTTGCGCAGGGCTTCATGGCTTATTCGGCGGGCAAGGTCCAGGTGCCGCCGGTTCAGGCTTTCAGCTTTGCCCAGGCCAATGGTGATTGCTGTATTAAATCTGCCTGGCTGGAAGGCAGCGATACCTTCACCGTCAAGGTTTCCACAGGCTTCTACGACAACCCAGCGCTGGGGCTGGACAGCAACGATGGGCTGATGCTGGTACTGAGTGCCTGCAACGGCCAGCCCTTGGCGCTGCTGGCCGATCAAGGCTGGCTGACCAGCGTGCGTACGGCTCTGGCTGGCCGTATCGTGGCGCGCGTGCTGGCGCCTGCCAGGGTCGAGGCGATTGGCGTGCTGGGCACTGGAAGCCAGGCGCGGCTGCAACTTGAGTACTTGAAGGCTGTGACCGAGTGCCGTGAGGTGATCGTGTGGGGGCGCAGTGAAGCGGCGCTGAGTGATTACCATGATTTTGCCGAGGCCCTTGGTTTCAACGTGCGTACCACGCTTGAGCCGCAAGCAGTCGCCCAGGCTGCAAACCTGATCATCTGTGCCACACCGTCCCGTGAACCCCTGCTGATGCGCGACTGGTTGCGCCCGGGTACTCATATCACGGCGGTGGGTGCCGATGCGTCGGGCAAGCAGGAGCTCGACCCGTGGCTCGTGGCTGCTGCCGACCGGATCGTGGTGGACTCGATCCCGCAGTGCAGCCAGTACGGCGAAGTTTCCCACGCAGTCAAAGCAGGCATGATCGACTGGCTTGGCCTTGTGGAGCTTGGCCGCGTACTCGACGGCAGCAATCCCGGCCGGGAGCACGAAGCACAGATAACCCTGGCGGACCTGACCGGCGTTGCCGTGCAGGATGCGCAAATCGCCCGGTGTGCCTACGAAGCGTTGCTTGGATCAAATTAAAGGCCATTTGACACTATTGCATGCTGCCCTTGCGTTGCCCTTGGGTTACTCTGCGGAGTCTGTAGTGCCCACCACTGCAAAAGGACTTGAGCATGCGGCCACTGCTTTGCGTTCTATGTTTGCTGGGAGTGATGCTGGCAGCGACTGCCTCGGCTGAGGGCAGGTTGCGGCTGGTGGCTGATAACTGGCCACCGTTCAACGATACCGGCATGCCAGGCGGTGGCCTGGCCACCAGCATCGTCACCACGGCTCTGGCCCGGGCAGGGTATGCCAGTGAGTATGAAGAAGCGCCTTGGGCGCGAGCGCTGATGGGCGTTACTGAAGGGCGATACGACATTCTCATCAACGCCTGGTACAACGATGCCCGCGCGCAGGTTGGGGACTTTTCCAAAGCCTACCTGAACAATCGCATTCGCCTGCTAAAGCGCAAAGGTGACAGCTTTCGCTTCAAGCGCCAGGCCGACCTGTATCCCTACAGCATTGCCGTGGTGCGAGACTATGCCTATTCCCCGGAATTCGACGGCGACAACCACCTTAACAAAGTGCCCGTGAGCAGTTTCTCTTCAGCTGTGCGCATGTTGGCGGCGGGGAGGGTGGACCTGACCATCGAAGATGAGTTTGTGGCGCGGTACAACCTGCAGCGTGAGCCGGAGCAGGTGCGGGACGCGGTGGAGTTTGTAGACCCGCCGCTGGGCGAGAATACCCTGCATATCCTGGTTAGCCTGAAACATCCGGCGCATCGGCAGATTGTGGAGCGGTTCGAACGGGCCATTGAAGCGATGAAGGCCGATGGCAGTTATGAGCGGCTGATGCGTCAGCATGGCTTTTGATTGTTGTGCATCAATCAGGCCGGCTCACCTTCCTTGATCAGATGCGCCGCCAATGTACGTAATGGCCCCAACTGCCGGCAAATCAGCGCCAGCTGCGTCTGCACCAGGCGTTGCTGCTCATCCAGCTCTTCGGGCATCTGCTCCAGCGTAGTGGCCAGCGCTTCCTCGGCATCACTGTGAATCGCCACTGAAGACCGCGCCGCCAGCCCGTTGGCAATTTCATCCAGGCTATTGGCCAGGCTTTGCCCGGCCCCCTCGATCAACTGCTCCTGCACCTCGGCCGGCAATGCTGCGTCGCGGTGTGCACCCAGCCCCGACAAGTAACTCAGCAAGGTGTGTGACAGCACCAGGAAACGAAAGCCCACATCAGCTTCTTTGCGAAAGTGCCCTGGCTCCATCAGCATGTTGGCCAGGGTGGTGGACAGCGCTGCATCGGCGTTGTGGGCGTTGCGCCGCGCCAGCCGGTAGGCCAGGTCGTCGCGCTTGCCGTGGGCATATTGCTGCATGATCTGGCGCAGGTAGACGCTGGCGCAGGTGAGGGTGTTGGCCAGCGCCTTGTTCAGGCGGCGGCCCTGCCAGTCGGGGAGGAACAGGAATACCGCCAGGATGGCGATCAGGCTGCCCACCAAGGTATCGAACAGGCGCGGCAGGAACAGGCCATAGCCGTCGCCGATCTGGTTGAAGCAGAACAGCACCATCAGGGTGATGGCGGCCGTGGCCAAGGTGTAGCGCGTGGTGCGGTTGACGAAGAACACCACCCCGGCAACCACCGCGAACAGCGACTGGATGAGCGGGTTGGGGAACAGGTCGAACAGCGCCCAGCCCACGGTCAGGCCGATGGCCGTACCGAAGATCCGCTGCACCAGCTTGCGCCGCGTAGCGCCGTAGTTGGGTTGGCAGACGAACAGCGTGGTGAGGATGATCCAGTAGCCTTGGGTCGGGTGAATCAGGTGCACCATGCCGTAGCCGATCGACAATGCCAGCGGCAGGCGCAGGGCGTGGCGGAACAGCAGCGAGGTGGGCGTGAGCTGGGTACGCAGGCGCTTCCACACGTCTTTGAGGTTGCGTGGCGAGCGGTCGAGCAGGCTGCTGTCACTGGCGTCGGCCAGGCTGTCCGGGTTGCTGGCGGCGCCGAGCAGGCGGTCCAGCGTTGCCAGGTTGGCGGCCAACGCGCGCAATGAACGTAGCAGCCCGCGCCAGGCCGGGTTGCTCTGGATGCGCAGGTGCTCCAGCGAGGCGTTCAGGTCCTCCAGTGCATCGGCAAAGCCGTTATCCAGCACAAAAGGCTGGCGCAGGCGGATTGAGCGTGACAGTTCCTGACAGGCCGAACCTTGTTGGCGTAGCAGGCGCTGGCAGCGGAACATCACGTCGCTGTGGAAGAAGGCATCGGCCAGGGCGTTGTAGGGGTAGTGCGAGGCGCTGACCCGCTCGTGGATGTCCTGGGCCAGGAAATACAGCTTCAGGTAACGGCTGACCTTGGAGTTTGGCTGGCTGTTGCCTACCCGGTGGAGAATGATTTCCTTGGCGGCGTTAAGTGCCGCGACTACTTTGCCGTTCTGTTGCGCCAGTTCCAGGCGCCGGGCTTCCAGGTCGAGGTTGCGTACCGGTTCGAACAGGTTTGCCTTGAGCTTGAGGTAACGCCCTAACTCAAAAAACAGCTTGGCCAGGCTCTGTTGCACGGGCTGGTTGGAGAACAGCGCCTGCCACAGCACCGAAAGCAGCCCATACCACGCAGCACCCGCCACCAGCAGCATCGGCTCGTGCCAGAAGTCGCTGACCTGGCCGCCGCGCTGGTCCACGCCGATCATGGTGTACACCGACAAAATCAGCGTGCCCGAGGCAATGGCGCCATACCGTTCACCCAGTGCCCCGAGCATGGTCAAGCCAAAAGCCGCCAGGGCCATGGCAATCACGAATATCCAGGGGTAGGGGAACAGCAGCTCCACCGACAGCGCCGCAACGGCGAAACACACCAACGTCACTGCCAGCGCACTGAGGCGCCCTTGCCAGCTATCGTCCGTTTCGGCCAGGGCACACGCGATGATGCCCAGAAACAACGGAATCAACAGCGCCATTTCGTTCTGATACCAGCACAGGGCCAGGCTGCCGGTCAGGGCGATGGTGACCCGGATGCTGTAGCTGAACTTGTCTTGGCCCCACAAACGACGCAGTGACTGGCGGAACGAGCTCGATGACATGATGGCCTGCTGGGCAGTGTTCGTAAGAATGCATTGCGGCACGGACCAGCAAGAAGCGTTCCGTGCTGCTGAATGGATTCTACTCTACACGAACTGTGCTGCAGCGTTAGCGGATGCCCAAGCCCACTGGAAGTTGAAGCCCCCCAAATGCCCGGTTACATCGAGCACTTCGCCGATGAAATAAAGGCCAGGGCTTTTCAGCGACTCCATGGTTTTGGACGACACCTCGCGGGTGTCCACGCCGCCCAGCGTCACTTCAGCGGTGCGGTAGCCCTCGGTGCCGGCCGGCACCACCTGCCAAGCAGCCAGCTTGTCGGCGATTTGCGCCAGTTCCGCCGGGGTGTACTGCTTCATCGGTCGGGACTCGAACCATTGCTCGGCCAGCAGGTTGGCCAGCTTGCGGGTGAACACTTCCCCCAGCACGGTTTTCAGTTCGGCATTGGCTCGTTCGGTTTGCACCTGTTGCAGCCAGGTCAGTGCATCACGATCGGGCAGCAGGTTGATCTCTACTGTATCGCCCGCTTCCCAGAACGACGAAATCTGCAAAATCGCCGGGCCGCTAAGGCCGCGGTGGGTGAATAGCAGGTTTTCTCGGAAGCTTGTGCCATTGCAGCTGGCCGTGCAGTCCAGCGAAGTGCCCGACAACTCGGTGCACAGTGCCTTGAGTTGGGGCTCGGTGATGGTGAATGGCACCAACCCGGCGCGGGTTGGCAGCAGCGTGTGACCAAATTGGCGCGCGACCTGATAGCCGAAGCCCGTAGCACCCAATGTCGGGATCGACAGGCCGCCCGTAGCGATGACCAGCGACTGGCAAGCGAATTGCCCGCCGCTGGTTTGCAGCAGGTAGCCGCCCTCGGTCTTCTCGATCTGTTCGATGCTCGTGTGCATGCGAATTTCGGCGCCCGCGTCGTCGCATTCGGCCAGCAGCATGTCGAGAATGTCGCTGGCCTTGTTGTCGCAAAAAAGCTGGCCGAGCTTTTTCTCGTGGTAGGGCACGCCGTGCTTGCACACCAGTTCGATGAAGTCCCACTGGGTGTAGCGGGCCAGGGCCGATTTGCAGAAGTGCGCGTTCTGCGACAGGAAGTTGGCCGGCTCGGTGTACATATTGGTGAAATTGCAGCGCCCGCCGCCCGACATGAGGATCTTCTTGCCTGGCTTGTTGGCGTGGTCGAGCAGCAGCACACGGCGGCCACGGCGGGCGCTGAGCTGGGCGCACATCAGGCCGGCGGCGCCAGCGCCGATGATGATCACGTCGGTGGAGTGCACGGTGGGAACCTCTTTGGGATTGCTGGGGGCTGCAAAGCAGCCCCAAAACAAGTCAGATAATGCGGACTTTCAGTGCCCGGCCCTTGATCTTGCCGCTGTTCAGCCGCTGCATGGCCTGCTTGGCCAATGCCCGCTCCACCGCCACAAAGGCCACGAAGTCAAAGATCGCAATCTTGCCCACCTGCTTGCCCGGAATGCCGGCGTCGCCAGTCAGCGCACCCAGAATGTCGCCCGGGCGCAGCTTGTCCTTGCGGCCTGCCGCGATGCACAGCGTGGTCATCACCGGCAGCAGTGGTTCACCGCCTTTGCTCTTCAGGCTGTCCAGCTGGTCCCAGCGCAGCGGGCTTTTCTGCAGGTCTTCGATCGCTTGAGCGCGGTGCCCCTCGGCAGGCGCTACCAGGCTGACGGCAATACCTTTCTCGCCAGCGCGACCGGTACGGCCCACACGGTGAACGTGAATTTCGGCATCGCGGGCCAGCTCCACGTTGATGACCATGTCCAGGCCGTCGATATCCAGCCCACGGGCTGCCACATCCGTGGCCACCAATACCGAGCTGCTGCGGTTGGCGAACATGGTCAGTACCTGGTCGCGGTCACGCTGCTCCAGGTCGCCATGCAGGGCTTGGGCGACGATGCCTTTGGCGGTGAGGTGGGCGACAACGTCTTCACACTGCTGCTTGGTGAAGCAGAACGCCACGCAGGACTGCGGGCGGTAGTGGCCCAGCACGCGGGTGACCGCTTCCAGACGCTGCTGCGGGTCAATCTCGATGAAGCGCTGTTCGATCTGGTTGTCGGCGTGCAGGCTTTCTACCTTGACCTGCTGCGGCTTGCGCATGAAATCGGCGGCCAGTTGCTCGATACCAGTCGGGTAGGTGGCCGAGAACAGCAAGGTCTGGCGGCGCGCCGGGGTTTTGCCGATGATGCTGGCGATTGCGTCGAAGAAGCCCATGTCGAGCATGCGGTCAGCTTCGTCCAGCACCAACGTGTTAAGCCCGTTGAGCACCAGGGTGCCTTTGTCCAGGTGCTGCTGTACGCGGCCCGGGGTGCCGACAATGATGTGTGCACCGTGCTCCAGCGAGGCGATTTGCGGGCCCAGCGACACGCCACCGCACAGGGTGAGGATCTTGATGTTGTCCTCGGCGCGGGCCAGGCGGCGCAGCTCTTTGGCGACCTGGTCGGCCAGCTCGCGAGTGGGGCACAGCACCAACGCCTGGCAGCCGAAGAAGCGGGGGTTGATCGGGTTGAGCAGGCCGATGCCGAAGGCGGCTGTTTTGCCGCTGCCTGTCTTGGCCTGGGCGATCAGGTCCTGGCCCTTGAGGATGACCGGCAGGCTCTGGGCCTGAATCGGCGTCATCGAGGCATAGCCGAGGGCGTCCAGGTTGGCCAGCATGGCGGCGGACAGCGGCAGGGTGGCAAAGGCGGTGGTTTCGGTGGTCACGAGGCGGGCCTGCGTTGCGAAGCGAAAAATGCCGCACAGTCTACCAGCCTCATGGCCATTCGCCCTACGATTCCATATGTTGTTCCGGACGACGGGCACGCCTTCCGTCCGTCGGCGCCAGTTGCAGGAAGATCGCCGCAGCCAGCATGGCCATGATGCCGATGGTGACGAAGGTCAGCTGGAAAGCGCCGAGCGTGGTTTCCACCCCATCAGCGTTACCGGCTGCGGTGAAGCCGCCCAGCAGCGCACCGGCACAGGCCACACCCAGGCTCAGTGACAGTTGTGCCACTACCGACAGCAGGCTGTTGCCGCTGCTGGCGCTGGCGTCGTCCAGGTCGATCAGGGTAACCGTGTTCATGGCGGTGAACTGCATCGAGTTCACTGCCCCCAGCATTGCCAGTTGTGCCAGCAGCAGTGGGTATGGCGTCTGTTCGTCGACCAGCCCGAGGCTGGCCAGCAGAATACCCAGCAGTAACGTGTTGCCAGTGAGGATGATGCGATAGCCGAAACGCTCGATCATCGGCCGCGCGACAGACTTGGCGACCATTGCCGCCGCCGCCAGCGGGATCATGCTCATGCCCGCCTGGGACGGTGAGTAACCCAGCGCCACTTGCAGCAGCAACGGCACCAGGAAGGGAAGGGCGCCACTGCCCAGCCGGGCGAACAGGTTGCCGAGAATGCCGATGGCAAAGGTACGCACGCGGAACAGGCTGGGTGAAAACAGCGGCTCCGGGTCGCGCCCGGCACGCAGCCAGTAGGCGGCAAGGCAAGCCATGCCCGCAAACAGCAGCAACATCACCCGCAAGTGCGGCAAATGAAGTTCGCCCAGGCCTTCCATAGCGATGGTGATTAGGACCATTGCCGCGCCAAACAGGAGGAAGCCGGGCCCGTCGAACGACGTGCGCTCGGCGCCGCGCAGGTCGGGGATGAACTTCCAGACCGCGTAGCAACCCAGCGCACCCACCGGCAGGTTGAGCAGGAAGATCCAGTGCCAGCTGAGGATTTCCACCAGCCAGCCGCCGAGCGTCGGCCCCAGCAGCGGGCCCAGCAGGCCGGGGATGGTGATGAAGCTCATGATCCGCACCAGCTCGCTGCGCGGATAGGCCCGCAGCACCACCAGCCGCCCGACCGGCAGCATCAGCGCGCCGCCCAGGCCTTGTACCACCCGGGCGAAAATCAGGAAGCCCAGGCTATCGGCCATGGCGCACAGGAGTGAGCCGAAGCTGAACAACAGAATGGCGCTGAAGAAGATGCGCTTGGTGCCGAAGCGGTCGGCGATCCAGCCGGACGCCGGTATCAACAGGGCCACGGTGAGCATGTAGGCGATCACCACACCTTGCATGCGCAGTGGGTCTTCGCTGAGCGAGCGGGCCATGGCGGGCAGGGCGGTGTTGAGGATGGTGCCGTCGAGGGACTGCATGAAAAAGGCGATGGCCACCACCCAAGGGAGCCAGCGGGCGGTGACGGGGTCCAGCGGGGCGCGGTCGGGCATGGGTTCCTCGTTTGTCTGGGCCGGCCTCATCGCGGATGAATCCGCTCCTACAGGGCGCGCGTTGCCTGTGTAGGAGCGGATTTATCCGCGAAGGGCCCTCAAGCCAAATCACAATGTCAGCGTCAACCCTCTGACCAACGCCCCCGGCAAATGACTCGACCCGGTACTGCGCTGCCCATAGGTACTGGTCGACAGAATCATCTCCCGCTCCCGGGTCAGGTCTTCCAGCTGGCTGCCCAGCAGATTGTAGAGGCTGTCATCGAAGCGCATGGTGCTCACCGGCCCTTTTATCTCGCCATTCTCCACCCAGAACGTGGCGAACCGGGTCAACCCGGTCATGCGCGCGGCCGGCAGGTCGGAGTAGTTCAGGTACCAGAGGTTGCTGATGTACAGCCCGGTACCCAGCCTTTCGAGAATCTCCTCGTTGGGCAACTGCCCGGCTGCCAGGCTCAAGGCGCAGGGCGATTCGTAGCTGTCTGCACCGTTGGCCGCAAGGTTGAACTCGGCCGCACTGCGTGCACTGATCAACCGCTGCAGGGCTCGCCCTTGCCCAATCAGTGGAACGTCCTGGCGCGGCGAGCCCTCGTCGGAAAACGCCGGGCTAAGCGAACCGCTGACCTGTTCATCAAAGCTCACCAAAGGACTCAGGCTGGCATCACCGTTGTAGAGCCGCTGCAAGGCACTGTTGCCGGTGGCCAGCGCCTGCGCCGAGAACGCCCCCCAGCACAGCATCCCGGCGATTTCGTCCATGGCCGCGGGCGCGAGGTAGGCCCGGTAGCTGCCAGGGTTCAGCGTAATGGTCGGGCGGCCGAGGAAGCCCAATTGTTCGCGTGCCTGGCGCAGGCGGGCGGTGAAGTCCTCAGCGTGCCATGCCTGCCCGGCATAGTTGGCCTTTACCGCCTGGCCATTGGCGTGGAACAGGCTCCAGTCAACATTGAAACTGTTGGCCTGGTGCCAGCCGAAAGCGCCGAACGAACTGGCAAAGCCACGGCAGATCGGGCCGGCGGCATAGATGCCAACCAAGTCCAGGTCGCCCGCTTCCCGCTCAAGCAGTGCCATCACCTCGGCCAAGTCCGGTAGCGCCTGCTGCTGCAGGCTGTTGCTCTGCCAGGCGGCCTCGTCCAGCTGCAAGTAAGGGTCGATGGCCAGCAGCGGCAATGTTTGGCGAAGTTGCGCCAAGGCGTCGGTCAGCCGTTGACGGTCCAGATGTTCATCACCGCTCAACGTCACATGCTGCTCGGCCTGACGCCCATCGTGCACCAGCCTCAGCTGCGCGCTGGCCTGGTTAACCTCGCCAGCCTGCCGAACTTTGGCATGGTTGAAACGCACGAACTGCGACTGCTCGGCGCTGTAGCCAAGCGTAAATTGCTCACCGGCTTGCAGTGCCTCGCGCACTGCGCTTACCAGGGCTTCGAAAGCTTGTTTCATCAGGCATCGCCCCCGAAAACATCGACTTGGCTGAATACACACGCTGGCGAAGCGTGGCCCACCCGCACTACCTGGTTGGGTTCGCCCTTGCCGCAGTTTGGCGTACCCAGGACCTGGAAGGTGCTACGGTCGCCGACCGCCGTGAGGTTGCGCCAGAAGTGTGCGGAGATGCCGCGGTAGTTGGGGTTCTTGACGATGCCCTTGAGTTCACCGTTTTCGATCAGTTGCCCCCACTCGCAGCCAAACTGGAACTTGTTGCGCGCATCGTCGATGGACCACGAGCGGTTTGTGCGCATCAAGATGCCGTGCTCGATACCCTTGACCAACTGCTCGAGCGGTTGATCGCCTGGCTCGATGTTGAGGTTGGCCATACGGTCGATCGGCGCCCGGTTCCAGCCGCAGGCACGGCTGTTGGCAACACCGTCCAGGCCAGAGCGGAACTGCGACAGCGCGCCGCCCAGCGGGCGCAGCAGCAGGCCGTCTCGGATCAGGAACTGTTTGCTGGCCTCGGTGCCATCATCGTCGTGACTATAGCTGGCCAGCTCTTCACCGATGGTGGGGTCGAAGGTGACGTTGAGCAGCGCGGAACCGTATTGCAATTGGCCGAAGTCGCTAGCTTTGACGAAGCTGGTGCCGGCGTAGTTGCGCTCGTCGCCGAGGATGCGGTCCATTTCCAGCGGGTGGCCGATGGACTCGTGGATCTGCAGCATCATCTGGTCGGGCATCAGCAGCAGGTCGCGTGGCCCGTTGGGCGTATTGGGCGCCAGCAGCAGTTGTAGTGCTTCGCCAGCAACTTGCCTGGCGGCGCCGATCAGTCCGCAGCGCTCGATGATCTCGAAGCCGCCTTGCTGGCCGAAGTTTTCGCGGCCCAGGCTGCGGCGCTGGCTGTCCTGGCCGTCGCTGGCTGTCACGCTCAGCCCCGGGAACAGAAAACGCTGGGCATGGCGCAGTTCAGCGCCGGCAGAGTTCAGGTACGTTTGCTCGACCAGGCTTTGGCTGAGGCTGGCTTGCCAGTCTACCAGGCGCTCGTCCTTGGGCACGCTGGCCGATTCGGTGGCGAGCAGGCCAAGGCAGTCGGCCAATGAGGGCATTGGCTGGTCGAAGTTGGGCGAAACATGGTCGTGGCGTGCGCTGGTGACAGGCTGTGTACGCAAGTCGAGCAGGCTGTGGCTGGCAATCTGGCGGGCCAAGGCTTCAGCTTGGTCCAGCGCGCGCTGCAAGCCAGCTTGTGAGAGGTCGGCAGTGGCCGCGTAAGCCTCCACGCCATTGACCCGCACGGTAAGCATGGCGCCTTCGTCCTGGCTGAAGTAAGGCGGTTCGGCCACGTTGCGGCGAACCGACAGCGCTTGATGCGACTGTTTTACATGGCGAAGGGAAAACACCTCGGCCGTACTGCGCAGCGCGGCAAAGCGCTGGCGCAGCAGGGCGCTGGAATCGAACATGTGGAAGCCTCCGTGTGCACGGTGGCTCCCCCTAGAACCACGCGTCTTGCATCGCCAGGCAAGTGTCGTCGCGTGCCTCCAGCAATGCCAGGTCATTATGGCAGGGTGGTACTTCCCACGTCAGGAAATAGCGCGCGGCTTGTAGCTTGCCGAGGTAGAAGTCACGGTCGGCAGCGTTGCCCTTGAGTAGGCCGAGTTCCGCGTGAACGGCCTGCTCCAGCCACCGCCAGCCGATTACGCAGTGGCCGAAGGCTTTCAGGTAAAGGGCAGAGTTGGCCAGTGCACCGGCGACTTTGCCTTGGGCCAGGTCGCCGAGTAGTGCAAGGGTCACGTTTTGCAGGCGATTGACCAGTTGCTCCAGCGGCTGGCGCAGGGCGTCCAGGTTGGGGTGATGGCTGGCGCGTTCGGCGGTGCCGGCGATCAGGCGGATCAGTTGCTTTAGGCCGGCGCCGTTGTTCTGCGCCAGCTTGCGGCCCAGCAAGTCTAGCGACTGGATGCCCTCGGTGCCTTCGTGGATCGGGTTCAGGCGGTTGTCGCGGTAGTACTGCTCGACCGGGTATTCGCGAGTGTAGCCGTGGCCGCCAAGTATCTGGATCGCCAGTTCGTTGGCTTTGAGGCAGTAGGCGGAAGGCCAGGATTTGACGATGGGGGTAAGCAGGTCGAGTAGCTCCTGAGCCTGCTTGCGTGCACTCTCTTCAGAGGCCGTCTGGGTTTCGTCGAACAGGCGCGCGGCGTACAGACCCAGGTCAAAGGCGCCTTCCACGTAAGCCTTCTGTGTCAGCAGCATGCGTTTCACATCGGTGTGCTGGACGATAGGCACGGCCGGGCTTTGCGGGTCTTTGCTGTCAGGCAGCCGACCCTGCGGGCGCTGGCGCGCATACTCCAGCGAGTAGAGGTAGCCCGCGTAACCGAGCATTACCGCACCCATGCCCACGCCGATGCGGGCTTCGTTCATCATCTGGAACATGCAGGCCAGGCCCTGGTGCGGCTGGCCGACCAAGTAGCCGACGCACTCGCCATTGTCGCCAAAGTTCAGTGCCGTGGAGGTGGTGCCTCGCCAGCCCATTTTGTGGAACAGGCCAGCCAGCAGCACGTCGTTGCGCTTGCCTTTATTGCCGTCTTGATCGACCAGATATTTGGGCACGATGAACAGCGAAATGCCCTTCACCCCGGGCGGAGCATCGGGCAATTTGGCCAGCACCATGTGCACGATGTTTTCCGACAGTTCGTGGTCGCCGCCGGAGATGAAGATCTTGTTGCCCTTGATCCGGTAAGAGCCATCACCGGCAAGTTCGGCGCGGGTGCGGATGTCTGCCAGCGATGAGCCTGCGTGGGGTTCGGTCAACGCCATGGTGCCGAAGTAGCGCCCTTCGATCATCGGCTGCAGGAACAGGCGCTTCTGCTCGGCGGTGCCGAAGCTCTCGATCAGGTTGGCCGCGCCCATGGTCAGGAACGGGTAGGCCGTGGTGCCTGCGTTGGCGGCCTGGAAGTGAGCGAAGCAGGCCTGCGAAACCAGGCTGGGCAACTGCATGCCGCCTACGTCGAAATCCCGATTGGCGTTGAGGAAGCCGGCTTCGAGGAAGGCGTCGACGGCGGGTTTTACCTCTGGGATCAGCTCGGCTCGGCCGTCGACATAGCGCGGCTCGTTCTCGTCAGCCTTGCGGTTGTGCGGGGCGAACAGCTTTTCGGCGATGGTGCGGGCGGTGCCTAGCGCCGCATCGAAAGTTTCACGGCTGTGCTCGGCGAAGCGTGGGCGGTGGGTGAGGGCTTCGGCGTCGAGCACTTCGTAGAGCTCGAAGGCCAGGTTGCGGGGGCAGAGCAGGGTCTCGGGCATGGTGGCGGTCCTTGGACGGGCTTGGGGCGAGTCTAGGATTGGTGCGAGAGGGTGACTACCATGATTGATCTAGCTGATAAGGGAAGACAGGCAAAAAAATTGTATTCACACCCTTTGTTTGGTGAGGTGTCAATGTTGAAACAGTGAGCCATCCATTTTCAGCGGACGAAAGTATCCTTTGATATTGTTAATGTCCCTTACGCAGAGCTGGATGTGTGTTTCTTGTCGGAAGAAAGTGCCGGGGTAAAGCTCTGGCCCTTCAAGGAACGGAGAACGGACTGATTGGTAGGGTTCCAAACCAACAAGCTCTCGCGCTGAGTGAAGAGACTGGAATACGGCGCAGTCCAGAAAACGTTTAAGGTTATCCGTATCGCCAGGGAAACCGTTTCGGTTTTCCGGAAGCAAATCATTATTTTCCGCAAGTAATTGGTAAGCTTCCCCCAACTCCAATAAAGCACCTTCGTCAGTCAGATTGAGACAAAGGCCGGGATCAATTATTGCGCCCACCACAAAAGGATCTTTGATTGAGCCTTTGCCGCGTTTGTTTTCTTTTATGCGTTGGGCATAACTGAGCGCGCGGTCAGGGCTGTTTTCCCAAAAGTAAGCTCCCTCACCGAGCCAGTCATAGTCATTGACGCTGGGTGAAATCTGTTCACCAGCAAGGACAGCTTCCCCGACTTCACGATCACACCCGTGGAAAGCCAGGACGAATGAAGGAAGCAATTGGTACATCTATCGGTACGCTTCCTTGAGATCGCCCTGAGAATTGTACACCCCCGTCATCTCACGAAATGCCTTAGCCTCGGCAGGGTTGGCCGCCAGGATCTGGGCAAGCTGACGTATGCGCTTGGCTGCTTCGAAATGCGGATTTTCAGCTTTAGGCTTGTTGAGCGAGTTGGCCGTCATTATGACCTCCGGTAAGCGCGACTAGGTGGTGTCGACCCAAGCAAGTTTATAGGCAAGGTGTTGGCTTGTCTGCGTAATACGAGCGATTGGTGAGCATGCATATGATTGCAACTTGTGAGCGATTTATAGAGTTTTCTCTGCCATTTGTAGTCCATTTCCGAAACGTGTTCTCAATCATTTCAAGGCATTTCGGTGTCCTGAACTCCAATAAAAAAGGAGAGCCTGAGCTCTCCTTCTGCTGCAGCGCAGACTGTTAACCGATGGTCATCAAGCTGGCATTCCCGCCCGCCGCTGCGGTATTCACGCTTACCGCCCGCTCAATCACCAACCGCTCCAGCGCAATCTGATGATCCCCGCTGGACAGCCCATGCACACCAACAATCGCACCGGCACGCTTGGCCACCTGCTGGCACACGCCGCGCAGCTGGTCCGAATCGCCATGGTGGATCACGGCATCAAACGCCACTTCATCCTTATTCCAGTCCGCAACCAGCTTGACCTTGGCTTGCAGTTCCTTCGGCAGGCGGCCGCGCAGGGCCTTGCCAGGCTCGCCGTCAACCCACACCGCCGAGCTGCCCACGGCCAGTACTGCAGCAAACTGGGCCAGCAGGTCGGCTTCGTTGTCCGCCAGGCACAGCACGTGCTCACGCGGCAGAATGGTGTAGCTGTTGCGCTCGCCGGTTGGGCCGGGCAGCAGGCGGGCGATACCTGTTTGCGACTGGCCAGCGAACTGGGCGCACAGTGTGGCCAGGTCGGCTTGCTGGTTGCTCTCGGCCCACACCTTCAGGCTGTGCAGCGGCTTGACCAGTTGGTCATGCAGGGTGCGGTCTGGCTGGCCGGTGCCGTCCTGGCGCTCGAAGTGGCGGCCAATGGCGTCGGCCGGGCGGGTCGACAGCAGGCGGTAGAGGTACAGCGGGCCGCCGGCTTTCGGACCGGTGCCAGACAGGCCTTCACCACCGAACGGCTGCACGCCAACCACGGCACCGACGATGTTGCGGTTGACGTACATGTTGCCGGCGTTGGCGGTTTCCACCACTTTGGCGATGGTCTCGTCGATGCGGGTGTGCACGCCGAGGGTCAGGCCGTAACCGGAGTTGTTGATCTGCTCGATCAGCTGGTCGAGGTTGCGGCGGTTGTAGCGCACCACGTGCAATACCGGGCCGAAGATCTCGCGCTTGAGCTCATCGAAGCTCTCCAGTTCGATCAGGGTTGGCATCACGAAGGTGCCACGCTTGCATTCTTCAGCGTTGGCGATGGCTACTTGATAGACCGAGCGGCCTTTCTCGCGCATGCCCTGGATGTGTTTCTCGATGCCAGCCTTGGCTTCAGCGTCGATCACTGGGCCGATGTCCACGGCCAGGCGGTCCGGGTTGCCGAGGCGGCTCTCAGCCATGGCGCCCTTGAGCATTTCGATCACGCGGTCGGCGGAGTCTTCCTGCAGGCACAGCACGCGCAGGGCCGAGCAACGCTGGCCGGCGCTGTCGAAGGCCGAGGACACCACATCGATTACCACCTGCTCGGTCAAGGCTGAAGAGTCGACGATCATGGCGTTCTGGCCGCCGGTTTCAGCGATCAGCGGGATCGGGCGGCCCTGGTTGTCCAGGCGGCCGGCGACGTTGCGCTGCAGCAGGCGGGCAACTTCGGTAGAGCCGGTGAACATCACACCCTTGACGCGCTCGTCGCCTACCAGGCCGGCACCCACGGTTTCGCCGCGGCCCGGCAGCAGTTGCAGCACGCCTTCAGGGATACCGGCTTCCAGCAGCAGGCGCACGGCCTGGGCAGCAATCAGCGGGGTTTGTTCAGCCGGTTTGGCCAGTACCGGGTTACCGGCGGCCAGTGCAGCGGCCACCTGGCCGGTGAAGATCGCCAGCGGGAAGTTCCACGGGCTGATGCACACCACCGGGCCCAGTGGGCGGTGGGCGTCGTTGCTGAAGTCGTTGCGAGCCTGGACCGCGTAGTAGCGCAGGAAGTCCACGGCTTCACGTACTTCGGCGATGGCGTTGGCGAAGGTTTTGCCGGCTTCGCGGATCAGCAGGCCCATCAGCGGCTGGATTTCCGCCTCCATCAGGTCCGCAGTGCGCTCCAGGATGGCGGCACGCTCGGCTGGCGGCGTGGCCTGCCAGATCGGTGCAGCGTTAAGCGCGCACTGGATGGCGTTATCCACGTCGGCGACCGTGGCTTCCTGCACGTGGCCGACCACGTCGCGATGGTCCGACGGGTTCAGCACGGGGGCGGCAGCGCTTTCGCTGGTGGCGCAGGCCAGCAGCGGGGTGGCTTTCCAGTCATTGTGGGCGGTGGCCAGCATGGCGCAGGACAACGACGCCAGGCGGTGTTCGTTGGCCATGTCGATACCGGCCGAGTTGGCCCGCTCATTGCCGTACAGATCACGCGGCATCGGGATGCGCGGGTGCGGCAGGCCGATGCTGCCTTCCTGGGTGCCCATACGTTCGATGCTGGCGACCGGGTCGGCGACCAGTTCCTGAATGGAAATCGAGTGGTCTGCAATGCGGTTGACGAACGAGGTATTGGCGCCGTTTTCCAGCAGGCGGCGTACCAGGTAAGCCAGCAGTGTTTCGTGGGTGCCGACCGGTGCATAAACGCGGCACGGGCGGTTCAGCTTACCTTCGGAGACCTTGCCAACAACCTGCTCGTACAGCGGCTCGCCCATGCCGTGCAGGCACTGGAACTCGTACTGGCCCGGGTAATAGTTCTGGCCGGCAATATGGTAAATGGCCGACAGGGTGTGGGCGTTGTGGGTGGCGAATTGCGGGTAAATGGCTTCCGGTACGGCAAGCAGTTTACGGGCGCAGGCAACGTAGGAAACGTCGGTGTACACCTTGCGGGTATAAACCGGGTAGCCTTCCAGGCCTTCCACTTGGGCGCGCTTGATTTCGCTGTCCCAATAGGCGCCTTTTACCAGGCGAATCATCAGGCGGTGGCGGCTGCGCTTGGCCAGGTCGATGACGTAGTCGATCACGTACGGGCAGCGCTTCTGGTAGGCCTGGATAACAAAGCCAATACCGTTCCAGCCCGCCAGCGACGGCTCGAAGCACAGGCGCTCGAGCAGGTCGAGGGACAGCTCCAGGCGGTCGGCCTCTTCGGCGTCGATGTTCAGGCCGATGTCGTACTGCTTGGCCAGCAGGGTCAGCGACAACAGGCGCGGGTACAGCTCTTCCATCACGCGCTCGTACTGGGCGCGGCTGTAGCGCGGGTGCAGGGCCGACAGCTTGATGGAGATGCCCGGGCCTTCATAAATGCCGCGGCCGTGGGACGCTTTGCCGATCGAATGGATGGCCTGCTCGTAGGATGCAAGGTACTTCTGTGCGTCGTGCTCGGTGAGCGCTGCTTCACCCAGCATGTCGTAGGAATAGCGGAAGCCTTTGGACTCGAACTTGCTGGCGTTGGCCAGGGCCTCGGCGATGGTTTCGCCGGTGACGAACTGTTCGCCCATCAGGCGCATGGCCATGTCGACGCCCTTGCGGATCATCGGTTCGCCGCTTTTGCCGATGATGCGGGTGAGCGAGGAGGTGAGGCCGGATTCGTTGTGGGTCGAGACCAGCTTGCCGGTCAGCAGCAGGCCCCAGGTTGCAGCGTTGACGAACAGCGACGGGCTGTTGCCCAGGTGCGGTTGCCAGTTGCCGGTGCTGATCTTGTCGCGGATCAGCGCGTCACGGGTGCCTTTGTCCGGGATGCGCAGTAGGGCTTCGGCCAGGCACATCAGTGCCACGCCTTCCTGCGACGACAGCGAAAACTCCTGCAGCAGGCCCTGAACGATGCCGGCACGGCCGCCAGCGCTCTTCTGGTTACGCAGCTTTTCCGCGATGCCAGCGGCCAGCTTGTTGGTGGCCTCGGCCAGCGGAGCACTCAGGCGCGCCTGCTCCAGCAGCATCGGTACCATTTCCTGCTCGGGGCGACGGTAGGCGGCGGTGATTGCCGAGCGCAGTACTGACTGCGGCAGGATGCTTTCGGCGAACTCCAGGAAGCACTGGTGCGCGTGGTCTGGCTGCACGTCGCCAGCGTCATCGCCGCCATTGCCGGCATGACCGTTGAGTTCGGTCAGGGTGGCGCCACCCTCGAGCTTCTCCAGGTAGTTGAAGATCGCTTGCTTGATCAACCAGTGCGGCGTGCGGTCGATGGACTGCGCAGCTGCCTTGAGTCGCTCACGGGTAGGGTCGTCAAGTTTGACCCCAAGGGTGGTCGTCGCCATTTCTTATCCTCGTTATTGCCACGGTTGTGGCCTAAGCTGACGCCAAGAGTAATCTGTAGGGTAATTCGGGTGCAACCAGGTGCAACCCGATTTTTTCGAGGAAAAGGTGCAACTCGTCCGACGGTGAAAGCCACAGCGTTAAAAGGGGCGTTTATGGTGCGTTTTCTTCTGAAAAAAGCGGTTTATGCTCCTAAACGGAGCAAAAAAGTGGCTTTATCGGAAAATGCACGGGAAGGTGCAACTTGCAAATGAAAAATGGTTGCACCCACTTTGCGTTGTTGCATAGGATGCGCCGCCTGGGTGCAACCGTTCATGAAACGGTTGCGCATGAAATAAAAACAAACGCCAGGGCACACGCATGGGCAATCCACTAACGATCACTTTCGTGATCTACATCGCCGCAATGGTGCTGATCGGCTTCGCCGCCTATCGCTCCACCAAGAACCTTTCCGACTACATCCTGGGCGGTCGTAGCCTGGGTAGTGTGGTTACCGCACTCTCCGCTGGTGCTTCCGATATGAGCGGCTGGCTGTTGATGGGCCTGCCGGGTGCCATCTATGTTTCCGGCCTGTCCGAGGCCTGGATCGCCATCGGCCTGACGGTCGGCGCTTACCTGAACTGGCTGTTCGTTGCGGGCCGTCTGCGTGTTCAGACCGAATACAACGGCGATGCGCTGACCCTTCCGGATTACTTCTCCAGCCGTTTCGAAGACAACAGCGGGCTGCTGCGGATCATTTCGGCGATCGTCATCCTGGTGTTCTTCACCATTTATTGCGCCTCCGGCATCGTGGCCGGCGCCCGTCTGTTCGAAAGCACCTTCGACATGCCGTACGAGACGGCGCTGTGGGCCGGCGCTGCTGCCACCATCGCCTACACCTTTGTCGGCGGTTTCCTGGCGGTGAGCTGGACCGACACCGTGCAGGCGTCGCTGATGATCTTCGCGCTGATCCTCACCCCGATCATCGTGCTGATTTCCACCGGCGGTTTCGACACCACCTTCCTGGCCATCGAAGCGCAAAACCCTGCCAACTTCGACATGTTCCGTGGTGCTACCTTCATCGGTATCATTTCGCTGATGGGTTGGGGCCTGGGCTACTTCGGCCAGCCGCACATCCTTGCTCGCTTCATGGCTGCTGATTCGGTGAAGTCGATTGCCAATGCGCGTCGCATCTCCATGACCTGGATGATCCTGTGCCTGGCCGGTACCTGTGCCGTGGGCTTCTTCGGTATTGCATACTTCTCCGCGCACCCTGAAGTGGCAGGCCCGGTCACCGAGAACCACGAGCGTGTGTTCATTGAGCTGGCCAAGATCCTGTTCAACCCTTGGATTGCCGGTGTGCTGCTGTCGGCCATTCTGGCGGCAGTAATGAGCACCCTGAGCTGCCAGTTGCTGGTGTGCTCCAGTGCTCTGACCGAAGACTTCTATAAAGCCTTCCTGCGCAAGAACGCCTCTCAGGTCGAGCTGGTGTGGGTTGGTCGCCTGATGGTGCTGGCCGTTGCCCTGATCGCTATCGCCATGGCTGCAAACCCGGAAAACCGCGTGCTGGGCCTGGTGGCTTACGCCTGGGCTGGCTTTGGTGCCGCCTTCGGGCCGGTTGTGCTGATTTCGGTGCTGTGGAAGGGCATGACCCGTAATGGCGCGCTGGCCGGTATCGTGGTGGGTGCTCTGACGGTCATCCTGTGGAAGAGCTACGTGGGCCTGGGCCTGTACGAGATCATCCCGGGCTTCCTGTTCGCCAGCATCGCCATCGTTCTGGTGAGCAAGCTGGGCAGCCCGACTGGCAGCATGGTTTCGCGCTTTGAAACGGCTGATGCGGCGTACCACGCCGAGAAGTAAAAGCTCCTGATTCGGCGGTGCCTGTTTCGTCAGGCGCCGCCAATCGACCGCTGTACCTGACTCCGCCCGCAAGGCAAGGTAAACTTGCTGCCCCCGCAGGAGTTGCCATGAACTATCGTCACGCCTTCCACGCCGGCAACCACGCCGACGTCCTCAAGCATATCGTGCTGACCCGCCTCATCGCCCTGATGTCGCGCAAGGAGCAGCCGTTCGCCTACATTGATACCCACGCAGGCTTGGGCCTGTATGACCTGCAAGGCGATCAGGCAACTCGTACCGGCGAGTATCTTGAAGGTGTCGCCCGCCTGTGGGGCCGCGAAGACCTGCCGGCGATGGCCGCCGATTACATCCGCATCATCAAGCGCCTCAACGCGGACGGCGAGTTGCGCTATTACCCAGGCTCGCCAGAGTTGGCTCGCCGCCTAATGCGTCAACAGGACCGCGCGCTGCTCAACGAAAAGCACCCCGAAGACGGGCCGCTGCTCAAAGAAAACATGAAAAAAGACCCGCGCGTGGTGGTGCATCTGGGTGAAGGCTGGCACGTTCCGCGTGCTCTGCTGCCTGTGCCGGAAAAGCGCGCAATCATGTTGATCGACCCGCCTTTCGAGCAAGCCGACGAACTCAAGCGTTGCACCACGTCGATGAAGGAAGCGATCGGGCGCATGCGCCAGACCGTCGCGGCGATCTGGTACCCGATCAAGGATCAGCGCTCGCTGACCCGCTTTTATCAAGACCTGACCAGCACCGGCGCCCCCAAGCTCCTGCGGGTTGAGTTGTATGTGCACCATCAGGATAGCCCGCAGGGCCTGAATGGCTCTGGTCTAGCCATCGCCAACCCGCCGTGGGGGCTGGAGGACGAGCTCAAGGAGCTGCTGCCCTGGCTGGCCAAGGAGCTGGCGCAAACCGCTGGCAGCTTCCGCATGGACTGGCTGATCGCCGAATAACCTGCAGCGCTGAATGCCTGTGGGAGCGGCCTTGCCGGGGCGCCGGACCGATCGGAAAGGGGCGCAAAGCGGCCCCGAGGCTTGAGCAGGTTCACAAATTTCTGGGGGCGCTCTGCGCCCCGTTCGCGACGCAAGGCCGCTCCTACAAGGGCGGTGTGTCTGCGTTGTTTGAGTTATAATCCCGCCTTTTAGCCGCCACCCGCCCATGAGGCCGCTGGCGCATCTCTACCGAATGAAGAGGCTAGTCCCTTGGCATTGACGATTCTTGGCCTGTCCGGCGCCCTTAGCCATGACCCTTCCGCGGCCCTGTACATCGACGGCAAGCTGATTGCCGCCGCCGAAGAAGAGCGCTTCGTGCGTGACAAACACGCGAAAAACCGTATGCCCTACGAGTCGGCGAAGTTCTGCCTTGAGCAGGCTGGCATCAAGCCGTCCGACGTTGACGTGGTCGCCATCCCGTTCGCCCCGATCAGCCTGTTCGGCAAGGCACGCTGGCACTATGCCAAGCGTTACTGGTACGCCCCGGATCGCGCCCTGGATGCCATCCTGATGGGCAACCGCCGCTACAAGCGTTACCGCAAGAAGATCGTCTGGTGCCTGGAGCAACTGGGCTTCGACCCTAAAAAGGTCAAGATCGAACCGGTCGAGCACCACCTTGCACACGCTTCCAGCGCTTACCACTGCTCGGGTTTCAAAGAGAAAACCGCGATCCTCGGCATTGATGGCAAGGGCGAGTACGCCACCACCTTCTTCGGCTATGGCGAAAACGGCAAGATCCACAAAATCAAGGAATTCTTCGACCCGGACTCGTTGGGCGGCCTGTATGGCGCAATTACCGAATTCCTGGGCTTCGAGATGCTTGACGGCGAGTTCAAGGTCATGGGCATGGCGCCGTATGGCGATGCCAGCAAATATGACTTCTCGCGTCTGGCCAGCTTTGAGAACGGCGAGTTGGTGATCAACACCGAGTACGCCAACGTGATCGGCCTGCGCCGCTATAAAGAGAAGGGCAAAGGCTTCTATTTCTCGCCAAAGCTGATCGAATGGCTGGGGCCGAAGCGCGAAGGCGATATCGCCGACGAGCCGTACATCCACTATGCGGCCAGCATGCAGGCGCTGTTCGAAAAAATCGCCCTGCAAATGATCGACCATTATTTGGGCGACACCCTGCGTGAAACCGGCAAGCTGGCCTTCGCTGGCGGCTGCGCGCTGAACGTCAAGCTCAACCAGAAGATCATCGCCCGCTCCGATGTGAAGGAACTGTTCGTGCAGCCGGCCTCCGGTGACGCCGGTACCGCCGTCGGTGCCGCAGCCTACGTTTCTCACGCCCGTGGCGTGCCGGTCGAGAAGATGGAGCACGTTTACCTCGGCCCATCATATTCCAACGAAGATGTGATTGCGGCCTGCGCCCGTCACCCGAGCCAGCCAAAATGGCGCAAGCTCGAGAACATGCCGCAGCAAATCGCCAAGATCATGGTTGATGGCAACCCTGTGGCCTGGTTCCAGGGCCGCATGGAGTTTGGCCCGCGCGCACTGGGCGGCCGTTCGATCATTGGCTGCCCGAGCGTTGAAGGCGTGGCGGACCGCATCAACCACCAAATCAAGTTCCGCGAGCGCTGGAGACCTTTCTGCCCGTCGATGCTCGACACTGTCGCCCCGCAGATGATCAAGGTCGACCACCCGGCCCCATTCATGACATTCACCTTCGAAGTGGCTGAAGAGTGGAAAACCCGCGTGCCGGAAGTGGTCCATGAAGATGGTACTTCCCGTGCCCAGGTGCTCAAGCGCGAGTACAACCCGCGCTACTACGACATGATGAAGGCGCTGGAAGACCTGACCGGTAATGGCGTGTCGCTGAACACCTCGCTTAACCGCCGGGGTGAGCCGATGATTTGCTCGCCGACCGATGCGTTGAACATGTTCTTTGGCTCGGACCTGCAATACCTGATCATGGAAGACATCCTGGTCGTCAAGGACGGCGCTGCCCCGTATGACCAGCCGCTCTGAACCGCGCATCCTGCAGTTCTGCCATGGCTATGACGGGCCGTTTCTCGACTGCGCCCGTCAATACGCCAGCCTGTTTCAGGGCAGCGGCTACAAGGTCACCACGGTGTTCCTTACCGGCGCTGCCGACCCGCAGGTTACGGCAGGTTGTGCGTCGGACGAGGTGCTGTTTCTGGAATTCAGCTCCAAGGCTGTTCGTGGCCTGAAGCTGGGGGCGATCCGCGCGTTGCGGCGGATCGCGGCCGAACGCAATTTCAGCTTCTGCATCGCTCACCGTTTCAAGCCAATTTACGTGGCCTTGCTGGGCACTGGCTTGCCGGTGATCGGTGTGCACCATGCGTTTGGCGATTACCAGCGTAAAGGGCGGCGGCTGTTTGCCAACCTGTTCAGCAAGCGCCTGAGCCTGCTGGGCGTGTCGGATGCCGTGCGCGACGACATGCGCCGCTGCTTGCCAAATTGGCCTGCCGAACGTATCCAGACGCTGTACAACCGAATCGACATCGACGCACTGCAAGCCGCGCTCGTGCCGCGTGCCGAGGCGCGCCAGGCCCTGGGGCTGGACGCGCAGGCATGGGTTGTCGGCAATGTCGGCCGCTTGCACCCGGACAAAGACCAGGCCACCTTGCTGCGTGGCTTTGCCGAGGCGCTGCCAGGCTTGCCTGCCGGTGCCCGCCTGGCGGTAATGGGCAAGGGGCGCCTTGAGAGCAAGCTGAAGGCGCTGGCCGCCGAGCTGGGCATCGCCAGCCAAGTCGATTTTTTGGGCCAGGTGCCGGATGCACGCCGCTACTTCCAGGCATTCGACGTGTTTGCACTGAGCTCGGACCACGAACCGTTCGGCATGGTGCTGCTCGAAGCCATGGTGGCCGGTGTGCCAGTACTTGCAACGGCCTGCGGCGGTGCGCGCGAGGTGGTCGAGGGCGTTGGTGTGCTGTTTCCGCTGGGCGACGCTACACAGCTTGGTCAGGGGCTGAAGCACATGGCCAAGCTGGATGAGCAACAGCTCGAAGCATGCGCCGCACACATGTTGCAAAGGTTGCATGAGCGCTTTTCCGATCAGGCCGTACGCGACGCCTTCTGGCAGTTGCCGCAGGTTCGAACATTGGTGGGGCAGGCCTGATGCTTAACCACATTCAAGTGTTCCGTGAGCGCGGTTGGCAGGTCATTGACGACTTGGCCTATGCCGAGGCATGGGCACGCTTTGGTGGCAGTGTCGCTACTCATCCCCTGGTGGTCCGGCAACTGGCTGACCTCGCGCAAATCCCGGTACGTTATCTGGGCTGGTACCAGTCTGGAGAACTAAAGGCCGCCATCCCTACGTGGGGCCGCCATCTGGCTTTGTCCAAGGATGTGCTCAAGCGCGCAGGCAAAAAGGGGCTGTTCGACCTTGGCAATGCCGAGATCATCCTCCCGGCTGCAAGCGATGCCGCAGCACCGCTTCGCCACGCCGCACGGTACCTGTCGGAACTTAACCATGGCCGCTTCACTGGCCTGAAAGCGCAGCCCGAGCAGTTGGCGATGGCGCGCCCGCACGAGGACCTGTCGAAGAAATTCCGCTACAACCAGCGCCGCGAATTGCGCCTGCTGGAAGAGGCGGGGGGCGTGGTTCGCCCGATCAGCGACTTCAGTGCCAGCGAAATCGCGGTGATGTACAACGACTTGTTCCTGCGTCGCTGGGGCTTCCCTGCTACAGGCGGCGAGCGGATGGGCGATGTACTTGAGCGCTTGCGTGAGCTGTTGATCGGCTCGGTCCTGTTGATGGACGGCAAAGCCATTGCCATCCAGCTGGTGTACCGGGTCGAAGCGCCAGAGTGGGTCAGTGTTGAATACATAAATGGCGGCGTCGACCCTGAAACCAAGGCCTTCAGCCCTGGCAGCGTGCTGAGCTTCCTCAACACCCAGGCTGCCTGGGAAGATGCCAACGCCCGTGGCAAACCTTTGCGCTTCTCGTTCGGCCGCGCCGACCGCGAGTACAAGGACCGCTGGTGCAACCCCGTGCCGGTGTATCAGGCGTGAGCCGCAAGCAGCAGTTGCTCAAGCGCCACCGGCGCAACAAGCGCCTGGGCCTGCTTGCTGGCCTGTTGGCGCTTGTCGCGCTGGGGGTGTTCACGTGGTGGTGGCTACCGCTGGTGCTTGTGCCGTTGCTTTGGGCGGCGCATGAAGCGTGGTTCGCCGACCACCTCTTCTATGCACCAAGCGAGGATTATGCCTATCGCTTTGGTGAGCAGACCCGCGAAGTGCCGGTTGCCCTGAGCAATGGGCAGCTCAACGCCGATGTGGCGTTGCAGGGAGATGAAACCCTCATCCTCGAAGTCCGGGTAAAAAGCAATTGGCTTGGGCGCTTCCTGGACCCTGCGGTCGAACTGGGAGCGGCGGGGCTGAATGACCGGCAAACGTTCGAGCGCGGGGTTGATGGTGTTCGCTTTCTTAACCTGACCGGGCTCGCCGCACCGCTACAAGCAGGCATCCTGCGCCTGCGTGGGTGCCATTGTCGATTACTGGGCAACCCCCGTTTGTGGATAACCCCATCTGTCGAGCTGCAGCGTCGGCGGGTGATGGTCGTTGCGCCTCATGCAGATGATGCCGAACTGGCGGCTTATGGCCTGTACAGCCAGGCTGACGAAACCTGGGTGGTCACCTTGACCGCGGGTGAGATCGAGGCAGAGCATTATCAGCAGATGGGGCTGGGCAAGGCAGAGGCAGCGCGCCTCAAGGGCCGGCTGCGTGCCTGGGACAGCATCGCCGTGCCGCGTTGGGCCGGCGTGCCGGAATCGCGATGCGTGCAGCTGGGCTACTTCTGCCTGCAGTTGCCAGCCATGCAGGCTACGCCCAATGAGCCTGCAGCTTCCCGTGAAGCTGACATGGCCGATATCCGCCCGTTCCGCCAGTTCAATCCGTTCCCGCTGCCTGGCGATGTTGACGGCGCGCCTACCTGGAAAAACCTCCAGGCAGATTTGCGCGCGCTGTTGGCCATGGCCAAGCCGCAAGTGCTGGTAATGCCACACCCGCAACTCGACCCGCACCCCGACCACATTTGTGCCCAGGCTGCGGTGCTGGAAGCGTTGCAAGGTCTGGAGTGGCAGCCTGAGACACTGCTGTGCTACGCCAACCACCTGCATGACAACGACCGTTGGCCGATGGGCGACAGCGGTGACGGTGTCGCGTTGCCACCACAAATAGAGGCAGAACACGCCTGGGAACCTTGTGCCCTGGTGCTGGACAAAGCTACCCAGTGTGACAAGGCGATGGCCTTGGGCATGATGCACGACTTGCAGCCACCGGCCCCGTTCAAGCGCCGTTTGCGCCGGTTGTTGCAACGCTGGCTGGCTGGGCGCCGCCCTTCGCCCTACGGCGAGAACGAGTTTTTCCGCAAGGCCGTGCGCCGGCATGAGCTGTTCTGGCGCCGAGATCTGTGAACATGGTTGACCGCGAAGGCGCCGAGCGCCCAAGGAATGCAATGAAAGTCCTATTTCTGGTGCAGAAGGAGCAGCGAGCGATCCTCGATCGCCTGTACGACGGCGTCGCGGCCAACTGCGAGTGTGACCTGCGCTGGCTGACCAGTGACGATCAGCGCAACCTGCGCCGCTACTTCAAGCGTGAAGTGCAGGTTGAGCGCTACGACCGCATCGTGTTCTTTTTGCGCTTCAAGCAAGAGATCCGCCAGGCGGCGTTTATCCGTACGGTGCCGAACCTGGTCATCCTCGAGCATGACGCCTACCAGAACTACATCCCTTGCAAATACACCGGCAAGTTCAGCGCCCATTACCGGCAATTGCCGTGGGCACGGGTGATCAGCTCGGGTTACATGGTCAGCGAGCGCCTGCGCCAGGAAGGTTTTGATGCGGTGTTTGTGCCCAAGGGCTATGACGAGCAACTCTTGGCCGACCAAGGCCGCGAGCGCGACATCGAACTGGCTTTTGTCGGCAGTACCAACAGCGTTGCCTACAGCGGGCGCAAGGCGCTGCTCGATGAATTGGGGCGGGTAGAGAATCTGGTGGTGACCCGCACCAAATCCGGTGAGGACTACTGCAACACGCTCAACCGTATTCGTTTTTTCGTCAGTGCCGACGTTGGCATGGGCGAGTACATGATCAAGAACTTCGAGGCCATGGCTTGTGGCTGTGTGCTGTTGGCGTACGACCAGGGCGAGGAAGAAAACCGCGCACTGGGCCTGCAGGACATGCACAACGTGGTGCTCTACGACACTATCCCGACCTTGCAGGCCAAACTGCGTGCTCTAAGGGCAGACCCGGCCCTGGCAGCAAGCATTGCTGAAAATGGGCGCCACTTGGCGGTTTCCCGCTTCAGCTTCGGTGAAGTTGGCCGTAGCATCGTCGATCACATGCGCCCGGCATTAAGGCCGCACCCACCGCTGTCTGCATGGCAGCGGTTGCGGTTGTCGCTGGGTTTTTAATTTCTGGAACGCCCGCCTTCAAGAGGCGGGCGTCTGTTGTCGCAATGCGGAGGGAGTCCGGTGCGCTTTTCTCAAGATAGTGATGTCACGGTAGTCGTGACCAGCTGTGGCCGATTCGATCTGCTCAAAGAAACCCTTGAAAGCTTCGATCGCTACAACACCGCGCCCATACGCGAAGTTTTCATTACCGAAGACTCCGGTGACGATGCCGTGCACGCTGCTGTGCCCGAGCACTGGAAGCCGCATTGCAAGGTGTTCGTCAACCGCCCCAAGCTGGGACAATTGCCGTCCATTGACTTGGCCTACAGCCATGTCAAAACCCCTTACATCTTCCACTGCGAAGACGACTGGCGCTTCTATCGCCAGCACTTCGTCGAGGATTCAAAGGCGGTATTGGCCGAAAGCCCCGATGTGCTGCAGGTGTGGCTGCGCAGCCATGCCCATGACCTGGCAATCCACAGCCCCTACATCCACCTGGGCGAACGTCAGGTCATCGCAGGCGTGCCTTGCTACCCGCTGTTGTCCGAAAAGGCAGAATGGCAGGCCTTTTCACTCAACCCCGGCCTGCGTCGTTTGAGCGACTATCAGCGCTGCGCGCCATTTGCAGCGTATTCGGGTGAAAAAGCGCTTTCCCGCCGTTATGCAGAACTCAACATGACAGCGGTGACGCTGGAAGGCGATGCAGTGTTGCACACGGGGTTCGGCAGCCATGTCACCCTGCCTGAAGAAGTTCAGCGCAAGGCCAAGCGGCGCCAGCGCGATCGGGTGAAGCTGGTACTGACGCTGGTTGTGGGGGCCTTGGTCGGCATGGGCCTGTCCATGTTCGTGCATTGAAAGCACGGCAGGTTGGCAAGCCTGCCGTGTCGTTGAAACTCAGCGTGCCAGCAGGGCCGCTTCGAAGTCTTTCAGGGGGAACCGGTCGCCCAGGTTCTCCCGCTCGATGTAGCGCACCATGTGCTGCACGTTGCGCCTGACCATGCGTGCCGAAAGTGGCGGGCGCAGGAAGCGCATGTCGGCCACGTCGATCAACCCCAGGCGCTGGTCAGGGGTCACCACCACATTGCCCAGGTGCAGCGAGCGGAAGTAAACGCCGCTGCGATGCAACTGCCGGATCAATTCGATCAGGCGCGGCAGGTAAACGTCCCAGCTGAACCCTTCGTCACGCGACATTTGCAGCAGCGTCCGCCCGGGCAGCGGGCTGTACAGCACTGCCGTCCTGCCGGGAACATCAAGCTTGTGCTGGCTGATTACCTCAAGCGTGGGAATCCCCAATTGCGCCAGGCGCGCGGCATTGTCGACGAAACGCTGCGAGTAGGGGCGCAGCAGCGCAGATGAAATCAGCCGTTTGCGACGAAAGACCTTGAGGAAATTCCCATCCGCCAGCAGATAGACTTTGGCACCGTGGCTGTCGGCCTCCAAAATCTGGGCGCCAAGCGTCAACTGTTCGAAGTCGACCTGGGTGAGCCGAGAAGATTGCATGAAATTAGCCTTGTCGTCTGGCAAGCAAAAGGACCGGCAATAATGCCGAAAATTGTGCTGTAGCACCATGACGGTATTTTAATCGTGCACGGGCGCCCATGTTGCCATGGGGGCGTGCCGAAAATGACGCCTGTGGTAAAATTTCCGGTTCAACCTGAACAGCGAGCTCAATGATGGCCGAAACACCGCTACCGGCGGAGCACACCTCCAGCCTGAAGATCTATTTCCGGCTGCTGAGTTATGTGAAACCCTATGTCGGCATTTTCCTGCTGAGCATCATTGGTTTCGTGATCTTTGCCTCTACCCAACCCATGCTGGCCGGGATCCTCAAATATTTTGTCGATGGCCTGAGCAACCCCGAAGCGGTGTTGTTCCCAACCGTGCCCTACCTGCGCGACCTGCAGTTGCTGCAGGCGGTACCGCTGCTGATCATTCTGATCGCGGCGTGGCAAGGGCTTGGGTCGTTCCTCGGCAACTACTTCCTGGCCAAGGTTTCCTTGTGCCTTGTGCATGATCTGCGGGTGGAGTTGTTCAACAAACTGCTGGTGCTGCCCAATCGCTACTTTGACAACCACAACTCCGGGCACCTGATTTCGCGCATCACCTTCAACGTGACCATGGTCACCGGTGCTGCCACTGATGCGATCAAGGTGGTCATCCGTGAAGGCCTGACGGTGGTCTTCCTGTTCGCCTACCTGCTGTGGATGAACTGGCACCTGACCCTGGTGATGGTTGCCATCCTGCCGGTCATTGCCGTGATGGTGAGTGTTGCCAGCAAGAAATTCCGCAAGCAGAGCAAGAAAATCCAGGTGGCCATGGGCGATGTAACCCATGTTGCTTCCGAAACCATCCAGGGTTATCGCGTGGTTCGCAGCTTCGGCGGCGAGGCTTACGAGGAGCAGCGCTTCGGTCGTGCCAGCCAAAGCAACACCGACAAGCAATTGCGCATGACCAAGACCGGCTCGCTGTACACGCCGCTGCTGCAGTTGGTGATCTACAGCGCCATGGCGGCACTGATGTTTCTGGTGCTGTTCCTGCGTGGCGACTCTACTGCCGGTGACCTGGTGGCCTACATCACGGCCGCGGGCTTGCTGCCCAAGCCGATTCGCCAGTTGTCGGAAGTCAGCTCGACCATCCAGAAAGGCCTTGCCGGTGCAGAAAGCATCTTCGAGCAACTGGACGAGCAGGCCGAGGTGGACACCGGTACCGTTGAAAAAGAGCGTGTGGAAGGCCGCCTTGAAGTGCGCAACCTGAGCTTCACCTACCCAGGTACTGACCGCGAAGTGCTGAGCGATATCAGCTTCGTCGCCGAACCTGGGCAGATGATTGCCCTGGTCGGGCGTTCGGGCAGTGGCAAGTCGACCCTGGCCGCGCTGATTCCGCGCTTCTACCACCACAATGAAGGGCAGATTCTGCTCGATGGCGTAGAGATCGAGAACTACCGCCTGCGCAACCTTCGTCGGCATGTGTCGCAGGTGACCCAGCACGTGACCCTGTTCAACGATACCGTTGCCAATAACATTGCTTACGGTGACCTGGCCGGTGCTCCGCGTGCGGACATCGAAGCGGCTGCCGCCGACGCCTACGCCAAGGAGTTCGTCGACAAGCTGCCAAAAGGCTTCGACACCGATGTGGGTGAAAACGGCGTGCTGCTTTCCGGTGGCCAGCGTCAGCGCCTGGCAATTGCGCGAGCGCTACTGAAAAACGCACCGCTGCTGATCCTCGACGAGGCGACTTCGGCGCTGGATACCGAGTCCGAGCGCCATATCCAGGCCGCACTGGACCACGTCATGGAAGGCCGTACCACATTGGTGATCGCTCACCGTCTGTCGACCATCGAGAAGGCTGACCAGATTCTGGTCATGGATCAAGGCCGCCTGGTGGAGCGCGGCACGCATGCCGAGCTGTTGGTAGCCAATGGCCATTATGCCCGCCTGCATGCCATGGGGCTGGACGAACCGGCCAAGGCCGACATCACCTGACACACTTGATCGGGGCCTTCACGGCCCCGATTGTCACTGGAATTTTCCAGGGCCCGATCTGGCCGTAAAGCCGTCGCCCACCCTGTGCTAATATCCTGCCCCTGTTCATTATTTGCATATGGGTTGCCCATGAAGTTGTCCATGCCGCGTTTCGATCAAGCCCCGGTATTGGTGGTCGGCGATGTCATGCTCGACCGCTACTGGCATGGTGGTACTTCGCGTATTTCGCCGGAAGCGCCGGTGCCGGTAGTCAAGGTCGATCAGATCGAGGACCGTCCGGGCGGTGCGGCCAACGTGGCCTTGAACATCGCCGCGTTGGGCGCACCGGCGTCATTGATCGGCGTCACTGGTCAGGACGAGGCTGCCGACAGCCTTGCCAACAGCCTGCAGGCCGCAGGTGTGCGCTCGGTGTTCCAGCGCATTGCCCACCAACCGACCATCGTCAAGCTGCGTGTCATGAGCCGCCACCAGCAATTGTTGCGCATCGACTTCGAAGAACCGTTCGCCACCGACCCGCTTTCGTTGGGTGCGGAGGTCGACAACCTGCTCGAAGGTGTCAAAGTGCTGGTCCTGTCCGACTATGGCAAGGGCGCACTGCGCAATCATCAGAGCCTGATCGAGGCTGCACGGGGCAAAGGTATTCCGGTGTTGGCCGACCCCAAGGGTAAGGACTTCTCCATCTACCGCGGCGCCAGCCTGATTACTCCGAACCTGAGCGAGTTCGAAGCCATAGTCGGCCGCTGCGCAGATGAGGCCGAGTTGGTTGCCAAAGGTTTGCAGTTGCTGCACGACCTGGACCTGGGGGCGCTGCTGGTGACCCGTGGCGAGCACGGCATGACCCTGCTGCGCACAGGCCAGCCCGCGCTGCACCTGCCGGCCCGCGCCCGCGAAGTCTTCGACGTGACCGGTGCGGGTGATACTGTGATTTCCACCCTGGCAGCTGCCATTGCTGCGGGTGAGGACTTGCCCCACGCAGTGGCCTTGGCCAACCTTGCCGCGGGCATTGTGGTTGGCAAGCTGGGTACGGCTGCCATCAGTGCGCCCGAGCTGCGCCGTGCTATCCAGCGTGAGGAAGGCTCCGAGCGCGGTGTGCTGGGCCTGGAGCAGCTGTTGCTGGCGATCGACGATGCGCGTGCGCACAACGAGACGATCGTTTTTACCAACGGTTGCTTCGACATTTTGCATGCGGGGCATGTGACCTACCTGGAGCAGGCGCGTGCTCAGGGTGATCGCCTTATCGTTGCGGTCAACGATGACGCCTCGGTCAGCCGCCTCAAGGGGCCGGGCCGCCCGATCAACAGTGTTGACCGGCGCATGGCCGTGCTGGCTGGCCTGGGGGCGGTGGACTGGGTAATCAGCTTCCCTGAAGGCACGCCGGAAAACCTGCTTGGCCAGGTGAAGCCTGATGTGCTGGTTAAAGGTGGTGACTATGGCATCGACCAGGTGGTGGGTGCCGATATCGTCAAGGCTTATGGCGGAACCGTGAAAGTGCTGGGGTTGGTTGAGAACAGCTCGACTACAGCGATTGTCGAGAAAATTCGTAAGCACTGACATCGTTTGGGGCCGCTTTGCGGCCCATCGCGGCTAAAGCCGCTCCTACAGGCGTATGTAATCCCTGTAGGGGCGGCTTCAGCCGCGAACACCGGCTCCAGGCCTCACTTATGCAGTGACCCCCGAGCCCGCTCCAGCAACGCCCGTGCCTTGTCCCCAAACCTCTGCAAATGTGTTGCCCGCTCCGGCTTGCGCTCCACCAGCCCCTGTTGCTTGACCCAATCCTTCCAGCGTATCCGCTCATCGCTCACCACCCAGCCATGCTGCTGGGCAAAACTCTCCGCCAGATACAGCCCCCGCGTGCTTGCCGGCACCAGCTCGTCTTTTTTCAGCGTATACAGCTCGGCCAGTGGTCGCCCATCCTGCAACGGCATCAGGTACAAATCCGGCCGTTTGCGATTGAGCCTTGCCACCAACTGGTCGCCCTCAAGCCGCTCGTCAACGTGGAACAAGCTCAACTTCTTCGCTTCCCGGGGCACTTGCAGGCGCATGTCGTAAATCAACTGCAACGAAGCTGTTGGCAGGTGCACGTAGGCCCGTGGGCGTTCCAGCAACATCAAGTTGCCGCAATGTACAGGCCGCGCAGCCCCGGATTGGGGTGACAGCACAAAGGGCATCGCGTCCCGGTAATGCAGCGCGGCGTCATAGGGCGCAGGCAGCCAGGTATCGTTGAAGCGGCCGCCCAGCCAGCCTTCAGGGGTTTCCAGCAGGCATTCTTCCGCCACCTCTTGCACGGCGGTGTGCAGTGGCAGGTTGAGCTCCTGGGCGGGGACATAGCCAGAAATCAGTTTCAGCACCACATCGCCGCGGTCTTGCCGACGCTGGCGCACCAGCACCCAAAAGTCGCGATTCTGCCAGTGCAAGGTCAGGCGTACCGACACACCCAGGTTGGCCAACTCCGCCACGAAGTGCTGGTTGTCGGGCAATTGGATGGCTTTGCGCCGCTGCTGGGTCTGGGAAAAATTCAGCGGCATGCCGATGCTTTGGTAAACCAGGCCTTCGGCAGTGGCTTCGACATGCAGCGGGAGTGTCTTGAAGTTGCTCGGGTTCTTGCGGATCAGCGTACGCGGCACGAGGCTCCTCCTTGCGTCGGGTCAGTCCCCAGGCCCCTGGCCGGGGCTACTCAATGCTGACCCAGAATTCGGGCAACGGTGGCCACGTTGTGGGCCAGATGCAACGGGTTGATGGTGCCGACGATAGCACTGCTCACGCCAGGATGGGAGAACAGCAACTCGAAGCTGGCCTGCACAGGGTCGACACCAGGGGCCAGGCAAATATGGCCGCTGGCCAAGGCCTTTTTCACCAGAATGGCCTTGCCGTGTGCGGCAGCGTAGTCCAGCACCGGGCGTTCTGCCTGTTCGTTGAGGTTGTAGGTGACCATGGCGCAATCCCCTTGCTCCAGCGCCTTCAGGCCACCAGCGACGGTCTTGCCGGACAGCCCATAACCCAGAATCTTGCCTTCCTGCTTGAGTGTGGCGAGGGTCTGGTACACCTCCTGCTGTTCGAGAATGGCCAGGTCATTGCCATCGGAATGCACCAGCACCAGTTCGATATGGTCGGTTTCCAGGCGACGCAGGCTGCGTTCCACCGAGCGGCGGGTGTGGGCGGCGCTGAAGTCGAAGCTGGATTGGCCATCTTCGAATTCTTCGCCCACCTTGCTGACGATCACCCATTCGTCGCGCTGGCCGCGCAGCAGCGGGCCGAGGCGTTCTTCGCTGCGGCCATAGGCCGGCGCGGTGTCGATCAGGTTGATGCCCAGTTCACGGGCCTGGGCCAGCAACATGCGGGCTTCGTCATCACCGGGGATGGTGAAACCGTTGGGGTATTTCACACCCTGGTCGCGGCCGAGTTTGACCGTGCCCAGCCCCAGCGGCGAAACCTTGAAGCCCGTGCTGCCCAGCGGGCGATGGAAGTCGTGCAGGGTTGGCAGGCTCATGGCAGCAATTGCTCCCATGCAGGCACGCCGAGCGGTGGGCGTGGCAGGTCGGTTGCCTCGGCCTTCGTGCCCGGGCGGATGCCATCGCGCTCCAGGCTGGCCATGACGCGGTCGCTGAAGTCGGGTGCCAGGGCCAGCTTGGTTGGCCAGCCCACCAACAGGCGTTGTTCATCGGCGAGGAACGCGTTGTCCGGGCGTACCAGGCCGGACTGTGCCGGCTCTGCACGGTCGACGCGCAAGGTAGCCCACCGTACCAGGCTCTGATCGACCCACGGCAGCAATTGAGCTATTTCTTTTTGCGCCGCTGCAATCTGCGCAGCCGGCTCGCGAGCCACGCCGTCAGCTTCAGCCAGGTCGCCACCGAGGTACCACACCCACTGGCCGTCTGCCGCCGGGTGGGTCGTAACAGTTACCCGGGGCTTCGGCCCGCCGCCCAGGCAATGAGCGTACAGCGGTTTGAGGTTGGGGCCCTTGGCCATGACCATGTGCAAGGGGCGGGTTTGCATGGCAGGTTGCTTGAGGCCCAGTGTGTGCAGCAGATCCGCCGTGCCTGCGCCGGCGCTCAGCACGATGCGTTGGGCGCGGATCTCGCGATCATCCACCTGCAAGCCAACCAGCTCGTCACCCTCGCGCAAAGGCTCGATGCGCGAGCCTGCCAGCAGGCTGTCGCCGGCCAGCTCGGCCAGGTTGGCGAGCAGGCTCGGCACATCGATCACCAGTTCTGACAGGCGATAGACTTTGCCCTTGAATGCACGGTCCTGCAGGGCAGGCGGCAGTTGCTCGCCCTTGACCTGCTCCACCCGGGTACGCACGGCCTTGCTGGCAAAGAAGCTGGTCAGGTTGCCGGCCAAGGTGCCGGGGGACCACAGGTAATGGGCGTCGGAGAGCAAGCGGGTTTTGCTCAGGTCCAGTTCGCCGTCGCCGTTGATGGCCTCGCGCCACCGGCGTGGCATGTCAGCAATGGCTTCCGATGCACCGGTCAATGCGCCATGCAGGGCATATTTGGTACCGCCGTGGATAATGCCCTGCGACTTGATCGTCTGCTCGCCACCGAGGCTGGCACGCTCCACCAAAACCGTGGAAAAGCCCTGCCGGCGCAGGCGCGCGTTGAGCCAGAGGCCTGCGACCCCGGCGCCGACGATCAGCACGTCAGTGGAAATGGCGGTTGGCATGGCAGTACCTCGAAGAATCGGACAGCCTGCAAGTATACAGGCTATGCCTGTAATGGCAGCGCTCCCGCTACCCCTCAATGCCCGGCAGTTTTCGAGAACAGCTGGATCACCACCACGCCGCCTACGATCATCGCCATGCCCAGCATGGCCGGCATATCCAGCTTCTGCCCATAAATGACCAGGGCAGCCACGCTGATCAGCACAATGCCCAGCCCTGACCAGATGGCATAGGCGATACCCACCGGAATGCTGCGCACCACCAGCGTCAGCATCCAGAATGCAATGCCATAGCCCACCACCATCAACATCAGCGGCAGCGGCGTGCTCAAGCCTTTGACCGCTTTCATGGAAGCAGTGGCGATGACTTCGGCGCAGATGGCGATGGCGAGGTAGGTGTAGGCATTCATGATGATATCTCCGGTTACTGGCTGCGCATTCTAGCCATCGCGCAGTTGCGGTAAAGTCATTACCTATCTGTATTGGAGATGGGTTGATGGCTGACCAATGGAGCCTTGAGCAACTGCGACTGTTTGTACGAGTCGCCGAGTTGCGTTCGTTTTCCGCCGTGGCGCGCGAGCAGCGCAAAGCGCAGTCGGCAATCAGCAACGCAATTGCCCTGCTTGAAGAAGACCTGGGTGTCACCCTGTTCGAGCGCAGCAGTGGCCGACAGCCCAAGCTGACGCAAAGTGGCACTGCGCTACTGGAAGATGCCCGGGAACTGTTGCGCCAGTGTGAGCGCCTGGATGGCCGTGCATTGGCTTTGATGCGGGGCCAGGAGGCGCTGTTGCGCGTGGCTCAGGATGAAGCGATGCCCTACCAGCCTGTCATCGACAGCCTGGATGAACTGGCCAGCCATTACCCTTATCTTGAAGTGCAACTGGCCAGTGGTGCCCAGGGTGATGTAGCGCGCAAGCTGGTGGAACGGCGTGCCGACCTTGGGCTGTTCTTCCAGCATGAGAGCATTCCGGCATCGCTGGAGCGGCGAGCCTTGGGGAGTGTGGAAATGGTCACCGTGTGTGCAGTGGACCATCCCCTTGCCCGGGAGCAACACGTCACCCGCCAACAGTTGGCGCGTCACAGGCAACTGCTTATCACCCCGCAGCAAAGTGGATACCCTGGCGGGGAAGCAATAAGCCCCCACATCTGGCGGGCCGACAGCTTCTACGCCATGGCCGAACTGTTGATGCGCGGCCTGGGTTGGGCCTGGCTCCCGCGTCATGTGGTGCAGTACCCCACGTACCAGGCGCAGATGGTCGAACTGGCCAGCGATTGGCGCCCGCCCGCCTTGGTCGTCGAATTGGCCTGGCGCCGCGATGAACCTTTGGGCCTGGCCGCGCAATGGTTGGCTGAGCGCTTTGCGGTGCACTTGCGCGCGATCGGTTAAACTCCGCCGCCATGAACAGAACTCTCTATACCGCGTTGTTCCACCTGGGCCTGCCGCTGGTTGCGCTGCGCCTGTTCCTGCGTGCACGCAAGGCGCCAGCCTATGGCCAGCGCATTGGCGAGCGCTTTGCCTGCAACCTGCCGGCCATGCGTCAGGGCGGGATCTGGGTGCATGCCGTTTCGGTGGGTGAAAGCATCGCCGCCGCGCCCATGGTGCGAGCGCTGCTTAAGGCTTACCCGGACCTGCCCATCACGCTCACCTGCATGACCCCGACCGGTTCCGAGCGAATTCGCGCCATGTTTGCCGACGAGCCGCGTATTCAGCACTGCTATTTGCCCTACGACCTGCCGTGGGCAGCAGGGCGTTTCCTCGACCATGTGCGCCCGCGCCTGGGCATCATCATGGAAACCGAGCTGTGGCCAAATCACATTCACCAGTGTGCCAAGCGCGGCATTCCCGTGGCGTTGGCCAATGCACGGCTGTCCGAGCGTTCGGCCCGTGGCTACACGCGCTTTGCCAACCTGACCCGGCCAATGCTGGCCGAGATGAGCCTGATTGCGGTGCAGACCGAAACCGAGGCGCAGCGTTTCCGTGACCTTGGTGCGCGGCCGGCGTGCGTGCAAGTTACCGGTTCGATCAAGTTCGACCTCAAGGTCGACGAGCAATTGCTGCCCCGTGCCCGCGCCCTGCGCCAGCAGTGGGGGGCTGAGCAGCGCCCGGTGTGGATTGCCGCCAGTACCCATGAGGGTGAGGATGCACTGATTCTGCAAGCCCATCGGCAATTGCTGCAGGTTCATGCTGATGCGTTGCTGATTCTGGTGCCGCGTCACCCGGAGCGGTTCGATGCGGTGAATGCTCTTTGTGCCGAGCAGTTCGCCACCGTACGCCGTTCCAC
Source organism: Pseudomonas sp. PSKL.D1 (assembly GCF_028898945.1). Classification (NCBI taxonomy): domain Bacteria; kingdom Pseudomonadati; phylum Pseudomonadota; class Gammaproteobacteria; order Pseudomonadales; family Pseudomonadaceae; genus Pseudomonas; species Pseudomonas sp. PSKL.D1. The sequence continues at coordinate 601,330 of NZ_CP118607.1, forward strand.
AGGAGCGCCCGTCGACGGCGAAACCCGTGTGCTTCTCGGTGACACCATGGGGGAGTTGCTGTTCCTCTACGCCTTGGCAGACATCGCCTTCGTCGGCGGCAGCCTGGTCGCCACTGGTGGTCACAACCCGCTTGAGCCAGCGGCGTTGTCATTGCCGGTCATCATGGGGCCGCATGTGTTCAACTTCCTGGAGATTAGCGCGATGCTGCGTGAAGCCGGGGCGTTGCAGCAGGTCGATGATGCCGACGGGCTGGCCGCAGCAGTGCGGCAGCTGATCGAGTTGCCGCAGGATGCCCGACGCATGGGTGAGGCGGGCAGGGCGGTGATGAAAGCCAACCAAGGGGCGCTGCAGCGACTGCTGGATGGTCTGGACCAATTGCTCGGCTGACTAAAGTGTTGCACGGACTGTGTGGGAGCGGCCTCGTGTCGCGAAAGGGCTGCGAAGCAGCCCCAGATTTTCAGCTTCGCAGCTGAACTTGCCGGGGCCGCTTCGCAGCCCTTTCGCGACGCAAGGCCGCTCCCACACAGGCCAGCGATTGTCTCAAGGTCGGCGTTCGAAGTTCTTCGCTGCCGCCGCAGCCAGGTCCGGCGGCAGGAAGTCTTTGTCCGGGTTGTAATCGGCTTTCAAATACCGTTTCAAGTCCACCAGGTCCTGCGGGCTCAATGTCCCCGCCGCCTGCTTCAAACTCAAATTGTCCAGAATGTAGTCATACCGGCTGTTGTTGTAATCACGCACCGATGTGTAAAGCTGGCGCTGTGCATCCAACACATCGACGATGTTACGCGTACCGACTTGGTAGCCGATTTCGGTGGCCTCCAGTGCACTCTGGTTGGAAATGATCGACTGCTTGCGCGCCTGGACCTGTTCCACATCGGTATTTACGGCCCGGTGCAGGTTGCGCGTGTTTTCCACCACCTGGCGGCGCAGGCTTTCGCGTTGTTGCTCGCTCTGGCTCAGGCGCTGATAGGCCTCGCGCACTTGCGAGCTAGTCAGGCCGCCGCTGTAGATCGGAATATTCAACTGCAGGCCTACGCTGGTCTGTTCGACGTCGCCGCTATAACGCACACCTAGCTGCGAAGGGTTGGTGAAACCAAGGTTGTCGTTGTCACCCTTCTGGTACTTGGCCACCGCATCCAGGGTTGGCGCATGGCCGGCCTTGCGCTGACGCAGGGTCTCTTCGGCGGCAGAAACCGCGTAGTTGGTGGCCAGCAGGTTGAGGTTCTGCTTACCCGCGGTTTCGACCCAGGCCTTGGCGTCGTTGGGGGTCGGTACCTGAATCGGCAAGGTGTGGACCACGCCCTGGATCGAGCTGTACTCGCGGTTGGTCAAGGTAACCAATGCCTCGAAGGCGTCTTGCACCTGGCGCTCGGCAATGATCCGGTTGGCCCGGGCAGTGTCGTAGCTGGCCTGGGATTGAAGCACGTCGGTCTTGTCCGACAGGCCTACATCGAAGCGCTCATTGGACTGGTCCAGCTGGCGCTTGAAAGCCGCCTCTTCAGCCTTGGTCGCAGCCAGGTTGTCCTGGGCACGCAGCACGGCAAAGTAGTTTTGCGCGGTTTGCAGGATCAGGTTCTGTTCGGTAGCCGACAATTCCAGTGCCGCCTGTTCGTTGACAGCTTCGGCAGCCTGTAACTGGAACCAGCGGTCAGCGCGGAAGATTGGCTGGGCCAGGGTCGCGCTCCACGCGTTGCCGCTGCGGTTGGAGGTGATGGACGGCTCGTCCAGCTTGGTCCGGGTGTTCATCATTTCGGCGCCGGCCGAAAGGTTGGGCAGCAAGCCCGCGCGGGCCTGGGGCACCACTTCGCGGCGGGCGCCATAATCGGCGCGTGCGGCGGCAAGATCGGCGTTGTTGTCGACTGCTTCCTGATAAACGCTAACCAGGTCGGTTTTAACTGTTGTGGGCACATCCGCTGCCCAGACCACTCCGTTGGACGCACAAGACACGGCAATCGCCAGTGAGAGTTTGCGCAGCATAAGGGCAATCCTTGTACGAAATTTAATTACTGAACTGTTGAGTATCGAATGGCTGGTCAGTGTAGTGCCATGCGCCCCCGGCAACAATCGCCGGTTACGCCTTTCATCATTCCGTGATTTACAAGCTTGGCTTTGCCGACCACTCCAGCTTAGACTGCGCACGTTCTTGTCGGGGTGCCTTGATGCAAAGGCTGAGATCGCAAAGTTGCGGATCCCGTTGAACCTGATCAGGTTAGCGCCTGCGTAGGGAACAAGATTGCTCGCCTTCCCGGGGAGCCTCTTGTGCCAGGTCCGGGAATGTCTCAGCTGCAACGCAGCCCAAGGCACCTCCACGTATCCGGCACTGCACCCATCAATGGGTGCGTCCGCGCCTTTCAGGTTCACCCCGACATTCTGCCCGCAAGGAAGACGTCTGGAGAGCCTGTGATGAGCAAACAAGAAAAAACGATCAACCTCAGCGAGTCGGCCCAAGTCGACCAGCAGTCCGTGCAACCCTTCCCGCGTTCGCGCAAGGTGTACGTCGAAGGCTCGCGCCCGGACATCCGCGTACCCATGCGCGAAATCAGCCTGCACGACACCCCCACCGACTTTGGCGGCGAATCCAACGCCCCGGTGCTGGTGTATGACACTTCCGGCCCTTACACCGACCCCAACGTCATCATCGACGTGCGCAAGGGCCTGGCCGATGTGCGCTCTGCCTGGATTGACGCCCGTGGCGATACCGAACGCCTGGGCGGCCTGAGCTCCAACTTCGGCCAGCAGCGCCTGAACGATGCCGAACTCGCCAAACTGCGCTTCAACCACGTGCGTAACCCGCGCCGTGCCAAGGCCGGCGCCAACGTCTCGCAGATGCACTATGCCCGCCAAGGCATCATTACCGCCGAGATGGAATACGTCGCCATCCGCGAAAACATGAAGCTGCAGGAAGCCCGCGCCGCCGGCCTGCTGAACCAGCAGCACGCGGGGCACAGCTTTGGTGCCAGCATCCCGAAAGAGATCACCCCCGAGTTCGTGCGCGAGGAAATCGCCCGCGGGCGCGCCATCATCCCGGCCAACATCAACCATACCGAGCTGGAGCCGATGATCATCGGCCGCAACTTCCTGGTGAAGATCAACGGCAACATCGGCAACAGTGCGCTGGGTTCGTCCATCGAAGAAGAAGTGGCCAAGCTGACCTGGGGCATCCGCTGGGGTTCGGACACGGTCATGGACTTGTCCACCGGCAAGCACATCCATGAAACCCGCGAGTGGATCATCCGCAACTCGCCGGTACCGATTGGTACCGTGCCGATTTACCAGGCCCTGGAAAAGGTGAACGGCATCGCGGAGGACCTCACTTGGGAGCTGTTCCGCGACACGCTGATCGAACAGGCCGAACAAGGCGTGGACTACTTCACCATCCATGCGGGCGTGCTGCTGCGCTACGTGCCGCTGACCGCCAAGCGTGTGACCGGCATTGTCAGCCGCGGCGGTTCGATCATGGCCAAATGGTGCCTGGCGCACCACAAAGAGAACTTCCTGTACACGCACTTCGATGAGATCTGCGAAATCATGAAGGCCTATGACGTCAGCTTCTCGCTGGGCGACGGCCTGCGCCCGGGCTCGATTGCCGACGCCAACGACGCTGCTCAGTTTGGTGAGCTGGAAACCTTGGGTGAGCTGACCAAGATCGCCTGGAAACACGACGTGCAGTGCATGATCGAAGGCCCGGGCCACGTGCCGATGCAGCTGATCAAAGAGAACATGGACAAGCAGCTGGAGTGCTGCGACGAGGCGCCGTTCTATACCCTCGGCCCGCTGACCACCGACATCGCGCCTGGTTACGACCACATCACCTCCGGCATTGGTGCGGCAATGATCGGCTGGTTCGGGTGCGCCATGCTCTGCTACGTCACGCCCAAGGAACACCTGGGCCTGCCGAACAAGGATGACGTCAAGACCGGCATCATCACTTACAAGATCGCGGCCCATGCGGCGGACCTTGCCAAAGGCCACCCAGGCGCGCAAATCCGCGACAACGCCTTGTCCAAGGCGCGTTTCGAGTTCCGCTGGGAAGACCAGTTCAACCTGGGCCTGGACCCGGACACTGCACGCGCCTTCCACGATGAAACCCTGCCGAAGGAATCGGCCAAGGTGGCGCACTTCTGCTCGATGTGCGGGCCGAAGTTCTGCTCGATGAAAATTACCCAGGAAGTGCGTGAATACGCGGCCAATCTGCGCATCGACGCGGTGGATGTTTCTGTTGAAGAAGGCATGCGGGAGCAGGCCGAGCGGTTCCGCCAGGAAGGCAGCCAGCTGTACCACAAGGTGTAAAAAGCCCGGGGCGGCACCTGCAGGGGTATGCGATCTCCTGTGGGAGCGGCCTTGTGTCGCGATCGAGGACAACGTCCTCGCCAAGCCAACCACAATAACTTCTGCCGAGCGCCATCATGACATCCCCCAGCCACTTCTCCCCCGACCACGCGGTCCCCATCAGCCAGCGCCCCTTCAGCGGCCGTGACCTGTTCACCCTCTGGTTCTCCCTGGGCATAGGCCTGATGGTCCTGCAGGTAGGCGCCATGCTGGCCCCGGGCCTGGGCCTTGCCGGTGCCATGCTGGCTATCGCCCTCGGTACCGGTGTAGGCGTGCTGCTGCTGGGGGCTGCCGGCGTCATCGGCAGCGACACGGGCCTGTCGGCCATGGCCACCCTGCGCCTGAGCCTGGGCCGCCACGGCGCTCGGTTGCCGGCGGTACTCAACTTGCTGCAACTGGTGGGCTGGGGCGCGTTCGAGATCATCGTCATGCGTGATGCCGCAAGCTTGCTTGGCGCGCGCACCTTTGGCGAAGACAGCCTGTGGAACAGCCCGTTGCTCTGGACCCTGTGCTTCGGTGGCCTGGCGACTTTGCTGGCGGTCAGCGGGCCATTGGCGTTCGTGCGCAAGGTGCTGCGCAAATGGGGTATCTGGGTACTGCTGGGCGCGTGCCTTTGGTTGACCTGGAACCTGTTCGCCAAAGCCGACCTGGCCGACCTGTGGCAACGCGGCGGGGGCGGCTCGATGTCGCTGGCGGTGGGTTTTGACATCGCCATCGCGATGCCGCTGTCCTGGTTGCCGTTGATCGCCGACTACTCGCGCTTTGCACGGGGTGGCAAATCGGTATTCGGCGGCACTGCACTGGGCTACTTCATTGGCAATACCTGGCTGATGAGCCTGGGCGTGGCCTACACCCTGGCGTTCGCTTCCAGTGGTGAGGCCAATGCGTTGCTGTTGGCGCTTGCCGGTGCAGGCATCGGTATCCCGCTGCTGCTCATCTTGCTGGACGAATCGGAGAAGGCCTTTGCCGACATTCACTCGGCGGCCGTTTCCACCGGGCTGCTGGTGCCTGTGAAGGTCGAGCACCTGGCCTTGGCCATCGGCGTGCTTTGCACCCTGATTGCGTTGCTGGCGCCACTGGCGCAGTACGAAAACTTCCTGCTGCTGATCGGCTCGGTATTCGCGCCGCTGTTCGGGGTGGTGTTGATGGACCACTTCGTGATCCGTCGCCGCCGTGCGCCTTCGGTTGTGGGCGGTTTGCACTGGCAGGCACTGCTGGCCTGGGCGGTGGGCGTGGTGGCTTATCACGTGATCGCCGCCAAGGCCCCGGAGCTGGGGGCGACCCTGCCAGCACTGCTGCTGGCAGGTGGGCTGCATGCGGTGCTAAGCGTCAGCCGCGGCCGGGAAACAGCTCGGGCTTGAGTACGCCATTCAGGCGTGGGTAGGGGATTTTGAGTTCCACGTGGCCCATGGAATAGGGCGCAATGGCGTAAACCTCGTACTTCACCACCACCGCGCCGTACGTCAGGGCGATGTGCGGCGACTTTTTGAAGGGCCAGGTTTTGACGAACTCGGCGTCTTTGTCCATGCCCACGCTTATCAGCCAGGCGCGGTGGGATTCCTCCACCGTTTTCCAGAAGGTGTCTTCCTGGCCGGGCACCAGCATGTCTTGCAGGGTCAGCACCTTGTCCTGCTTGCGCGAATAGTTGATGAACCCGCGCCCCGGCATGCCGTGGGCGCCACCCGTGTCCAGGTAGCTGGACAACTCGATGATCACCAGCCCGTCATGTTGCTCTCGTACCTTGGCTTGCAAGTAGCTGCTGTTGCGTTTTTCGGCACTGGCCAGGTACTGCTGCTCGTATGCCTGCAAGGTGGCGGGTGCTGTGCCATGCTGGTTGTCTTCGGTCAGCTGCAACAGGCGCTTTTCGACGATGCCGTCGAGCTTGGGCAAGTCGGGGAAGTGAATCATGTCGATGTTCACCAGCGGGCAGTCGCTGGCGCTGCAGCCGGGCTTCACATGCTCCCAGGCGTCGCGCTTGACCTCGAGCGGGGCCCGGTAATTTGGGGCGAACAGGCTCTGGCAGGCGCCCAGGGCCATGGCCAGCACAGCCACGGAAGTGAGTTTGACCAGTGTCATGATGATCCTTGCAGAACAGGGAAAAGTCGGCCTTTGACCGTCTGCGCGGCCTTCAGTTCGCCACTAAGCTAACAGAGAGTAGTTGCCCTGTCCCAAGTAGGCGAACGGTTGCCGGAAAGGGATGAAACGGGCAGGCGTGCAGAGTAGGATGGCGCGAAGCGCTATTCGAGGTAATGAGGATTTCCATGTCAGACGCGTTGAATTCAGTGCCCAAGGGCTTCGAGATCATCGAACGGGCCAATTGCTTCCAGGGCTTTTACAAGCTCGACAAGCTGCGCCTGCGCCACGAGTTGTTTGCCGGCGGCATGGGGCGGGAGATCAGCCGCGAGCTGTTCGTGCGCCACGATGCCGTCTGCGTGCTGCCTTATGACCCCCTGCGTGACGAGGTGGTGCTGATAGAGCAGTTCCGCGTCGGCGCCCTGGACAAGGTTGGCAACCCTTGGCTGATCGAGATGGTCGCCGGCCTGATCGACAAGGACGAAAAACCCGAGGAAGTTGCCCACCGTGAAGCCGAAGAGGAGGCAGGCCTGACGTTCAGCGCCCTGTGGCCGATGACCCGCTACTTCCCGTCACCGGGTGGTAGCGATGAGTTCGTGCATCTGTTCCTGGGCCGTTGCGTCAGCGAAGGTGCCGGTGGCCTGCACGGGTTGGAGGAAGAGGGCGAGGACATCCGCGTACGTGTGTGGCCCTTCGAAGACGCCCTGCAGGCCGTGCGCGACGGCCGTATCTGTAACGCCGCGACCATCATTGGCCTGCAATGGCTGGCCCTGAACCGTGATGAAGTACGAGGTATGTGGAAGTGAACCTGCTGCGCGAGCGTTATCGGGTCGACCTGGCCGGGCTGCAAGCAGCCTGCGAGGCCAACTACGCCCGGCTCATGCGCCTGTTGCCCGACATGCGCACCACCCAGAGTTCGCGCCGTATCGGCATGACCCAGGGCGACCAGATGCTCGGCGTACTGGTGCTCGACGTGGTACTGGCCTGCCCGTATACCACCACGTTGCGCGTGCGCCAGGAGCACAGCCTGCCTTGGTTGCCGGTGCCGCACCTTGAAGTGCAGGTGTATCACGATGCACGCATGGCCGAAGTGGTCAGCGCCGAACACACCCGCCGCTTGCGTAGCATCTACCCGTACCCCAATGCGGGCATGCATCAGCCGGATGAAAAAGCCCAACTGAACCTGTTCCTGGGTGAGTGGCTGAGCCATTGCCTTGCCTGCGGCCATGAATTGGCAAGTGTTCGCTGAAATGTGACGCTTGTCGGCTTCGGGTGTTTGCTTGAGGCCATCACAACGCCATAATTTCTGCTGAATCCGCGTGAGGAGACGGCAATTGCCGCACCCAGACCTTTCCCAGGCACCCGTGCATGTGGTGCAACTCACGGACGCCCACCTGTTCGCCGACCCGGCGGGCACGTTGTTGGGGCTCAATACCCGCGACAGCCTGCGCCATGTCATCGCCCAGGTGCGCCGCGAGCAGCCGCGCATTGACCTGCTGCTGTGCACGGGAGACCTGTCGCAGGATGCCAGCGAGGCGTCTTACAAGGCATTCCGTGGCCTGACGGCCGAATTTGCGGTGCCAACCCGCTGGTTACCGGGCAACCATGATGAAGCCCAAGTCATGGCCAACATTGCCCCGGAATTGGTGCAAGCCGTAACCGATGTGGGCGCCTGGCGGGTTGTGATGTTGAATTCCGCGGTCGTTGGCGCGACCCACGGGTGGCTTGAACAGGATCAGTTGCAGGTGCTTGAGCAAGCACTGGCCTCGGCTGAGGGCCGGTACTGCCTGGTGTGCTGCCACCATCAACCGGTGGATATCGGCTGTGCCTGGATTGCGCCGATTGGCCTGCGTAACGCAGATGAGCTGCTACAACGGCTGCAGGGTTATCCACAGGTCAAGGCCTTGCTTTGGGGGCATATCCACCAGGAATGGGATGAAGTGCGGGGTGGCCTGCGCTTGTTGGCCACGCCATCGACCTGTATCCAGTTTGCAGCGCGTAGCGAGGACTTCAAGGTGAGCGAGGAGCAGCCGGGCTACCGTTGGTTGCGCCTGCATGCCGATGGGCGGGTGGAGACTGGAGTGGAGCGGGCCAAGGATTTTGAAGTAAAACTGGACTTTAACAGCGCAGGTTACTGAGCCCTATCCCTGTAGGAGCGGCTTCAGCCGCGAACACCGGCAACGCCGGTGCCATCAATCGCGTCGTCTGCATCGCGGCGGTCCGACGTTTCGGTAAATCCGCTCCTACAGGCCAATGTGTTGCTAAATTCCTGCCGCTGCGCCAAAACCCGTCGAACACGCTACACTGCGCATCCCTGCGCCCGCACCCTTGGGCGCGAAGCCACAGATTCCGGGGGCAGCATGTCGGGTTCCATCCTCTATATCCATGGCTTCAACAGTTCGCCCCTTTCCAAAAAGGCGCAACAGCTCGAAGCCGTCATGCAGCAGCTTGGGTTGGCTGAGCGCCTGCGCATTCCCGAGCTTCATCATCATCCCCGTCAGGCCATGGCCCAGCTGGAAACCGCCATTGCCGAACTGGGTACGCCGTTGCTGGTCGGCAGTTCGCTGGGCGGCTACTATGCCACCCATCTGGCGGAACGCCACGGCCTCAAGGCACTGCTGATCAACCCTGCGGTCACGCCACACCAGTATTTCGACGGCCACCTCGGCACACAGCGCAACTACTATAGCGGTGAAGACTGGGAGTTGACCCTGGACCATGTGCAGGCCCTGGCCGAACTGGAAGTGCCTGCCCCCGCAGACCCCGGCCGCTATCAAGTGTGGTTACAAACCGCCGATGAAACCCTGGACTATCGCCACGCCGAGCGCTATTACCGCGCTTGCGCCCTGCGCATCCAGGCTGGTGGCGACCACAGCTTCCAGGGCTTTGCCGAGCAGCTTCCGGCACTGCTGGCCTTTGCCGGGATTGCCCGGGGGCAGTACGCGGCGCTCGATTTTTCTGTATTTTGATCATTTTGCATTCACCTGACTGACGACGAGAACCTATGGCCAACCCCAGCGCTAGCGCCTATAACGCAGACGCCATCGAAGTCCTCTCCGGCCTGGACCCCGTTCGTAAACGGCCGGGCATGTACACCGACACCAGCCGGCCGAACCATTTGGCCCAGGAAGTCATCGACAACAGTGTCGACGAAGCCCTGGCGGGCCACGCCCGTTCGGTGCAGGTCATCCTGCACGCCGACCACTCGCTTGAAGTGTGCGACGACGGCCGTGGCATGCCGGTGGACATCCACCCTGAAGAAGGTGTGTCCGGCGTCGAGTTGATCCTCACCAAGCTGCACGCCGGCGGCAAGTTCTCCAACAAGAACTATCAGTTCTCCGGTGGCCTGCACGGTGTGGGCATTTCGGTGGTCAACGCCTTGTCGACTCAAGTGCGCGTGCGCGTCAAGCGTGACGGCAATGAGTACCAGATGACCTTTGCCGACGGCTTCAAGGCCAGCGAGCTTGAAGTGGTCGGTACGGTTGGCAAGCGCAACACCGGTACCAGTGTGTACTTCACGCCGGACCCGAAGTATTTCGACTCGCCGAAGTTCTCCATCAGCCGCCTCAAGCATGTGCTCAAGGCCAAGGCCGTGCTGTGCCCGGGGCTGTCGATCAGCTTCGAAGACAAAGGCACCGGCGAGAAGGTCGAGTGGCACTACGAAGATGGCCTGCGCTCATACCTGGTCGACTCGGTCAGCGGCTTCCTGCGCCTGCCGGATGAGCCGTTTTGCGGCAGCCTGGCCGGCAACAAGGAAGCTGTAGACTGGGCATTGTTGTGGCTGCCCGAAGGCGGCGACAGCATTCAGGAAAGCTATGTCAACCTGATCCCCACCGCCCAGGGCGGTACTCACGTCAACGGTTTGCGCCAAGGCCTGCTCGACGCCATGCGCGAGTTCTGCGAGTTCCGCAACCTGCTGCCGCGTGGCGTGAAGCTGGCGCCGGAAGACGTGTGGGAGCGCATCAGCTTCGTACTGTCGATGAAGATGCAGGAGCCGCAGTTCTCGGGGCAAACCAAAGAGCGTTTGTCTTCCCGCGAGGCTGCCGCTTTTGTATCCGGTGTGGTCAAGGATGCCTTCAGCCTGTGGCTCAACGCCCACCCTGAAATGGGCATGCAACTGGCCGAACTGGCCATCAGCAACGCCGGGCGCCGCCTCAAGGCCAGCAAGAAGGTCGAGCGCAAGCGCGTAACCCAAGGGCCGGCACTGCCGGGCAAACTTGCCGACTGTGCCGGGCAAGACCCGATGCGCGCCGAACTGTTCCTGGTGGAGGGTGACTCCGCCGGTGGTTCGGCCAAGCAGGCACGGGACAAGGAGTTTCAGGCCATCCTGCCGTTGCGCGGCAAGATCCTCAACACCTGGGAAGTGGACGGCGGCGAAGTGCTGGCCAGCCAGGAAGTGCACAACATTGCCGTGGCCATTGGCGTAGATCCGGGTGCCACCGACCTGTCGCAGCTGCGTTACGGCAAAATCTGCATCCTCGCCGATGCCGACTCCGACGGTTTGCACATTGCCACGCTGCTGTGTGCGCTGTTCGTGCAGCATTTCCGCCCGCTGGTCGAGGCCGGCCACGTCTACGTGGCCATGCCGCCGCTGTACCGCATCGATCTGGGCAAGGAAATTTACTATGCCCTCGACGAAGCCGAGCGTGATGGCATTCTCGACCGCCTGGTTGCCGAGAAGAAGCGTGGCAAGCCACAGGTCACCCGATTCAAAGGCCTGGGTGAGATGAACCCGCCGCAGCTGCGTGAAACCACCATGGACCCGAACACCCGGCGCCTGGTGCAGCTGACGCTGGACGATTTGCAGGCCACCACCGAGCTGATGGACAAGTTGCTGGCCAAAAAACGTGCAGCAGACCGCAAGAGCTGGCTGGAAACCAAAGGCAACCTGGCTGAGGTCATGGTTTGATTCGTCTGTTGGCCGCGGCTTGGCTCGCGCTTTTTGCCTTGCCAAGCCTGGCGGGCAACTGGCCAGAACTGAAGCTGGTTTCCGAGCACCCGATTGACGGCATGCGTGGCGGTAACTTGTCGGGCCTTGCATCGTGCCGGGGCGCCCTGTGGGGCGTCTCCGACCGCGATGACGACCGCATCTACCGCTTCGATCAGCAAAGCGCCGTGTGGCGTGCCCAGCCGCTGACCTTTACACCGCCACCTGTACCGGAAAGTGGCCTGCCGTGGGGCTTGAAGTCGCGTAACTGGGCGGCATCCTATGTGCGCGGCGGTGAGCTGGATTACGAGGGCATCACCTGCGATCAGGCCGGCAACATCTACCTGGTCAGCGAAGCCCACGCCGCTGTATTGCAGCTTCCCGTCGAAGGGGAGCTTAATTGGCTAAAAATTGATCAGGCTATGGTGCGCCAGGCGCGGGCCAGCGGCATGTTGCTGCACTTCAACGCCTTGTTCGAAGGTTTGGCAATCAGCCCGGCGGGTGACCGCCTGTGGCTGGCTGCCGAACGGGAGCGCCGGGGGCTGGTGGCCATCGAGCGGCAGCAGTCGGTTTGGACCTGTGGCCGAGCGTGCGTGTTGCTGAGCGAGGCCGGGGTCGAAATGCAGCCCGCGCAGATGCCCAATGCGCGCGCACTGTCCCGCGATTTTGCTGATTTGGCCTGGTTTGACGGCAAGTTGTTCACACTTGAACGCAATGCCTACCGGGTTTGCCGCCGCGATGCCGACTCAGGCAAGGTTGAGCGGTGCTGGTCATTCGCTGCTGAAGCGCTGGTGCCTGAGCGTCGTTATGACCAACCGTTCGGCCTGGCCGAAGCACTGGTGGTGGATGCCAAAGGCGCATGGATAGGCCTGGACAACAACGGTGGCGACCGCGCGGATGGCGAAAGCCGGCCGGTCGTCTGGCGATTTGCTGCGCCGCAAGGCGGCTGGAGTGCCAAACCATGAGTCAGCCACCGGGCAAGCGTGCGGGCAGGGTATTGATGGTCGTCGCCTGGGCGGCGGCGATGTTCCTGGCCACCCGCTTCTTCGGTCAATGGGAAGAGCGCGAGCGCAACCCCAACACACAGGTACAGTCCCAGCATGGCGACGGCTTTGTAGAGGTGCGCCTGCTGGGTAATGGCCAGGGCCACTTCGTGGTGGATGGCGCGATCAACGGCCAGCCGGTGCACTTCATGCTCGATACCGGAGCCACTGATGTGGCCATCCCTGAAGTGCTGGCCCGCAATCTGGACTTGCAGCGCGGCAGCCCGGTCACGCTCAGCACCGCCAACGGCCGTACCGAAGGCTACCGCACCCGGCTGGACACCCTGCAATTGGGCGACATCCGCCTGCAGAATGTGCGCGCACTGGTAGTACCGGGCCTGGACGGGCAAACCGTGCTGCTGGGCATGAGCGCCCTGAAACAACTTGAATTTACCCAGCGCGGCGGCACCATGCTGCTGCGCCAGAACCTGAAATGACGAGGCCCGCATGAGCGACTCACTGGAACTCAGCCTGGACGGCGTCGAACGCCGCTCGCTGGCTGACTTCACCGAACAGGCCTACCTCAACTATTCCATGTACGTGATCATGGACCGGGCCTTGCCGCACATCGGTGACGGCCTGAAGCCGGTGCAAAGGCGCATCGTCTATGCCATGAGCGAGTTGGGGCTCGATGCCGATGCCAAGCACAAGAAATCGGCGCGTACCGTCGGTGATGTGCTCGGTAAATTCCACCCCCACGGCGACTCGGCGTGCTACGAAGCCATGGTGCTGATGGCGCAGCCGTTCAGCTACCGCTACACGCTGGTCGACGGCCAGGGTAACTGGGGTGCGCCGGACGATCCGAAGTCGTTCGCCGCCATGCGTTACACCGAGGCGCGTTTGTCGCGTTACTCCGAAGTGCTGCTCAGCGAACTGGGCCAAGGCACCGTGGACTGGGTGCCGAACTTCGACGGCACCCTGCAGGAACCCGCCGTATTGCCTGCGCGGCTGCCGAACATCCTGCTCAACGGCACCACCGGTATCGCCGTGGGTATGGCCACCGACGTGCCGCCGCATAACCTGCGTGAAGTGGCCAGCGCCTGCGTGCGCCTGCTCGACGAACCCAAGGCCACCCTTGAGCAGCTGTGCGAGCACATTCAGGGCCCGGATTACCCGACCGAAGCGGAAATCATCACGCCGCGCGCCGAGATCCTGAAAATCTACGAAAGCGGCCGCGGCTCGATCCGCATGCGCGCCGTGTACCGGGTAGAGGATGGCGACATCGTCGTGACCGCGCTGCCGCATCAGGTGTCCGGTGCCAAGGTGCTGGAGCAGATCGCCGCGCAGATGCAGGCCAAGAAGCTGCCGATGGTCGCGGACCTGCGTGACGAGTCCGACCACGAAAACCCGTGCCGTATTGTCATCATCCCGCGTTCCAACCGCGTCGATGCCGCAGAGCTGATGCAGCACCTGTTCGCCACTACTGACCTGGAAAGCAGTTACCGGGTCAACGTGAACATCATCGGCCTCGATGGCCGCCCGCAGCTGAAAAACCTGCGTGCGTTGTTGCTGGAGTGGCTGGAATACCGCATCGGTACCGTTCGTCGCCGTTTGCAGCACCGCCTGGAAAAAGTCGAGAAGCGTCTGCACCTGTTGGAAGGCTTGCTGACTGCGTTCCTCAACCTGGATGAAGTGATTCACATCATCCGTACCGAAGAGCACCCCAAGCAGGCGCTGATTGCCCGCTTCGACCTGACCGAAATCCAGGCCGACTACATTCTCGAAACCCGCCTGCGTCAGTTGGCGCGGCTGGAAGAGATGAAAATCCGCGGCGAGCAGGACGAACTGCTCAAGGAACAAGCCAAACTGCTGGCGCTGCTGGGCAGCGACGCCAAGCTGCGCAAGCTGGTACGCAGCGAGCTGATCAAGGACGCCGAAACCTATGGTGACGACCGTCGCTCGCCGATCATCGAGCGTGCCGAAGCCAAGGCATTGTCTGAAAACGAACTGATGCCCACCGAGCCGGTTACCGTCGTACTGTCGGAAAAGGGCTGGGTACGTTGCGCCAAGGGCCACGATATCGACGCTACGGGCCTTTCGTACAAGGCGGGCGATGGCTTCAAAGCCGCTGCCGCTGGCCGCTCCAACCAGTTTGCCGTGCTGATCGACTCTACCGGGCGCAGCTACTCGGTGGCCGCGCATTCCTTGCCTTCGGCGCGGGGGCAGGGCGAGCCGTTGACCGGCCGCCTGACTCCGCCGCCCGGGGCAACGTTCGAATGCGTCCTGTTGCCCGAAGACGAGGCGCTGTATGTGGTGGCGTCCGACGCCGGTTACGGCTTCGTGGTCAAGGGGGAAGACCTGCAGGCCAAGAACAAGGCAGGCAAAGGCCTGCTAAGCCTGCCCAATGGCGCCAAAGTCATTGCTCCGCGCCCGGTGGCCAACCGGGAAGAGGATTGGCTGGCGGCGGTGACCACTGAAGGTCGCCTGCTGGTGTTCAAGGTGTCCGACCTGCCGCAACTGGGCAAGGGCAAGGGCAACAAGATCATCGGTGTGCCGGGCGACCGGGTTGCCAGCCGTGAGGAGTACGTCACAGATCTGGCCGTCATTGCCGAGGGTGCGACCCTTGTGTTGCAGGCTGGCAAGCGTACGCTTTCACTCAAGCCCGACGACCTTGAGCATTACAAGGGTGAACGTGGCCGGCGCGGCAGCAAGCTACCACGCGGGTTCCAGCGTGTTGATGCCATGCAGGTGGAAGGCCCGGCGTAACCCGCAGAAATGTCTGGAACGGCAATTTCAGCGCCGTTCCCGGCGGAAATGCTGGAGTCGGGCCGACATTTCGCGGATGATAGTGCCCCTGTGGTGCCGGCGTGGCCGTGTGCCCGAACGAATGAATATCAGTATCACTGCGGTTTGCCTGATGGCATCCGCCTGGATGGGATGATGAAATTTCTGCGCCTTCCATTTGCGCTGTTGATGACGGGCTTGCTGGGCTTGAGCGGATGCAGCATGCATCAGCCAGTCGCCCTGTATCAGCTCGACAGCGGTGATCCTGGCCAGCCTTCGCAGAGCGCGGGCATGGCCGTGGTGCTCGGCCCGGTATCGGTTGCCGACTATTTGCAGCGTGAAACATTCCTGCAGCGTCAGCCTGATGGCAGCCTGAGTTCGGCGACCGACGGTCGTTGGGCTGGCAGCTTGTCGGCAGACATCGACCAGTTGCTGGTGCGTCAGCTGGCTTGGCGTTTGGACAGCCAGCGCGTGGTTCTGGCGCCGGCCAGCACCGGCTTCTCGCCGGACGTTCAGGTGCTGCTGTCGATTACCCGTCTGGACTCGGGCAAAAACCAGCCAGCGATCCTCGACGCCCAGTGGCGTTTGCTGGACCGCCGCGGCCATGTGCGTGATAACCGCATCGTCCACCTTGAGCAGCCGCACGAGGGCACTGAGTCTTCGCAGGTGCAGGCACAAGGGCAATTATTGCAGAAGTTGGCCGAGCAGTTGAGCACGGCGCTCAAGCCGCTGGCCAATCAGCCCGCCATTGCTGAGGAAACGCCGAAGAAGCCTGCTGCACCGGTGCAGGTGAAGAAGGCGCCGGAGAAGTCGAAGATCCCGATGGCTTCGCCGATTCGTACGGATATGGAAGTCTATCGGTTCTGATAGTTCTTCTACCCACAAAAAAGCCCGCATCATTGCGGGCTTTTTTGTATCTGGCGGGGGCTGCTTTGCAGCCCTTTCGCGACACAAGGCCGCTCCCACATAGTCCGCATAAGCCCGGGGATACAGGGCTTGCGCCATCCGTGTGGGAGCGGCCTTGTGTCGCGAAAGGGCCGCAAAGCGGCCCCGGCAATCTCGGATCAGGCCCGACGCTCGTGCATCCGCGCCAACTGCCGCTCCAGCATCGACGGATAAGGCTCCATCAAGCGCTCGACACAGCAGGCCCCTTCAGGGCTGGCAATCGGCCGAATCCGCGCGCGCTGGCGAATCAGCGCATCGTCACTGATCTGGCGCTCCACCAGCAGCAGGTTGCGGCTATGTTGCGACAAAGCCAAGGCATCCTGAGCCTTCTCGGCCATCAACAGGTCAACCTGCTCCAGCCCCTGCAAGTCATCACCCAGGGCCAGGCCCAGTTGCAGTTGCAGGGTAATGCCGCTGTCGGCAACCTCAATCTGCAGGGCATGGCCCAAGGCGCGCAGCAGTTCGCCACAGCAAATGGCGTTGGTCAGGTAATCCTCGCCACAATCGCGGCTGTGGAACAGCAGCAGTGTGCTGCCATCGTTCAGGGTGTGGGTTTCACCTTCGTACAGCGAGGCAGCATGCTCAAGGCAGTCGCGGTAGCGCTCCAGCAATTCGGTCAGGCGAGTGCGGGGCAGGCGGCGCAGTTGTTCCTGTGAGCCCAGCTGAACGGCCAGCACGGCTGTGCTCTGTGGCTCGTCAGATTCGACTGCGGCAGCTTTTGGCGGCGTTTCGTCGTCCAGCAGGCCGGCGAACGCTTCGTCATCGTCTTCGTCATCCTGTGCAACCACGCTAGCGCGAGGATTAGCTTTGGCGGCCGGAGCAACGTCGTGCCGGTCGTCGAATTCGTCCTCGTCCTCGTACTCTTCCTCTTCCTCCGGCTCGGGCTCCGGAGGTGGCGGCGGCGCCAGGCGAGCGTGCAGTTGGCGAGCGATGTCGCCGATCTCGTCCTGGCGGTCGATGGCCGGTGTGTAAGGGTGCGGGTCGCGCAGCCATACCCGCAGTTGCAGCAGCGGCAAGGTAATGTGGCGCCCTTGGCGCAAGCTCAGGCTCAAGGCCAGCGCCAGCAGGATGGCGGCGAGAATGCCCATGCTCTGCAGGCTGATCAGCATCGGCTGCTGGAACTGGCTCATGTCCAGGCTGATGCGCAGTTGCCCGGCCGTCACGTCCTGGAAGGTGATCTTGGTCTGGTACAGGCCTTCGGCTTCACCCAGCAAGCTGTTGCGTGGACGCTGGCCGGCTTCGGCGAGGATGCGGTTGTCCACGCTGTAGATGGCCGCATGGGCCACCAGCGGGTTTTTCACCAGATTGCCCAGCAGTACGTTGAGGCTGAGGATGTCGTTGGACACCAGCAGCTCGGTTGCCGACGTGGCAGTCTGGGTTGTGAGGCTCTGGCCAAGGGCGTCCGCCTGCTCGTGCATGGCCTGCTTGAACTGCAGGCCCATCACGCAGGCATAGATCACCAGCGCCAAGGCCACCAGGAAAATGTTGGTGGTGGCGATGCGCAGTGCCAGAGGTACGCGACGTTGGCGCAGGGCACGGAAGATCATGAGGAAGAAGTTGTCGGTTTTGACGGGCGTGGGCCGGTTCACAGAGCGCGGCTCTTAATGGCATAAAAGTGTTGCGCAGTATAGCGAGCTGTGTTTGGTCGGCAAAGTATCGTTGGCACCCGATGGTCATGGAAAATCGGTAGAATGCGCATTTTTCATCGAAGTCGGAGCCAGGTTGTGCGCGAAATCGTCCTGATCAACATCACCGGTGAGGACCGTCCCGGTCTCACTGCAGCCATCACCGGCGTCCTGCTCCAGGGTGGTGTGAACATCCTCGACATTGGCCTGGCGGTCATGCATGGCACCTTGTCGTTCGGCATTCTGGTCGACATCCCGGACAACGAAGTGGCTACCAGCCTGCTGCAAAGCGTGCAGTCCAAGGCTCATGAGTTGAATCTGCAGGCCCGCTACACGCCGATTTCCGAAGCAGATTACCAGCACTGGGCCGATGGCCAAGGCGAAGCGCGGCACATCGTGACCCTGCTCAGCCGCAAGATCACCCCTGAGCAATTGCAGCGTGTGAGTGCCGCCATCAGCCAGTACGGCCTGACCATTGAGCGTATCGAGCGCCTGTCTGCGCGCGTTGCGCTGGACGCCCAGTGCGACAAGAGCCGGGCAGCGCTGGAAATTTCGGTGCGCGGTGTGCCGAGCGATGTTCAGGCACTGCGTGCAGACTTCTTCGCGCTGGCTGAAGAGCTGGGTATCGATATCGCCTTCCAGAAAGATGACCTGTTCCGCCGCAACCGCCGCCTGGCGGTGTTCGACATGGACTCGACCCTGATCGAAGCCGAAGTCATCGACGAACTGGCCAAGGCGGCCGGTGTAGGCGAGCAGGTGGCTGCAATCACCGAGCGCGCGATGCGTGGCGAGCTGGATTTCCGTGCCAGCTTCAAGGAGCGCATGGCGCTGCTCAAAGGGCTGGATGTGAGCGTACTGGACGAAATTGGTGCGTCTCTTCGCCTGACCGAGGGCGCCGAGAACCTGTTCGCCGAACTCAAGCGCATGGGCTACAAAACAGCCATCCTGTCGGGCGGCTTTACCTACTTTGCCAAGCAGGTACAGGCCCGCCTGGGTATCGACTACGTATTTGCCAATGAGTTGGAAGTGGTCGACGGCAAGGTAACCGGGGTGGCGGTAGAGCCGATCGTGGATGCCCAGCGCAAGGCGGACTTGCTGCAGCAATTGGCTAACGAGCAAGGGCTGCAACTGGACCAGACGATTGCGGTGGGTGACGGTGCCAACGACCTGCCGATGCTGTCGCTGGCCGGGTTGGGTGTAGCCTTCCGCGCCAAGCCGCTGGTGCGTCAGTCGGCCAAGCAGGCGATTTCCACCTTGGGGCTGGATGGCGTGCTGTATCTGCTGGGCTTGCGTGATCGCGACGCCCGCGGCTGATCTGAAATTATCGCGGCTGAAGCCGCTCCTACAGGTGATCGCAAACCTTTGTAGGAGCGGCTTTAGCCGCGATGGGCTGCAACGCAGCCCCGACAATCCATCAGGCTTGCGCAGGCACCGCCAGCAACTCACCCATACGCGTCGCCGACCCGGCCCCCATATTCTCTGCCCATTTCACCTGCTCTGGCCCAAACAGCACGATGGCCGTGGAGCCCAGCTTGAAGCGGCCCAGCTCCGCACCTTTCTCCAGGTGAATCTGCGCACGGCTGCCTTCGTCATAACGGAAGGTCTTCAGCTCACGTTTCGGCGGGGTGACCAAACCGGCCCATACCGTCTCGATCGACGCCACGATCATCGCGCCTACCAGCACCACGGCCATTGGCCCGCGTTCAGTATCAAACAGGCACACCACCCGCTCATTGCGGGCAAACAGCTCAGGCACGTTTTCAGCAGTAGTCTGGTTGACCGAGAACAGGCGGCCGGGCACGTAGACCATTTCGCGCAGGGTGCCAGCCAGCGGCATGTGCACGCGGTGGTAGTCCTTGGGCGACAGGTAGATGGTGGCAAATTCGCCACCCATGAACGGCGCTGCCAGTGCCGGGTCGCCACCCAGCAGTTCCAGCGCACTGAAACTGTGGCCTTTGGCCTGGAAGATGCGGCCGTGTTCGATCGGGCCCAATTGGCTGACTGCGCCGTCGGCCGGGCACAGGATTGCGCCGGGGGTTTCATCCAGCGGGCGCGCACCCGGCTTGAGGGCGCGGGTGAAGAAAGCGTTGAAGTGCTCGTAGGCGGTAAGGTCTTCGACCAGCGCTTCACTCATGTTCACCTGGTAGCGCTTGGCAAACCAGGCGGTGAAAGCGTTTTTGAACCAGCGTACGCGGCATTCGGCGACGCAGCCGGCCAGCCGTGACAGCAAGTGATGCGGCAGCAGGTACTGGCTGATGATGAACAGACGGGATTTCATGCAGGTTCCTTAAACTTCTACAGGCGTGTCCGGGTGGTTGCCCCATTCGCTCCACGAGCCGGCATAAGCCTTGACGCGCGGGTAGCCGAGGGCTTTGGCCACCAGGTAAGTGAAACCGGAGCGGCGGTGGGTTTGGCAGTGGGTGATCACTTCCTTGTCGGGGGTGATGCCCAGTTGCTGCAGGACTTCGGCTATGTCCTTGCGGATGCGCAGGTGGTCGTTGAGGTCCATACCGGCGGTCCATTCGAAATTGACCGCACCGGGGATGTGTCCGCCCTTGGCGGCCAGCACTTTCTCGCCACTGAATTCCTGCGGGGCGCGGGCGTCCCAGATGGCCAGGTCATCGGCGCCAAGGCGGCTTTGCACGTATTCTCGGGTGGCCGTGGGTTCGCCATGTACGCGCAAGCTTACTTGCGTGTTGGCCGGCGCGGGTACGTCCGCCGAGAGTTTGTCCGCCGGCCAGGCCTGGATGCCGCCGTTCAGGTAGTGGTACTGCTTGTGCCCGATCACATCGAGCATCCAGATGAAACGCCCGGCCCAGCCACCGCCTTCATCGTCATACACCACATAAACGGCGTTATCGCGGTGGCCGAGTTCGCTGAACAACTTTTCCAGGTCGGTCAAGGCAGGCAGCAGGCCGGGAGCTGGCGGCTGGCCCAGCTGGGTGCGTTTGCCTTCGACGAAGCGGGCACCGGGGATGTGCCCGCTGACGTAGCGGTTGGCGCTACTCAGGTCGACCAGAATCAGCTGCGGGGCATTAAGGCGTGGCAGCAGGTCTTCAGGTTCGATCACCAGCGGCAGTCCGGCAAAATCTGTCATCCACGGTCTCCAGTGTGGAAAGAGGGGCGATTGTAGCGCAAGGGTCAGCTATTGCGATTGGCAAACACCGACAGGGCGCGCTCGATACATTGCGCGGTTTTGCCAAAAGCCTGCACGCTGACGTCGGCCAACGGTTTACCGGCCTGGTCGGCGACCGCCAGCATCAGTACCTGGTCGTTCACCGCCAGCGAGCGCAGCAGAAGATGCTCACTGCGGAAGAACGCGCGCAACGGCGCTGGCAGCAGCGCGGCAAACTGGGCGTGGTTTTCCGGTGTCAGGCGCAGTTGCCCGGCTTTGCTGACCAGTTTCTGCAGTAGTTTGTTCTGGGCAACCGGCAAGGCGATTGCCGCGGCTTCCTTCGGCAGGCCGGTGGCTTGCTGAACCCGCAGCAGGTCGCTGGCCTTGTCCATCGTCAGCAGCAGTATGCGCTGCATGCCACAGGCTTGCAGGGCTTCACTCGCCTGAGTGGCCAAGTGCACGGCATTGGTGAACGGGCTGGGTTGCGCCAGCATTTGCTCGCACAGCTTGCGCCAGCGGCCAAGCTCTTCGCTGGTGGGCGGCGGCGGGGCCAGCATGTCCGGGTGCGGGCGGCGCTGATGCCAAGGCCAGATCAACGCCTCGGCGGGGTGGAACAAGGCGTGCCGGGCATGCCGGCGGGCACTGGCGGCGGCTTGCTGGTGAACTTGCTGCTGCACATCTTCCAGCGAGGTTTGCAGGTAGAGGGCGGTCAGCAGCTGCCAGCGCAGCAAGTGCGGGTTGTCCCAACCCACCTGCGCGGCCAGTGCCAGGTTGTTGGCCAGTAGTACGGTATTGGCCGGCTGGTTGAACCAGCGGCTCAAGGCGGGGGCTTCATCCAGCCGATGTTGCTGGTTGAGCAGGTCTTCGTCGCGGGCGATGCTGAGGATCTGGCCCAGTTGTTCGCGCTCCTCCAACAGCGAGCGGTAGCCTTGGGTGACCCACTGTGACAGCCGCCAGTGTTCGGCTACGGCTTGGCACAACTCGATGATGCGCACACCAAACAGTTCTTCCTCGACGCCCGCGGCTTCTTCACCCTTGTGGATAACCCGCAGCTCCCAGGTATCCAGCAGCTGCGGATAGGCCAGCGCCAAGGGCCACAGTGGCGACAGGAACAGCAGGCTGCTCCAGTGGATTTCCTGCCACAGCCGCGCCAGGCGGGCGGCGAACAGGCCGCTTGCCTGCTGTGAGGCGTGCTGGCTGATGAGCAGAAACTGGCGCAGCACCGGCGGGATTTCATCGTCTGGCAGCGCTGGCAGGCGCATCAGCAGCTCCCGCGTGCGCGCCAGGCCCAGGCGGTTGAGGGCGATTTCCAGGCTTTCAGCGGGCTCCGCCAGGCTGGCATTGGCCGGGTGGTTGGCTTCACGCATCACTGATAGCACCAGGGCGGGGCTGTCCTGCATCAGTTCGGCGATGTCCCGTAATGAACGGCGGCTATCGTTGATGGCGCTCATGACCCGGTCGTAACTGTGCTTCGGCACCGGCAGGCGAATACCGTCCAGCAGTTTGACCCAGGCTTCTAGCGTACGCGGATTCTGAGTAGGCACCTTATATTCCATTGGCATTTTGACATCAGTCCGAACTGGCTTTTCGCATTGAGTGGCTATAGTCTGGCGCAGTTCTGCCGATAAGTAGAAGAAGAGTTTTAAAGCTCCCGTCCCTCACCCTGACCACGACAGCAAGTGCTTTGAACCTATGGCTAAAATTATCGGCATCATCGTCGTATTCGCGAGTGTCATCGCCGGATATGTACTCTCCCATGGCCAGATCGCGGCGCTGATCCAGCCGTTTGAGGTGCTCATCATCGGTGGCGCGGCCTTTGGTGCATTCATGCAGGCCAACCCCGGCTACATGACCATGCACGTCTTCAAGAAGTCGCTGAAGATGTTCGGGAGCCGTTTCACCCACACCTATTACCTGGAGGTGCTGGGCCTTGTGTACGAAATTCTCAACAAGAGCCGCCGCGAAGGCATGATGGCCATCGAGAGTGACATCGAGGATGCCGCGGCCAGCCCGATCTTCGCCAAGTACCCGGCAGTGCTGGGTGATGAGCGCATGACGGCGTTCATTTGTGATTACCTGCGCATCATGTCCACCGGCAACATGGCTCCCCACGAGCTTGAAGGCCTGTTCGACATGGAGCTGCTGAGCATGAAGGAAGAGCTCGAGCACCCATCCCATGCAGTGAATGGCATCGCCGACGGTATGCCTGGTTTCGGTATCGTGGCGGCCGTACTGGGTATCGTCGTGACGATGGCTTCTTTGGGGGACGGTGACCAGGCGGCAATCGGTAAGCACGTCGGTGCAGCGCTGGTGGGTACCTTCTTCGGTATTCTTGCGGCCTATGGCTTCTTCGGCCCGCTGGCCAAGTGCCTGGAGCACGATGCCAAGGAAGAACTCAACCTGTATGAATCGATCAAGGCTTCGCTGGTAGCTTCGGCCTCGGGCATGCCGCCTTCGCTGGCTGTGGAGTTCGGGCGCAAGGTGCTGTACCCCAAGCACCGCCCGAGCTTCGCCGAACTGGAACAAGCGGTTCGCGGTCGCTGAGTCATGGAAAACAATCAGCCGATAATCATCAAGCGCGTCAAGCGCTACGGCGGCGGTCACCATGGCGGCGCCTGGAAGATCGCCTTTGCCGACTTTGCCACGGCGATGATGGCGTTCTTCCTCGTGCTGTGGCTGTTGTCGACGGCCACGCCTGAGCAGAAAATCGCCATTGCCGGTTATTTCAAAGACCCGATCGGGTTTTCGGAAAGCGGCACGCCTTATGTGATTGATTTGGGTGGTTCGCCTGAGCTGGCGCCGGAAAAGACCATCAACCCTGAGCAGAAGTCGGAGCCTACGCCTGATACCAGCATTCAGCTGGACAAGGACCAGGTCGAGACCATGGCCGAGCAGATGGAGCGCGAGCGCCTCGAATTGCTGCTGCAAGAGTTGCAGAACAAGGTCGAGGAAAACCCGGAGCTGCAGAAGTTCAAGGACCAGATCCTCTTCGAGATTACCCAGGACGGCCTGCGCATCCAGATCATGGATGCTGAAAACCGCCCGATGTTCGACCTGGGCAGTGCGCGCCTTCAGCCGTACTTCGAGGACATCCTGCTGGCCATGGCCGACACCATCAAGGCGGTGCCGAACAAGATCAGCGTCAGCGGCCACACTGATGCCAAGCCATACTCCGGCTCGGGTGAGTTCGGAAACTGGGAGCTGTCGGCCAACCGTGCCAACGCTGCACGTCGCGCACTGGTCGCCGGGGGCTATCCGGACGGGCAGGTGGCGCGGGTGGTGGGTTATGCATCGTCGTCGTTGTTCGACCGCAAAAACCCGCTTAACCCGGTAAACCGCCGTATCGACATCATCGTGCTGACCAAAAAGGCCCAGCGTGATATCGAAGGTGAGCAGGGCGCGCCTGAAACACCGCCGGCGGCGACACCACCTGCTGCAAATGCGCCGGGGGCCTCAACGGCACCCGCGGCACCCGAGGCACCGATGCAGCCACGGGAGTTGCGCCAGAAGCTGAACATCTTCGAGGACGGTACCTTGAAGATGGATGAGCCTAAAGATCAGTGACACGGGGGCCGCGTTGCGGCCCTCAGAACCCCCGCCGAATCTTGGCTTTAAGATCGGCATGAAAGAAGTCGGCATTGTCCCTGTCCGCCCAGCTTCCTCCCCCGGCGGGCAGGATCATTGCGCGCTCGAACGTGCATTCATCGTGATAGGCCCGAACAAACAGGTCGATGTGTGCACGCTCACGCATGATCGGCCATTTGCCCAGGTTGTCGGGTGGCGCGCCTTCCCCTCGTTGATAAAGGCTCACGCGGCGATTGGCCATGGTAGCGGCACCCAGCAGCCAGGCCGTCCACCAATCTTCGGCGTAGTTTTCAGGCAGTACACCGACCCAGTGGGTGGCATTGCCCAGTTGCTGGCAGAAGCTGCCATGAAGGTCTTCACTGCTCTGCCCTTGGCCATCGAACTGCACAAGCTGGGCGGTTATCCCTTCGAGCAGCAGGCGCTCATTGAGAATAAAGGCATCCAGCCGTTCTTCGTGGCGGAAACTGATGAATACCGGCATCACGCTAGCCCTCCCTGATAGAAGACATGACCATCAGGGAAAGCAGTGGCGAGGGCAATAGATGACGACAAATCAGGAATCGCCCTACATGTAGAGGTAACGATTCCTACAAAAAACGCCGATCAGTAGCTGTCTTCCGGCAGGCTGGCGATGATCGAGCGATAGCTGTTCATCCGCTGCGGCTTCACGCGCCCGTCCTCCAGAGCTTTCAGCAGTGCGCAACCCGGCTCCCGGTCATGCTTGCAGTCGCGGAAGCGGCAAGTACCGATCAGGTCGCGGAACTCGATGAAGCCTTCTTCCACATCGTCCCGGCTGACATGGCCAAGGCCGAACTCGCGAATACCCGGCGAGTCGATCAGGTCACCGCCATTGGGGAAGTGGTACAAGCGCGCAGTGGTAGTGGTGTGCTGGCCCTGGCCAGACCATTCGGACAGGTCGCCCACGCGGGTGGCCGCATCAGGCAACAGGCTGTTGACCAGCGAGGACTTGCCGACACCTGACTGGCCGACGAACACGCTGATGTGTTCGTTCAGCATCTGTTGCAGGCGCTGCATGCCGTCACCCTGGTGTGCCGAAACCTCCAGCAGCGGGTAACCCAGCTCGCGATAAACTTCGAGCAGTGCGTGCAGTGCAGGCCCGTTCTCGTCGTTGATCAGGTCGGCCTTGTTCAGCAGCAACAGCGGGCGAAGCCCGGCGTGTTCGGCTGCGACCAGGTAGCGATCGATCAGGTTCGGGTGTGGCTCGGGGGCCGGCGCAAACACAATCACGATCAGGTCGACGTTGGCGGCTACCGGTTTGAGCTGGCCATGGTTGTTTGGCCGGCAAAGTTCAGTGCTGCGTGGCATCTGGGCAACGATTACACCAATACCCTGGTTGCCTGCGCGCCATACCACCCGGTCACCGGTCACCAGCGCTGGCAGGTTGGCCCGCAGGTGGCAGCGGAACACTTGGCCCGCAGCCTCGCCATCCTGCGCCTCGACCTCCACCTGCACGCCAAAGTGGGCAATTACCAGGCCCAACTGCTCTGGCCCCAGGTCACCACCCTCCAGCTCTTGCAGTGCATGCTGTTCGCGTTTGGCAGCGCGAGCAGCGCGTTCGGTCTGGATTTTTTCGATACGCCAGTTCTGGCGGCGATTGAGCTGGCGTTTGGCCATGGAAATTCCGTGGAAGGACAGGTTGAAAACGGCAGGCAGTTTAGCACGCCAGGCGCCGGACCATTCCTGTTACCTTTGCGACGCGAATGCATGGCACGGGGCCGCTAGGCTACTATGACGGCCTATTCGAGGAGCTTCTTCATGCAAAACCCACAGAACCTGATCTGGATCGATCTGGAAATGACCGGCCTGGACCCGGACAGCGACGTCATCATCGAGATGGCCACCATCGTGACCGACAGTGAGCTGAACACCTTGGCTGAAGGGCCGGTGATCGCTATCCATCACAGCGATGAAGTGCTGGCGCGCATGGATGAGTGGAATACTCGCACCCACGGCGCCTCCGGCCTGACCCAGCGCGTGCGCGAGAGCAAGGTCAGCATGGCAGAGGCCGAAGCGCAGACCATCGCCTTCCTTGAGCAGTGGGTGCCCAAAGGCAAATCGCCGATCTGTGGTAATAGCATCTGCCAGGATCGCCGCTTCCTGTATCGCCACATGCGCAACCTGGAGAACTACTTCCACTACCGCAACCTTGACGTTTCCACCCTCAAGGAGCTGGCGGCGCGTTGGGCACCGGAGGTACGTGACAGCTTCAAGAAGGGCAATACCCACCTGGCGCTGGACGACATTCGTGAGTCGATCGGTGAACTGCGTCACTATCGTGAGCATTTCATCAAGGTGTGAGCCGAAAAGGCGCACAGCAAATAGTGCTTGCGCCCTCTTTTGGTGCTTTGGGCAACTGGTTAGACTGCGCGACTTTTCTGCACGGACCCGCACCATGTTGTTGATGCTCTACCTGATCGCCATCACTGCTGAAGCCATGACCGGTGCGCTGTCCGCCGGTCGTCGTGGCATGGACTGGTTTGGCGTGGTGCTGATCGCCTGCGTTACTGCGCTGGGTGGTGGGTCGGTGCGTGACGTGTTACTTGGGCACTACCCGCTGACGTGGGTGAAGCACCCGGAATACCTGGTGCTGACCAGTTGTGCCGCCCTGTTTACGATTTTCATCGCGCCCATGATGCGCCGCCTGCGTTCGCTGTTCCTGGTGCTTGATGCGCTGGGGCTGGTGGCCTTTACCTTGATCGGTTGCATGACGGCGCTGGAAATGGGGCAGGGCATGCTGGTGGCGTCGATCAGCGGGGTGATCACCGGGGTGTTTGGCGGGATTCTGCGGGATATCTTCTGCAACGATATCCCGTTGGTGTTCCGCCGGGAGCTGTATGCCAGCGTTTCGTTCGCTGCGGCCTGGTTCTACCTCGGATGTGTGTATTTCAAGGTGCCGGCGGAACAGGCGATGCTGCTGACGCTATTTGGTGGTTTTTTGCTGCGGTTGTTGGCGATTAGGTTCCACTGGGAAATGCCGAAGTTTCATTACAACGATCAGCAGTAGGGCACTTGGGGCGCGAAGCGGCCCCAGCTAACTCGCGCCATGCTTTGCCAGCGCCCACTCCACATGCTCCCTCACCAGCTCTGAAGCATCCTCACGCCGCGCCTTGAGGGCCTCGATCACCGGAATCGTCGAAGGCGCATTCCCCAGCCCCACCGCCAAATTGCGCAGCCATCGCTCATACCCCGCCCGCCGCAGCGGCCCGCCCTCGGTCTTGCGCAGGAACGTTCTCTCGTCCCACAGAAACATCTCGGCCAGCTCGGCATTCTCCAGCCCATGGCGTGGCATGAAGTCGCTCTCCTGGGTCGGCTTGGCGAAGCGGTTCCACGGGCAGACGATCTGGCAGTCATCGCAGCCGAACACCCGGTTGCCCATCATCGAGCGCAACTCGACCGGAATGGCGCCTTTCAACTCAATGGTCAGGTAAGAAATGCAGCGCCGGGCATCCAATACAAACGGCCCGACAAACGCCTTGGTCGGGCAAACATCCAGGCACGCCTGGCAACGCCCGCAGTGTTCGCTGGTATGCGCCTCGTCCACTGGTAATGGCAAATCGACGAACAGTTCGGCGAGAAAGAAGTAACTACCAGCCTTGCGGTTGAGCAGCAGGGTGTTCTTGCCGATCCAGCCCAGGCCGGCCTGCTCGGCGATGGCTTTTTCCAGTACGGGTGCACTGTCGACGAACGCTCGGTAGCCGAATGGCCCGATGTCTGCCTGAATGCGGTCAGCAAGGTGCTGCACCCGCTTGCGCACCAGCTTGTGGTAATCACGCCCCAGTGCGTAACGTGAAACGTAGGCCTTTTCTGGTTGGGCCAGGCGTTTAGCCATCTGCGTATCGCCTGGCAGGTAATCCATGCGCAGCGATACCACGCGAACGGTGCCGGGTATCAGCTGGTCGGGGTGTGAGCGTTTGCTGCCGTGGGTGCCCAGGTACTCCATCTCGCCCTGATAGCCAGCGTCGAGCCAGCGCTGCAGGTGCTGTTCGTGCTCGCCCAGGTCTATACCCGCAATGCCGACGTGGGCAAAGCCGAGTTCGCGGCCCCATTCTTTGATGGAGAGGGCCAAGGCTGGAAGGTCAAGTGTAGGCGCGGACATGGATGGGCAAGGCAATACGGGCTCAGGTGCGTATAATTCTGCCAGACATTGGAGCCTTTGACCCCATGCCCCAGACCAAACTACCTGGCAATGCCCCGCAATTGCTCAGCAGCGTGACTGTCGCGCACCTGCCGGCCAGGCCCGAGCACGCCCACAAGGGTGATTTTGGCCATGTGCTGGTGGTGGGTGGTGACCTGGGTACCGGCGGTGCGGTACTGCTAAGTGCCGAGGCCGCTTTGCGCTGCGGTGCCGGGCTGGTCAGTGTTGCCACCCGGCCCGAACATGTTGCAGCGGCAATTGCCCGCATGCCAGAGGTCATGTGCCTGGGGTGCAGTTCTGCCAACCAGCTGATGGGGGTGCTGGAGCGTGCCTCGGTACTGGTGGTCGGCCCGGGGCTGGGCCAGGCGGCTTGGGGGCGAAGCCTGCTGTCGGCCGTCGCCAATGCCGAGCGGCCGCAGGTTTGGGATGCCGATGCGCTGAATCTGCTGTCTGGCACGCCGTTGGCGCTGCCCAGCGGAAGTATTCTGACCCCGCACCCGGGAGAAGCCGCGCGGTTGCTGGGCATCTCCACCGAGGCGGTGCAGGCCGACCGGACAGGTGCGGCACGCAAGCTGGCGCGGCGCTATGCCAGTGTTTGTGTGCTGAAAGGTGCGGGCACGCTGGTAGCAGCCCCGAACGGGCAGTTGGCAATCTGCGAGCGCGGTCACCCTGCCATGGCCGGCGCCGGGCTGGGCGATGTGCTGACTGGCGTGCTGGCGGCGCTGTTGGCCCAAGGGCTGAGCGCCTGGGATGCCGCCTGCCTGGGCGTTTGGCTGCATGCCTGCGCGGGTGAACGTTTGGGCGTCAAAGGTAGGGGCCTGGCTGCCAGTGATCTGGCACCGGTCATTCGTGAATTGTTGGAGGAGCACTCTGCGTGCCTGGCATAACCCTGTTTCTGGCTGATGAAGAAGCCACGGTCAATTTCGGTAACACACTTGCCAAGGTGACCGCTGGTCGTGGCGTGATCTTTCTGGAGGGCGACCTCGGGGCAGGCAAAACTACACTGTCCCGTGGCCTGATTCGTGGTTTGGGCCATACCGGTGCGGTGAAAAGCCCTACCTTCACCGTGGTCGAGCCTTACGAAATTGGTGAAGTGCGTGCATACCATTTCGACCTGTATCGGCTGGTCGATCCGGAGGAATTGGAGTTCATGGGTATTCGTGACTACTTCGAAGGCGACCCGCTGTGCCTGTTCGAGTGGCCACAAAAGGGTGCGGGCGTTTTGCCAAAGCCCGACCTGACCATTACCATAAGCCCCCAAGCGGGCGGACGCTCGCTGATCCTTTCGCCGCAGGGGGCTCGCGGCGAGGCCTGGTGCACTGCGCTGGCCGAACACAATAAACAGTAAGTGGGGTAGGTATGCGCATACGCGCACTGGTCGCTGTGGTTGGGCTGCTGCTGACAGCGGTGACCGTTGACGCTCTGGCCGTCACGCAAGTCAAGAGCATGCGCCTGTGGCGCGCACCAGACAACACACGGCTGGTCTTCGACCTGTCCGGTCCTGTGCAGCATAGCGTCTTCACCCTGAGTGCGCCTGATCGGTTGGTCATCGACATCAACGGTGCGACGCTGGCTGCGCCGCTGAATGTCTCTACATCCAACACCCCGATCAACAGCGTGCGCTCTGCCCAGCGCACGCCCACCGACCTGCGTGTGGTGGTTGACCTGAAAAAATCGGTCACGCCCAAAAGCTTCACGCTTGCGCCCAATGCGCAGTACGGCAACCGCCTGGTAGTCGACCTGTACGACCAAGAAGCCGACGCCATTGCCGCCACCGCGCCGGTCACGCCGCCGACGCCCCCGGCAACGCCAGCGACCACGCCAGCCGTACCTGTATCGCCGGCCCAGCCTGCTATCAAGCTGCCGCCCGCGCCAAGTGGCAAACGCGATATCGTGGTTGCTATCGATGCGGGGCACGGCGGTGAAGACCCGGGTGCTTCGGGCTCGCGTGGCCAGCACGAGAAAGACATCGTGCTGCAGATCGCCAAGGAGCTGCAGCGCCAGATCAACACCGAAAAGGGCTACCGCGCCGAGCTGACCCGCACCGGTGACTATTTCATCCCGCTGCGCAAACGCACCGAGATCGCCCGCAAGAAGGGCGCCGACCTGTTCATTTCCATTCACGCGGACGCTGCACCTTCCCGTGCTGCGTTCGGTGCGTCGGTGTTCGCCCTGTCGGACCGTGGCGCCACCTCGGAGACGGCGCGTTGGCTGGCCGACACGGAAAACCGCTCTGACCTTATTGGCGGTGCCGGCAACGTAAGCCTGGATGACAAAGACCGCATGCTTGCAGGTGTGCTGCTCGACCTGTCGATGACCGCCACCCTCAGTTCCAGCCTCAACGTCGGGCAAAAAGTGCTTGGCAACATGGGGCAGGTCACTTCGCTGCACAAGCGCCGCGTCGAGCAGGCCGGGTTCATGGTGTTGAAGTCGCCAGACATTCCGTCGATCCTCGTCGAAACCGGGTTCATTTCCAACAACAATGAAGCCGCCAAGCTGGCCACGCGCAGCCACCAGCAGGCATTGGCCCGCTCGATCCACACGGGCGTGCGTCAGTACTTCCAGCAAAACCCGCCACCAGGCACCTACATCGCCTGGCTGAAAGACAGCGGCAAAATTGCCCAGGGTCCGCGTGAGCACACCGTGCGCCCGGGTGAAACCTTGGCGATGATCGCCGTGCGCTATCAGGTCAGCGTGGCCAGCCTGCGCAGCACCAACAGCCTCAAGAGTGATGAGCTGAAGGTCGGCCAGCAGCTGGATATCCCCGCCACCACCTTGGCCTCGCAATAATGAGTGGCGGTTCGCGTATTCAGCTGCTCAGCCCGCGGCTGGCCAACCAGATTGCCGCCGGTGAGGTGGTCGAGCGCCCGGCCTCTGTGGCCAAAGAGTTGCTGGAGAACAGCCTCGACTCCGGTGCCCGGCGTATTGACGTGGAAGTCGAGCAGGGTGGCGTGAAGCTGCTGCGTGTGCGTGATGACGGCGGCGGCATTTCGGCAGACGACTTGCCGTTGGCTTTGGCCCGTCACGCCACCAGCAAGATTCGCGAACTGGAAGACCTTGAAGGCGTGCTGAGCCTTGGCTTCCGGGGTGAGGCGCTGGCTTCGATCAGCTCGGTGGCCCGCCTGACCCTGACATCGCGTACTGCCAATGCCGGTGAAGCCTGGCAGGTTGAAACCGAAGGCCGCGACATGACCCCGCGTGTGCAGCCTGCTGCACACCCTGTGGGCACCTCTGTTGAAGTGCGCGACCTGTTCTTCAATACCCCGGCACGGCGCAAGTTCCTCAAGGCCGAGAAGACCGAATTCGACCACTTGCAGGAAGTCATCCGGCGCCTGGCGCTTGCCCGCTTCGATGTTGCCTTCCACTTGCGCCACAACGGCAAGAGCATCCTTAGCCTGCACGAAGCCCATGACGACACCGCGCGTGCCCGGCGCGTCGGCGCCATCTGTGGCCCCGGCTTCATGGAGCAGGCGCTACCGATCGATGTGGAGCGCAATGGCCTGCGTTTGTGGGGCTGGGTTGGCCTGCCGACGTTTTCGCGCAGCCAGGCAGACTTGCAGTATTTCTTCGTCAATGGCCGTGCGGTGCGAGACAAGCTGGTTGCCCACGCAGTGCGCCAGGCCTATCGGGACGTATTGTTCAATGGTCGTCACCCGACCTTTGTGCTGTTCCTGGAGCTAGAGCCGAACGGCGTCGACGTCAACGTCCACCCTACCAAGCATGAAGTGCGCTTCCGTGAGGGGCGTTCGGTGCACGACTTCCTCTATGGCACGTTGCACCGTGCATTGGCCGATGTGCGCCCGGAAGATCAGCTTGCTGCCCCGGCCGCCGCGGCCGAGATCGTGCGCCCTACAGGCCAGCAGGCCGGTGAGTTCGGGCCTCAGGGTGAAATGCGCCTGGCCTCGCCCGTGCTGGAACAGCCTCAGGCAGCGCGGCCTTCGATTTCCAATGGTGGCAGCGGTGCCGGTTATCAGTATCAGTACACGCCGCGTCCGTCTCAGCCGCTTCCCGCCGCGGAAACTCAGGCTGTTTACCGCGAGTTCTACAAGCCTCTGGACGGCAGTGCTGCTGTACCCAATGCGCTACCGGAAAGCCAAGGCGACATTCCGCCGTTGGGCTACGCACTGGCGCAGCTCAAAGGGATCTACATCCTCGCCGAAAACGCCGTCGGCCTGGTGCTGGTAGACATGCATGCCGCCCACGAGCGCATCATGTACGAACGCCTCAAGGTAGCCATGGCCAGCGAAGGCCTCAGCGGCCAGCCGCTGCTGGTGCCGGAAACCCTGGCCTTAAGCCAGCGCGAAGCCGACTGCGCCGAAGAGCATGCCCAGTGGTTCCAGCGCCTTGGCTTCGAGTTGCAGCGCTTGGCCCCCGAGACGTTGGCCATTCGCCAGATCCCGGCATTGCTCAAGCAGGCCGAAGCCAATCGCCTGGTGCAGGATGTGCTCGCCGACCTGATGGAGTATGGCACCAGCGACCGCATTCAGGCTCACCTGAACGAACTGCTCGGCACCATGGCCTGCCACGGCGCGGTGCGTGCCAATCGCCGCCTGGCCATCCCTGAAATGAATGCCCTGCTGCGTGACATGGAAAACACCGAGCGCAGCGGCCAGTGCAACCATGGCCGCCCGACCTGGACCCAAATGGGCCTGGACGACCTGGACAAACTTTTCCTGCGCGGTCGATGACATGAGCAGCAAGCCCCCAGCAATATTCCTCATGGGCCCGACCGCGGCCGGCAAGACCGACCTCGCCATCGAGCTGACCAAGGTGCTGCCCTGCGAGTTGATCAGCGTCGATTCGGCACTGGTCTACCGCGGCATGGACATCGGCAGCGCCAAGCCTTCAAAGGAAATCCTGGCAGCCCATCCACACCGGCTGATCGATATCCTCGACCCGGCCGAGAGTTATTCCGCTGCGCAGTTTCGCGCCGATGCCCTGGAGGCCATGGCCGATATCACCGCGCGCGGAAACATTCCGTTGCTGGTTGGTGGCACCATGCTTTATTACAAGGCATTGCTGGAAGGCCTGGCCGACATGCCTGCCGCCGATGCCGCCGTGCGTGCGGAGCTGGAGGCTCAGGCCGAGGCGCTTGGCCTGGCCGAGTTGCACCGGCAGTTGGCCGAGGTAGACCCGGTTTCGGCCGCCCGCATCCACCCCAATGACCCTCAGCGGCTGATCCGTGCCCTTGAGGTCTACCGGGTAAGTGGCGAAAGCATGACGGCCCATCGCCAGCGTCAATTCGCGGAAAGTAGCGGCGCAGACGCAGGCGCTGACACACATTTGCCCTATACTGTCGCGAGTTTGGCGATTGCTCCTACAGATCGTCACATTTTGCATCAGCGAATTGCGTTACGATTTTCGCAGATGCTGGAACAGGGCTTCGTCGACGAGGTCCGATCGCTGCGAGCCAGAAGTGACTTGCACGCCGGGCTGCCGTCTATACGGGCAGTGGGGTATCGGCAGGTCTGGGATTACCTGGACGGCAAGCTGACTGAGAATGAGATGCGTGAACGCGGTATCATTGCTACCCGGCAGCTGGCCAAGCGGCAGTTCACCTGGTTGCGTGGCTGGCCCGACGTACACTGGCTGGATAGCCTGGCCTGCGACAATCTGTCCCGCACCTTGAAATACCTTGGGGCCATCTCCATATTGAGCTGAGTCCCTGCTGATTGCCGTCTATTCTTGCGAAGGGGCGGCCTAACTTATCGATTTCCTTGATTTTCTATTATTTATCCTTACAGGAGTGCGGCATATGTCAAAAGGGCATTCGCTACAAGACCCTTACTTGAACACCTTGAGAAAAGAAAAGGTCCCGGTTTCGATCTATCTGGTCAACGGGATCAAGCTGCAGGGCTCGATCGAATCTTTCGACCAGTTCGTGGTGCTGTTGAAAAACACCGTCAGCCAGATGGTCTACAAGCACGCCATTTCGACCGTCGTACCTGCTCGTCCGGTTCGCCTGCCAAGCCCGTCCGATGCCGACGGCAGCGACAGCGAGCCAGGCAACGCCTGATAGGAGCCTGCATTGTTCTTTGAGCGCCACGGTGGTGGTGAGCGGGCGATGCTCGTTCACTTGGAAGGTCAGAACCCTGAGGCGCGCGAAGACCCGCAGGAGTTTCAGGAACTGGCATTGTCGGCCGGGGCCGACATCGTTACGTTGGTCACGGTTGCAAGGCACCAGCCTACAGCCAAATACCTGATTGGCAGCGGCAAGGTCGAGGAATTGCGCGACCTGGTCAAAGCCGAACAGGTAGACCTGGTGATTTTCAATCACACCCTCACGCCCAGTCAGGAGCGCAACCTCGAACGTGTCTTCGAGTGTCGCGTGCTCGACCGCACGGGGCTGATCCTCGACATCTTCGCCCAGCGGGCGCGTACCCATGAAGGCAAGCTGCAGGTTGAACTCGCCCAGCTCGACCACATGAGCACGCGGCTGGTACGCGGCTGGACCCACCTTGAGCGTCAAAAGGGTGGTATCGGCTTGCGTGGCCCGGGTGAAACACAGCTCGAAACCGACCGCCGCCTGTTGCGCGTGCGTATTCGCCAGATCAAATCACGTCTTGAGAAGGTGCGCAGCCAGCGCGAGCAGGCTCGCCGTGGGCGCAAGCGCGCGGACATTCCTTCGGTGTCGCTGGTGGGTTACACCAACGCCGGCAAGTCCACGCTGTTCAACGCCCTGACCGAATCCGAGGTTTATGCGGCCGATCAGTTGTTCGCCACCCTCGACCCGACCTTGCGCCGGCTTGAGTTGGCCGACCTGGGGCCGATCGTGCTGGCAGACACCGTGGGCTTCATTCGCCACCTGCCGCACAAGCTGGTTGAAGCTTTTCGGGCTACGCTCGAAGAGTCGAGCAACTCTGACCTGTTGCTGCATGTGATCGACTCCCACGAGCCTGAGCGCATGGAGCAGATCGAGCAGGTGTTGGCGGTGTTGGGCGAGATCGGTGCCGAAGGCTTGCCGATCCTTGAGGTCTATAACAAACTCGACCTGCTCGAAGATGTCGAGCCGCAGATCCAGCGTAACGCCGACGGCAAGCCGGAGAGGGTCTGGGTATCGGCACGCGATGGGCGTGGTCTGGAGCTGGTTGGCCAGGCGATTGCCGAGTTGCTGGGGGATGATCTGTTTGTCGGTACCCTGTGTCTGGAGCAGCGTTTTGCCCGCTTGCGCGCGCAATTCTTTGCCTTGGGTGCCGTGCAAAGTGAGGAGCATGACGAAGAAGGGCGCAGCCTGCTGAGTGTGCGACTGCCCATGGTCGAGTTGAATCGCCTGGTCAGCCGTGAAGGCATGGAGCCGCAAGTGTTTGTCGAGCAACACACTTTGCAATAAAAGCCCGGCGAGGTTGCCGGGCAGCAATGGTAGGCATTCTGTAGCATTGGACGGCGCGCCGTGGGCGCGTCTTTGCTTTATCAGATGGAGAGCGCTATGGCTTGGAACGAGCCGGGTGGCAACTCGAACAATCAGGACCCCTGGGGCGGTCGTCGCGGTGGCGGCGGCGGTGGTGGCGACAAGAAAGGCCCACCAGATCTGGACGAGGCCTTCCGCAAACTGCAGGACAGCCTCAATGGCATGTTCGGCAGTGGCAAGAAACGTGGTGGCGGTGACCGCAATGTCGGCAAAGGTGGCGGCTATGGGCTGCTGGGCATTGGCCTGGTCGTGCTGGCGGCTATCTGGCTGTACAGCGCCGTGTATGTGGTCGACGAACAGGAGCAGGCCGTGGTGCTGCGCTTCGGTAAGTACTATGAGACGGTCGGTCCCGGCCTGAACATCTACTTCCCGCCGATTGATCGCAAGTACATGGAAAACGTCACGCGTGAGCGTGCCTACACCAAGCAGGGCCAGATGCTGACCGAAGACGAGAACATCGTCGAGGTGCCGCTGACCGTCCAGTACAAGATCAGCAATCTTCAGGACTTCGTGCTCAACGTCGACCAGCCTGAGGTGAGCCTGCAGCACGCGACCGACAGTGCCCTGCGCCACGTGGTGGGTTCCACCTCGATGGACCAGGTGCTGACCGAAGGCCGTGAGCAGATGGCCGTGGATATCCGCGAACGCCTGCAGCGCTTCCTCGACAACTACCGTACCGGTATCACCGTCACCCAGGTCAACGTACAAAGCGCGGCAGCCCCGCGTGAAGTGCAGGAAGCCTTCGACGACGTGATCCGTGCCCGCGAAGACGAGCAGCGTGCCCGCAACCAGGCTGAGTCCTACGCCAATGGCGTGGTGCCGGAAGCCCGTGGTCAGGCGCAACGCATCATCGAGGACGCCAACGGTTACCGCGACGAAGTCATCGCCCGCGCCAAGGGTGAGGCTGATCGCTTCACCAAGCTGGTCGCCGAGTACCGCAAGGCGCCTGACGTGACCCGCCAGCGTCTGTACCTGGAGACCATGCAAGAGGTGTACAGCAACACCAGCAAGGTCATGGTGGCCACCAAGGACGGGCAGAACAACCTGCTCTACCTGCCACTGGACAAGATGGTCGAAGGCAGCCGCAACGCGTCGGCGCCGGTCAGCAGCGTATCGCCATCGGCCAACGATGCCGCCGCGCGCGCCGCGCAAGACCTGCAACAGCAACAGCAGCAGCTGCGTACTAGGGAGAGCCGCTGATGAGCAATAAATCGCTGATCGCCCTGATCGCCGCTGTGGTTCTGGGCATTGTTGCCTGGAACAGCTTCTACATCGTGTCCCAGACCGAGCGTGCGGTACTGCTGCGCTTCGGTAAGGTGGTCAAGGCGGATGTCCAGCCTGGCCTGCATGTGAAGATTCCGTACGTCAACCAGGTGCGCAAGTTCGACGCCCGCCTGATGACCCTCGACGCCCCGACCCAGCGGTTCCTGACCCTGGAGAAGAAAGCGGTGATGGTCGACGCCTACGCCAAGTGGCGCGTCAAGGACGCCGAAATCTTCTACACCGCAACCTCCGGCATGAAGTCGATCGCCGACGAGCGCCTGTCTCGCCGACTGGAAAGCGGCCTGCGTGACCAGTTCGGTAAGCGCACCCTGCACGAAGTGGTCTCCGGTGAGCGTGATGCGTTGATGGCTGACATCACCGCATCGCTGAACCGTATGGCCAGCAAGGAGCTGGGTATCGAGGTCATCGATGTGCGCGTCAAGGCCATCGACCTGCCGAAAGAAGTAAACCGCAGCGTGTTCGACCGTATGAGCACCGAGCGTGAGCGTGAAGCCCGCGAGCACCGCGCAAAGGGTAACGAGTTGGCCGAAGGTATTCGCGCCGATGCCGACCGTCAGCGCCGTGTGCTGTTGGCTGAAGCCTATCGTGAAGCTGAAGAAACCCGCGGTGATGGCGACGCACAGTCGGCTGCCATTTACGCCAAGGCCTACACCCAGGACGCTGACTTCTATGCGTTCTACCGTAGCCTGCAGGCGTACCGCGAAAGCTTCTCCAGCAAGAGCGACGTGCTGGTCCTGGACCCGAAGAACGAGTTCTTCCGGTACCTGGACAAGAGCAGGCCGTAACGCGCAGCACCCGTTTCACCTTCGCGAGCGCCCCGCCTGGCAGCTAAAACACCAGGCGGGGTGCATCCTGAATGAAAAGGGGTGTATGATGCGGCAGCCGGGAAATTTCCCGGCTTTTTTGCGTCTGAAAGGTTGATTGGCAAAACGCCAGTTGACGGTTTGGTCAGGTCGCAAGGCAATTCGAGGGTATTGGGTACGGTGGCTGCGCTGGGATCAGTGCTGCCCGCTGCTGTGCGCCAGTGCCTGCTTTACTGACGGCTCGCCTGCTGGCAAGCCGCCCGGACCAGAGGGGAAATGGCGTAATGGCAACGGTAGACCGCTGGCTGCTGCCAGATGGCATCGAGGAAGTACTGCCACCTGAAGCTGCGCGCATCGAAATCGCGCGCCGCCAGGTGTTGGACCTGTTCCAGAGTTGGGGATACGAGCTGGTCGTCACCCCGCATATCGAGTACCTGGAGTCGCTGCTGACCGGCGCCGGCCAGGACCTGGATCAGCGCACCTTCAAGGTAGTCGACCCGCAGTCGGGCCGCCTGATGGGCTTCCGCGCCGACTTCACCCCGCAGGTGGCGCGCATCGACGCCCATACCCTGCGCCGTGAGGGCCCGAGCCGCCTGTGCTACGCCGGCAGCGTGCTGCATGCGCAGCCACGTGCCCTGTCCACCTCGCGCAGCCCGATTCAGTTGGGTGCCGAGCTGTACGGCGACGCCAGCCCTACCAGCGATGTCGAAGTCATCAGCCTGATGCTCGCCACGCTGCAACTGACCGATGTACCAGATGTACACATGGACCTCGGCCATGTCGGTATCTACCGCGGCCTGGCCCGTGCCGCAGGCTTGTCTGGCGCAGTCGAGCAGCAGTTGTTCGACGCGCTGCAGCGCAAGGCTGTGGATGAAGTCGAGGCGCTGACCGCTGACCTGCCGAAAGACCTCGGCAACATGCTGCGCGCGTTGGTAGAGCTGTGCGGTGGCCGCGAAGTGTTGAACGAAGCTCGCGTGCGCCTGGGCCGTGCCCCGGCCAGCGTGCTGGCTGCGCTGGACGACCTGCTGGCCATCGCTGACCGGTTGGCATCGCGCTTCCCGGAGCTGCCGTTGTACTTCGACCTCGGCGAGCTGCGCGGTTACAACTACCACACCGGCGTGGTGTTCGCCGTGTTCGTGCCGGGCGAAGGCCAGTCCATCGCCCAAGGCGGGCGCTATGACGACATCGGTGCCGATTTTGGCCGGGCACGCCCGGCCACCGGATTCTCCACGGATTTGAAGACCCTGGTCACACTGGGGCGAGCGGAGGTCGTATTGCCAACTGGCGGCATCTGGATGCCCGACAGTGGTGACGCGGCCCTCTGGCAGCAGGTCTGCCAGTTGCGCAACGAGGGCCAGCGTGTGGTCCAGGCTCTGCCTGGCCAGCCGTTGAGTGCTGCTCTCGAGGCGGATTGTGATCGGCAATTGATTCAGCAAGACGGGCGCTGGCAGGTTCTGCCACTGGCCCAGTGAGTTTCTGCGTCGGCAGTAGGCCGGCAACCAAGTTTGCGTGAATGAGGACCAATGTAATGGGTAAGAATGTCGTCGTCCTGGGCACCCAGTGGGGTGATGAGGGCAAAGGCAAGATCGTCGATCTGCTGACCGAACATGCTGCCGCCGTCGTGCGCTACCAAGGTGGCCACAACGCGGGCCACACCCTGGTGATCAACGGTGAAAAAACCGTTCTGCACCTGATTCCGTCCGGCATCCTGCGTGAAGGCGTACAGTGCCTGATCGGCAACGGCGTGGTCGTTGCCCCGGATGCCCTGATGCGTGAAATCACCAAGCTGGAAGAGAAGGGCGTGCCTGTGCGCGAGCGCCTGCGCATTAGCCCGGCTGCTCCGCTGATCCTGTCGTACCACGTGGCGCTGGACCAGGCCCGTGAAAAAGCTCGTGGCGAAGCCAAGATCGGCACCACCGGCCGCGGCATCGGCCCAGCCTACGAAGACAAGGTTGCGCGTCGCGGCCTGCGCGTTGGCGACCTGTTCCACCGCGAGCGTTTCGCTGCCAAGCTGGGTGAGCTGCTGGACTACCACAACTTCCAGCTGGTGAACTACTACAAAGAGCCGGCCATCGACTTCCAGCAAACCCTGGACGAGTGCATGGCCTACGCAGAACAGCTCAAGCCGATGATGCTCGACGTCACCGCCGAGCTGCACAACCTGCGCCGCGCCGGCAAGGACATCATGTTCGAAGGTGCCCAGGGCTCGCTGCTGGACATCGACCACGGTACCTACCCGTACGTGACCAGCTCCAACACCACTGCCGGCGGTATCTCCACCGGTTCCGGCGTTGGCCCGATGTACCTGGACTACATCCTCGGTATCACCAAGGCCTACACCACCCGTGTTGGTTCCGGCCCGTTCCCGACCGAGCTGTTCGATGAAACCGGCGCTACCTTGGCCAAGCGTGGCCACGAGTTCGGTTCCACCACCGGCCGTGCTCGCCGTTGCGGTTGGTTCGACGCCGTCATCCTGCGCCGCGCCATCGACGTCAACAGCATCTCGGGCATCTGCCTGACCAAGCTGGACGTACTGGACGGCCTGGAAACCATCAACATCTGCGTTGGCTACAAAAACGAGAACGGTGCCGTTATCGACGCGCCTTCCGATGCCGACAGCTACATCGGCCTGGAGCCGGTGTACGAAGAGATGCCAGGCTGGAGCGAGTCGACCCTGGGTGCCAAAACGCTTGAAGAGCTGCCGCAGGCCGCGCGCGATTACATCAAGCGCATCGAAGAGCTGGTTGGTGCGCCGATCGACATCATCTCCACCGGCCCGGACCGCAACGAAACCATCGTGCTGCGTCATCCGTTCGCCTGATCTGCCTGACAGGCTGATCTGACGCCGTAGCCCTGCAAGGGGCTGCGGCGTTTTCATTTGCGGAACTTGCCCGCGGACAGGCGCCCCTGGTTGCTCAACCTTGGCGCATATCCCTGCTGCCCCCGGCACAACCCTTGCTGTAAGAAAGCTCTGTAGATGCCATCAAAATAATGGCGCCAGAAAGCACGAGGGTTTCACCGTGTCTGCCATCCTTTCACTGTTACGAAGCCGCCTGTTGCGGCCTGTGTTTGTTGCCCTGGGTATCGCCCTTTTGGTGCAGGTGCTAGTTGCGGTTGCGCTGACCCGAAGCACAATCACTTCCCTTGAGGCCGACCTGGGCGAACGCCTGGGCAATGACAGCCGCAAGCTTGCCGGGGATCTTGAGCAAGCCGGGCAGGACGTCCGGGCCGGGCTCGATAGCTTGTCCAGCAACACTCGGCAGCGCCTGGGTGAAGGGCTGTCCACGCGCTTGCAGCAAGAGCAGCAGCAATTGCGTGCAACGCTTGAGAAAAACCTCAAGGATTCCGCCAACGACATGGCCGAGCTGCTGGCTTCGGTCGCCCCGCGGGCGATCTGGGACAACGACGTCCCCACGCTGTCCGACTTTGCCCGCCGTGCCCAGCGCAATCCAAACGTGCTGTTCGTGATCTACGACGATGCCCAGGGCCAGCACCTGACGCGTTACCTCAACCGGCAAAATCCGATCAACCAGGCATTGATGGAGAAAGGCCAGGGCGAGCGTGCCTTGGACAAAGTGCTCGACGCCGCCCGCCGTGATCCATCCGTGTACTTTGTCGAGGCGCCGATCAGCCCCAATGGCGCGGAAATCGGCAAAGTCTTGATGGGTGTATCCACTGCCGGGGTCGAACAGGAGCTCAAAGCGCTGGATCAACGGTTCAATGCCCTGATCGCCAGTGGTGGTCAGTTGGTGGGCGATAGCCTGGGGGCGGCAGCCGCAGAGAGCGGAAAAGCTTTGCGCGAGCGCCTGGAAACTGCCCAAGGCAGTGCAGCGGCCATGCAGGCAAATACGGCACAAACCGTGCGCGAGGCAGCAGCTGAACTGCGCTGGCGTATTGGCCTGGGGCTGGTGATTGTGGGCTTGGGTGTGCTGCTGGTGGTGGCCGTGGTGCTAGGCCGCCGTGTGCTGAGCAAGTTGCGATTGCTGATCGTAGCCCTCAATGACTTGGCCGCTGGCGAAGGGGATTTGACCAAGCGCGTGAACCTGGACAGCCGCGATGAAATCGGCGACATGGCCTCGGCGGTCAACCGTTTCGTCGACAAGTTGCAGCCTATTGTTCGCGAAGCTGGCGAAGTGGCTCAGCGCACCGGTGTGGAGATCGGTGCCATGGCGCAGCGCAATGCCGGTGCCGATGCCGCTGCAGCCCTGCAGCGCGACGAAGTGGCCGCCAGCCTGCGTGACCTGTCGAGCATGGCTGACGAGGCCCAAGCCGAAAGCCATGCCATGCAGGCGGCGCTGCAGCAGGTGGTGGACATCCGCCAAGCGACCGATGACAACAGCCGCTCTTCGACGCAACTGGCCGGCCTTATCGAAAACCTGGCCGGGCAGGTGGATGCCGGTTCGCAGGTCATCGAGCGCCTAGCCAAGCAGAGCGAGCAGATCGAAGTGGTGCTCACCGTGATTCATGGCATCGCCGAGCAGACCAACCTGCTGGCACTCAACGCTGCCATCGAGGCGGCACGGGCGGGTGAGACCGGCCGCGGCTTTGCCGTGGTGGCAGACGAAGTGAGAGCGCTGGCGAGCAAGACGCAAAGCTCCACCGGCGACATCCAGGCACACATCGCGGCCCTTCAAAAAGGCGCCAAGGAAGCCGTGGCCACCATCAGCCAGGCGGGCATCAAGGCCAATGAGGGCCTGCTGGTGCTGCGTGACAACGAGCGCCGCCAGCAGTCGGTGCAGGTCGCGGTCGAGCAGGTGCATGCGGCCATTGGCCTGGCGACCCGGGCGGCCGAACAGCAGGCGCATGGTGCACAGGCAGTACGTGGGCGGGTGGAGAACATTCATGCCCAGGCCGAACGGTCGGCCGAGGTGGTGATGCAGACCACGGCCAGCAGCAAGGTGCTGGATGACCTGGCGGCGCAGCTGCGGGCAAGCCTTGGGCAGTTCCGCGCCTGACCAGTGCTCAGCCCCTGAGTTTCACGCGGCACCTGTAATCGATGGACTCGCCCCCGCCGAGGCATCACAGTGCCACGGTGGCGTTCGAAGAAGCCAACGGCAGCGAGGGCGAGACCATGAAAAAGCATAGTTCGAAGCACGATTCCCTGTCTTCCACTGATGTGGAGCTTTGCACAACCATCTGCGTAGACCTGGCCAAACAGGTCTTCCAGTTAGCAGGCGAGGATGCTACCGGTCGGGTGATCTACGAAGATCGCATCAAATCCCGACAGGCTTTCCATGATTTCCTACTCAAGGTGCCAGTGACGGCGTGGCCGAGCACCGCAGTGGCGCCAAGAACGACCGTAACGACGCTCATGCCATTTTGCGCGCTGGTCGCGACAGCAGCATCGCCTCGATACCGGTCAAGAGCACCACAGCACTGACTATTCAGGCGCTGCACCGTATCCGGCGCGGCAACATCAAGCGACATACAGCGCTGGGTAATCAGATGCGTGGCTTGCTGCTTGAGCATGGTGTATCCATGCCCCAAGGTGATACCGCGATCAGTACACATGTACCGCGAGCTCTTGAGGATGCCTCCTTGCCCCTGCCTGATTTGTTGCGCGAGTTGCTCGATGAACTGCTAGCTGACTGGCTCTTTCTGAGTGAGCGCATTGCGACGCTAAGTGCGCGGCTCGAAGCGACAGCCCAAGAGGATAAGGTCGCACAACGGTTGATCACCATTCGTGGTGTCGGCCCCATCATCGCCACGGCGATCGTGGCGAAAGAGACAGAACCTGCACGCTTCGCCAGTGGCCGGATGTTTTCTGCTTTCTTCGGTGTCGTGCCCGACCAGCACAGCAGCGGAAACAAAATCAGGCTGGGCAGAATGAGCAAGCGAGGTGACGGCTACATACGCAGCTTGATGATTCAAGGCGCGCATGCTGTCTTGAGTCAGCTAAAGCCTGATTCCGATCAGCCAGATGATCGCCGCCTCTTGCGCTGGCTATCCCGCCTTGGGCGCAAGGAGGCGGCGATCAGACTGGCTAATCGAAATCTGCGCATTATTTGGTCACTGCTGCAAAGTGATCAGGTTTATCAACGCAAACCGAAAGGTCATGAGGAGGCTGCCATGAGCAGCTGATCAACCGAGCAATGCCACCGGGGCGCTGCGCGCCCCAACCCCTGCTAGTGAACATTGCCCCTTGGTAAGACCGTCGCAGAGAAATGCCTCCGCTCCTACAGGCCCGGCAACATTATGGCCTCAATGTAAACGGCAAACTGCGAGCTCACCACGATGTTGGCCAGAAGCGAAAAGCTTCCTCGAATAGGCCTGATACATAGATGCAACCGGGTTCCTATGTTCAAAAAGCAGCTAGACAGTGTGGGCGAGTCCATACATTAGGAGCGGCCTTGCCGGGGCGCCGGACCGGTCGGAAAGGGGGGCGAAGCGCCCCCAAGATTTGCGCATCACGCTGGTATTTTCGGGGCCGCTCTGCGGCCCTTTCCGACCGGTCCGGCGCTCCGGCAAGGCCGCTCCTACACAGAGCGTGTAACAGGATGAGTAAAAATGTAGGAAATTTCTGAAATAGGCGTCGATCTCCTTGAAACCATTGCGACTGCTGTCCCCAAGGC
The DNA here is from genome assembly GCF_028898945.1 of Pseudomonas sp. PSKL.D1. Lineage (NCBI taxonomy): Bacteria > Pseudomonadati > Pseudomonadota > Gammaproteobacteria > Pseudomonadales > Pseudomonadaceae > Pseudomonas > Pseudomonas sp. PSKL.D1. The sequence continues at coordinate 645,917 of NZ_CP118607.1, forward strand.
CTAGCCTCGTCAGCTCACCAATCGTTTACAAGGAACAGTAACCATGGCCTTCGACGCCTACCTTCAAATCGCCGAAATAGCCGGTGAGTCCAAAGACGCCCAGTACCCCAACTGGATTGAAATCCTCGGCTATACCTTCGGCACCAGCCAAAGCACCTCCGCCACCGCCAGCTCCGCAGGGGGCGCCACGTCAGGGCGCATTGCCCTCAGCAATCTCACCTTCACCAAATACCTCGACAGCGCCAGCTGCAAACTGCTCCAGGCCAGTTGCACTGGGCAGCACCTCAAAGAGGTAAAGCTGGTGATCTGCCGCGCCGGTGGCGACAAACTCAAGTACTACGAAGTGGTGCTCGAAGAAGTGATCATCGCCGACTACGCCCAAAGTGCCCACAACGGCGTACCCACCGAAGTCGTGCAGCTCGACTACGGCCGTATCAAAACCACCTACACCCGCCAGCAGCGCCGCGATGGCAGCGGGGGCGGCAACATCACCGGCGGCTGGGACCGCATCGGCAACAAGACCTTTGCGTGAGGGAAAACGCCATGGCCGAAGCACGCAGTTTCATCAACCCCATCGCGCAGAACTACGCAACGCTCAAGCGCAACACCCCGATGAACGCCAATCAAGCCACCAAATTCGATGTGCTGAACGCGCACATCGTCAACACGGTGGTGTTCGCCGGTGAGCTGGTGATCGTCGGCGACCCCAGTACCCCGTCCTGCACCAGCCATGAGGCGTACCTCATGGCCAAGGCGGTGAGCATTCACCACGACATCGTGTTCAACGGCGGCGGCGTTGACGGGTTTCTGCTGGATAACTTCGAAATGCTGCAGAGCTTGTTGGCCCATGCCTCCATGGGGGTGGGGATTGCCACCGATGGCTGGGCCAAACACCTGAAGGCGATCGAGAAGACGCTGGAGCAGATCGAGCAGTTGCATCGACAGTACATGGGCAGCGGCACCCTCCGCGCGCGTGATGAGTTTTATGCCAAGCGCACGGCGCTGTTCATGCAGCTGGATGAGCAGCTTGGGAAGTTGGCCGCTTATGGTTCCGGGCTGCGCAGGCAGGGTGCGACGAAGCGGATACTGCAGATATCGACCAAGCGGTATTTGAGTGCGGGAGAGATAAAAGGGTATGCCGAGAAGATGACGGGGGTGGCGAGGGCGGCCAACTTGGTTCAGAAGGGGCTGTACGTTGGATTGGCGCTGGATGTGACTGCAACCGCACTTTCGATTCGCAAGGCATGTACTGAAGGGCGTGAAGAGGAATGCAGGAGAGCTAGGTACGTTGAGGTAAGCGCGTTGGCCGGAGGTTTAGGCGGAACCTCCCTTCTTGGTGCCTTAGGAGGCGCGGCAGCGACTACAGTGTGTTCATTTGTACTCGGCATTCCGACAGTCGGGGCAGGAGCCTTGGCATGTGGGGTTGTAGGTGGTCTCGTAGGGGGAGCCGTAGGGGGTGACAAAGGCAAGGAGGCAGGTGAATGGTTTGGAGAGGTAATTTACGAGGCGGTATACGACAATGACTGATTTTGCGATGAATATGACGACTGTGGTTTTTCTACTGACGGGAGTAGTCGCGCTGCTACTCTTTGTATTTGTAGGTGTGCGCTATCTTGACCAAATCGAAGGCGTGCTGTCGAGAAGCAAGTTTGTGTCAGGAAATAAGAGCCTGTACTCAAGCGCGGGGCTCATTGGGAAAATCATGCGGATATGCACAGTCTCAGTGTTGTTATCTATGCCTCGTATATTTGCGCGCAAGGGGTTGGTGGAAATTGAGCAGATAACTAAACTTCCTGGGTTTTTGAGGGGGTTCTTAGTTTTGAATTGGTGGATTTTGTTTGTTTCAGGGGTGGCCTTTCTGTGTTTTTCTTCGTTCTAAAGGTTCCTTGAGTGTTTAATCTATGTATGGGCTAGCCTTACATTGCAAGGCTGATCAAGGGGGCGCAGTACTGCATAAGCGCCCATGACCTCAGCAGGAATCATTAGGCCAAATATCATGAGCGCGAACCACCCAGGATGGCGCTTAGAGTCCTGGTAGATCTTGGCGAGGTAGAGCGCTTTGCGATTAAGTGGAAAGGGATGCTAATTGCTCTCAATATATTAGCGTTTTCCTTGTTGTCTGCTGCGTTTGTGCTTGGCGGTTGGATATTTTTTACGATAGCCATTGTTCGAAAGTTTAGGTGTAAGTTTTGGATGTTTTTTGGTGCCAGGTAGTGTTGTGGCGGGACTGGGATAGTTCGGCTGAGAAATGCTGGTTGCGTTTTTTAAGGATTAGCAAGAATCTGCCCCGGGCCGGATGGTAGCTCGGGGCGTTTTCTCAAGCCTTATTCAAATACATCCGCGTAGTCAGCAGATACACCGGCAACCCCGAAACCACAATCAACAACGCCGCATACGGCGCCGCCGCCGCGAACTCAACGTTGGCAGTATGCGCCCAGACCTCGGTGGCCAAGGTGGTCATGCCGGTCGGGCTGAGCAGCAGGGTGGCGGTCAGTTCCTTCATGGCGTCTAGGAACACCAGTGCGAAGGCGGCCGCCATGGCCGGGAAGATGATCGGCAAGGTAACACGGCAGAACGCTGCGAAACTGCTGGCGCCCAGTGTGCGCGCGGCTTCTTCGAGGGTAGGCGAAGCCTTGTTCAGCGCAGTGCGCACCGGTGCCTGAGCCAGTGGCAGGAACAGCAGCGCATAGGCCAGCAGCAACAGCGCGGTGGTCTGGTACAGCGCTGGCACGTAGTGCAGCGAGAACACCACCAGCGACAGGGCGATTACCAGGCCGGGCAGGGCATGCAGCAGGTAAGGCAGGCGTTCGGCCCATAGGGCCAGGCGGCCTTTATAGCGCACCACCAGGAAGCTGATCGGAAGGGCCAGCAGTACACAGAACCCGGCACCTCCCAGCGACACCGACAGTGAAGTCAGCAGAGCTTGGGCAATTGCGCCCACCGGGAAGGCAGCGGACGAACCGACGCTCAACCAGTAGCCGAGCATGGCCAAAGGAATGCCGCTACCCAGTATCGCCAGCCCCAGGCAGAAGAGTTGCGCCAACGGCATCCAGCCGCGCAGCCGTACCGGTTGCCCGCGACGTGCCACGCCCTGGCCAATGCGCACATGGCGGGCTTTGCCGCGCACGCGCAGCTCCAGCCACAGCATCAGCAGGCACAGCGCCAGCAACACTGCCGAGAGCATCGCCGCGTTGGCGTTGCTGAACTCCAGTTCGAACTGCTGGTAGATCGCCGTGGTGAAGGTTTGCAGGCCAAGAATCGACAGTGCGCCGAACTCGACCAGCATGTGCAGGGCGATCAACAGCGCGCCGCCGAGGATCGAAGGCCACAACAAGGGCAGGGTGATCTTGACGAACACGCCCCAGCGGCTACAGCCCAGCGTGCGCGCCGACTCTTCAAGCGAAGTGTCGAGGTTGCGCAGGGTGGCCGCCACCGGCAGGAACACCAGCGGGTATTTGGACAGGGCCATGACCATGATTGCCCCGCCCAAACCTTCAAAGTCCGAGCTCAGCGAAACCCAGGTGAAGCTGCTGACAAACGATGGCACGGCAAACGGCAGGCACAGCACCACGCCCCACAGCCTGCGGCCTGGCAGGTTGCTGCGCTCCAACAGCCAGGCCAGCGCCAGCCCGACCACCATGCACGCCAGTGTCACCCCTGCCATCAGCATCAGGGTGTTGCGCATCAGGCCCCATACAAACGGGCGCCAGAGCAGGTGAAAAGCCTCCCGCCAGCCGGCTTCCCAGGCTTTCATGGCCACGTACAGCAAGGGCAGCAAGCTCATTGCCACCAGGAAAAGCACAGGCAGCACCACCCAGATGGAGGGGCGCTTGCGGCGCGGTACGAAGCGTACCGGCACCGGCTCGGACAGGGCGGCAGTCATCAGAGCAGACCGACCTCACGTTCAAGTTCGATGGCTTCCTCGGCATTGCCCAGGTCGGCCGGCGAAATTTTCGGCGGGCGCAGGTCTTCGAACGGCTTCAGCCCACGGTCGGACACCATGCCTTTGTGCAGCGGGTACTCGGCGGTGGTCTGGGTGATCACGCGCTGGCCTTCTTCGCTGGCCATCCAGTTGAGCAGGGCCTGGGCTTCTTTCGGGTGCTTGCTGGCCTTGACCACGGCGGCACCGGAGATGGTCACCAGGTTGCCGGCATCACCGTCGGCCAGGTAGTACAGCTTGGAGTCCAGCTTGCCGCGCTCACGCTCCAGTGCGTACCAGTAGTAATTGTTCACCAGCACGGCATCCACTTCGCCTTTTTCGACGGCTTTGAGGGCAACCATGTTGTTGGTGTAGGTCTTGCCGAATGCCTTGAGGCCGGTCAGCCATTCTTCAGTGGCTTCGCGCCCGTGCATCTTCAGGATGGCCACGGCCTGCTCCTGGAAGGCACCGCTGGTCGGCACGTAGCCGACGCGGCCTTCCCACTCAGGGCTCGCGAAGTCCATCACGGTGGTCGGCAGGTCTTTTTCGTCGACTTTCTTCGGGTTGAACACCACGATGCGGGTGCGGGCGGTGATGCCCATCCAGGTGCCGTTGGCGCCTACGTATTCCTTGGGCATCATGTTCAGGGTGGCATCATCGATCTTGGCCAGCAGGCCCACTTCACCCAAGTTGTTCAGGGGTGGTGATTCCTCGGTGTAGATGATGTCGGCAGGCGAGCGGTCGCCTTCTTCGATGATCTGGCTGGCCAGCTGGTTGCTGCTGCCCTTGCGGATATTGATGTGGATGCCGGTCTTGGCCTCGTAGGCCTTGGCAATGGCGTCGCCGATTTCTTTGTGCTGGCCGTTGTACATGGTCAGCGTGACCGGTTCGTCTGCCAGGGCGGCCGGAGCGCCGATCACCAGGCTCAGAACAGCGGCGGCCAGGGTGCGCATCAGCGGTTGCGGGCGGATCGTCATGCGGGTACTTCCTCGCTTACGGCTACATATTTGGAAACAATGGTAAACGAAATCGTTTCTCAAGTGGCCGGGTGACAAGAAATTCATGGGCGAATGGGGGAGGGGTAATAAAACGCAGGCAAGAAAAAACCCACTAGCAAGCTAGTGGGTTTTTGTATGGTGCCCAGGAGAAGACTCGAACTTCCACGACCGTTAAGTCACTGATACCTGAAACCAGCGCGTCTACCAATTCCGCCACCTGGGCAAAGCTTTGCAACATCTGTTGATGCGATCATCGATCGCTTCACACAGTAGTAACAGATCCTTGGTCATCTGTTACTTGAAAATTTTGGTGCCCAGGAGAAGACTCGAACTTCCACGACCTTGCGGTCACTGATACCTGAAACCAGCGCGTCTACCAATTCCGCCACCTGGGCACACATTCGAGATTACAAGATGCTTTACAGCGCCGTTCATCTCTACTACAACTTCGGGGTTGTCCGTCGTTGTGGTGCGCACTATACGGACGAGCCTGAGGGCTGTAAAGCCCCCAATCAAAAAAAAATTCAAAAAATTCAACTTGTTGATTCCATGGGCCTATTGCCGCACCCCGACCTTGCTGCCGGGGCTGTCCAAGGCTGACATTTCCGGTTTCAATACGCCTATGCCAGAATTCCTATCTATATACCCCAAGGTGAACCCCTTCTGATGGCCGATTGGCAATCCCTCGATCCCGAGGCCGCTCGCGAAGCGGAAAAATACGACAACCCTATCCCCAGCCGTGAGCTGATCCTGCAGCGCCTTGCCGACCGTGGCGAACCGGCCGCACGCGAGGAGCTGGCGGCCGAGTTCGGTCTTTATGAAGAAGACCAGATCGAAGCCCTGCGCCGCCGCCTGCGTGCCATGGAGCGTGACGGCCAGCTTATCTATACCCGGCGCGGCACTTATGCCCCGGTAGATAAACTGGACCTGATCTGTGGCCGTGTGTCGGGCCACCGCGACGGTTTCGGCTTCCTTATCCCTGACGACGGCAGTGAGGACCTGTTCCTCAGCCCCTCGCAGATGCGCCTGGTGTTCGACGGTGACCGTGGTTTGGCCCGTGTATCCGGCGTAGACCGCCGTGGCCGTCGCGAAGGTGTGCTGGTCGAAATCATTTCCCGCGCTCACGAAAGCGTGGTCGGCCGCTACTTTGAAGAAGGTGGCATCGGCTACGTAACGCCGGACAACCCGAAGATCCAGCAGGAAGTGCTGGTGACTGCCGGGCGTAACGGCGGTGCCAAGATCGGCCAGTTCGTCGAAATCAAGATCACCCACTGGCCAACCCCGCGCTTCCAGCCGCAGGGTGATGTGGTCGAAGTGATCGGCAACTACATGGCGCCGGGCATGGAAATCGACGTGGCGCTGCGCAGCTACGACATTCCGCACGTCTGGCCGAAAGACGTGATCAAGGAAGCGCGCAAGTTCCGCTCTGAGGTCGAAGAAAAAGACAAAGAGAAGCGCGTCGACCTGCGCCATCTGCCGTTCGTCACCATCGACGGCGAGGATGCCCGCGATTTCGACGACGCCGTTTATTGCGAACCGCTCGGCAAGCTGCGCCTGTTCTCGGGCGGGTGGCGCCTGTACGTGGCCATTGCAGACGTGTCCAGCTACGTGCGCCTGGGCTCGGCCCTGGACGTGGAAGCACAGAATCGCGGTAACTCGGTGTACTTCCCCGAGCGCGTGGTGCCGATGCTCCCCGAAGAGCTGTCCAACGGCCTGTGCTCGCTGAACCCGCACGTCGACCGGCTGGCCATGGTCTGTGAAATGACCATGAACAAGCTCGGCCAGATGGTCGATTACCAGTTCTATGAAGGTGTGATCCACTCTCATGCCCGCCTGACCTACAACAAGGTCAGCAGCATGCTCGAACATGCCCGTACCCGCGAAGGCAAGGCGCTGCGCGAGGAGTACAAGGAAGTCCTGCCGGACCTCAAAAACCTGTACAACCTCTACAAAGTGCTGGTTGATGCCCGTCACACCCGCGGTGCCATCGATTTCGAGACCCAGGAAACCCGCATCATCTTCGGTGACGAGCGCAAGATCGCGGAAATCCGCCCGACCGTGCGCAACGATGCCCACAAGCTGATTGAGGAATGCATGCTGGCGGCAAACGTCGCCACCGCGGCGTTCCTGCAGAAGCATGGGGTGCCAGCCCTGTACCGTGTGCATGATGGCCCGCCGCCGGAGCGCCTGGAAAAGCTGCGTGCGTTCCTGGGTGAGCTGGGTTTGACCCTGCACAAGGGCAAGGACCCGTCGCCGAAGGATTACCAGGCGCTTCTGGCGAGCATCGCAGGGCGCCCGGACTTCCACCTGATCCAGACCGTGATGCTGCGTTCGCTGAGCCAGGCGGTGTACAGCACCGACAACAATGGCCACTTCGGTTTGAACTACGAGGCGTATACCCACTTCACCTCGCCGATCCGCCGTTACCCGGACCTGCTGGTGCATCGGGCCATCCGCAGCATCATCCGTTCCAAGGTCGATACCCCGCACGTCAAGCGTGCTGGCGCCATGAGCATCCCCAAGGCGCGCATCTACCCGTATGACGTAAACACGCTCGATCAGCTAGGTGAACAGTGCTCGATGACCGAGCGCCGTGCCGACGAGGCCACCCGCGACGTAGTCAACTGGCTCAAGTGCGAGTTCATGAAAGACCGCGTCGGCGAGACTTTCCCGGGCGTGATTACTGCAGTGACCGGCTTCGGTTTGTTCGTCGAACTGACCGACATCTATGTGGAAGGCCTGGTGCACGTCAGTGCGCTGCCGGGCGACTACTACCACTTCGATCCTGTGCACCACCGCTTGTCGGGCGAGCGCACCGGGCGCAGCTTCCGCCTGGGCGACACTATCGAAGTCAAAGTCATGCGCGTCGACCTTGACGAGCGCAAGATCGACTTCGAAGTGTCCCAGCAGCAGCTCAGCGCGCCGATTGGCCGCAAGGGGCGTGGCGCCGCTGCTGCTCCGGAGCAGGCCGAGCCGCAACCGGAAGTGCAAGCCAAGGCAACGCCGAAGCCACGCAGCCGCAAGAGCGAAACCGCCGAAGCGTACTTCCCGAAAGACGCCGTGCAGCGTAACGCCGAAGTGCGCAAGAGCCGCGAAATGAAGAAGGCGCTGATGAGCGAGGCGCGCACTGGCGGCCACGCCGGCAGCAAGTCGGAAAAAGGCGCCAAGCCTTCCGGCAAGCCGACCAAGCACCGTAAAGGCCCGTCGAAGTCCGGCGCGCCACGCAAGAGCAAGAAACAGTCATGAGTCAGCTGGAAAAAATCTACGGCGTGCACGCTGTGCAGGCCTTGCTGCAGCATCACCCCAAGCGGGTCAAGCAGATCTGGCTGTCGGAAGGGCGTAGCGAACCTCGCGTGCAGGCTCTGCTGGCGCTGGCCGCGGAGAACCGCGTGCCGGTCGGCCAGGCTGAGCGCAAAGAGCTGGATGCCTGGGTCGAGGGCGTGCACCAAGGCGTGGTTGCCGAGGTGAGCCCGAGCCAGGTGTGGGGTGAACTGATGCTCGAAGAGCTGCTTGATCGCACCGAAACCCCGCCGCTGATCCTGGTGCTCGATGGCGTCACCGACCCGCACAACCTTGGCGCTTGCCTGCGTACCGCCGATGCTGCCGGTGCCACGGCGGTGGTGGTGCCCAAGGACAAGTCGGCGACCCTGACGCCGGTCGTGCGCAAGGTGGCTTGCGGCGCCGCGGAAGTGATCCCGCTGGTGGCCGTGACCAATCTGGCGCGCACGCTGGAGAAGTTGCAGCAGCGCGGGCTTTGGGTGGTTGGTACCGCCGGCGAGGCCGAGCAGGAAATTTACCAGCAAGACCTCACCGGCCCGCTGGTGATGATCATGGGTGCAGAAGGGAAGGGCATGCGCCGCCTGACCCGCGAGCACTGTGATTTTCTGGTGAAGTTGCCGATGGGCGGTAGCGTGAGCAGCCTGAACGTTTCTGTGGCGACCGGCGTTTGCCTGTTCGAGGCCGTGCGCCAACGTCAAGCCAAGCGCTGATCCGGACAAATCCGCTCCTGCACAAATCGTGTAGGAGCGGATTCATCCGCGATACAGGCGACGCGGTCGCCAATATGTTTCAGGCTGTTCAAATATTCGCCAATTGCCTTGCTTGTAGGCCCCGCCTTCTCTACAATTGCGCCCCTTGCCGAGCTGGCAGGCGCGTATGTGCCTCCCCTCCGTGCAAGACATACAGTGTCATTCACTCCTTGTCTGACCAGATTCGCTGGCAGACTACTAACCCGTAAGGAGCATTCATGCGTCATTACGAAATCATCTTCCTGGTTCACCCGGACCAGAGCGAGCAAGTCGGCGGCATGGTTGAGCGTTACACCAAGCTGATCGAAGAAGATGGTGGCAAGATCCACCGCCTGGAAGACTGGGGCCGTCGTCAGCTGGCCTACGCAATCAACAATGTTCACAAGGCTCACTACGTGATGCTGAACGTTGAGTGCACCGGCAAGGCCCTGGCCGAGCTGGAAGACAACTTCCGCTACAACGATGCCGTTATCCGTAACCTGGTCATCCGTCGCGACGAAGCCGTTACCGGCCAGTCCGAGATGCTGAAGGCTGAAGAGAACCGCAGCGAGCGCCGTGAGCGTCGTGAGCGTCCTGAGCATGCTGAATCCGCCGACGGCGACGACAGCAATGACAGCGACTCCAGCGATAACGCTGACGAGTAATCCACGGACCTTTAGAGGAGCCTATTAAATGGCACGTTTCTTCCGTCGTCGTAAATTCTGCCGCTTCACTGCTGAAGACGTGAAAGAGATCGACTTCAAAGATCTCAACACCCTGAAAGCTTACGTATCCGAAACCGGCAAGATCGTTCCAAGCCGTATCACCGGTACCAAAGCTCGTTATCAGCGTCAGCTGGCTACCGCTATCAAGCGCGCCCGCTTCCTGGCCCTGCTGCCCTACACCGACAGCCACGGCCGCTGAGACCGGGTCGTCGACAAGTAGTAAGGGATAAGCATGCGAGCGTTGGCAAGTTTCATCATGCGCGGTCGTGTGCAGGCCACCCTGGTGGTGGTCATCAGCGCGGTATTGCCGCTGCTGTTCTGGTTGAGTGCCGCCGCCGGTAGCCTTGTGCTGCTGCGGCATGGTTTCAGGAATGCTTCAACGGTCATCGCCGGCGGCCTGCTGGCCGGGCTGGCCGTATGGTTCATGGGCGACCCCATCACCTTCATGGTGATCGCGGGTGCCTTGGGCCTGGCCGCCATGTTGCGTGCCGAGCAACCCTGGAGTCGTGTGTTGGTAGCCAGTGCTGTCTTTGCCGTGGCTTTCAGCCTCGTGCTCGACCAGGCATTGGCCCAGACCTTTGATGTGCTGGCCAAGGCATTTGCCGAAGCCATGCCGAAGATCGAAGGGCAACCGGTGCTCTCCGATGAGCTGATCCGCCCTGTGCTGGTCGCTTCAACGGCAGTGACAGTGCAATTGTTCAGTGTGCTGGCCTTGGTGCTGGCGCGCTACTGGCAGGCAGCGTTGTACAACCCTGGAGGCTTCGGCCGCGAATTTCGCGCGCTGAGGTTGCCAAAGCAGACCATGGCGGTCTTGGTGGCAGTGATGGTGGTGGCCCCGTTCATCGGGACGCAGTTCATCATCCTGGCATCGGCATCAAGCCTGGTTCTGGTGCTGGCCGGCATCGCTTTGATGCATGGGCTGGTGGCACAGGGGCGACTGGCCGGTTTCTGGCTGGTGGGCATGTACGTGACGTTGCCGCTGATCATGCAGCTGATTTATCCGTTACTCGTGGTTTTGGCCATTGTCGACAGCCTGATTGATTTTCGCGGTCGCAAATCCCCTCAGGGGGATGATTCCGCGAACGGTGAAGGTTAAAAGTTAAGAGGTTTTACCAAATGGAACTGATCCTGCTGGAAAAAGTCGCTAACCTGGGCAACCTGGGCGACAAAGTAAAAGTTAAGGCTGGTTACGGCCGTAACTTCCTGCTGCCATTCGGCAAGGCCACCGTTGCCAACGCCGCTAACCTGGCTGCATTCGAAGAGCGTCGCGCCGAGCTGGAAAAAGCCGCCGCTGACAAGAAAGCTTCGGCTGAAAGCCGCGCTGCCCAACTGGCCGAGCTGGAAGTGACCATCACTGCCACCGCTGGCGACGAAGGCAAGCTGTTCGGTTCGATCGGCACCCACGACATCGCTGACGCCCTGACCGCCTCCGGCGTTGAAGTGGCCAAAGCTGAAGTTCGTCTGCCGAACGGCACCATCCGTCAGGTTGGCGAATACGACGTAGCCGTGCACCTGCACAGCGACGTTGAAGCCACCGTACGTGTGGTTGTCGTAGCTGCCTAAGCTGCGCTGATCGGCTGGTCCCTTTCGGGATAGCCGGTTAACATCGGGCACGGTCCTGTTTTACAGGCCGTGCCCTTTGTCTTTTTCATCCTCCAGAATTCTTTCGTGGCCATGAACGAGATCACCAACCCCGAACAGCTCGACCTGCAGACCGCTGCCCTGAAGGTGCCGCCGCATTCCATCGAGGCCGAACAGGCCGTGCTCGGTGGCCTGATGCTGGAAAACAGTGCCTGGGAGCGGGTGCTGGACCAGGTTTCGGATGGCGACTTCTATCGGCATGACCACCGCCTGATCTTCCGCGCCGTACAGAAGCTTGCGGACGCCAACCAACCGTTTGATGTGGTAACCCTGCACGAACAGTTGGACAAGGAAGGCGTATCTACCCAGGTCGGTGGCCTGGCCTACTTGGCCGAGCTGGCCAAGAACACGCCGTCGGTGGCCAACATCAAGGCGTACGCCGCGATCATTCGCGAGCGCGCCACGCTGCGCCAACTGATCAGCATCAGTACCGACATTGCCGACAACGCCTTCAACCCGCAAGGGCGCAACGCCGCAGAGATCCTCGACGACGCTGAGCGGCAGATTTTCCAGATCGCCGAGGCCCGGCCAAAAACCGGTGGCCCGGTGGGTGTCAACGAACTGTTGACCCTGGCCATCGACCGTATCGACACGCTGTTCAATTCCGACAGTGACATTACCGGTGTCTCCACCGGCTTTACCGACCTGGACGAGAAAACCAGCGGCTTGCAGGCTGCCGACCTGATCATCGTCGCGGGCCGTCCGTCGATGGGTAAAACCACCTTCGCCATGAACCTGGTGGAAAACGCCGTGTTGCGTACCGACAAAGCGGTATTGGTGTTCTCCCTCGAGATGCCAGGTGAATCGCTGATCATGCGTATGCTTTCGTCGCTTGGCCGCATCGACCAGACCAAGGTGCGTTCCGGCCAGCTCGACGATGACGACTGGCCGCGGTTGACCTCGGCAGTGAACCTGCTCAATGACCGCAAGCTGTTCATTGACGATACCGCCGGTATCAGCCCGTCTGAAATGCGCGCACGTACCCGCCGCCTGGCCCGTGAGCATGGCGAAATCGCGATGATCATGGTCGACTACCTGCAGCTGATGCAGATCCCTGGGTCGGCGGGCGACAACCGTACCAACGAAATTTCCGAGATTTCCCGCTCGCTCAAGGCCCTGGCCAAGGAATTCAACTGCCCGGTCATTGCCCTGTCGCAGCTGAACCGCTCCCTTGAACAGCGGCCCAACAAACGCCCGGTCAACTCCGACTTGCGTGAATCGGGTGCAATCGAGCAGGACGCCGACGTGATCATGTTCGTGTACCGGGACGAGGTGTACCACCCGGAGACCGAACACAAGGGTGTGGCGGAAATCATCATCGGCAAGCAGCGTAACGGCCCCATCGGTTTCGTGCGCCTGGCGTTCATCGGTAAGTACACCCGCTTCGAGAACCTCGCGCCGGGCATGTATAACTTCGACGACGACGAGTAACGGGGCTTCAGGCCCCTGAGAAATCCGACAGTCACCGTCGGATTTGGTCAAAATTTGTGCTATATTCCGCGCCCGCGATTTTCCTGCACACCAGAACCGGTCACTGACATGCAAGCAGCCAAACCACTCTACGACTATCCCAAGTACTGGGCCGAATGCTTCGGGCCAGCACCCTTCCTGCCGATGAGCAGGCAGGAGATGGATCTGCTCGGCTGGGATTCCTGCGACATCATCATCGTGACCGGCGATGCGTACGTCGACCACGCGTCGTTCGGCATGGCCATCATCGGCCGCCTGCTGGAGGCCCAGGGCTTCCGCGTGGGCATCATTGCCCAGCCGAACTGGCAGTCGAAAGAAGACTTCATGAAGCTTGGAGAGCCGAACCTGTTCTTCGGTGTCGCCGCCGGCAACATGGACTCGATGATCAACCGCTACACCGCCGACAAGAAAATCCGCTCCGACGACGCCTATACCCCGGGCGGCCTGGCCGGCAAACGCCCGGACCGCGCCAGCCTGGTGTACAGCCAGCGTTGCAAGGAAGCCTACAAGCACGTACCAATCGTGCTCGGCGGCATCGAAGCCTCGCTGCGTCGCATCGCGCACTATGACTACTGGCAGGACAAGGTTCGCCATTCGATCCTGATCGATGCCAGCGCCGACATTCTGCTGTATGGCAACGCCGAGCGGGCCATCGTCGAAGTGGCCCAGCGCTTGTCGCAAGGTGAAAGCATCGAGTCCATCACTGACGTACGCGGCACCGCGTTCGTGCGCCGTGACACGCCGCAAGGCTGGTATGAGATCGACTCCACGCGCATCGATCGCCCTGGCCGCGTCGACAAGATCATCAACCCGTACGTGAACACCCAGGACACCCAGGCCTGTGCCATCGAGCAGGCCAAGGGCGACCAGGAAGACCCGAACGAAGCCAAGGTCGTCCAGATCCTCGACAGCCCGAGCGTGACCCGTGAAAAATCGGTGATCCGCCTGCCATCGTTCGAAAAAGTGCGTAACGACCCGGTGCTGTATGCCCACGCCAACCGCGTGCTGCACCTTGAAACCAACCCGGGCAACGCCCGTGCACTGGTGCAAAAGCATGGCGAAGTGGATGTGTGGTTCAACCCGCCACCCATCCCCATGACCACCGAAGAAATGGACTACGTGTTCGGCATGCCTTACGCCCGTGTGCCGCACCCGGCCTATGGCAAGGAGCGCATCCCGGCCTACGAGATGATCCGCTTCTCGGTGAACATCATGCGTGGCTGCTTCGGTGGTTGCACCTTCTGCTCGATCACAGAGCACGAAGGCCGCATCATTCAGAACCGCTCCCACGAGTCGATCCTCAACGAGATCGAGGAGATGCGCGACAAGGTGCCAGGCTTTACCGGCGTGGTGTCCGACCTTGGTGGCCCGACCGCGAACATGTACCGCATCGCGTGCAAGAGCCACGATATCGAGAAGCACTGCCGCAAGCCGTCCTGCGTGTTCCCCGGCATTTGCGAAAACCTCAACACCGACCACAGCTCGCTGATCGAACTGTACCGCAAGGCCCGCGCCTTGCCGGGTGTGAAGAAGATCCTGATCGCTTCGGGCCTGCGCTACGACCTGGCGGTAGAGTCGCCGGAATACGTCAAGGAGTTGGTAACCCACCACGTTGGCGGCTACCTGAAGATTGCCCCGGAGCACACCGAGCGTGGCCCGCTGGACAAAATGATGAAGCCGGGTATCGGCACCTACGACCGCTTCAAGCGCATGTTCGAGAAGTTCTCGAAAGAAGCGGGCAAGGAGCAGTACCTGATCCCGTACTTCATCGCCGCGCACCCGGGCACCACTGACGAAGACATGATGAACCTGGCCCTGTGGCTTAAGGGTAACGGCTTCCGTGCCGACCAGGTGCAGGCGTTCTACCCGTCGCCGATGGCCTCGGCCACGGCCATGTATCACTCGGGCAAGAACCCGCTGCGCAAGGTTACGTACAAGAGCGAAGGCGTGGAAATCGTCAAGAGCGAGGAACAGCGCCGCCTGCACAAGGCGTTCCTGCGCTACCACGACCCGAAAGGCTGGCCGATGCTGCGTGAGGCCTTGGAACGCATGGGCCGCGCCGACCTGATTGGCCCGGGCAAACACCAGCTGATTCCGCTGCACCAGCCGCAGACCGACAGCTACCAGAGCGCTCGCCGCAAGAACTCGACCCCGGCTGGCAGCCACAAGGTGGGCAAGGACCAAAAAATTCTTACCCAGCACACTGGCCTGCCACCGCGCGCCAGCGATGGCAGCAAGCCGTGGGACAAGCGTGAGAAGGCCAAGGCTGAGGCGTTTGCGCGCAACCAGCAGGCGGCCAAGGAGCGTAAGGAAGCGGCCAAGGGTGGTGGCAAGGGCAAGAAGCCACGCCAGCCTGTCATTCCGCGCTAATTGGTCCATTTGGGGCTGCTTTGCAGCCCATCGCGGCTAAAGCCGCTCCTACCCGAGCGTGTTCACCTTTGTAGGAGCGGATTCATCCGCGATGGGCTGCAAAGCAGCCCCATAGCAGCGTCAGTCAGGCTTCTTGTCGACCCACTTCGGCACAACCGGTGATTCAAACCGTTCCATCCCGTCCAGCAGCTCATCCGCCTGCTCGCCCAGCAGCAACATCGCCCGATGTTGCGGCCGCACAAAGCCTTCCTCGACGATATGGTCCAGGAACCCGCCGAGCTTCTCATAGAAGCCGTTGACGTCGAGCAGCCCCAGCGGCTTGGCGTGATACCCCAGTTGCCCCCAGGTCCACACCTCGAACAGCTCCTCCAGCGTGCCCAGCCCGCCAGGCAAGGCAATGAAGGCATCGCTCAGCTCAGCCATGCGGGCCTTGCGCGCATGCATGCCGTCGACCACCTCCAGGCGAGTGAGGTTTTTATGGCCGATCTCAGCGTTCATGAGGCTTTCAGGGATGATCCCGATCACCTCGCCGCCGGCTGCCATGGCGGCGTCGGCCACCGTGCCCATCAGGCCGACCGCGCCACCACCGTAAACCAATGTCAGCCCACGGCGAGCGATGGCTTGGCCCAGTGCAACGGCCGCTTCGCGGTAAGCAGGGTTGGCGCCGACACTGGCGCCGCAGAACACACAAACGGAACGTACAGGCATTGCTCATCTCCAGTCACATGCGTGCACAGGGTAAGGCCGATGCCTGCCGGTTCCAAGGGGTGTTCACTCCGGGCGGGAGAACTCGCACGCGGCGCCGGTAGCGCCGTGAGCATAGGCAGCGAGCAGGCTGTTCATGAAACTTGAAAGGGACATTGCAGTTGCTCCTAAATGAGAGGTTGTCCCATCGTCTATTAAAAGGGCATGATGTGCCCTTGGATTGTTTGTATACAATCGATTGAACAATTCTACTGGCTGGCCACTTGACACCCCTTTGACGCATATCAGCGAGGGGGGCAAGGGTTTCAGGCAGTCTCGCAATTGATAAACCCTGCCAAGGAGATTCATGATGTTTGCGAAAGCTGTAGCGGTATCCCTGCTGACCCTCGCCAGCGCCTCTGTCTTCGCTGCCGAGTGCTCGGTGACTGTCGAATCGACGGACCAGATGTCCTACACCACGAAGGAATTTACCGTCGACAAGAGCTGCAAAGAGTTCACTGTCAAGCTGACCCACTCCGGCAACCTGCCGAAAAACGTCATGGGCCATAACCTGGTGATCAGCAAGACTGCCGACATGCAGGGCATTGCCACCGAAGGCATGACCCAAGGCATCGACAAAGGCTATTTGAAGGAAGACAACGCCAACATCATCGCCCACACCGCGATGATCGGCGCGCCTGAGAAAGAAACCGAAGTGAAGTTCGACACTTCCAAGCTGGAAGCCGGTGGCGATTACAGCTTCTTCTGCACCTTCCCGGGGCACATCTCGATGATGAAGGGCAAGGTCGTCGTCAAGTAAACGAAGGCTGACGCTGAACCCTGTGGGAGCGGCGAACCGCCGCGCCCACAGGTCTTTCTATAACCTGATCACGGCGCAAACGGCAGTTCACGCTTGTGCTGCGTCTTGCGGTAAGTCGCCACGATAATGTCGAACGCCTCCTGCTCAACCGGCAACCCATGCAGGAACGCATCGATCTGCGCGTAAGTCACGCCATGTGACGCCTCGTCCGGCTTGCCAGGCGCGAGGTCTTCCAGATCCGCAGTCGGCACCTTTTCCACCAGCGCTTGCGGTGCACCAAAGCTACGCGCTATCGCCCGAACTTGATTCTTCACCAGCCCGCTCAGCGGTGCCAGGTCGCACGCACCATCACCGAACTTGGTAAAGAAGCCCATCACCGCTTCCGCGGCATGGTCAGTCCCGATCACCAACCCTGCGCGGGCGCCGGCGATGGTGTACTGGGCCACCATGCGCATACGCGCCTTGGTGTTGCCTACCACGAAGTCGACCAGCGTCGGCGAACCGCCTTCCAGTGCCTTCACTTCGAGCGCCAGCGCACGTACCGCCGGGGCAATGTCGATCGTGTGCACTTCATCGGCCCTGATCACTTCCAGGCACGCCTGGGCATCGTGCTCGTCATGCTGTACCTGATACGGCAGGCGTACTGCAATGAAGCGGTATGCCTGGTCGCCGGTGTCAGTGCGCAGTTCGTTGATGGCACGCTGGGCAAGCAGGGCGGCGGTCATGGAATCGACGCCGCCGCTGATGCCCAGCACCAGCGTCTTGAGCCGGGCGTTGGCCAGGCAATGCTTGATGAACGCCACGCGCCGGGCGACTTCGGCTTCCAGCGCGGCGGCGTCGGCGAACGGCGGCTGCACCTTGAGCGCCTGGGCAATCTCTTGCTGAACGGCTTGCATGGGTTACTCCTTGCTGGGAACTTTGAATACGTGACGCAGGTAGCGGACGAAATTTTCGTCACGGCATTGGGTCTTGGCGGCTTCGTCCGAGATTTTCGCCACTGGCGAGCCGTTGCAGTCGGTCATTTTAAGCACGATGTTCATCGGCGCCACACCAGGGATGTCGCAGGTGAGGTTGGTGCCAATGCCAAAGCTCACATTGATGCGCCCGCGCAGGGCACGGAAGATCTCCAGTGACCGGGTGAGGTTCAAGCCATCGGAGAACACCAGGGTTTTGGTCATCGGGTCGATACCCAGCTTCTGGTAGTGGGCGATGGCCTTCTCGGCCCAGGCCACGGGTTCACCTGAGTCGTGACGCAGGCCGTCGAACAGCTTGGCGAAGTACAGGTCGAAATCGCTGAGAAACGCATCCATTGTGATGCAATCGGTCAGGGCGATGCCGAGCAGGCCACGGTACTCGCGCACCCAGCAGTCCAGTGCGGCGATCTGGCTGTCGATCAGCCGGGGGCCGAGTTGCTGGTGCGCCATGAGCCACTCGTGAGCCATGGTGCCCAAGGGCTTGATATCCAGTTTCCATGCCAGGTTGACGTTGCTGGTACCTACGAAGCGCGCGGGGAAGTCATCGCGTAGCACCCGCACCACCTCTTCCTGCACGCGGCTGGAGAAGCGTCGTCGGGTGCCGAAGTCCGCTACCTGCAGCTCGGCCAGCTCGTCTTCGTTGGCGTGGGCACGCAGCCAGTCGAACTTGCGATACAGCTGGTCGCGCGCCTCTGCCAGGCGCATGCGCGGGTGAAGGTGGCGGTTGCGTACTTCGCTGATGATCGCAAGCAGTGGCACTTCAAACAGCATCACATGCAGCCAAGGGCCTTTCAGGCGCAGGATCAGCTGATCGTTCTCGATACCGATGCGTACATAGCGCAAGTTGAAGCGGAACAGGCCGAGAAAGCGCAGGAAGTCAGGTTTGAGGAAGCTGATGCGTTCGAGGAAGGCCAGTTGGCCGGCGTCCAGCGTGAGTTCGCTGAGCAGGTCGAGCTGATGGCGGATCTCGTCGAGGTAGGGGCGCAGGTCCTCGCCATTACGGCAGCGGAACTCCCATTCCACGTCGGCGTCCGGGTAGTTGTGCAGCACGGCCTGCATCATGGTGAGTTTGTAGAAGTCTGTGTCGAGCAGGTTGTGCACGATGCGCTCGGCGAATGCGCTCTCGCTCATCTAGGGGCTCCGGAAGCGGCGTTTGGTGGACATTGTGCCAGTCTTTGGCGGTTGTTGGGGGTGTGCTGGCCCTATCGCGGATAAATCCGCTCCTACAGGTGCCGCTTAGGGGCAATTCATCCGCGACAGGGTCAAAACAGGTGTTTTTCCGTGCACGAGCTAGCCTTGAAACGGTGCCCCCTGTAGCAGTCGCGCACCAGCGGTGTGCACTTCGGTGACGTCTGCTGTTACAGGGAGGTTGCACGTAAACACTTGCCGGGGTTGCAATGATGGCACCGCTGGGTTGCTCCTTGTCTGTACGTGTGGTGGCGCCTGCCGCGTGGCAGACGGTTGCACGTGCAGTAAAGAAACGGCCGTTGGTCGTGTCAGCGCTTTCCTCACAATGTGTTACTCCAAAAGACAAAACCGATGGCACGGCCCTTGCTCGGAGCACAGGGCTGAGAAGTTGTAGTGCCAACCAAAAAAACTCTAGGAGCACCACCTCATGTCGCAGACGTTTTACAAGAAAGGTTTCCTGGCTCTTGCCGTAGCTACGGCACTGGGTGTTTCTTCGTATGTTCAGGCCGACGTCAAGATCGGTGTAGCGGGCCCCATGACCGGGGCTAACGCAGCGTTTGGCGAGCAGTACATGAAAGGTGCGCAGGCAGCGGCCGACAAGATCAATGCCGCTGGCGGCGTCAACGGTGAAAAAATCGTTCTGGTCAAAGGCGATGACGCCTGCGAACCCAAGCAGGCCGTGGCTGTGGCCAACCGTCTGGTCGACCAGGACAAGGTAGTAGGTGTCGTTGGCCACTTCTGTTCTTCCAACACCATCCCTGCTTCCGAGGTGTATGACGAGGCCGGTGTCATTGCCATTACTCCTGGCTCCACTAACCCGCAAGTTACCGAGCGTGGGTTGAGCGCCATGTTCCGCATGTGCGGCCGTGATGACCAACAGGGCATCGTTGCCGGCAACTACATCGTCGACGTGCTCAAGGGCAAGAAAGTGGTCGTGTTGCACGACAAGGACACATACGGCCAGGGCCTGGCCGATGCCACCAAGGCACAGCTCGAGAAGCGCGGCGTGAAGCCGGTGCTCTATGAAGGCCTGACCCGTGGCGAGAAGGACTTCAGTGCCGTGGTTACCAAAATTCGGGCTGCTGGCGCCGATGTGGTCTACTTCGGCGGCCTGCATCCGGAGGCCGGCCCACTTGTGCGCCAACTGCGCGAGCAGGGCCTGAAGGACGTGGCATTCATGTCTGACGACGGCATCGTGACCGACGAACTGGTAACTACCGCAGGCGGTGCTCAATACACCGACGGCGTGTACATGACCTTTGGCGCCGACCCGCGCCTGCTGCCAGACAGCAAGGTGGTGGTGGAAGAGTTCCGTAAAGCCGGTACTGAGCCTGAAGGTTACACCCTGTATGCCTATGCCTCCGTCCAGGCATTGGCCGCCGCGTTCAACGGCGCCAAGTCCAACAAAGGCGAAGACGCCGCCAAGTGGCTCAAGGCCAACCCGGTCAAAACCGTCATGGGCGAGAAGAAGTGGGACAGCAAGGGCGACCTGACCGTATCCGACTACGTGGTCTACCAGTGGGACGCCAACGGCAAGTACCACCAGCTGGATAAACAACAATAACAACGGCCAACGGCCCGGGCGCCATGCCCGGGCCAGTGCCCCGCGGTACCTGTCTTTATTCGTAGATCTGCACAGTTCTGCGCTGCGAGGGCCGCTGTATCCAAGGCCCGCCGTGGTCGGCGCTCGTGCAATCTCCATCAGGTGAGATTGCGTTATGGATGGTATTTTCCTGCAGCAACTGGTCAATGGCCTGACCCTTGGGTCGGTCTATGGCCTGATCGCCATCGGCTACACAATGGTCTATGGCATCATCGGCATGATCAACTTCGCGCACGGCGAGGTGTATATGATTTCCGCGTACCTCGCGGCAATCAGCCTGGCATTGCTGGCCTATTTCGGTATCGAGTCGTTCCCGTTGCTGATGTTGGGCACGCTGTTGTTCACCATCGTGGTCACGGGCGTTTACGGCTTCACCATCGAACGCATCGCGTACAAACCCCTGCGTAACTCCACCCGCTTGGCACCGCTGATCAGCGCCATCGGTATTTCGCTGATCCTGCAGAACTACGCGCAAATCAGCCAGGGTGCCCGCCAGCAAGGCGTACCAACCCTGCTTGAAGGTGCTTTGCGCGTCGAAGTGGGCACAGGCTTTGTGCAACTGACTTACACCAAAATTTTCATCCTTGTAGCCGCATTCGTTGGCATGGGCCTGCTCACCTATGTGATCAAGTACACCAAGCTCGGCCGCATGTGCCGTGCGACCCAGCAAGACCGCAAGATGGCATCCATCCTCGGCATCAATACCGACCGGGTGATCTCCTACGTGTTTGTCATCGGCGCGGTGATGGCTGCCCTTGCGGGCGTGCTGATCACCATGAACTACGGCACCTTCGACTTCTACGCCGGCTTCATCATTGGCATCAAGGCATTCACCGCCGCGGTGCTGGGCGGCATCGGCTCGCTACCTGGCGCGATGCTCGGGGGGATTATCCTGGGTATTTCCGAGTCGCTGTTCTCTGGCCTGATCAACTCCGATTACAAGGACGTGTTCAGCTTCTCGCTGCTGGTGTTGATCCTTATTTTCCGCCCACAAGGCCTTCTGGGTCGCCCGCTCGTGGCTAAGGTGTGAACATGTCCGCTGCCAATACTGCCGTCGTTAGCGAAACCAAAGGTTTCGACCTTAAACGCAGCCTGCTGGAGACCATTGTCGCCGGCCTGCTGGCACTCATCGTGTTTGGCCCGGTCGTCGGCGTGGTGCTCGACGGCTACAGCTTCAACGCCGAACCCCGCCGTGTGGCCTGGCTGGTCGGCGGGGTGATGCTCGGGCGCTTCGTGCTCAGCCTGTTCCTGCAAACCGCTGCCGGGCAGCGTATGCTGCAAGGCTTCGATAGCGGTGGCTCGGGCGTGCATGTGAACGCGCCGGACTACAAGTCGCGCCTGCGTTACATCATCCCTGCGCTGATCGTGATCGCCATCGTGTTCCCGATCTTTGCCAATAAATACCTGCTCACCGTGGTCATTCTCGGGCTGATCTACGTACTGTTGGGCCTGGGCCTGAACATCGTGGTAGGCCTGGCAGGCCTGCTCGACCTGGGTTACGTGGCGTTCTATGCCATTGGTGCCTACGGCCTGGCGTTGGGTTACCAATACCTCGGGCTGGGTTTCTGGACCGTGCTGCCGCTGGCGGCCATTGCTGCCGCGTTGGCGGGGTGCATACTCGGGTTCCCGGTTTTGCGCATGCACGGCGACTACCTTGCCATCGTGACCTTGGGCTTTGGTGAAATCATCCGCCTGGTGCTGAACAACTGGCTGTCGTTCACCGGCGGCCCTAACGGCATGCCGGCGCCGTCGCCAACCTTCTTCGGCCTGGAGTTCGGCCGCCGTGCCAAGGACGGCGGCGTGCCGATCCACGAGTTCTTCGGGTTCGAATACAACGCCAACCTCAAGTTCGTGTTCATCTATGCCGTACTGTTCCTGGTCGTGCTGGCGGTGCTGTACGTTAAGCACCGGTTGACCCGCATGCCGGTAGGGCGTGCCTGGGAAGCGCTGCGCGAAGACGAAATCGCCTGCCGATCGATGGGCCTGAACCACGTGCTGGTCAAGCTCTCGGCCTTCACCCTCGGCGCCTCCACCGCAGGTTTGGCCGGGGTGTTTTTCGCAACCTACCAAGGCTTCGTCAACCCTTCGTCATTTACCTTCTTCGAGTCGGCGCTGATCCTGGCCATCGTGGTGCTGGGCGGCATGGGGTCCACCGTGGGCGTGGTGATTGCCGCCTTCGTGCTGACCGTGGCACCGGAGCTGCTGCGCAGCTTCTCGGAATACCGGGTGCTGCTGTTTGGTGTGCTGATGGTGCTGATGATGATCTGGCGACCGCGGGGGCTGATCCGCATCAGCCGTACCGGTGTGACCCCACGCAAAGGAGTGGCGCCATGAGCGACGAAGTCATTCTCTCGGTCGACAACCTGATGATGCAGTTTGGCGGTATCAAGGCGCTCAGCGATGTCAGCCTGAAGGTCAAACGTAACCAGATCTTCGCCTTGATCGGCCCTAACGGCGCAGGCAAGACCACGGTGTTCAACTGCCTCACCGGCTTCTACAAGGCCAGCGGCGGGCGTATCGAACTGAACGTGCGTGGCAGCCACACCAATGTCATCCAGTTGCTGGGCGAGCGCTTCCAGCCAGCAGACTTCATTTCGCCCGCCCGCTTCGTCAACCGCATGTACTACAAGATGTTCGGCGGTACCCACCTGGTCAACCGCGCAGGTTTGGCCCGCACGTTCCAGAACATTCGCCTGTTCAAGGAAATGTCGGTGGTTGAAAACCTGTTGGTGGCCCAGCACATGTGGGTGAACCGTAACCTGCTGTCGGGTGTGCTCAACACCAAGGCTTACCGCAAAGCTGAAAGCGATGCGCTGGATCATGCCTTCTACTGGTTGGAGGTGGTTGACCTGGTCGATTGCGCCAACCGCCTGGCTGGCGAACTGTCCTACGGCCAGCAGCGCCGCCTGGAAATTGCCCGGGCCATGTGTACGCGGCCGAAGATCATCTGCCTGGACGAGCCGGCCGCCGGCCTCAACCCGCAGGAAACCGAAGCACTGAGCCGCATGATCCGCGTGCTGCGTGACGAGCACGACATTACCGTGGTGCTGATCGAACACGACATGGGCATGGTCATGAGCATTTCCGACCACATCGTCGTGCTCGACCACGGCAATGTGATCGCAGAAGGTGCGCCACAGGATATTCGCAACAACCCGACGGTGATCGCCGCCTACCTGGGTGCCGATGAAGAGGAGCTGGTATGAGTGCGCCCATTCTCGAGTTGAAGGACCTGGACGTGTTCTACGGGCCGATCCAGGCCTTGAAGAAGGTCTCGATGCACATCAACGAAGGCGAGACGGTGAGCCTGATTGGCGCCAACGGTGCCGGCAAGTCGACCCTGCTGATGTCGATTTTTGGCCAGCCGCGTGCGGCGGCCGGGCATATCGTGTATCGCGGCACCGACATCACCCGCAAATCCTCCCATTACATTGCTTCCAACGGCATCGCCCAGTCGCCGGAGGGCAGGCGGGTTTTTCCCGACATGACCGTTGAGGAAAACCTGATGATGGGTACCATCCCGATTGGCGACAAACACGCTGACGAAGACATGCAGCGCATGTTCGAACTGTTCCCGAGGTTGAAGGAGCGGCGTAACCAGCGGGCCATGACCATGTCGGGTGGCGAGCAGCAGATGCTGGCTATTGCCCGGGCGCTGATGAGCCGGCCGAAGCTGTTGCTGCTGGACGAGCCTTCGCTGGGGCTGGCGCCGATCGTGGTGAAGCAGATCTTCTCGACCCTGCGCGAGCTGGCCAAGACGGGGATGACCATTTTCCTGGTTGAGCAGAACGCCAACCACGCGCTGAAGCTGTCGGATCGGGCTTATGTGATGGTCAACGGGCAGATCCGCATGACGGGGACGGGGCAGGAGTTGCTGGTCAACGAAGAGGTGCGTAACGCCTATCTGGGCGGGCACTGAGTTTTATGGAGGGCCGCTTTGCGGCCCTTTGCATATGTGGACAAGTTGTCGCATAGCTTTCTTAAGTTTCTGCACAATCCTCTCGCAAACCATTGTTTCCACAGCCCGTATGTTTTCCACGATTAATGTGGAACCGCCTGTGGAAAACATGGTTGCATCTTCACCAAAGCCTTTAACTGCGGGGCCTTCAAGGTGTTGATCATTATTTGATCGAATAGCGTTTGTGCCCGATTCCCGTGAGGTTTCAAGTGAATAGCCTCACCCCTGAATTACGCCTTAAAGGCTGTGGATAAGTCTGTGGGAAAGCCTTGGACAGTCCGCTGCAGGCGGCATGCTTGCAAGCCTAGGGCCATCACGGAAAAGGCGCCCCGCGACCATGGAGAGCTGAAAGGGTTCCGCCGCACAGACAAGTTGCCCCCAATCTGTGGGGAAAGCCTTGTGGATAAGGTGCGCATAGCTATGTTCAGGCCTTCTAGCGCGGGCCTTTCAGGCTTATGAACAAAAAATGACCAGTTGCTTGAATGGCTTGCCCCGAACGCCTGTGGAAGGCATGCTGCAAACCCTGCCGATGATTATCCACAGCGAGGAACAGAGCATGACGTCCACCGTATTCATCACGGGTGCCACATCCGGGTTTGGCGAAGCTACTGCTCGCCGCTTCGCCGAAGCTGGCTGGAAGCTGGTGCTCACGGGGCGGCGCAAGGAGCGGCTGGATGCGTTGTGCGCCGAGCTGTCGGAAAAGACCGAGGTGCATGGTCTGGTGCTGGATGTGCGGGATCGCCAAGCAATGGAGCAAGCGATTGCCAACCTGCCGGCCGGCTTCGACAAGCTGCGCGGCCTGGTCAACAACGCTGGCCTGGCGCTGGGCGTGGACGCGGCGCAGAACTGCAGCCTCGACGACTGGGAAACCATGGTCGATACCAACATCAAGGGCCTCATTTACACCACTCGGCTGCTGCTGCCACGCCTGATTGCCCATGGCCGTGGGGCTTCGATCCTCAACGTTGGGTCAGTGGCGGGCAACTACCCGTACCCGGGCAGCAACGTGTATGGCGGCACCAAGGCCTTCGTAGGCCAGTTTTCCCTGAGCCTGCGCTGTGACCTGCGTGGAACTGGCGTGCGCGTCAGCAATATCGAGCCGGGCCTGTGCGAGAGCGAGTTCTCACTGGTGCGTTTCGGTGGTGACCAGGCCAAGTACGATGCGACTTACGCAGGTGCAGAGCCGATCCAGCCGCAGGATATTGCCGAGACCATTTTCTGGATCTTGAACCAGCCGGCGCACATCAACATCAACAGCCTGGAACTGATGCCGGTGAGTCAGGACTGGGCTGGGTTCTCGATTGATCGGTCGGTCAAGGGCTGAAGATAAGCTTGGAAGCCGATCGCGGCGGTCCGACGCCTCGGTAAATCCGCTCCTACAGGTGCTGCACCCCAACCTGTAGGAGCGGATTTATCCGCGACGTCGGACCGCCGCGAAGGCATCAGGCCAGGCGCTGCAAACCTTCCAGGCAGGTCGCCAGGTGATAGGGCGTTGTCGAAGGCATGTCATGTCGGCTTACCGTCCCCTCGCCATCCCGGCATTCATACCAGCCACCGTCATGCAAAAAACGCTGTTCCAAGGCGCTCAGTTGCGCGGCCAGTTTTGCATCGGACCCCGAACGTAACCCCAGCGCCCGCAGATACTCCGCCTGCGCCCAGATCCGCTGCGTGGCATCCAGCACTGTGCCATCCGCTTCCAGCGCTGCCAATACAGCCCCATCCCTCACGCCACACTGTTCGGCATACCCGAACGCACGGTCGACGGATTCATGCAATGGCGTGCCGCGTAGCAGCGGCGAGGTGTCCAGCAAGTAGAACCACTCGAACTGATGCCCCGGTTCAAACCAGTTATCCACAGTACCGCGTGGTTTTTCCAGCATCAGCCCGTGTTCAGGGTCGATAAAATCTGCCTGAAGTGCGTCGCAGAGTGTCAACAGCGCCTGCTTCGCGCCGTCATCTTCACGCACCGCCAGCACTTGCAGGAAAGCTTCGGCCAAGTGCATCTGCGGGTTCTGCAGCGGGCCGCTGCCAAGATCCGACCAGTCTTCGCCCAAGCTGGCTTCGTACAGGCCGTCATCCCGGGCAAACTGCTCAGCAACGATTTCCAGCGCCGCGTTCAGCGCCGACTCCACGAGGCCCTCACGCACTTTGCCCCAGTAATGCGCGCAGGCAAACACGATGAACGCGTGGGTGTACAAGTCTTTGCGCCGGTCCAACGGTTTGCCTTCAGCGTCGATGCTGTAGAACCAGCCGCCGTGCTCGGCATCATGGAAATGCCGCTGCAGCGAACGGAACAACGCCGCGGCACGTTCTGCGGCGCCGGGTTGTTCGATGCGGCTGCTGAACAGGTACAACTGGCGGGCGCACGCCATGGCCCGGTAGCGCTGCACGGGCAGCGGGTTGTGCTGGGCGTCCAGGGCCTCATAGGGCAAGGCCATGTCAGCATTCCAGCCCGGGCCCTGCCACAGCGGCACGATACGTTCGGCAAAGTGCTGGTTGAAACGGGCCAGTGCGGGCGGGGTGGGGCGGGCGTTGGGCATGAAAGCGCTCGTCAGGGTCGGGCAGTGCGCCATGGTAGCAGAACTGGGGTTGAGGGTTGCTGTGCGGGCCCGATCAGCCGGGATTGCCCAATCCTTGCCAATGCCGCGCACCTACGAAGATAAAGCGCAGTTGCTGGGTAATCTTTTCCTGCGCGGTCAATGCCTGAGGATAACCCGTCTCCGGGTTATCAATCAGCTCAGGCAGCGTGGCGAACACGGTTTTCACCACCAGATCCGCCATCACCGCCAATGCAGCATTGTCCAGGTGCTGCCAGCGCTTCATGCGCGCAAGGTCGGTAGCCAGGTCGTCGCTGATGTCCTGACGCAGGCGTGCAATGGCTTGGCGCACCGCTTGCGAGCCACCGTACTGCTCGCGGGCGAGAAACAGGAACTGTGTGCGGTTGGCGGCCACCACATCAAGGAAGATGCGCACCGATGCGTCGGTGATGCCACCCAGTTCGAATTCGTTATGCCGCACCAAGCGGATGGTCTGGCGGAATGTGGCATCGATCTCCGCCACCAAGGCAAGGCCCAAGGCGTCCATGTCGGGAAAGTGGCGATAGAAACCGGTGGGCACGATACCGGCGGCCTTGGCCACTTCACGCAGGCTGATGCTGCCAAAGCCGCGACCGCTCTCCATGAGCAGGCAGGCAGCGTCAAGCAAGGCCTGGCGGGTTTGTAGCTTCTGTTCGGCGCGCGGCAGCATGGGGAAGAATTCTGAGGCGGTAAAGCTGGGCACTCTAGATAAAAAAACGAAGCCCGGTCAATGGACCGGGCTTGGAGGGGAGCAGGCGCTGTGACATCGGTTGTTCTTTTCGGCCATGGCGATCAGCTCACGCGGCTGATTTCAACCAGACGATCCGAGCCACCTTCAGCGACGCGGCCAGTGCGTTCGATCAAGCGATCCGAGCCACCTTCAGCGACGCGGCCAGTGCGT